>ONGG01000038.1 GCA_900317305.1 uncultured Prevotellaceae bacterium | reverse complement strand
ATCAAGAAAGCTTGAACCATAAGATTTGTGAGATGAGGCTGATGTTTTGGGTCGCTGCGCTCAAAATCTTTCAAAATCTTTAAGAAAATCTATCAATTTTTCTTCCTTTTTTTCCCAGGCCCTTGCGGCCTTTTTCCCGAGCGTCAGCGGTTCATGTTCCTTTTTCAGAAGCGTCAGCGGTTTTTTATCAATTATATTGTGTGAGAAGGCGGTATCAAGAAAGCTTGAAGCATAAGCTTTGTGAGATTTTGAATAAGATTTTTCCAGATTTTGAGCGAAGCGACCAATTTCTTGGCATTCGTGTTCGTTAAAACTAACAAGAATGCATGATAAACCTCAAACATCGTGCAAGTTGCGCGCAATAGAGCTCGCTCTAATTGCCGAGACGCCGCCGATGTTCATCATGCGAAGCATGATAAACCTCAAACCTCAAACCTCAAACCTCAAATCTAAATCACATTCGCTATCAGCCAGGCCATGTAGCCAATGAATATCGCCGTGAGCAGCGCTGCCTCCCAGCGCTCCACGGTGAATTTCGTATAAGAGAAGAGCCATAGCAGGGCGATGCTCACTGTCATCACAGAAAGGTCGATGGGGGTGATGCCCTGGATCTGCATGGGGCAGATGAGACCGGTGATACCTAAAATCATCAGCACGTTGAACACGTTGCTGCCAATGACATTGCCGATGGCAATGGCGCTCTGACCCTTGCGGGCGGCCACCACGCTGGTGGCCAGTTCGGGAAGCGAGGTGCCGCCTGCCACGATGGTGAGACCGATGACGGCCTCGGGCACGTTGAACTCACGTGCCACCTCGGTGGCGGCATCCACAAATACGTTACTGCCCACGATGAGGCCGGCAAGGCCCAGCAGAATCAGTCCCACCGCCACTATCGGCTTGTATTCCTTTTTCTCCTCTTTCTCCTCGGCCGGCTGGTCGCTCTTTCCGTTTTTCGCCGAAAGCAGCGTGTAGGCCATGAAGGCGATGAAGCCGACGGTGAGAATCAGCGCGTCGATGCGCGAGATTTGCATGTCGAGGCACATCAGCGAGAGGGCCAATGCCGAGAACACTCCCCAGGGCACGTCTTTCTTCACCGTGGATTTCGAGATGACCATGGGCGACACCAGGGCTGCCACGCCCACGATGAGCAGCACGTTGAAGATGTTGCTGCCCACCACATTGCCCACTGCCAGGTCGGAAGTGCCTTTCAGTGCCGATACCAGGCTCACGCAGAACTCGGGCATCGAGGTGCCCATGGCCACGATGGTGAGTCCGATGACGATGGAGGGGATGTTGAGGCGCTCGGCGATGCTCACGGCGCCGTCGGTCATGAAATCGGCACCCTTGAGAACGAAAATCACGCCAAGGACGATGAGAAAAATATTAAGTATCATAGCGTTGTCGTTTTGCAGTTTGTTATTCGAACAAGGGGGTGAGCAGTTGGCAGATGGCCTCCAGCCCTTCGCGGTCGGTGTCGTCGAAGGCGGAGAGCGCGGTGGAGTCGATGTCGAGCACGCCGGCCACGCTGCCGTCGGAGCGGTGCAGGGGCACCACGATTTCGGAGCGCGAGAGCGACGAGCATGCGATGTGGCCGGCAAACTGCTCCACGTCGTCGACCACGAGGGTGGTGTCGTGCTGCCATGCCGTGCCGCACACGCCGCGGCCGTAGGCGATATGGGTGCAGGCCACCGTGCCCTGGAACGGGCCGAGAATCAGTTCTTTGTCTCTCACCAGGTAGAAGCCCACCCAGAAAAACCGCTCGCCGAAGGCTGTGCGCAGGGCCGCCGAGATGTTGGCGAGCACGCCCACCAGGTTGTCCTCACCCTCGATGAGGCCCCTGATTTGTGCGTTCACTTCCTTGTAGAGGCCGTGCTTGTCGGCAGCTGTCGTGTATGAATCGTTCATATCCGCTCTTTTTAGTTGGTCATCGGGCCACTTCGTTTGCCACGATGTAGAAATGGATGTGCAAAGGTAGTGAAAGCCGAAGACAATGCAAAACAAAAGACGAAGTATTTCGTTCTCATGGTTGAGGCGCATCCTACCTTCGGCCATAGGCCAAAGGTAGTGAAAGCCGAAGACAATGCAAAACAAAAGACGAAGTATTTTGTTTTCATGGTTGAGGCGCATCCTACCTTCGGCCATAGGCCAATAGTACGATTAAGCGAGGAAAGTGCATTTTTTTTTGCACTTTCGAGCGGGAGTACCTTCGGCCATAGGCCAAAGGTATGAATTTATCTTCATTCGTAATTGTTTTCAGGGGAAAATTACAATTCTTTGAAGGGTTGCTGGTTTCACAAGGCCTAAAAGTTCTTCTTGGGCCATTTTGTCATCCTTCGTGGTAAAAAAGATAGCGAAAACCGATATTTTTCTTGCGATTTGTCGCTGTTTAAGATTGAAATGTGTATTTTTGCAACTGATTTACACTCAATACTCAAAATCTATGAGCAAACAGAAACGATTTATCCTTCAAGAGAGCGAGATTCCTACACAGTGGTACAACATCCAGGCCGAGATGCCCAACAAGCCGCTGCCTCCGCTCAATCCCGCCACCAAGCAGCCCCTCACCGCCGAGGACCTTGCCCACATCTTCAGTTACGAATGCTCCAAGCAAGAACTCGACACCGAGCACGCATGGATCGACATCCCCGAGCAAGTGCTCGACATGTATAAATACTACCGTTCCACGCCACTTGTGAGGGCCTATGCCCTGGAGGAGGCCATCGGTACGCCAGCCCATATCTACTTCAAGAACGAGAGCGTGAACCCGCTGGGTTCGCACAAGGTGAACTCCGCGCTGCCACAGTGCTACTACTGCAAGCAGGAGGGCGTCACCAACGTCACCACAGAGACAGGTGCCGGACAGTGGGGCGCCGCACTGAGCTATGCCGCCAAGGTCTTCGGTCTGGAGACTGCCGTCTACCAGGTGAAGATCTCGATGCAGCAGAAGCCCTACCGCTCGCTCATCATGCGCACCTTCGGCGCCACCGTCGAGGGCTCGCCCTCGATGTCGACCCGCGCCGGAAAGGATATCATCACCCGCGACCCCACTCATCCGGGTTCGCTGGGAACGGCTATCTCCGAGGCTGTGGAACTGGCCACCACCACGCCCAACTGCAAATACACGCTGGGTTCGGTGCTCAACCATGTGTCGCTCCACCAGTCGATCATCGGTCTTGAGGCCGAGAAGCAGATGGAGATGGCGGGCGAGTATCCCGACATGGTGATCGCATGTTTCGGTGGCGGCAGCAACTTCGGTGGCATCGCCTTCCCCTTCATGCGCCATGTGTTCACCGGCGAGCGGCAGACCGAGTTCATCGCCGCCGAGCCCAATAGTTGTCCGAAACTCACCCGTGGCGTGTTCGACTACGACTTCGGCGATGAGGCAGGCTACACCCCGTTGCTGCCTATGTTCACCCTGGGCCATGACTTTAAGCCGGTGAACATCCATGCTGGCGGTCTCCGCTACCATGGTGCGGGCATGATCGTGAGCCAGTTGCTCAAAGACGGATATATGCGTGGTGTCGACATCCCGCAGTTGGAGACTTTCGAGGCCGGCATCCTCTTCAGCCGTACCGAGGGCATCATCCCCGCACCCGAGAGTTGCCACGCCATCGCCGCCACCATCCGCGAGGCCAAGAAGTGCAAGGAGACGGGCGAGAGTAAGGTGATCCTCTTCAACCTCAGTGGTCACGGACTCATCGACATGACGGCCTACGACCAGTATATCAATGGCGACCTCCGCAACTATGATATCACTGATGATGACTTGGCCAAGAGCATGGCACGTCTGCCACACCTGATTTAACCGGGCGTTTCTGCTTCACATCACTCATCCACCCCCAAGAGTCAACCCTGACTCTTGGGGGTGGATTTTATGCTGCTGTCGACACTGAGGAATCTGAAAAAAACTACGGAATGTGCTGAGAAATCTGATTTTTTTCAACACAAATGCCCATTAATAGCCATTAATTTTTTAAACTACGGAATATACTGAGAAATCTGAAATCAAAAAACTACGGAATGTGCTGAGAATGCTGATATTTTGGGTCGCTGCGCTCAAAATCTTACAAAATCTTTGGGAAAATCTTTCAAATCAATTTTTCCTTCCTTTTTTCCAGGCCCTTCAATTTTTTCTTCCTTTTTTCCAGGCCATTGTGGCCTTTTTCTAAGCGTCAGCGTTTCATGTTCCTTTTTCAGAAGCGTCAGCGGTTTTTTATCAATTATATTGTGTGAGAAGGTGGCATCAAGAAAGCTTGAAGCATAAGCTTTGTGAGATTTTGAATAAGATTTTTCCAGATTTTGAGCGAAGCGACCAATTTCTTGGCATTCGTGTCGTATTAGACGAACACGAGATTTGTCGAAGACCCACTGACTGAAAGGAGGTAAATTCCCGAATCCACACGAATATTTTCTCATAATACAAGCCTATTAATAATCATTAATTTTATAACTACGGAATGTGCTGAGAAATCTGATTACTCTGAGAAATCTGAGGACTCTGAATACTCTGAGAAATCTGATTGCTCTGATTACTCTGATTACTCTGACTACTCTGATTACCTTATGCCTCCACATAAAAATGCCCGATTTTTTGTGTTTTGCGAAATAATGGTTAATTTTGCAGCAAAATTTCAAAAATCACTAAATAATGTACAGAACGAATACCTGTGGAGAACTTAGAATCTCCGACGCCGGCAAGCAGGTGACACTCGCCGGATGGGTGCAGCGCAGCCGCAAAATGGGTGGTATGACCTTCGTCGACCTGCGCGACCGCTATGGAATCACACAATTGGTGTTCAACGAGGAGAAGGACAAGGCCCTCTGCGAGAATGCCAACAAACTGGGACGCGAATACTGCATACAGGTGGAAGGCACCGTGTGCGAACGACAGAGCAAGAATCCCAACTTGCCCACTGGCGACATCGAGATCATCGCCTCGGCACTGCGCGTGCTCAGCGAGAGCGCCACACCGCCGTTCACCATCGAGGACAACACCGACGGCGGCGACGACATCCGCATGAAGTACCGCTATCTTGACCTCAGAAGGACCCCTGTGCGCCGCAATCTCGAGTTGCGCCACAAGATGACCATATTGATTCGCAACTTCCTCGACTCGAAGGACTTCATCGAGGTGGAGACCCCCATCCTCATCGGGTCCACCCCCGAGGGCGCACGCGACTTCGTGGTGCCCTCGCGCATGAACCCCGGACAGTTCTACGCCCTGCCGCAGAGTCCGCAGACCCTGAAGCAGCTGCTTATGGTGAGCGGTTTCGACCGCTACTTCCAGATAGCCAAGTGCTTCCGCGACGAGGACCTCAGGGCCGATCGCCAGCCCGAGTTCACCCAGATTGACTGCGAGATGAGTTTCGTTGACCAGGAGGACGTCATCGGCATCTTCGAGGACATGTGCCGCTACCTGTTCAAGGAGATCCTCAACGTCGACCTGCCCGCCAAGTTGCAGCAGATGACATGGCACGAGGCCATGCGCCGCTTCGGTAGCGACAAGCCCGACCTGCGCTTCGGCATGGAGTTCGTGGAACTGATGGACGTGCTGAAGACCGGCTCGTTCGCCGTCTTCGACCAGGCCGCCTATATCGGCGGTATCTGCGTGCCCGGATGCGCCGACTACACCCGCAAGCAACTCGACCAGCTCACCGACTTCGTGAAGCGTCCGCAGGTGGGTGCCAAGGGCCTCGTCTACGTGAAATACAATGCCGACGGCACGATCAAGAGCAGTGTCGACAAGTTCTACTCGCAGGAGACGCTTCTCGCCCTGAAGGAGAAGATGGGAGCCAAGGACGGCGACCTGGTGCTCATTCTGAGCGGCGACAACGCCAACAAGACCCGTGTGCAGCTCTGCACCCTCCGTCTGGAGATGGGCGACCGTCTGGGACTGCGCGACAAGAAGAAGTTCGAGTGCCTGTGGATTGTCGACTTCCCACTCTTCGAGTGGAGCGACGAGGAGCAGCGACTCATGTCCACACACCATCCCTTCACCATGCCCAACCCCGACGACATACCTTATCTCGACAACCAGCCCGAGCGTGTGAGGGCCAAGGCCTACGACTTCGTGTGCAACGGCATCGAGGTGGGTGGCGGCAGTCTGCGTATCCACGACAGCAAGTTGCAGGCCAAGATGTTCGACATCCTCGGCTTCACCCCCGAGAGGGCCATGGCACAGTTTGGCTTCCTCATCAACGCCTTCAAGTTTGGAGCGCCACCCCATGCCGGTCTGGCCTTCGGTCTCGACCGCTTCGTCTCCATCTTCGCCGGACTCGACAGTATCCGCGACTGCATCGCCTTCCCGAAAAACAACTCCGGGCGCGACGTGATGCTCGACGCACCATCGGCAATCGACCAAAAACAGCTCGACGAATTGCAGATAAAGGTTGATTTAAATCAAGAAATGCAATAGTTTGCCCCTTCTCGCGACACTGATGACGTTTTTTTGTGCAAAAAAATTATCTCGTTTCAACTAAAAGATGTAACTTTGCGGCGGATTTAATAAGTTGATACATAGTTAGTTCAACTCAATTATTTTTGTTTTATCAAATTATGGCAGAAAAAAAAGCAACAACAAAAGCCGCTGCTAAAACTACTAAAGCAGCCGCTGAGAAGAAGGCAGCTCCCAAGAAGGCTGCAGCCAAGAAGGCAGAGGTCGTTATCAATGTTGAGACAGTAGGTTTCAAGGCCGGTGATGTGTACCAGGCTCTGTTCGCAGCTGAGAAGGCTCTGAGCGTGAAAGAAATCGCAAAATTGGCTAAGATCACTGAGGCAGAGACTCTGCTCGGTATTGGCTGGCTCTTCAAAGAGGGCAAAATCAAGGAGGAGAACAATCTTATCACTCTCGCTTAATCATTTACCGATTATAGAAAAATGCCGGTGTCATCGTGACACCGGCATTTTTTGTGCTTCTCCTTGTTTTCTGGTGCTCCCCGTTTCTGAATGACCTCCCCCATCCCCTCCTGAGAGGAGGGGGGTAGTTTGCTTTGGCTAATCAGTCCCCCCTCCTTCCAGGAGGGGCTGGGGGAGGTCACAAGGACGAAGAGGAGTGGGTAGTTTGCTTTGGCTGGATGTGATTACCTCCCCCATCCCCTCCTGAGAGGGGGGGGGAGTTTGCTTTGGCTGGATGTGATGACCTCCCCCATCCCCTCCTGAGAGGAGGGGGGATAGTTTGCTTTGGCTGGATGTGATGACCTCCCCCGACCCCTCCTGAGAGGAGGGGGGATAGTTTGCTTTGGCTAATCAGTCCCCCCTCCTTCCAGGAGGGGCCGGGGGAGGTCACAAGGACGAAGAGGAGGGGTCGGGTGAGGTCACAAGGACGAAGAGGAGGGGCCGGGGGAGGTCACAAGGACGAAGAGGAGGGGTCGGGGGAGGTCACAAGGACGAAGAGGAGGGGCTGGGGGAGGTCACAAGGACGAAGGCCGCCTTTTTGTATCCTCAGCAAGGAAGAAGGCCGCCTTTTTGTATCCTCAGCAAGGAAGAAGGCCGCCTTTTGTATTCTCGGATTCATTTTGAGTGCTATCCAATAGGTTGCTTCCATTGGGCCGGCCATTATCCCGTCTCAGGCACCATGAAAAAACGGAGCTTTACAATGAAATGGCAATTTCATTTGTGTCAAAAATTCTATTTTTTATTTCATTATACACTTTTTAAAACTTTCTCCACGTTTCGTGCTTATTTTTTTGCTATCTTTGCCGTTGGTCTTGGTAGGGAGGGGACCATTATTGTTGACATCCTATCATCTCCGTTTTTTTGTTAAATCACATTACTATGTCAAGAAGATATCTTTTAGGTTTCGATGTGGGCAGCAGTTCTGTCAAGGCATCGATCGTGGATGCAGACTCGGGCGAGTGCGCTGCATCGGCATTTTATCCAGAGAGTGAGGCACCCATCATGGCCAAGAAAACCGGATGGGCAGAGCAAGACCCTGAGTCGTGGTGGAACTACGCCAAGATGAGTCTGAAGAAAATCATGGCCGACACAGGTGCCAAGGGCGAGGACATCATCGCCATAGGTATCTCCTACCAGATGCACGGACTGGTGTGCGTGGACAAGGACCTCAACGTGCTGCGTCCCTCCATCATCTGGTGCGACTCCAGAGCCGTGCCCTTCGGAGAGAAGGCTTTCGCTGAGCTGGGCGCTGAGCAGTGCCTCGGACACCTGCTCAACTCACCTGGAAACTTCACCGCCGCCAAACTGGCTTGGGTGAAGGCCAACGAACCAGAACTCTTCGACAAAGTCTACAAGTTTATGCTTCCTGGCGACTATCTGGCCATGCGCCTCAGCGGAACGGTGAACACCACCATCAGCGGTCTGAGCGAGGGAATGTTCTGGGACTTCCGCGAGAAGCAGGTGGCCGACTTCCTGATGCGCTACTTCGGCTTCAACCAGTCGCTGGTGCCCGATATCGTGCCTACCTTCAGCGTGCAGAGCGAGGTGTGTGCCGCAGCAGCAGCCGAATTGGGCCTGAAAGAGGGTACTCCCATCTCATACCGTGCCGGCGACCAGCCCAACAACGCCCTCTCGCTCAACGTGTTCAACCCGGGCGAGATTGCCTCTACCGCAGGCACCTCGGGCGTGGTCTATGGCGTGCTCGGCGAGATCAACTACGACACGAAGAGCCGCGTGAACACCTTCGCCCACGTGAACTACACCAAGGACCTCGACCGTCTGGGCGTGCTCCTTTGCATCAACGGCACGGGCATCCTTAACGCATGGGTGCGCCGCACCATCGCCCCAGAGGGCATCTCTTACGCCGAGATGAACGACTATATGGCCCAGGTGCCCATCGGCAGCGACGGCGTGACCATCATCCCCTTCGGCAATGGCGCCGAGCGCGTGCTCGAGAACAAGGAGGTGGGATGCTCCATCAATGGCGTGAACTTCAACAAGCATGGCAAGGCCCACCTGATGAGGGCTGCCCAGGAAGGCATCGTCTTCAGCTTCTGCTATGGCATGGAGATCATGCAACAGATGGGCATGGACATCAAGAAGATACATGCCGGAAAGGCCAACATGTTCCTCAGCCCGCTCTTCCGCGACACACTGGCTGGCGTGAGCGGTGCCACCATCGAGCTGCTCGAGACCGACGGCAGCGTGGGCGCCGCCAAGGGTGCCGGTATGGGCTGCGGACTCTACAAGGACAACAACGAGGCCTTCGCCTCGCTCAAGCGCCTGGCAGTGATAGAGCCCGACGAGGCATTGCGTCCCGAATACCTGGCTGCCTATGCCAAGTGGAAGGAGACGCTGGCCATGGTCAACGGAGAATAAAAGATCAACAACATATCAAAGATTATTTCAACTAATTTTTTATCAAATCAATTATGGCAAAAGAGTATTTTCCATTTACTGGTAAAATTCCTTTCGAAGGAAAAGAGAGCAAGAACGTGATGGCTTTCCACTATTATGACCCCGAGAAGGTCGTGATGGGAAAGAAAATGAAGGATTGGCTGAAGTTTGCCATGGCTTGGTGGCACACTCTGGGTGGCGCATCCGCCGACCAGTTTGGTGGCCAGACCCGCAGCTATGAGTGGGACAAGGCAGCCGATGCCGTGCAGCGTGCAAAGGACAAGATGGACGCTGGCTTCGAGATTATGGACAAACTCGGTATCGAATATTTCTGCTTCCATGACGTAGACCTCGTAGAAGAGGGCGAGACCATCGCCGAGTATGAGGCACGCATGAAGGCCATCACCGACTACGCTCAGGAGAAGATGAAGGAATATCCCAATATCAAGCTGCTCTGGGGCACAGCCAACGTGTTCGGCAACAAGCGCTATGCCAACGGTGCTTCCACCAACCCCGACTTCGACGTAGTGGCAAGGGCTATCGTCCAGATCAAGAACGCCATCGACGCCACCATCAAGCTCGGCGGTCAGAACTATGTGTTCTGGGGCGGACGTGAGGGCTACATGAGCCTCCTCAACACCGACCAGAAGCGCGAGAAGGAGCACATGGCCACCATGCTCACCATGGCCCGCGACTACGCCCGTGCAAAGGGATTCAAGGGCACCTTCCTCATCGAGCCCAAACCCATGGAGCCTTCGAAGCACCAATATGATGTAGACACTGAGACCGTGATCGGCTTCCTCCGTGCCCACAACCTGGACAAGGACTTCAAGGTGAACATCGAGGTGAACCACGCCACTCTGGCCGGCCACACCTTCGAGCACGAGCTCGCCTGCGCCGTTGACGCCGGCATGCTGGGTTCGATCGACGCCAACCGTGGTGACGCTCAGAACGGCTGGGATACCGACCAGTTCCCCATCGACAACTTCGAGCTCACACAGGCTATGCTCGAGATCATCCGCAATGGTGGTCTGGGCAATGGCGGTACCAACTTCGACGCCAAGATCCGTCGTAACTCCACCGATCTCGAGGACCTCTTCATCGCTCACATCAGCGGTATGGATGCCATGGCACGCGCCCTCGAGAATGCTGCCGCTATCCTGGAGGAGAGCGAGCTGCCCGCAATGAAGAAGGCCCGCTACGCCAGCTTCGACAGCGGCATCGGCAAGGACTTCGAGGATGGCAAGCTCACCCTGGAGCAGGCCTACGAGTATGGCAAGAAGGTAGAGGAGCCCAAGCAGACTTCTGGCAAGCAGGAGAAATACGAGACCATCGTGGCTCTCTATGCCAAATAAAGCATTGCTTTTATGAAACCAAAAAGAGGAAGCCCGCGGGCTTCCTCTTTTTGGTTTTTGGGGGCTTTTCTAGATATTCTAGATATTCTAGATATCCTAGGGCTTCTAGTTCTTCTAGGCTCCTAGTCTTTCTTGGCTTTTTTCACGTAGTGATTCACCACGAAATAGACGATGGCGGCTATTACCAGGGCGATGATGGTCCATTTGATGATATCGCCATACTCCATGATCTTGTCGTTGAGCTGGTCCTCGGGCACGAAGGAGTGGAGATACCAGCCCAGGGCGGCCAGGATGGAGTGCCAGACGCCTGCACCGATGGTGGTGTAGAGCAGGAATTTCCAGTAGGGCATCTTCGACAGGCCCGCCGGGATGGAGATGAGGTGGCGTATGCCGGGGATGAGACGGCCGGTGAGCGTGGCCACCACGCCATGGTCGTAGAAGTATTTCTCGCTCTTCTCCACCTTCTCCTGGTTGAGCAGGCAGAGATGTCCCCACCGGCTGTTGGCAAACTTGTAGATGATGGGGCGGCCGAGGTAATAGCCCGCCACGTAGTTGATCGAGGCACCCACGTCGGCACCGATGGTGGCGAAGAGCACCACGAGTATCACGTTCAGGTTGCCCGATGCGGCATGGTAGGCTGCCGGCGACACCACCAGTTCGGAGGGCACCGGCACTACGGTGCTCTCGAGCAGCATGAGGAAGAAGATGGTGGTATAGTTGAGATTGCCCAGAAGGGTCGTTATCCAGTTCATAATTTGTCAGGGTTGTTGGGTTGCGTATTGGTAGAAGTCTTCGGGCTCGATGTCGTCGGGGAATAAGGGCCCCAGCACGGCCTTCGCCTCTTGTGGGTCGCGCTCCACGGCGGTCTTCAGGTGCTGTAGGTATTCCTCCCGCTTGCCCAGGTCGTGGGCGCAGATGGCCAGGTAGGCATACCCATAGTTGAGTTGATGGTCGTTTTTCTCCATCATGTCGGTGAGTAGGTCGTAGGCCATGTCGAGGTAGTTGTTGTCGTAGAGCGACATGGCGATGCGCATCATCACCGTGTTGGCCCCTCCCGACTCCACCATCGCCTCGCTGAAGCATTGGGTGGCCTCCTCCATGCGGTTGCCCGAGAGCAGCACATGGCCGCGCACCACGAGCATCTCGTGATGGTTGCAGGCCAGGTCTTTCGTCTTGTCGATGAAGGCGAGGGCCTCGTCGGTGTTGCCCGACTTGCAGAAGCAGAAGGCCAGGTATTGGTAGATCTCGGGGAGCAGGGGCGACTCCTTGCGTGCCATCTTCTCGGCCATGAGCAGGTGGAAACTCGCCTCGCGCAGGCGCTCGAGATTGAGCAGGCACTCGCCTTGGTAGAGTTCGCCCGCCTCCTTCATCGGGCACACCTCTGAGTAGCGCTCATAGTAGCGCAGCGCCTCCTCGAAGTTGTTGAGGCGCATCAGCACGTTGGCCTTGTTGAGCAGCGCCTCGTCGTCGCTGGGGTTGATGGCGATGGCATACTCGCTGCTCGTCATCGAGTCGTTGCAGCGGTCCTGGGCCAGCTGCACGGTAGCGAGGAGGTCCCAGTAGAGGGCGGAGTAGGGCGCCTCGTCGATGAGGCCATTGAGTATCTCCTCGCTCTCGGCATACTCGCTCCGCAGGTAGTGGATGCGGGCTTTCAGTTCGCGGTAGTCGGGATGCGTGGTCTCGTCCGACTTCAGCAGCCATTTCTCGGCCAAATCGGTCTGCTCGTAGTCGGCGAAGAGGGTGGCGGTGTCGAGCAGGAAGTCGGGGCGGTCGGTGTCGGCCACCTCTTCCAGGCTCTCCTCCAGGTAAAGGTCGGCGGCCTCGTTGTGGTTCTCCACGATCATGATCTCGGCCTTCAGGTAGTAGTAGTCGAGGTCGGTCTTGTCGTCGATCTGCTCCACGATTTCGAGCGCCTTCTGCGGGTCGTTGTCGTGAAGGAGTGTCACCCTGGCCTTGAAGAGCAGGGGCGCGGTGGCGCCGCTGTAGAGTTCGAGGGCATATTCGGCAGCGGCCAGACCCTTGGCGGTGTCGCCCTGGGCCTGGTAGTATTCGGCGATCGAGGTCAACTCCTCGGAGTCGAGAAACACGTTTTCGTCTTGTTCGAGCGCGTCCTCATACCGTTGTAGGATTTCCCTGAATTCCTTGCTGTCGAAATAGGTGTCTTGCATTTACTTGTTCATTTTCGCCCAAGTGTCTTTCAGACCCACGGTCTTGTTGAACACCGGGTGCTCGGGAGTGGAGTCGTTG
The DNA here is from genome assembly GCA_900317305.1 of uncultured Prevotellaceae bacterium. GTDB lineage: Bacteria > Bacteroidota > Bacteroidia > Bacteroidales > Bacteroidaceae > Prevotella. The sequence goes on along the minus strand of ONGG01000038.1, from coordinate 24,191 downwards.
TCGGCCATGAAGTAGCCGATACGCTGGAACTGCAGGTAGTCGCCGGGCTTCTTGTCGGCGGCATACTCCTCCACATAGCAGTTGTCGATGATGGTGAGCGAGTCGGGGTTGAGCAGTTCGCGGAAGTCCTGGTCGCTGGCACCGGGGTTCTCTACCTTGAACAGGCGGTCGTAGACGCGCACCTCGGCCTTGCGGCAGTGGTCGGCCGACACCCAGTGGAGTGTGCCTTTCACCTTGCGGTTGGCCCCCTCCATGCCACTCTTGCTGTCGGGGTCGTACTCGGCGTAGATCTCCTCGATGTTGCCGTCGGCGTCTTTCTTGCATCCCGTGCACATCACGATGTAGGCATTCTTCAGGCGCACCTCCTTGCCCGGGGTCATGCGGAAGAATTTCTTCGGGGCGTCTTCCATGAAGTCGTCGCGCTCTATCCACAGGTTCTTCGAGAACGTGATGGTGTGGGTGCCGTCGGCCTCGCACTCGGGGTTGTTCACGGCAGTCAGTTCCTCGGCCTGTCCGTCGGGATAGTTGGTGATGACCAGTTTCACGGGGTTCACCACGGCGCTCACGCGGGTGGCGCGGGCGTTGAGGTCCTCGCGCACGGCAGCCTCGAGCAGAGCCACGTCGTTGAGGGCGTCGAACTTGGTGTATCCGATGGAGTCGATGAACTTCCTGATGCTCTGTGGCGAGTAGCCACGGCGTCGCATACCGCAGACGGTGGGCATGCGTGGGTCGTCCCATCCGATGACGAATTTCTCGTTGACCAGTGCCAGGAGCTTGCGCTTGCTCATCACGGTGTAGGTGAGGTTGAGCCTGTTGAACTCGATCTGGCGCGGACGGTAGTCGTCGGTCTTTCCGGCCTCGCGGTTTTTCTCCACGAGGAAGTCGATGAACTTGTCGTAGAGTGGGCGGTGGGGCACGAACTCCAGGGTGCAGATAGAGTGGGTGACACCCTCGAAGTAGTCGCTCTGTCCGTGTGCGAAGTCATACATCGGGTAGGCGTGCCATTTGGTGCCCGTACGGTGGTGCGGGGTATGGATGATGCGGTAGATGATGGGGTCGCGGAAGTGCATGTTGGGGTTGGCCATGTCGAGCTTGGCGCGCAGCACCATCGACCCTTCCTCGGCCTCGGCGGTGTTCATCTTGTGGAAGAGGGCGAGGTTCTCCTCGATGGGACGGTCGCGGTAGGGCGAGGCGGTACCAGGCTCGGTGGGCGTGCCTTTCTGTGCGGCTATCTCCTCCGAGGTCTGCTCGTCGATGTAGGCCATTCCTTTGTTGATGAGCCAGATGGCGAAGTCCCACAGCTGCTCGAAGTAGTCGGAGGCGTAGTAGAGGTTGCCCCAGTGGAATCCGAGCCATTTGATGTCGTTGAGGATATTCTCCACATACTCATTGTTCTCTTTGCTCGGGTTGGTGTCGTCGAAGCGCAAGTTGCACACGCCGTTGTAGTTCTCTGCCACGCCGAAGTCCATGCAGATGGCCTTGGCGTGTCCGATATGCAGGTATCCGTTGGGCTCTGGTGGGAAGCGGGTTTGTATTCTGCCGCCGTTCTTTCCTTCGGCGAGGTCTTTCTCCACCATTTGTTCCACGAAACTCAGGCTGCGTTTCTCGGTGTTGGTATTTTCTACAGTTGTTGCCATATTGATGATAGATATGATGTGATTATTCTTTCGTTTTTTCGAAAATCTATTCTATAAGGTGCAAAGGTACGATTAAGTGAGCGAAATGCCAAATTTATTTGAGCATTTCCGAACGTGAGTACCTTCGGCCGAAGGCCAAAGGTAGTGAAAGCCGAAGACAATGCAAAACAAAAGACGAAGTATTTTGATTTGCATTGTTGAGGCGCATCCTACCTTCGAGCGAAGCTCAAAGGCGATTAAGTGAGCGAAATGCCAAATTTATTTGAGCATTTCCGAACGTGAGTACTTTCGAGCGAAGCTCAAAGGTAGTGCAAGGCGAGGGAATCTACCCTTCTTGAGGCTTTTGTTTGATGATGCGGGTTTCCAGAAATAGTCGGAAGGTTTGCAGGTAGCCGTCGGGGATGTGGATGATTTCCTTGCCGATATACACGCAGTCGTTGCGGTCTACTTTCTGAATCTTGTCTACAGCGATGATATAAGACCGGTGGATGCGCAGAAAACGGTCTTTGGGCAACATGCCCTCTACGGCTTTCATCGTCAGATGGGTGATGAGCGGTTTGGGCTCATTGTCGAGATAGAACAACACGTAGTCTTTCATGCCGTTGACATAGACGATCTGGTCGATAGCCACGTTTCTCCACTCATTATCGACTCGGATGAAGACGGTGTTGGGCTGTTGAGGCTGCGGGGCGGGCGATGACGGTTGCTTCAGTTTCCTGGCTTTCTCGACGGCGGAGAGAAACTTGTTGTAACGGATAGGCTTCAGCAGGAAGTCAAGGGCATTCACCTCATAACTCTCAAAGGCATACTCCTTGAAAGCGGTGGTGAAGACGACACGTGTCTCTTCGGGCAGACTATGAGCGAGTTCCATCCCATCGATGTTGGGCATCTGGATGTCGAGAAACAACAGGTCGGGCTTCTGGGTCTTGATGGCGTTGATGGCCTTGATGGAGTCTGTAAACGAGGCGAGTAAATCCAGGTCGGGGGTCTTCTCGACGTAGGATACCAAAAGACGGACGGCCAATGGCTCGTCATCAACGATGATGCAGGTGAGGGGCATGGTGGCTTGTTTCGGTTTACGGTTGGTTGTTCGGCACCTTCAGCAGAAAGGCTTAATTGGTTTGAATGGTGATGCAAACGTGGTAGATGTTGTTCTCCAGCGTATGTTCCCATCGGTAGCGTCCGTGATAGAGGAGGTCCAGGCGGCGACGGGTGTTCTCCAGTCCGATGCCCGAACCGCTGCGGTCTTTGGTGGGCTTAGGGTTGTTTGTGTTGTCACAGGTGAAGACGAGCGTGCCGTCTGTCTGTACCAGGCTGATATCGATTGTGGCAGGGGCGTTGCTGTCCATGCCGTGTTTGAAGGCATTCTCTATGAGAGAGATAAAGAGCAGCGGCGCGATCTCGGTGTTCGGACTATGCACAATGAACACAGAGCGAACTTCGGTCATCTCATTGCAGCGCAGTTTCATCAGTTCGATGTAGTTGCGCATGAATTCCACCTCACCATCCAGCGGCACTTTCGGCTTATTTGTCTCATACATGGCATAGCGCAACAGGTCGCTCAACTGCATGATGGCCTCCTGTGTCCCATCGCCGTCTATCTGTGCGAGGCTTGAGATGTTGTTGAGCGTGTTGAAGAGGAAATGCGGGTTGATCTGGTTTTTGAGCCATGCGAGTTCAGCCTCTATCTCACGCTGCTTCTTTTCGCTCTGCCGCATTAAAAAACGAATGCCCAGGGCGATGCAGATGGCCATCAGACTCACCAGTAGCGAAACAATCAGGAATGACGAATATCCAGCTCGATAGATGTCGGGCAGGTGGTGGAGATTGTGCCATACATGAGAGTTGCATATGAGGATGAACAGCAAGTTGACAAGACCAAACTGCCAGAAACGATGCCTGAACCACAGCAACGGCACAAAAAGATAGAAATTGAACAGATACACGATGAGGGCCGGCGCCAGCCAATAGGCAGAGATTCTCAGTGAGTCCCATACCACAGCGGCATCATTGCTCGTCATGTAACTGACCAATCCTGGCGACAGCACGACCAGTGACAGCAACACCACTTGCGCCACAAACAGCCACACATCTTTTCTCTGTATTTTACTCAGTATCTTGCTCATCGCTGCAAATTTATGTAAAAATCCTGAGATAAAAAAATCTCTTCCGCTTGATCTCTGCGGAAGAGATGATTTACACTCCAGTGAGGTATCAAATCCTTTCTATTTGCTGGCAGTCTGCCGGTCTAAGATGCGCTCGGTAGTGTTTTTGATGGTCAGTTCGAGCATCATCAAATACTTATTGTACTGCCTTTCGTCGAGAACCTTTTTCATCGTAGCCTTGTGGCGGGCTTGAATCTTCTCCCATGCCTCACCCCTCTTGGAAGCGTCTTCCAACTGATAGAAAGCATCCATCGAACTGTTGAACTGTGCCATTGCGGTCTTCACTGGTTCTACCTGGTCGATCCTCAACTCCAGAAAACTGCTCATACGGTTGAATGTCGTCGAACTGATTTCGTTGCCACTCTGTGCGTTTACACTTATTGTCATCATTACCATTGCCACGAGGGCGATCATCATTTTTTTCATATTCTTTGTATTTAAGTTGTTGATAATTTGTTTTCTTCGACTCTGTTGTTGTCTTTTGACATTGCAAAGGTAGGATGAATCGGAGGCTGTTTCCAAAACACCTTCGACGTTTGGGCATATGTGTTTCGACGTTTGAGCATTATCTCCTGGCTTTGCGACGAAGGACTTTAAGGACTTTAGGGTCTTTAAGGGCTTTAGGGTCTTTAAGGTTTTTAGGGGCTTCTTTTCTGCGAATGGTGCTCTTTTTTGCTATTTTCCCAGAAAAAATGCCAAAATCAGAAAAATTATGTGTAATTTTGTCGTTGGCTCTGCTACATTACTTTTTTTTGCATGACGTGGGCGCATATCGACCCTTTTCAACTATTCATCATTTCCAACATCTGAGCCACCTTTTTCCAAAGGTTATACATCTGATATTAATAGAATACTGTTTCCGAAATAAGAAAAATTATATATGAAGAATAAACTGCTGTTGTTGTCCTTCATGCTATTGACGTGTGTGGGCATCAAATCCCAGACCTGCGACACCACTTTCGTCTATCTGAAAAGTGGGGGTGTGGACGTCTATCCTTCCGATTTGGCCAAAGTGGGCGAGTTGACCGACACCAGCCTGGATGTGGTCTGGGGCGACAGCACCGTGGTCAGTTATGCCGCAGAGGATATCGAGCGGGTAAGCAAGGAGTCGCCCGAAAATCTGCCTTCTTTTGTCTCGTTCAAGATCAACAATAAATACAACGACCAGGTGTATTCCGACGTGGAGGCCGAGATCGAAGGCGATGAAGTGAACTTGCAGATAGGCTGCATCGGCAAATGGCTGACCCCGTCGTTCCAATTGTCGGACGATAGGGCCATGGTGTACATGGGAGACGAGAAGCAGGAGAGCAAGAAGAACCGCTATCGTTTCGACAGCGACACGACCTATACCGTTGCTCTGCCCGACATGCGCATCCTGAGACACGTCAGGCTGACCGATGAAATCTGGGACAACCATGAGGATGTGGTGATGCCGCTGGCGCTCACCGTGGAGCAACTTTCGACCAATGCCCCCAGCAACTATGACGAGGGACTCGACAAGATGCTCGACGGCAATCCCTACACGTTCTTCCACTCCACATGGGGCACGGGGGCGTATCAGCCTTTGCCCCAGAACGAATGCCCGTATATCGACATCGCCCTGGACGAACCGATAGAGAACCTGCAGTGGACGATGGTGACACGCAACGATTCGGACCGAATGCCCCGGGTGCTGGAGCTGCTGGCCTCTGTCGACGGCAACGAGTGGAAGAGCATCACGGTGTATACCACCGACAGCGGACTGCCCACGACGCCAGGCGACACTTTCGTCTCGCCCGTGGAACAACTGGGCGATGCATACAGTTACCTCAGGCTGAAACTGCTGAAGGCCTCATACAAAAACTATTTTTGCGTGGCCGAACTGAGGCTGTCGAAGGTGATACTGGGAAGCGGCGAGGAGCCGGAACTGCTGGATCCGGCCACCTACGAATATGCGATGAGGCCTTTCGGCCGCGATTACCGCGTGCATGTGGACTGGTTGGCAGAAAAGGCCGACCGGGTGCCGGTGATCAATATCATTACCGACAACGGACAGATGATCAGCAGCAAGACCACCTATGTGGATGCGCAAATCTCCTTTGATGGGGCAGGCGTGTTCCCCTCCATGGCTGCGACCCCTGTTCAGATAAAAGGCCGGGGCAACTCCTCGTGGAGCTCCAACCAATGGGCCAAGAATCCCTACAGGCTGAAGTTTGATGAGAAGGTGAAACCCTTCGGAATGACCAAAGGGAAAAGTTGGGTGCTGCTGGCCAACAGCCTCAAGGGGTCGATGATGACCAACGCCGTGGGGATGAAGGCGGCATGCCTTGCGGGCACTGTGGCGCCCAATCATATCGTGCCCGTGGAACTTTATATCAACGGACAGTATCGGGGAAACTATAATTTCACCGAGAAGGTGGGTTTCTCGAACAACAGCATCGACCTTGACGATGAGACGAATGCCGTATTGCTCGAACTGGACTTGTATTACGACGAGACATACAAGTTCAGGAGCAATCCATACAAATTGCCGGTCAATATCAAGGAGCCTGATTTCAGTGAGGGGAAGACGGGCCTGACCTTCCAGAATGTGGTGAACGATTTCAACAAGGCCATGAGCCAACTGAAGAATGGCGTGGATGTGGAGGAGGCTTTCGACTTCGACTACCTGGCCCGGTATCTGCTCGTGAACGAACTGATAGAGAATTACGAGTTGATGCATCCCAAGAGCACCTACGTCTACAAGGAGAATGTGCTGGAAGGCGGGAAATATATTTTCGGGCCGGTGTGGGACCTCGACTGGGGCTACGGCTATCAGTATTTCCGTGATTACTGCGTAGGTGAGGCCGAGGTCGACTATTTCAGCCGAACCAGTATGGAGGCAAGGCAGTGGGTGCACGACTTGAGGTATGTAAGCGAGGAATTCGACAAGGTATACTATAAGGTGTGGACGCAGTTTATGACCTCAAGTATTGACGAGTTGTTCGATTTCTGCGACGATTATTATGCTTTTGCCCAACCCTCTTTCGACAACAACCAGAAGAAATGGGGCGACGGGGGCGACTATGCCTACAGAACCTCAAAGATGAAGGACTGGATTGACGTGAGGGCCAAGTATGTATACCAACATCTCACGCCATACGATTTGGGTGGCGATGATGACCCGCCTACGGGTTTGCACCAGCCTTATATTGCCGAGCGCTCAGGAAATGATGGCCGGCCGGCGCTGGCAGATGTGTACAACATCCAAGGCGTTTGTGTGAAGCGGGGTGTGCCCGTCACGGAACTGCGCTCAGCACTGCCTCCAGGAATCTACATTGTCAATGGAAAGAAGATGGTGGTGAAATGAGGCGCTCTCCTGAAGAAAACAGGGCCTCGACGCCTGAATTTTTAGTTTTTTTAAAAGAAAGTTCTATTTTTTGTTAAAAACATGTTGTAGAGCATAAAAAATAATTTGTGGCAAATGGGAAAATCCATTACTTTTGCCACTGTTATCCTGAATACAATCTTTTTACCTTAAAAAGCTAATACCTATTGAGATTGAAGTGCCTCCTCTGTGAAGAGGGGGCGCTTCGTTTGTGGTAGGTGGTTATCTTGGAGTTCAGAAAACTACTTCTTGATTCCCCGGGCGTTGAGGGCTTGGTGGTAGCGTTGCGCGTTGGCCTGGTGCTCTGCCGAGGTGCGGGCGAAGTTGTGTGTGCCGCTGAAGTCCTCTTTGGCGCACATATAGATATAATCGTGGTGCTCATAGTTGAGCACGGCATCCAGGTCTTCGGCCAGCGGGATGCGGATGGGTCCGGGAGGCAGACCCTCGTATTTGTAGGTGTTGTAGGGACTGTCGGTAGAAAGCATGCGGTTGAGGATGCGCCGGATGCCGAAGTCTTGGAGCGCGAATTTCACGGTGGGGTCCGACTGCAGGAGCATGCCTTTCTTCAGTCGGTTCAGGTAGAGGCCGGCCACGGTGGGCTTCTCTTGTGTGGCACGCGTCTCTTCGGTCACGATGCTGGCCAGCGTGCTCACCTCCACGGGGCTGAGGCCCAGGGCTTTCGCTTTAGCCTGGCGGTCGTTGTTCCAGAACCGGTCGTACTCCTTCTTCATCCTGTCGAGGAACTCCTCTACCGACACCGTCCAGTACATGTTGTAGGAGTCGGGGATGAACATCGCGGCGATGGTCTGCTTGTTGAACCCATATTTCTGGCATACGGCAGAGTCGGTGAGCGCATTGAGCAGTTCAGTGCTGTCGAGTTCCAGTTTGTTCGACACCGCCACGGCCAGTTTGTCGAGCGTGCGTGCCGATGGGATAGGCACGTTGAGCGGGTTTTGCTCGCCCCTCTTCAGTTTGTTGAAAAGGCTTTTGGTACTGAGGTCGGTGGGCAGTTCATATCGTCCGCGCACGATGTTGCCGTCGTAGTCGCGCCATGAGGCCAGGGTCTCGAAGGCTTTCATGGCATGCGGTTTCCCCCATTGTGAGAGTTTGGTATATACGGAGTCGATATTGTCGTCGCGGTCGATATACAGCACTTTTTTCTCCGTCTCTTTCGAGAACGGGGTGAGCATGAAGTAGTAGTATACGCCGAAAGCGGCAATGGCCAGTACGATCAGTGTGAGAATAATGCCTTTTTTCATTTTACCAGTTAGTTGTTGTTATGTTTCTGCAAAGGTACGATTAAGCGAGGAAAAAGCAAAATCTTTTTTGCTTTTTCGAGCGGGAGTACCTTCGCGGCGTAGCCGCAAAGGTAGTGCAAGGCGAGGAAAAACCAAAAAAAGCACCCTTTTAAGACAACTTTTTCGATGTTTTGTTTCATTTGTCTGATATTCGCTTTTGTGTCTTATCTACTCTGGCATTATTATGAGAAAAACCTTTGATGCCGATGAAAAATGCCCTATATTTGTAACAGAAAAGCGACACCTCGGCCATTCAAGCAAGTTTGATTGCGCTCAGTTTCCTTTTCATCCGAAAAAAACAAAACAGACAGGTCTGCCTGTCGAAGTGAGAAAAACAATTAAACAAAAAAAAATATCGATTATGGAAACAATGACAGTCCCCCCCGTTGTAGCATTAGAGTACGAAAAGTTGACTTTTGCTGCCAAGTGTAAGAAAACGATCTCCAAACTCATTGACTCCTACAAGGTCATCTGCTATTTCACCACCGCGACGTATGTGGATCCGAAACTGCGGCAGATCTAACGCAAGAGAGATGCATAATGGTCTCAACAAGCATTGAGAGATCTTGAACAAACACGGGCGAAATCGATGCCATTTGGGCAGATTTTGCCTGTGTTCTTTTCTCTCCATGATCATCGTCTGATGGTCCCGACACCATTCCTATCCTTTTTTGCGATTCTTCCCGACCGACTTGCCAGGCATCGATATCGGGAAAATGCCATTTTTTTTACCTAACAGATACACGGTTTCGATTATTTTTCCTACATTTGCTATCGTATATCGTGTGATGCCCCGTCAACGGGGCTGAACTCCTGCAATTCCTGAACTACTAAATGTTGAGTGAATGCGACACTTCAAAAACGTAATAAAACCGAGATATGAAAAAGAAAGAAAAGATATATCGTTGCTTCGCCTGTCTGCTGGTGACGGTGGCGATGCTGGCATGGATGCCAGATGTGTCGGCACAGCAGTTTGAATACCCGGAGTATCCTGATCTGCCATATATTGCAGTAAGAAGCCAGGGTAGCCGCCCTGTCATATCCGACTTCGTCACGGCCTTCCTCAACCACTCTAAAGAAAAGAAGTTCTACGACAAGGTGTGCGGCGAATGGCAGCGGTATCAGCAGAAGAAACCACTGAGCAAAAACACAAGCATCATCCTGGATACGAAAAACGGGTATATGCGCTATCAGATTATCCATCCTGAAGAGCGTGACACCGTGGTGATGGAGATGTGCTTCTGGAACTGCGCCGACGGCAAGCATAAACTGGTATGCGCCAACACCTATTGGGTGATGGGGGGTGACTACGGCTGGGATGATTATGTAGGGACGTATTTCTTCGTCTACGACAATAAGACGAAGAAGATGAGAGAAATCTATGCCGAGGATATCGGTGCGTTGTACGACGGCGACGGCCTGAGCGTGTTCTTCCTCCCACGAAAAGGAAAGAATATCAAGGTGTCGGCAGCCGGTGGCGGTGATCGATGGAACGAGGTGCTGGAATGGGACGGTTATCAGTTCAGCTCAAAGAAAGTGCCATGACAAGGGTGGGGTGGGGCATCCGCCCTACTTCCCCTTTTGTGCGTCTCGTCATTCTTCTTCCTTTATCTGCTTCTCCTTCTCCTGCTCTTTCTCTTTTTCCTTCTCTTTGGCTTTCGCCTTCTTGCGTTTCTTTGCCTTGATTTCCACCATCAAGGCGATGATAGCCACGACGACGCCGATGAAGCCGACCGCGAGGTTGATCAGGTCGAAATTTTCTTTTCCAAAAGAGATGAGCCAGTCCATTTTCTTCGTGCTAAGCGGTGAGAGGAATGTAGATGAGGGTAAGCGAAACCGCTTTCCCCAATGTGGCAAAGGTATATAAAATCGGAGGCAGAACAAAATTATAATCCAGTTTTTTGCAGAGAGGTGAGGAATAAACCCACTTAAAATTTGGTTTTTCGCTCGCTTAATTGTATTTTTGCTTGATATTCTAGATATCCTAGTTATTCTAGATATCCTAGATATTCTAGTTATCCTAGTTATTCTAGATATTCTAGATATTCTAGTTATTCTAGAGATTCTAGTAACCCTAGTTATCCTAGTCATCCTAAGTAATACCGCTATGAAACTCAGATTCAGCATACATTACAGCACGGCTTGGGGACAGAGCCTCTTCGTGGCCATCACTTACCACACTGGTGGCCAGCGCTCACGCAACTACCTTCTGCCCATGGTCACCGACGACGGGGAGGTGTGGACCCTCGAGACCTCGGTGATGGAGTCGCGGCAGCGGCCCGTCACCTCTATCACCTACAGCTACCAGGTGATGGACAGCGAAGGCCACCTCTTGCGGCGCGAGTACGACAAAGTGCCGCGGCGGTTCGCCTTCGACAGTGCCCGCGACTACTATTTCCCCGACCTCTGGCGCGACGAGCCCCTGCAGAGCCATCTCTACTCTGAAGCCTTCGGCGTGACCACCCTGCACCAGCGCCATGAGGAGGTGAGGGCCGAGCGGGTGCCCCTCTTCCGCCGCACCATCGTCTTCCGTGTGTCGGCACCCCAACTGCTCAAGGGACAGTCGCTGGGCGTCTGCGGCAGCCATCCCGCCATCGGCTGCTGGAACCCGTCGCGCTTCCACCGCATGACACCCATCGGTGATGCCGAGTGGATTCTCTCGGTGAACATCGAGGGGATGCCGCTGCCGCTCGAATACAAATATGTGGTGATCGACGACAAGACCAACCTGCTCGAGGCCTGGGAGGAAGGGGAGAACCGCACTACGCTCGACGCCGAGGTGGGCGACGGACAGGTGCTCGTGCTCTACCGCGAACCCCTGCGCCTGAAGGAACAGGTGTGGAAGGCCGCCGGCGTGGCGGTGCCCGTCTTCTCGCTGCGGTCGGAGCAATCCTACGGCGTGGGCGACTTCGGCGACCTGAAGCGCATGGCAGAATGGGCCGCACAGGTGGGCATGAAGGTGATTCAACTGCTGCCCGTGGCCGACACCACCAGCACCCACTCCTGGACCGACTCGCATCCCTACAACGCCATCTCGGCCTTCGCCCTGCATCCCCACTACCTCGACCTCGCCCAACTGCCGCCCCTCTCCGACGAGACGAAGATGGTGGCCTTCAACCGGCAGCGGCGCGAACTCAACGCCCTCGACTACAGCGACTATATGGCGGTGGACAAGGTGAAGATGGCCTACGTGGACAGCGTGTTCGAGGAGCATGGCGCCAGCACCCTCGCCACCGCCGAATGCCAGCAGTTCGTCGGCGACAACGAGGAGTGGCTCGTGCCCTATGCCGCCTTCTGTATCCTGCGCGACAAGCACCACACCTCGCGCTTCACCGACTGGGGCGAATATGCCGAATACGACAACAGCCGCGTGCGCGAACTGTTGGAGCAGGAGGCTGCCGAACGCGACAAGATTTTCTTCGTGCAGTATCACCTGCACCTCCAACTGCTTGGGGCCTCGCGGTATGCCCACTCGCTGGGCGTGGCCCTCATGGGCGACCTGCCCATCGGCGTCTACCGCGACAGCGTGGAGACCTGGCAATACCCGTCGTTCTTCGACCTCGACATCCAGATGGGCACACCTCCCGACAACGAGTCGTATCACGGACAGAACTGGGGATTCCCCAATTACCGTTGGACCGACGACAACGAACGCCTCGACACCACCGCGCCACACGGCATCTTCGCCTGGTTCCGCAGTCGCATGAGGCACACCCAACAATATTTCGACGCCATCCGCATCGACCATGCCGTGGGCTACTTCCGCATCTGGGAGATTCCCGGCGATGCCGTGCTGGCCAACATGGGCCATTTCGCTCCCGCTCTGCCCATGAGCGAGGAGGAGATCTCGCGCTACGGACTGCCCTTCCGCAAGGAACTGCACACCCGGCCGTTCATCAACGACGGTATCCTGCGGCGCATCTTCGGCATCCACGAGGCGTATGTCAAGGAGCACTTCCTCGTGCAGAAACCCTACGGGCTCTATGCCCTGCGCGAGGAATACGACACACAGGTGAAGGTGCGCGACCACTTCGGCGGGCGCAACGACGAGAACAGTCTCTGGATTCGCGACGGACTCTACCGGCTCATTGCCAACGTGCTCTTCCTCGAGGACCTGCACCATGGAGGCCTCTATCACCCCAGGTTCATGGCCTACAACGAACCCGTGTACGAGGTACTGGGCCCCGACGAGAAAGATGCGTTCATGCGGCTCTACAACAACTATTTCTATGAGCGGCACAACGACTTCTGGGCCGCCCAGGCCGACCTGAAACTCAGCGGCATGCTCGCCGAGACGAGGATGCTGGTGGTGGCCGAGGACCTGGGCATGCTGCCCCACTGCGTGGCGCAGGTACTCGAGCAGCGACGCATCCTCTCCACCGAGATACAGAGCATGCCCAAGCAGTTCGGACTGGAGTTCGCCCATCTTGAGGCCAACCCCTACCGCAGCCTTAGCACCCTCTCCACCCACGACATGCCGCCGCTGCGCCTGTGGTGGGAGGAGAACATGGGCCGCGCCCAGCGCTATTATGCCACCATGCTCCAGCACATCGGCCGTGCGCCCCAGCAGTTGCCGGCGCATGTGGCCGAGGAGATCATTGCCCGCCAGATCTACTCGCCGTCGATGCTCTGCGTGCTCGCCCTGCAAGACTGGCTCTCCATGGACGGCGAACTGAGGGGGAAACGCGTGGCCGACGAGCGCATCAACTCGCCCTACGACGTGTATAACCAGTGGAAATACCGCATGACCACGACGATAGAACAACTCATGGAGGCTTCGAAATACAACCACAAACTCAAGACGATGATCACACGGAGTAAACGATGAACCACTACGACCACTACGACGTATATATCTTCGACCTCGACGGTACGCTGCTCGACACCCTGGCCGACCTGGCCGCCAGTTGCAACTATGCCATGCGCGCCGTGCAACTGCCCGAGCACAGCACCGACGATGTGCGCCGGTTTGTGGGCAACGGCGTGAGGAAACTCATCGAGCGGGCCGTGCCCGATGGCGACCGCAACCCGCTCTTAGAGTCAGCACTCAGCATCTTCCGCCAGCACTATCTGGAGCACAGCCTCGACACAACGAAGCCCTACGACGGCATCATGCCGCTGCTCAGGGAACTGAAGGCCAGGGGCAAGACCGTGGCCGTGGTGAGCAACAAGTTTGATGCGGCCACGAAGTCGCTCTGCCAGCATTTCTTCAGCGGACTGGTGGATGTGGCCATCGGCGAGAGTGAGCACGTGCGCAAGAAACCTGCCCCCGACACCGTGCTCGAGGTGATGCGGCAGGTAGGGGCTACGAAAAGGCAAGTGGTCTACATCGGCGACAGCGATGTAGACATCGCCACGGCGGCCAACTGCGGCATCCCCTGCATCAGCGTGCTCTGGGGTTTCCGCGACCGCGACTTCCTCCTGGCCCACGGCGCCACCTCGCTGGTAGAGAAGCCCAGCGAGATACTGGAGTGATTCTGATTTTTGCTTCAGCTTCTGCTTCTGCGATGCTTTTGCGAAGCTTTGGGGGGCTATAGTCTCTATAGTTTCTATAGCCTCTATAGCCTCTATAGTCTCTATAGCCTCTATAGTTTCTATAGTTTCTATAGTTTCTATAGCCTCTATAGTTTCTATAGTCTCTATAGTTTCTATAGTTTCTATAGTTTCTATAGCCTCTATAGTCTCTATAGTTTCTTTCTCTCTCTTAGAATATGTTCTACCGTCTGGCTGATGTTTTGCCGGGCCACTTCGGGGCGGAGGGCCTCTTCGAGCGCGATGCCGGGGGGATTGATGCACTCTACCACGGCGAAGCCCGCCTTGAGCAGTTCTTCGCGGTCGCTTATCCGGCCGGCGATGAGGCAGGTGGGCACGCCCGCCGAACGGCTCAGGATGCCCATCGGCAGTTTGCCCATCAGCGTCTGGCGGTCGGCGGAGCCTTCGCCGGTGACGACGAGGTTGGCGTCGCTCACGGTCTCGTCGAAGCGGATGGTGTCGAGCAGCAGTTCGATGCCCGACCGGCATTCCGCATCAAGATATTGCATGAAGGCATAGCCCAGTCCGCCTGCCGCACCGGCACCTTCGTGCCGTGAGCGGTCGAAGCCGAAATGCTTGGCCGACACCTCGGCGAACCGCCTCGCCCGCTCGTCGAGTTGGAGCACCATCTCGGGTGTCGCCCCCTTCTGTGGAGCGAACACATGGGCGGCGCCGTTCTCTCCGCAGAGCGGGTTCTTCACGTCGGTGGCAATGGTGAATCGTATCTGTTTCAGTTCTGCGATGTCGTCCCATTGGCCGTGTGGGGCGAAGGCATCGATGAGCGCCCTCAGCATCCCGGCCCCGTTGTCGCTGGTGGCGCTGCCGCCGAGGCCGATGGTGAACCGCGTGGCCCCTTTGCGCACGGCATCGGCCACCATTTGACCCACCCCGTAACTGGTGGCCACCAGCGGATTCCTCTCCTCGGGGGTGAGCAGCGCCAGACCGCAGGCCTGTGCCACCTCTATCACCGCCATGCCATCGTGCAGCAGGTATTTCGCCTTGATGTTGCGCATCATCGGGTCTTTCACCGCCACCTCCACCAGTTCGCCACCAATGGCAGCATGGAAGGCCGCGGTGAATCCCTCTCCACCATCACTTACGGGCACCTGCACGATTTCTGCTTCCGGGCACACACCCTTGATGCCCACAGCAGCGGCTTGGTTGGCCTCCTGCGAGGTCAAGCAGCCCTTGAAAGAATCCAAAGCAACGACAATTTTCATGATTATATTGGAGTTTAATCAATAGCATTGTTTTAACGACCTTAACGACCCTAACGACCCTAACGACCTTAAGGACCTTAGATACCTTAACGACTTTAGCGACTAATTGCCGAGGCGTCGCCGATGTTCATCATGCGAAGCATGGTAAATCTCAAACATCGTGCAAGTTGAGCGCAATAGAGCTTGCTCTAATTGCCGAGGCGCTGCCGATGTTCATCATGCGAAGCATGGTAAACCTCAAACCTCAAAACCTCAAACCTCAAAACCTAATCACCATCCTCCTATAACTGCTTAGTGGGATGGAGCCGTTGTCGGTCACCTCGCAGATGACGTGGATCTCGGCATTTCTGTTCTCCTCAGGGATGAGGATGCTTGCCTTGTCGCCCTGCGCCTCTACCGTCACGCCCTCGGGGCATGAGCCCGCGTCTTTCTGTATCCACCAGTTGAAGGAGAGGCTGTGCCCGTCGGGGTCGTAAGAGCGTGAGGCATCAAGTTGCACACGCTTGCCGCTATGCGCACGTATCTCAATCGTCTTTGTTCCCTTGCGGCCATTCACCACTACCACGGGATTCCTGTTGCCGTTCCCTTTCTCCGCCCATTCCATGCGGGCGGCGAAATCGTTGAAGACGGCGGGATAGAAACGCTCCTCGTAGCCTCGCGAGATGGCTTTCTGTGGCTGCTGCCAGTTGGTCCACGCCGTAGTAAGCGAGTCGGGACAGATGCCACGGCGGAAACAGCCCGCCCAACCGATCTGTTCGGGGTGGTCGGGGTCGTGCAGTCCGTTGGGCAGCACGTTCACGAAACTGGGTGTGTCGCCCTCTACGCCCCATTTGTAGGTGGGGTAGGCCTTCCCCAGGTGTCCCTTGCCCTGAATCAGCCGCGCATATTGGTCCCAATGGCTGCTCCCCAGTTCGTTCTGCGACAGCCAGGCGCTCTCGTCCCAAATGAACAGGAGGTCGTCGGCAAACTCCCGACGCATCCACTGGTGTGAACTGTAGGCGCGGTTCATGCGCATGGCATAGACCATGTCCTGGTCGGTGATGGTGTACACCCTCAGCCGGTGGAGGAAAGCCTTCAACTGTTCGGGGCTCCGCTCCTGTTTCACGCGCCAGATGGCCTGGGCGAGCGTGTTGCCCCCTCCCCAGCAGCACACCCAGAGCGGGCGGGGATCATCCTCGTCTACGAGTTGGATGATCAGTTCACTGCCCGGCGTGTCGTTGCCGTTGCCCACTCTCGCGATGCCGGCATGCTGACTGCCCATCGCCACGCGACTTCTCAGGTACTTGGGCGAGGGCCAGTAGCCGATGCGCTGCCGCTGCTGCTCTTTCTTCAGCGTGAGGAAATGTTTCTGACCGGAGCGCATCGCCAGATTGTTCACATCCTTCTCGTAGGCGTCGATTACCCGGTAGAGCGAGTCGGCCCATTCGGTTGGATAAGGGTCGCAGTTCCATCCTATCGTGGTGATGAGCGCCTCTATCTCGAGCCGGTCGGCGTAGGTCATGAGGCGCACCATCGACTCCATGTCGTCGGGCTCGATGTTGCCGGGGGCGATGTCGGTCAGGATGACCACCCTGGGCTTCAGTTCGCCCGAGGCCATCGCACCGTTGATGAGGCAGAATGCCAGCAGAAGTATTGTTATACCGTTTTTCATGATTGTAAGTTTGAATGAGTGGGAGACAGCCGTGCGTGCGGCCTTCCCCCTTTTATCTAATGTAATGTGTCTCTACCAGCGGCTCCTTGATCTTGGGCGAACTGCTCCAGCACGAGTTTGTCGGCGATGTCGCCCACGAAATGTGCTCCTTCTTGCTTGTCGATCACGCAGACCTGCGCCCCCGCCTTCCGAAACTCCTCGGCGATACACCGGCCTATGCACTGTGCGCCGCCAGTCACTACGGCCACTTTGTCTTTGAAATTCTCCATGTTCATAGGTTGTAGTCTTCCACTTTCCGTGTCGTTCCCTGCGAGATGCCTGAACGAACCCGGAAACGGTAATATGCATGCAAATATAGCGAAAAGTCTTCTCTATCACGATTTTTTACGATGGAAAATGAACCGCTGATAAGAAATACAAGGATTTCAGCCTTCTCAGCACATTCCGTAGTTTTTTTATTTCAGAATCATCAGTATATTCCGTAGTTGGAATATTAATGGCTATTAATGGACATTTGTGTTCAGCTTTCTCAGCCCATTCCGTAGTTCTGCATTTTCAGCCCATTCCGTTGTTTCAGTGTTTGGTTGCTTTGAAGTAGACTATCGAGCCGTCAAGGTGGAACTCCTCGACTGAATATTGCTTTTCAATCCTGCTTCGTAGGCGCTCAGCGGTCTCGAAAGGAGGCGTGAACCATCCTTTTCGTGACAAGACGGCATTCACTAACCAGTCGGAAATGCGTGATTGTCCTTTCACGTAGTAGCAGGCGATGAACAGGCCTCCGGGTTTCAGGACTCGGTGAACTTCCGAGTAGGCTTTCTCCTTGTCAGGAAAGGCATGGAAACCATTCATGCTCAGAACGATGTCGAACTGCCTGTCACGGAAAGGCAATGCCCCGACATCGCCCTGCATGGTCTTAACTTGATGAAGGCCGTTCTCCCTGAACCGTTCCTCTGCCCTGTCCAGCATATCCTGACTGTAATCTACGCACACGATCCGTGCATCTTTCATCCTGCCATATTTCCCGTAGGTGAAAATGCCTGTGCCTACGGGCACGTCGAGCAGGTCGCCCTTGAAGTCATCGGGGATGTAACCAAGAACTTTCCGGGCAATTTCATTGTCATTACAACCTCCCCAGAAGATGTTCATGTAGAGGCGGCTCCACCACTTGTCGCGGGTGAGGACATCATCGTAGATATTCCGGCTCTGTCGGTATGATTCCCGTATTTTATCTGCCATGATGATTCCCCGATGCTCTCATAAATGTGTATGAATGATAGGCAAGGCATAATCCGATGACCACCATCATGGGCAATACCAGATATTGTCCCGCGTTGTCAGAAGGCAGTTCCATACAAAGGTGAACGATGTTGAACAGGGCAATGAATCCTGCCATCACTACATTCACCCATCTCATGGCTTTACCCTTGGTATCTGCCAGCAGGCACAGGATGGCACATGCGGGCAGAAAGAACGACAGCAACATCATGAATGCGACCATGCCGCCGGGTACGACGCCATCGGTGGCAATGGCGATATTCTTCCCCCAGAACATGGGGAGAATGTCGGTAATAGAATGGCAGGCAAATCCGCAGATTGTCAGCAACCACAATACGATAATCTTTGTTTTCTTTTCCATATTTGCTTTCTTTATTGTTATTTCTTTCCGTAAATGATTCCCACTCCCGTCAACATTCCGGGAATCTGCATCCAATGTGGGACGGGTATCTCCTGACAGGAATCGGCATAGTGGATCTCGCTGACAGCATCCTCTTTCAAACTGTCTATCATTTCAGTATTCCTTTTACCGTTGCATACGATGGTTTCTTCCTGAAAATCTTGACATCACTGAAGCCTGCCTGTTGCAGCATTTCCTTCAACTGTTCGGGAGGATATACGGTCATTCCCTCAACGACGTTCGTCCACACCGAATCGCCCTCTATCACTTCCAGCATGATGGCAAACTGTCCGCCGGACTTCAGCACACGTTTCACTTCCTGAAAACATTTGGGCAGATCTGGCCAGAAATATACCGTCTCCACGGCTGTCACCACGTCAAACTTTTGGTTCTCCCACGGCAGCCTGTCGGCAGAACCCTGTTCCACAAACACCTGACTGCCCACCTGCCGCTTGTTCACATTCTTCGCCTTGGCGACACTTTCCGCTGAAATGTCTATGCCATATACCTTTCCGGCAGGGCTTCTCTTGAGCAGACGTTTCAGCGTGGCACCGCCGCCACAGCCGATGTCGAGCATGGTCATGCCATCACGAAACGCGACATGGCCAAGTCCCCAGTTGGTGAGCGGGGCATGGCCGAAGTTCATGAAACGCAGCATGCACCGCCCGAGAAATCCTTCGGGCCGCGCACACTGACTGAAAAAATCCTTGAATATTCTCTTCATACCTTAATTGAAAAATAGTTGATAACCTTTTGCCTGTTTGTTTACTTGTGAATGCAAAAGTACAGCATATTCAGATAATAGACAATACTCAAAAATCGGTAATTTCAACAGCGGATGGCCATTACTGACTATTACTTTAAAACTACGGAATGTGCTGAGAAATCTGAAATAAAAAAACAACGGAATGTGCTGATATAGCAGAACTACGGAATGTGCTGAGAAATCTGATGTTTTGGGTCGCTGCGCTCAAAATCTTACAAAATCTTTGGGAAAATCTTTCAAATCTTTTTTTTCTTCCTTTTTCCCAGGCCCTTGTGGCCTTTTTCCCGAGCGTTAGCGTTTCATGTTCTTTTTCTCAAGCGTAAGCGGTTTTTTATCTTTCACTCCACGATATTCGCTTTGCTCATCAGCAAGCAGTCGCAAGTAGAGAAGAGTTACACGGGTTAAAAGATTTCAGAGGGTTAAAAAAGATATAAGATTTCAGATGGTTAAAATAGTTCAGAGGGTTAAAAAAGATATAAGATTTCAGATGGTTAAAATAGTTCGGATGGTTAAAAATGATATAAGATTTCAGATGGTTAAAATAGTTCAGAGGAGAAAAAAGTCACAGAAGTTTCAGAGGATTAAAATAGTTCAGAGGAGAAAAAAGTCACAGAAGTTTTAGAGGATTAAAATAGTTCAGAGGAGAAAAGAGTCACAGAAGTTTTAGAGGATTAAAATAGTTCAGAGGAGTAAGGAGTCACAGAATTTTCAGGGGTTAAAAAAGTCACAGGAGTTTAGACATTACTGTTGCCTGCACCCATATGGCCCATTGAGCCCATTATGCCCATAAAGCCCATAAAAGGTAAAAAAATCAGGCTATTGTCTAAACTCCTGCACTCATCAGAATTCCTGCACTTCGATTATTTATATTTGCAGAGCATCAGTTTGCCCTCGTCGTCGCGCAGGTGTAGACCATTCCCCAGACAGAAATCCCACATTTTGCAGTCGCTGCACTGGTCGGTGTGCATCCATTCGCGATTGCGGTACTCTTGGAATTTGTTTTCCCATACATCAGTGAACCGGTCTTTGTAGATGTTCCCTTGGTGGTAATTGCTCCGCATACTCAGGCAGCCTGAGATAGAGCCATCGGCGAGAATCGAAGCCACATTGACACCCGACTGACAGAAAAATGGAGAGTTGCGTACCTCATATTCATAATCGCCAAGGAAGTCCTCGCAACTAAAACTCAGGTAGATGGATTTCTCCTTGCGTGTGGCCGCGATGAAATCCATCACCTGGCGGAACTGCTCATCGCTGAGTTGCAATTCAGGATACAATGCAGCGCGGCCCATGGGGACAATCGTGAAAATGCGCCATTTCTTTACGCCCATATCGATGAGGTAGCGCTTGAACTCCTCCAGATAACCGATGTTTTTCTGGTTCACACAGGTAATGACATCCCATACGAGATTTTTCCCCACGAGAAATTTGACGGCTCTCTCTGCACAGGCAAAACTCATCTTGTGGCCGCGCATCCAGTTATGGTCTTTCTCAAAACCGTCCATGCTGATGGCGATCGACTCCAGTCCGGCATCCAGAAGCCGGGTGCCCATCTGCTCATCGAGCAACAGTCCGTTGCTCACCATGGCCCAATGGAAGCCACGCTCACGGATGGCCCTACCACATTCAACGATATCCTTCCTGACAAGGGGCTCGCCACCTGTCGTTTGTATGACGATGGTGTTTGGGTCCATCACTGAACTCACGTCGTCGAGCACGGCCAGGAAATCTTCCAGCGGCATGTCTTTTGTTTCGGCAACGGCACGGCAGTCGCTGCCACAATGCAGGCAACTGACGTTGCATCGTAGTGTGCACTCCCAGAACAGATGGTGCAGCTTATGTTTCTTCGTGCGTTTCTCATTGATCAGACTGGCTTGAAGCAGTCGCATGCCCTTGGGAAAACTCGGCTGTGGTAATTTCGTATCCATAAATGTTTAGGTTATTAATCATTGTATTAAATTATTTACAAAGATATATGTTTTGTTGAAAATAAAAAAATAAATACCTGATTTTTCTGAATTATAAGAAAAAGTAGAAAAAAACTGAGAAATGTTAGGAAGTAAACGAAATATTTTTTATTTTTGCGATGATAATTAGCTAATTATACTTTAAAAAACTACAACCATGGAAAAAAAGATTTATTTGCTTCCGGTGACAAAGAAATTGTCGCTCGATGTGTCGGGAGAGATTTGCTCCGAACCAGTTCCCGCTAGTGAGGATATTCCAGATGTTCCTGTATATGCAGGCCCAGACCCAATTGAAGAGAATATTTTCTAAAGAGACAACAGCCAGGACGCCTGGCTGTTTTTTTGTATCATTGTTCAGCGAAACTGCACTCTAAAGGCGATTCGCTGATTATTTGACAGGGGGCATGGTGAGAATCTTGGTGACTGGTTCTGATTCTGGCACAACCCGGTCAGGATGCCCCGTGCCATGTCGGGTTTCGTTGAACAAATCGGGGGGCTCGCTGAATAGTTTTTCCTGAACCGCATGTTGTGCCTATCTTTGCATCGAACAAAGAAATGTATGCGAATGAAGAAGAATTTTTTGTTTTTTACGATGCTTGTGGCATCAACGGTCATGCTGATGTGCTGCTCGGCAGAAGACCCGATTGAGGAATTCATCAACGATGACAACAACGGCTGGAACAATGGCGGCAACGTGAATGGAGGTAACGGCAGTTCGACCACGAGTGGCGAACTGGCCACGTTCGATATATCCATCGACGAATCGTCGGCAGAACCGACGGCCACGGCAACGGAGTATTTTCTCGAAGAGGAGGACGCCCTGGAGAACAACACGTTCGCCACCGAGGTGGCGATCGACCTCTCCAACCCGGTGGCAAAGACGGAGAGTGGGGTAGAGGTGACGGTGAACGGCGGACATGTGACTGCCAACCACGGCACCACCAAGGGCATCTGCTACGTGGTGAGCGGAACGACTACCAACGGGTCGCTGACCGTGGTGGGTGACAAGAAATACGCCGTCAGACTCAATGGCGCGAACATCACCAACCCCGACTCGGCTGCGCTGAACCTGCTGAGCGGCAAGCGCGCCTACGTCATCCTGGCCGATGGCACCACCAACACCCTGACCGACGGCACCGGCGGCAGCCAGAAGGGGGCGCTCTACTGCAAGGGCAAACTGCTCTTCAACGGCAGCGGGGCACTCACCGTAAACGGAAACACCAACAACGGCATCCACTCGGCCGACTACATCGTGCTGCGCAAAGGCAACAACATCCATGTGAAGTCGACCGCCGGTCACGGCATCAAGGCCAACGACGGCGTGTTCATCAATGGCGGCATCCTGAACGTGGAGGTGTCGGCGGCAGCCGCCAAGGGCATCAACTGCGAGAGCCACATCATCGTGAATGGCGGGCGCACCACCGTGCTGACCACCGGCAATGGCACCTACGACACCGATGACAAGGAAGCCAAGGGTGCGGCGTGTGTGAAGGCCGACTCGACGCTGACCGTGAACGGAGGCGAACTGTGGCTGAAGAGCACCGGAACGGGCGGCAAGGGCATCAACGTGGATATGGAGGCGAACTTCAACGGCGGCAGCGTGTATGTGGTGACCACCGGCGGACAGTTTAAGAGCAACAACGACACCGCGTCGCCCAAGGGCATCAAGGTGGATGGCAACATCACCATCGGCGGCGGCCGAATCTGGGTGCGCACCAGCGGCTACAACGGTGAGGGCATTGAGACGAAAAAGGAACTGAGCATCACGGGCGGCGAGGTGGCCTCCTACGCCTACGACGATGCTATCAACTCGAAGGGCAACATGACCATCAGCGGCGGCTATGTCTTTGCACAGGGACAGCACAACGACGGCCTCGACGCCAACGGCAACTGCTACATCAAGGGCGGCACGGTGTATGCCATCTGCTCGGGTGCGCCCGAGGTGGCCATCGATGCCAACTCCGAGGGCGGCTACAAACTCTACCTCACTGGCGGCACCATTGTGGCCGTGGGCGGTCTGGAGAATGGCTCACAACTCACCCAGTCGTGCTACCAGTCCTCTTCGTGGTCTACAAACACTTGGTATACCCTGACCGCTGGCAACACTACCTTCTCGTTCAAGACCCCGTCGGGCGGCGGTTCGGGGCTCGTCGTCTCCAGCGCGTCGCAGCCCACCCTGCAGTCGGGTGTCAGCGTCAGCGGCGGCACCTCCTGTTTTGGTGGCATGGGCGTCAGCGGCGGCACCATCAGCGGCGGTTCCTCCGTCTCGCTCTCCAACTACACCGGCGGTGGCGGTGGCATGGGAGGCCGTCCAGGCGGAAGGTGGTAAACTATTTATTTTCTTCTTTCTGTGTGGACAGAAAGAAGAAACAAGAAAGAACCGCGAACACGCTCCGCCGTCGAACAAATGGGCTTTCCGATGTCTGGCTGCGGAACTCGCGGCTTCGCCGCTCACACAGTCCTCGCCCGAGACGACACCGAAAAGCCTCATTTGTTACCGACGGCTCCCGCTATTGTTCGCCCAGCTAACACCCCGCCACTTGTCGTGGCAGACTTGCAAAGCGGTTTTGATAATGATCTCTTATTCTTTTCGGATAGGTTTGAACTTGCGAAACATGAATTATTAGGCTTGAGGTTTATCATGCCTCGCATGATGAACATCGGCTGCGCCTCGGCAATCAGAGCAAGCTCTATTGCGTTGACTTTTGTCGACCTCGAACGCGACTCGGCAGTATTTGAACAAGTTCACACTGCACTCACTGCTTACTCGGTTCGGCTTGCACGATGTTTTCCCCCGAAGCTGATGTAAATATCAATTGCATGATTTTCTTTTAGATTTTGTAAGATTTTGAGCGCAGCGACCAATATTACGGACATTTGTCATCCCCCTCATGCGAAGAGGGGGAAGCCCGAAGGGCAGGGGGCGTAGACCAA
>ONGG01000006.1 GCA_900317305.1 uncultured Prevotellaceae bacterium | reverse complement strand
TATAAACATCTTCATAGACTCCCTTATTAAAGACTATTGAGATTATATTATTCTCTCTGCTTTCTATTTGTACTGTCCAAGACATTACTTTCCCGTAATCAATGCCTTCTGTCTTGCAAAATTGAAAAATGTCCTTTATAAACACATGGTTCATTTGAGACGAATCAATAACTACATTTGTCGTCTTGTTAAACAGTGGTTTTAAAACCTCCACAATTCTTTTAATAGTACGCTCTTCATAATAGATGGGCATATCAACCCCGCTTAAAGGAAAATCCTTACTTTCTTTATAAAGATTTATTTGCAAGTGAACACTATTTCTTTTCATATCCTATGTTTTGATACTTCTTATTTTTTCTTTGTCTTTTCCTTATACAACTTAAACAACTCTGCCACACACTGACTTTCCGTAAAGGTGGACTTAACAGGGAAACCGTATGCTTGCATTACGGCACGGTCGTTATCTTGATGGGCTGTCAGTAACTCGGGATAGAGATACATATTTTCTCCATACATATCGGCAAGGCTCTTGTCTGGATAGAGTTTCCTCGCGTCAATGATTGCCTGGGCTGTCTGCTCAATACGTCGCTTCTGTTCTTCCGTTGGTGATGGCATTGGAAAGTTATAATAAACAGATGGCGCATAACGATAATCATTTTTTAACCTTCCCGCAACTACTCTCATCCACGCATTATGAACATTAGAACAGATAATACCAAAGTCCACAAGTGAGGCATTATATACAAGGACAGCGGAATCACTTGCAATCACATTTGGTGGCAAGAATCCTATTGGAATATAGCGACGAGAAGAGGAGGATACACGAGGAATAATAAGATAGTCTGTTTCCGGCTGTCTGTTCTGTGTAAATAGATAAGGTTTATTTGCGGTCTTTTGTATCCTATCAACAGGACTATTCAAACGATATTCGCTAACATAGCGGAACCGTTCTGTCAATTCTGGAATATGAGCATAGTCGGCAGGGCGTTTTCCTACAAGCCACAGGCAATAACGAGTGTATTCTGTGTTGTTGATAAACTCTCGACTTCCGACAAATGGCAGTATAACTTCATCAAGTTCGGGATAACGCCTAACAAGTTCTTCACGTTCTTCCTTACTAAAAAGCAAACGACCATCGTCGGCAGGTGGACTTCCTTGTACGACTTTTGCCAAACCATCATTGATACTCTTACTCCGATTTGTGATAAACACATCTGGAGCAGCCTTTAAATAGCCATTTATATGTTCAACTATTTCGTATTTATCACCATTGAAAAGTTGTTTGTTTTTCCGCTCTTTATATGAGAATCCTACAATAACACACATAACAGCCGCTTTTGTCTTGGCTTCACTTGTCCACATAAATGTATTGTGAGCAAAGTTTATATAAAGGCAATTTCCAAGTAGTTTTTGCCAGAAAAGATTTACAGATTCGCCTTGACAAAAAGAATTGGAAGACACAAAAGCGGCTTCTGCATTTGTTCCTTCGATTAAGTCAGCAGCTTTCTTAAACCATCCAGCAACATAATCTAATTTCCCATAGTCTTTTGATGGTGCAAAAACCTCTTTCAAATCATCAGTTTGTTCTTTGGTCCGCATAGCTTGACCAACAAATGGTGGATTACCAATGATATATGAAAGCTTTTCTTTAGGTATTACATCCGACCATTCGACTCGTAATGCATTACCTTCAATAATATTATGGTAACTTTTCAACGGTAAAAAATCTATGTCTCGCCTGATGATTCTCTCCGTCTCACATAACATCTGAGCCTCGGAAATCCAAAGGGCTGTCATAGCAACCGTTACAGCAAAGTCATTAATTTCAATGCCATAGAATTGCTGTATGCTTACTTTAATGGGGTTTACTTCTTCAAAACCAAGAAATGCCTGTCCGTGATAACGTTCACGGATGGCCTCGTTCTCTAAGCGACGCAAAGAAAGGTATGTTTCTGTCAGAAAATTGCCAGAACCGCAAGCAGGGTCAAGGAATGTCAGAGAGGCCAGACGTTCTTGATAAGCATCGAGTTTCTTCTGCCTTTGCTTCTCAACCTTTTCTTCCAAAATATCGTCAAGTTCTCGACGAAGATCATTCAAAAAGAGCGGGTCAATGACCTTGTGAATGTTTTCAATACTGGTATAGTGCATGCCCCCACTACGGCGTGTCTCTGGATTAATTGTACTTTCAAATACGGCTCCAAAGATAGTGGGTGATATTTCTGACCAATCGAAGTCAAGGCTTGCATTCTGAAGAAGTATTGTTCTTAATTCATCTGTAAACTGAGGGATTTCTATTTCTTCTTCAAACAGTCCACCATTAGTATAAGGAAAGGCTTTGAGATCGTCTTTCAAGTACTTGCTGCGCTGTTTCGGTGGTGTATTAAGCACCTCAAAGAGGTCTCGCAAAGCCCGTCTCATATCCTCTGCCTCGTAACGTACAAGGAAATCATGGAACTGGTCATGTGTAAAAACTCCTGCGTCTTCGGCATAAAGACAGAACACAATACGGACACACAGGATATTGAGCCACCGGAGTGCTTCGGGGCTGTTGTCGTCATATTGTTTTAATAGTGCTTCATAAATCTTGCCAACAATCTCGCCAGCTTTCATCGAAACTTGCATCTCCTTGCTCAGATGTTCGTTCTTGGCATCAACAAGGAACATGAGGCGATAATACTCTTTCCCTAAATTTTCCAAAAGAATATGCTCAGGCTCACCGTTTGGCTGTTCCATATCATAGACGAGAAACTCTGAAAAATTGCATGTCACAATCCAACGAGGATGCTCAGAGACAGGAAGGCTGACCACGTAACGACGAGCTTGCTGAAATGGATTGAGGACTGATTTATCTGCTTGGACAATACCCTTACGCAAGTCCTTACCTAAAGACTTCTGCTCAATGAGAACACGAGTAGATGGTATGCGCCCATCTATGAAGTTTGAAGCATCCACCTTTCTATGGTCTTCAAAAGTGATAAAGCCATCTGATGGTGTTTCAATGCCAAAGACATTAGTCAGCAAGTCAATCCAAAAGGGCTGAGACTCACCGCGTTCATACCCCCTTCCTTTCCAACGCTCTGCAAATTCTGCTGCAGCAGCAGCCATCTGTTTCTCAGTCTTCATTTTTTTTGCTTTAGGTTCCTAATTACGGTTGCAAATATACTCAATTTTGTTGGATTGTCGTTAGTTTTGGCTAATAAACGCCAAAATATTTTTTGGTATGTTTGGATTTGGCACGCCCTTTTCAGATGGAATGAGATTGGCAAAATTGAGCCTGTCAGGGGGCATTTTTGCTGCACCATGGGGTTTGGTTTCGCTTTCATGTGAATTTTCTCGTGCTTTGGTGGCACATGTGCACAAAAGGTTGAACCCATTCTGCGGGATGGGTTCCTATTTGTTGCCTTTTGTCCTGCTTTCTTGGTCTGCCGGCCATTCTTGTGAGTGCCCCGACCACCTCCTCAAGATGCCTGTGATGGGGTGAGAAGTTTATCTTGATGAAGGTCTTCTTCTCCACGACATGCACCGCGCTGAGCATGATGCGCCTGACAATGCTGTCCATGGTGAACCTCTCCACCTCGGTTCCCTTGAACACGGTGCGCTTCATCCGGTGCGCTTCATCCGGTGCGCAATGACAAATGCCGCCGCATGGAGGAACAGGCGGAAATAGTTGGCACGATAGGAGTTGCAGGACATGCGGTCGGCCTTGAGATACTTCAAGTCTTTCACCCACAGCTCCATCTCACCCCGCCCGCAATATCGGCGGTAGGTGGTCTCTGCCGAGTTGTTCCTGTTCTTGGTCACCACGAATCGGATGTTGGTCCCCTCCGCGCTGACCTCTATCTTGGCAATGACGCGCTGTGAGCGTTTCCATGACGCAGCCTTGTATTCCAGCTTGAAATACCGCCTGATGACGATGCGTTCCCGGTCGATGTCCACGCGTCCGGCCGCCCTTTTAGCCTCGTTGTCCCTTTTCTGAGCCTCCGCCTTCTTCTTGTAGTCGTGCTCCGCACGGCGTCTCGGCTTGTCCACCATTGCCTGGAGCACGCTGTTGCCAGAGAGCCCCGTGAGGTAGCGCACGTACCACTTGTCATGCGCCCATTCCATGAACTCATGGCTGCAGAAATGGCTGTCGCCGCGGAGTTCCATGACTGTTTGGGGCCAGCGGCTGTGCAGGTACTCCACCACACGGGCCATGATCCGTGCCACGTTCTGGGACTTGTTCCTGCGGCCGGGCCTCAGCAGCGGGAGCATCAGCTTGCCCGTCAGGCCGTCGAAGAGCATCAGCGGCATGTAGCAGTACTCGTTGTAGTAGGCGTTGAACAGCGTGAGCTGCTGCCCGCCGTAGGTGTTGGCGTTGGTGTCGTCGGCGTCGATGACCACCTTCTTCGGGGCCTTGTCGAACGATGAGATGTACTCGTCAAGGAACAGCTTGCCTATCTTGTAGAGCGTCCTGCTGCCGACATTGTTCTCCAGGCGGGTCATGGTGGGCTGGGAGCACAGGGCTTCGTCCGAGGGCTTGCGTCCGCAGGAAATCTTCAGCGCGCTGTCGCCACGCAGCCGGTCGCAGTCGTTGGCATCCTCGTAGCCGCAGAGTATCTGCCCTACGCGTTGGCACACCATCTCCATGTAAGTGTGATGGACGAACTCACGCTTGCGAGAGTCTGGTATCAAGCTGCCGATCTTCCAGGCAAGCGTATTCTTCATGCCACCGGCTAACAGAAGTCCGCCGTTGGAGGATATGTCCGGGGCATTGAAATCGACACGGATTTCCTTAAGACCTTGATTTTTAGCAATATAAAGGTACTCATTTTTGTCGAGACGACAAAGGAAAAACGCTTCTTTTTTTATGCCTCTATGAATTATTTAGGCTAATGATAATAAAGAACATGCTCTCAATGAGATGATGAATAAGGCTTTCGAAGAGTGTAAAGATACGCTTTCTCACACATCACTTGTAACTCAACTGAAGGAAATATATCAAATAAGCGAATCGACAGCTAAAAGAAGAATTAAGCAGGCGAAGGAAGCAGGCATCCTAACACACAAGAACGATCTTTATAGTTTGGCACCATTTTTTTAGTGTCATAACCTCCCCCCTATATATAGGGGGGAGGGTTGACTGACACTTTCAATGACACTGGCACTTGGTGTCAATGACACCTTATTGACACCAAATGATATCTGACACTAAAACATTTTTCTTCCCTATTGCCATAGGTCGCTTTGCGACCACCAAAAGGGAAAGAAAAACAGGCCGTGTTAATTTAACGTTTTTCTATTTCCCTACAGAAAGGACGAGCCTTTGACACAATCTGATGCTAATACTTTTCTTCAATGGTTTTTCTACCTAAGAACGGTTCAATTGAAATAATGTCGAAAAAGAGAATACCTATATTTACTTCTACTTTCTCTTCCCATATGTTATCAGTTTGAATTGATATTGTGTTTGTATATGCCGATGTGTTTTTCCCAAGCAGAACTTCAATTTCTTCTATACTATTTAGTTTTGAGATAAAACTACCGTCGATAACATAATATTCATTATCACTAATTTTAGTTGCCAATGAATCAGGGATGGTGCCAACAATATCAAAGTACACATCGTCAATAGGACTCTTAAACTCAAATCCGCTTGGATGGATCCAAGAACGGAACTGTGCGATGTATGAACCTTTAGTTTTCCCAATTCTTTCTAATCGCACTGGTAAGCCTTTAAGAAGGTTATCATTCTTCAAAGTGTCAAGAATTTGTTTCTCAAACTCGCTATTTGCGTTCTCCCTTGTAATATCATTAGTGTTGAAATCTTTATGATTATCAAGAAAAGACTTTACATAGATTTCGAGAGGATAAGTCTCATTTACAAAACGAGTGCGTTCACCTGGTTTTGCATTACATGCAATCAGTGTGGCGATGATTGATAATGCCATCAAAAAAATCTTTGTGTGTTTCATTTTCATTTTTTTGAGTTTTTTCAAATGTTTATGTCACTGCCAAATTTGAAAATATAATCAAATAAAGGCGTATCCATCGGCTTATATTCTACGGTACATTCTGCATAGAAGTGCAATTCTATTTCAATGAACCAATTATCAATTATCGCTTTTTCACCTGCTTTGTAATGTTTTTTACGAAGCATTTTTCGCTCTCTATTAAATTTAGGGAGTGGCTGTTTGATTTGGCGATAGTATTTGTCAATCAAATTGCGATAACCCCACCAAAATGATTCACTTCCCTCTTCAGATGATATTTCGATTTCGTGGTCATAGGAATCGTAAAAGATTTCGATATGCTTTTCAACATCCATTATCACGTCATCAATATGCCGTCTTCCGTCCACATATCGCATTTCGTCCCAGCCCAAATAGTCTGATTTCATATAGACAAAAATGCTCATGGGGCTTTCTCCTTTTTCTTTGCCAAATAAATACCTTTTTCCCATAATGTTTACTCTTTTGTCATTGTAATTTCTGAGTAGAGATTGAAGAGGGCTGCGACACACTCCGATTCGGACATCTTTATCGGAAAACCATAGGCGGCCATCACGGCTCGGTCGTTGTTGCGGTGAGCCTGCAGTAGGTCGTAAGGCATGATGTTCGGATCGTAGAGGTCGGCCAGGCTGCTGTCAGGGTAGTTGGCCCTCACGTCGAGGATGGCCTGTGCCGTCTGCTCGATTTTTGATTGCTGCTCAGCAGTGGGAGTCGGCCAGGGGAAGTTGTTATAGACGATATTCGCGCTGTAACGGTAGCGCATTTCCAACCTGCCACATACGGCTCGCATCCAAGCCATGTGGACGTTGGACTCAAGTACCCCGAAGTGGTAGAGAGTGGCATCGGGAATAATGAATACCAGGTCGCTCGCCATAACATTTGGGGACATAAATCCCATTGGTACATAGCGGCGACGTTCGGATGAGACTTTAGGAACAATAATGAAATGTCCCTTGGGCATATTCTCGACATGGAATCTTGTCGGACGTTCGGCAAGTTTTCTTGTGCCGGCACTCTTACTATCCAACCTAATTTGCCTTACCGCCTCGATGCATTTAACACAACGCGGCATTTGTCGAAGTTCGTTTGGTGTGCAGTCACCCAGCCAAAGGCAATATCGTGGCTTTTGGTGAATAAACTCCACTGACCCGTACCATGGTTTGAAATATGCAGCCGATTTAGGCTCTTGTTTGATAAACTCCTCCATTTCCTCTTTCTCAAAGAGGTAGTTTCCACCATCTATAGGCTTGTTTCCTATTCCAATTTCCGGTATATTAGCCAATGGATGATGTCGGCTATACATGAACACGTCAGGTGCATCAGTTAGATAGGCATTGATGTTTCCAACGTTGATGATATTGCCGTTGTCGAAAATTCGCTTTTGACCATTGTTGTTATAACTAAACCCTATGATGATGACGTGGACATGCGCCTTGGCTGACGCCTCGCTATCCCACCTGAAGGTGCGATAAGCAAAGTTGATTCTCAATCCGGCAGCATACAAAGGTGCCCAGAGATTGGCCACTTGTTCACCTTGGCAAATGGAATTGGTGGACACCAGGGCGGCATGAATGTCAGTCCCGGCCATCATGTCGGCACATTTCTTGTACCATGCCGCCACATAGTCGAGATTCCCGACGTTCTTCCATTTTTTGCCAAAAATCTCAATCATGTCTGCAGCCTGAGCGTCGCTCTTCATCCTTGCCCCTACAAACGGAGGGTTGCCGACGATGTAGTTCAGTTTGTCCTTGGGAACGACCGACTCCCAGTCCGTTCTCAGGGCGTTCCCCTCGTGGATGTTGTTGAAAGCCTTCAGCGGCAGGAAGTCGAGATCCTGTTGGATGATTCTCTCCGTCTCGGCCAGCATCTGCGCCTCGGAAATCCAAAGGGCGGTGGTGGCCACCGTCACGGCGAAGTCGTTGATCTCTATGCCGTAGAACTGTTGGATGCTGACGCGGATGATGAACGTACCCATCACCACCTGGTTTCCGTAAAGTTCGTTGATGACCTTGTTCTCCAACCGGCGAAGGGACAGGTATGTTTCCGTCAGGAAGTTGCCGGAGCCACAGGCAGGGTCAAAGAAGGTCAGGGATGCCAACTTGTCCTGGAAGGCCAACAGTTTCTTGTTCCGGGTCTTTATGACCTTCTCTTCCATGATGGTCTCAAACTCCCTGTTAAGGTCATCGAGAAAGAGTGGGTCGATGACCTTGTGGATGTTCTCGATGGACGTGTAGTGCATACCTCCCGACCGTCTGGTTTCGGGATTCAGCGTGCTCTCAAACACAGCACCGAAAATGGTGGGGGAAATCATGCTCCAGTCAAAGTCCATCGACGCGTGCTGCAGCAACAAAGTGCGGATTTCGTCGGTGAAACGGGGAATCTCTATCTCTTCGGCGAACAAGCCGCCATTGGCGTAGGGGAACGCCGCGAGGTCGCTCCTGAGGTACGGGTCCCTGTCCTCCGGCCTGGTGTTGAGCACCTGGAAAAGGCGTATCAGTTCCGCCCTCATGGCCTCCGTGTCGAACTGCACCATGTAGTCATGGAACATGTCGTGCTTGCCAAAGATGCCCGCATCCTCGGCATAGAGGCAGAACACCAGCCGGACGCAAAGGATGTTCAGCGACCGCATGGAGGAAGGCTTTGTAGGGTCGATGTACTGCTTGATGAAGGCATCGTAGAGTTTGCCCACAATCTCCCCAGCCTTCATCGACACCTCCATCTCCTTTTGCAGGTGTTCGTTGCCCTGCTCAACGAGGAATTTCAGGCGGTAGTATTCACGCCCAAGGTCTTTCAGTTGGATGATGTATGGCTCCCCGTTAGGGTTCTCCATGTCATGAACAGCAAACTCCTTGAAGTTGCAGATGACAATCCAGCGCGGACGTTGCGAGTAAGGCAGCACCGCCGAATACCGCTGAGCCTGTTGGAACGGCGTGAGCAGCGTGCCGTCGCTCTGTCGGATAGGCTTGTTGATGTCCTTGTCGATGGACTTCTGCTCAATCATGACGTGTGTCGAAGGAATCATCACGTCGATGAACGAGGTATGGTCGAGCCGTGCCTGCTGTTCGAAAGTCAGGAAGGTGGAAGGATTTTCGACACCAAACACCTCCGTCAGCAGTTCTGTCCAGAACACCTGGCTTTCGCCTTTCTCGTATCCTTTCCCTTCCCACCGTTTTGCAAATTCTGCAGCGGCTACGGTTTGCTTTTGATTGGTCATAATCTAATTTTTCGACAAAGGTACGAAAAATAATAGTAACAAGCATTAGGGAAAGAAAATTCTTTTCCCTATTGCTATATTGCCTAATTGCTCCAGCATTTTTCTGCTCCGCATTCCAATCACGGCCAGCCAACGACGAATCACTTTTTCAAGAACATGCCCCTCATCATGCCAAGATAATGATTCATCCGCCAAAGGACGCAGCGTGTTAACTTAAGCCAAAAAACACACAGCATCCATTGTCAGATGAAAACTTAAGATTATCTTTGCATAGTCTTGTAGAGGGGCACACATCTTGAACAAGTGTTAGCCCACTAACACTACATCCGTAGTGTGTGGGCTCTCCCGAGGGGGCAAGGTGTTCCCCTTGCATCCCCTTTTTCGCCGCCTACTGCCAAACTAAACCTGATTTAATTTTTTATACCTATGGCAAAAACTGGTGCAAAATTCAGACGATGCAACGTCGAGCAAGCAGAAGCACACAATCGACGTCGCAAGGCTTACACAGAAGCCTTGAAGAAGAAATATGGGCAAACACATTACCGCGAGGAACTTGCCCATTTGAATTTGTATTGGGACAATTCCGAATACAAAGGCATGAGTTTGGCAAAAATAGAAAGGCATGCGGCGGCGGAGGCTAAAGCCAAAACCGGGCGGAAGATGCAGGAAAAGGCATCTCCCATCCGTGAGGCGTGTCCGCCCATTAAGCCTGACACGAAGATAGAGGATTTCGATAACTTCAAACTTTGGCTGGCCACCAAAGGCATCAAGGTAATCTCAATCGACCTTCATCATGATGAGGGGCATTATGACAAGGACACCAACGAATGGGTGCCCAATCATCATGCCCACATCATCGTGGACTGGTTCAACCAAGAAAGAGGCAAGGCCGTTCGCCTCACTCCTTTGGACTGCAAGGAGATGCAGTCTGTGCCCTTGCCGAGATCTCAGGGATGGAGCGTGGCACGCCCAAGGAGGATACTGGGATAGAAGGACTTTCAGCTACGGAGTTCAAATTGAAAAAAGCCAAGAAAGAACTGAAATGCGTCAAAGAAAACATCAAGAATGCAAAAGAGGAATTGGACGATACCAATGAGAGAGTAAAGGATAAGAAGATTGAGTTGGAAGTGGCAAAAGTTCGACATATTCTGCGTGGTTCAGGAATAACGCCTATCCCGAGACGATGACCATTGCCAATGGTGACGGTATGAAAGATGGCCGAGGACAGCGTCAGTCACCTCATCAGAGAAAACTGTAAATGGCTTAGACAGCACACACTCTTCTTCTGTTGCTGTCCAAAGGAACCTCCTTGATAGATTTATCCTCTTTCTCCTTTTTCTTGATTCTCTTGATGGTGTGCTTGAATTTCAAAGCAACGAGGTTGATTTCCACCGTGCTCTCCGTCTCTGTGGTTTCTCCATCGTCAAGCAGCAGGTCGTTCATCAGTTCCCCGGTGCGCTGCACCAGGCTCTTCTGCTTCTCCTTGTCTTGCTCCTGATGAAGGGCGGCGATATTCCGTGAAATCTCACGAAGTTTCACGAAGGAGTCGATGATGGCCAGCGTGGTCGATGTGGCCTGCTTGCTCTTCAGAATGGTGGCCAACATATATAGGCCTCGCTCGGTGAAGGCACGAGGTTCGACAGTAGAGTGCTTGAGTGTTTCGAACCGGTGGAAATTTTCCACCAGTTCCTGTTTCTCAGAACGTTGCAGCGTGAAAATGTATCCATCAGGGAATTTGTCAGGGTTGTTTCTGACTGCTTTGTTGATGTCTCTGGTCTCCACTCCGTAGAGTTCTGCTACGTCCCTGTCGAGCAGGACTTCCTGACCGCGGATTTTGATGATTCTGGCCATCACATCGTTGGTGGTGAATGGTATTAGGTCGCTCATTGTTGTTCTTGTCGTATTAAACAATGGTTATCTTGGCTGGGATGATTTCCAACGTATTCCTTGCCACAAATGCTATTCCCCGGTAACCAGCCGCTCCACCACTTCTGGGAAATGGCGCATCTCCAGTTCGTGCTCCTTGGCAGCAATGTCGTCGACAGAGTCGTCGGGCGAGAGGGGCACGGAGAATTGGGCGATTATCTCGCCGCCATCGCACACCTCGCTCACATAGTGCACCGTCATACCCGTCTCTTTCTCGCCCGCCGCCTTCACGGCTTCATGCACATGGTGGCCCCACATGCCTTTGCCTCCGTATTTGGGCAGAAGGGCCGGATGAAGGTTCACGATGCGGCGCGGATAGCGCTCAATGAGGTAATTGGGAATGAGGGGAAGAAAACCGGCAAGTACGATGAACTGAATGTTGTACTTCTCGAGAAGAGGAAGCAGATGGTCGGGGGAGTGGAGCTGGGCCTTGCTCACCACTACGCTGGGAACACCCAGCCGCTCGGCCCGTACCAGGGCGTAGGCATCCTGACGGTTGCTCACCACCAAGGAAATACACACTTGTGAGGAACCCTCGAAATGGCGGATGAGGTTCTCGCAGTTGGAACCGCTCCCCGATACGAAAATCGCTATGTTTGTCTTGCTCATGTCGTTGTGGTTGAAAGATTTGCGACAATTGTCCACTCTATGTGAGAGACGGGTTTTCATGCCCTTTTCTCTGCCCTGGCCGTAGTCTTTGGTTAGGCACTGGGGGCAGACGTGCCGCAAAATTAATATAAAAATAACATAAATCAAATATTCAGGAAAAAAAATAAAAATTTGGGTCAAATATGCTCCGATGAATCCAATTTTTCGTAACTTTGCAAACTCTATATAAAAAGGGATTTAAAAATGACAGATTCTAAACAAATAAAGACAGCGCTGGTGTCGGTTTTCCACAAGGATGGACTTGAGGAATTACTCGCGCTGCTCAATGCCCAGGGAGTGAAGTTCCTCTCCACTGGCGGCACACAGCAATTCATTGAGTCATTGGGTTATGAATGCCAAACCGTGGAAAGTGTCACCACCTATCCCTCCATCCTGGGTGGACGTGTGAAAACACTGCACCCCAAGGTGTTTGGTGGTATCCTTGGCCGTCGCGACAACGAAGGCGACAAGGAGCAGATGAAGCAGTATGACATTCCTGAGATCGACCTCGTGGTCGTCGACCTCTATCCTTTCGAGGATACGGTGGCAAGCGGGGCTTCCGAACAAGATATCATCGAGAAAATCGATATTGGGGGCATCTCGCTCATACGCGCGGCCGCGAAGAATTTCAATGATGTGGTCATCGTGCCCAGCAAAGCCGAGTACGCCATGCTGGTCGACATCCTTCGTGAGAAGGGAGCATGCACTACGTTGGCCGACAGAAAGGCGTTCGCCGAGCGTGCTTTCGGTGTAAGTAGCCACTACGACACCGCCATCCATTCATGGTTTGCTGGCAAGTAAACAGCAATCGAACGACACGGAATTATATTCACGACAAACTTAAAAAATGGGATTCTTTTCTTTCACTCGCGAAATAGCGATGGACCTGGGTACGGCCAATACCATCATCATCAGTGATGACAAGATTGTGGTCGACGAACCCTCGGTCGTGGCTCTCGACAAACGGACCGACAAGATGCTGGCCGTGGGCGAGAAAGCCAAGTTGATGTATGAGAAAACTCACGACAACATACGCACCGTCCGACCACTGCGCGACGGTGTGATTGCCGACTTCTCGGCTTGTGAGCAGATGATGAGAGGACTCATCAAGATGGTGCATACCGGTAGCCGGTTCTTCACACCTTCGCTCCGAATGGTCATCGGTGTTCCATCGGGCTCTACCGAAGTGGAGCTGCGCGCCGTGCGCGACTCTGCCGAGCATGCCGACGGACGCGACGTCTACCTGATCTTCGAGCCTATGGCCGCAGCCATCGGTATCGGTATCGACGTGGAGGCTCCAGAGGGAAATATGATTGTCGACATAGGTGGTGGCAGTACCGAGATTGCCGTCATTTCGTTGGGAGGTATTGTCTCCAACAACTCCATACGTATCGCCGGCGACGACCTCACGGCCGATATTCAAGACTATATGAGCCGCCAGCACAACCTGAAAGTGGGTGAGCGAATGGCCGAGCGTATCAAGATACATGTGGGATCGGCTCTTACCGACTTGGGCGATGAGGCTCCTGAAGACTATATCGTGCATGGACCAAACCGCATCACCGCACTGCCTATGGAGGTGCCGGTGTGTTACCAGGAAATCGCACATTGCCTCGACAAGACCGTGGCCAAAATCGAGAATGCCGTGCTCTCGGCACTCGAGAAGACCCCGCCAGAGCTCTATGCCGATATCGTGCACAATGGCATCTACCTCACTGGTGGTGGCGCATTGCTGCGCGGACTCGACAAGCGTCTGCACGACAAAATACAAATTCCATTCCACATCGCCGAAGACCCGCTCCACAGCGTGGCCAAAGGTGCCGGTGTGGCACTGAAAAACGTTGATAGGTATTCGTTCCTGATGAGATAAACGGCTCGCTATGCGCAACCTCATCGAGTTCCTGAAGAAATACAACTACTGGTTCGTATTCGTGCTGCTCGAGGTAGTGAGCCTCGTGCTCATGTTCCAGTACAACAACTACCAGGGCAGTGTGTGGTTCTCATCGGCCAACTATATCTCGGGCATTACCTATGAGGCCGACTCAAAGGTCAGCGCCTTCATGAATCAGGATGCGGTGAACAAGGAACTTACCGAGAGAAACCTGACCCTGGAGCGCGAGGTGGCCATCCTCAGGGCACAGCTTACCGACGAGCGCATCAAGCACGACTCCACTTATGTGGACCATGGGGTGGCGGATATCCTCTCGCAGTTCAAGCTCATTCC
Organism: uncultured Prevotellaceae bacterium; assembly: GCA_900317305.1. Classification (GTDB taxonomy): domain Bacteria; phylum Bacteroidota; class Bacteroidia; order Bacteroidales; family Bacteroidaceae; genus Prevotella. The sequence continues at coordinate 86,203 of ONGG01000006.1, read as the reverse complement.
AGCCAAGGTGGTGAGCAACTCGGTCGACAAGGTCGACAACTTCATCACCATCGACAAGGGACTCTATGATGGCGTGCACGCCGATATGGGCGTGGCATGCGGAAATGGTGTGGTGGGAGTGGTCTATATGGCCTCTGGCCATTATGCCGTCGTCATCCCCGTTCTCAGTTCAAAGTCGAACATCAGCTGCGCTATTCAGAGCAGGGGATATTTTGGATATTTGCACTGGAAGGGAGGTCCCTCGGATGTGGCCTATGTCGACGATATCCCCCGTCATGCTCAGTTCGAGATGGGCGACACCATCGTCACCAGCGGATACTCATCGATGTTCCCGCCGGGAATCATGGTGGGCAAGGTGGTGAAAGAGAGCGACTCTGAGGACGGACTGTCGTATCGGCTCGAGGTGAAACTCTCCACCGACTTCGGCAGGCTGCGCGATGTGTGTGTCATCGACGACTCGGCAGTGCGCGAGCGGCTCAACCTCCTCCGCCAGGCCATCGACTCTATTAAACCACAGCGAAACCAGTAGGATATGAACAACGATTTCATACGGCTACCTCTCCTCTTCGTTGGTCTGTGCGCCTTGCAGGTGTTCGTCTTCAACCATGTGCAGCTCTTCGGAGTGGCCATGCCGTTGTTCTATGTGTATTTCGTGATTGCCATGCGGAAGGGAATGGCCAAATGGGCCATGCTCGTATGGGCCTTCGTTATGGGCATCACGCTCGATATCTTCGCCAACACCCCGGGAGTCTGTGCGGCATCGCTCACTCTCGCGGCTATGGCTCAACCCTACCTGCTCGACTTGTTCGTCACCCGTGAGGGCGACAGCGAGTTTATTCCCTCTCGACTGGTCCTGGGCAAGAAACCGTTCTTCAACTATGTCGTCGTCTTTGTCACGGCCTATTGTGCGGTCTTCTTCACCCTCGAGATGTTTAGTTTCTTCAATATCCTTAGATGGATAGAGTGTGTATTGGGCAGCGCTGTGCTCACTGTCGCGCTCATCTTGGCTGTCGACAGCCTGCGCCGCTCTCCCAACTGATTTCTGCCAACCTCCATCGATAGTCGAAGGGATGGGTGGCTCTGCTTGAGATTTCTCCTTGCCTCGGGAGAGGCCCGGGAGGTATGGATTGATTGAACGATTGATAGGATTTGTGTTTTTCTACTCATGAAGGATTACGAACTCGACAAACGACAATATGTGATTGCTGGAGTGGCCATTGCTATTGTGGCCATATATATCGTGCGTCTGTTCACTTTGCAGATCATGAGCGACGACTACAAGAAAAACGCCGACAGCAACGCATTCCTCAAGAAAGTGGAGTTTCCCTCAAGGGGGATCATCTCCGACCGTAACGGCAAACTGCTGGTATACAACCAACCTTCCTACGACATCATGGTGATTGTGAGCGAACAGAAGTCAAGACTCGACACCACTGAGTTCTGCAGCGCGCTCAACATCACAAAAGACTTCTTCATCAAGCGCATGAAGGAGATACAGAAAACGCCGGGATACTCCAGTTTCACACAGCAACTCTTCATGACCCAACTTTCCGACCAGGAATTCAGCGTCTTCCAGGAGAAAGCATATAAGTTCCCGGGATTCTATATCCAGCGGCGAAGCATCAGGCAATATGAGTACCCCAATGGCGCATTGCTCCTGGGCGATGTGGCAGAGGTGTCGCCCGATGATATCAAGGAGGACGACTACTACCAGCCGGGCGACTATATCGGGAAAATCGGTGTGGAGCGGTTCTACGAGAAGGAACTTCGTGGCACAAAGGGTGTGCAGGTGCTCTTGCGCGACGCACGCGGGCGCATACAGGGCAGTTACCGCAACGGAGAGTTCGACACCAAACCCGTTCCGGGGAAGGCGCTCACGCTGGGTGTCGACATCGAACTCCAGAAACTGGGAGAACGGCTGCTGGAGGGCAAACTGGGCGCCATCGTGGCCATCGAGCCTCCCACGGGCGAGGTGCTGTGCCTGGTGTCGTCGCCCTCTTACGACCCGAGGATGATGATTGGCCGACAGCGAGGGAAAAACCATATGGCATTGTCGAAAGACCCATTGAAGCCTTTGCTCAACAGGGCCATTATGGGACAATATCCTCCGGGCTCAACGTTCAAGACCAGTCAGGCGCTCACGTTTCTCACCGAGGAAATCATCGACTCCACTACCAAGTATCCTTGCTACAGGGGATTCGTCACCCGTGGTATGAGGGTGGGCTGCCATGGTCACCCGTCACCGCTCAGCCTTATTCCTGCCATCGGCACGTCGTGCAATGGATTCTTCTGCTGGGGACTCTATTATATGCTTACCAACCAGAAGAAATACGGCACGTTGCAGAATGCCATGGACAAATGGCGCGACTATATGGTGAGTATGGGATTCGGATACAAACTCGGTATCGACTTGCCGGGTGAGAAGAGGGGAATGATTCCCAATGCCACGTTCTACGATAAGGCTTTCAAGCACAACTGGAATGCGCTGGGAGTGATCTCCATCTCCATCGGACAGGGTGAGGTGACGCTCACGCCGTTGCAGATAGCCAACTTGGGGGCCACCATCGCCAACAGGGGCTACTACATCACGCCTCATGTGGTGAAGGAGATAGAGGGACAGCCCATTGATACCCTCTATACCAAGAAGAAATATACCAAGGCCAACCGCATGGCCTACGACCTTGTGGCAAGGGGCATGCGGAGGGCGGTCACCGGCGGTACATGCCGCAGAGCCAACCGCAGCGACTATCAGGTTTGTGGAAAGACGGGTACGGCCCAGAACCGTGGGCGCGACCACTCGGTGTTCATGGGATTCGCACCGATGGACGAGCCCAAGATAGCCGTCAGCGTGTATGTGGAGAATGGTGGCTTCGGTGCCACTTTCGGCGTTCCTATCGGAGCGCTCATCATGGAGCAGTATATCAAGGGCGAGCTCTCGGAGAGTTCCAAGCGCCAGGCAGCCCAGATTCAGAGTCAGCATCTCAAGTATGGAACAAAGGACAGATAGACAACCCAGTGTGCTCAGGTCGCTCGATTGGTGGACCATCGCCATCTATGTGGCACTCCTCGTCTTCGGTTGGATGAGTGTCTGTGGGGCGAGCTATTCGTTCAACGATCCCGACATTCTCAGCCTGTCTACCCGTTCGGGTATGCAGATAGTGTGGATAGGCACGTCCATCTGTCTGGGATTCGTGCTCCTCATGCTCGACGACCGTTATTACGACACTTTCGCCTACGTGCTCTATGCCGCACTGCTCTTGCTCCTGTTCGTCACCATCTTCAACCCCCACGAGATCAAAGGTTCCAGGTCGTGGCTCGTCATGGGACCGCTCCGAATACAACCTGCCGAGTTTGCCAAGTTCGCCACAGCCCTTGCCATCAGCAAGTTCATGAGCACCTATGGGTTCAATATCCATCGTATGGGCGATTTCGCGCTCTCTTGTGCCATCGTGCTCTTGCCCATGGGACTTATCATCATGCAGAAGGAGACGGGCTCGGCATTGGTCTACCTCTCTTTCTTCCTCATGTTCTATCGTGAGGGCATGCCGGGGAGCATCCTTTTCACTGGGGTGGCCATGGTGGTGTATTTTGTTGTGGGCATACGCTATGAGCAGGAGATGTTGTGGGATACGCCCACCTCTGAGGGCAAGTTTGTCGTGCTCCTCCTCATCCAGTTGTTCTCAGCCGCCTTGGTGCGCATCTATTGTGCCGACAAGGCCAAGGCGCTCAATATCCTGGGGTTTGTGCTGGGGGTCACCATCGTGTTCCTGCTCTTCTCCGAGTATGTCATCCCGTTCGATATCGTGTGGGTGCAACTGCTCGTATGTGCCGCCCTCATTGGTTATTACCTCTATCAGGCGCTCAGCACGAGGGTGAGCAACTACCTCTATGTGGCGCTCTTCACGTTGGGCTCCATCTTCTTCTTCTACTCGGCAAGTATTGTGCTCAACGAGGTGCTTGGCGAGCATCAGCGCACCCGAATCAATGTGCTGCTCGGACTCGAGGACGATCTTGCCGGGGCGGGCTACAACGTGCACCAGAGCGAGATTGCCATCGGCTCGGGCGGACTGGGCGGGAAGGGTTTCCTCAATGGCACGCAGACAAAGCTGAAATTCGTGCCCGAGCAAGACACCGATTTCATATTCTGTACGGTGGGTGAAGAAGAGGGATTCCTAGGGTCGGCAGGAGTGCTGTTGTTGTTCCTGGCGCTCATTTTGAGGCTCATCAAACTGGCCGAACGGCAACCGTTCAAGTTCGGCAGGGTCTATGGCTATTGCGTGCTCAGCATCTTCCTATTCCATGTGTTCATCAATGTGGGGATGGTGCTGGGACTGACGCCTGTGATTGGAATCCCTTTGCCGTTCTTCAGTTATGGCGGCAGTTCGCTGTGGGGATTCACCATTCTCTTGTTTATTTTCCTTCGGATCGACGCCAGCCGAAACCTTATCCGGACTTGATTCCTGGCCGGCCAACAGCGGCGGATATTATTGGCGGGTCACTTTCAGCCCTACGTCGCTCACGCCCTGGAGCGTGAACGCCGACATGTCGTGGCTGATGCGTACCGACAGCGAGTCGCCGGCCTTCAACGATAGGGTTTTTAAGGGGATGACGTGCTGACGAAGGTCCACGCCCCTGCCTTTCGACTTGCCCCATGAGTCGTAGATGTCTACGCGAACGGTGTCGCAACGGAAGCGGCTGGGATGGGTGCCGGTGGTCGAGATAATGTCTTGACGCACCACAAGGTGGATGCGTCTGAAGGGATAGGCACTGCTGGTGCGGAGACCGATCTCTTCCACGTAGTAACCATCGGTCTCGATGGGGTCGACATTGTATTCCTGGAAATCAGGCTTGTCCCATCCTTCGGGAGCGATGGCGTGATAGTTGAAAAACGTGGTATGGTCGAAGCATGCTGCAAAAGTTGCCGTCGCCAGAAAGGCAACGGCAACTTTCAGTATGGTTCTGTGGTTGAGCAGTGGCATGCTATGCTTGTTCGGGTTGGGAGTCTTTCGGGGCGGCTCCTGGTCGCCGGCCCTTGCCTTGGCGGTTCTTGCGGTCGCGCTGCTGTGGACGGTCACCATGAGGCTGGCGGTCGTTCTTGCGCTCTGCCTTGTTGGCGTTGCGGTCGCCTTTGTTGCCTTTGTTCTTCGGCTCGGGGCGTGTGGCAGGGACATCTCCGTTTGGTTGGGATGCGATTTCCTCGTTCGTGGACTTGGCGTCCTTGGATGGTGCGTTGTCCTTGTTCTCCTTCGGCTTGCGCTTGCGCTTCTTCTTCGCCTTGTCGAAACGGGTGATGCTCTCGCCCTCGAGCAGGTCGATGGGGCGGTCGTCGGCTTGTTGCCCGTCTTCTTGGAGCATCAGGGGCTTCTCGCCTTGTTTGTTGAGTTCGATAATCTCTTTGGCGCGCTCGGCAGTGATGGTCTCCAGGTTGGCGGCGGTGCGCTTGTCGGTGGAATAGGTGAGCAGGCCAGCGAGGATGTCGGTCTTGAAGAGATAGTAGTCGGCATCCTGGGTCTGGAGGATGATGTCCTTGCCAGGCAAGCGGCGGCTTGACTCAATATAGTTGTCGACCTCGTAGTTGAGGCAGCATTTCAGTTTGGCGCACATTCCGGCCAGTTTCTGTGGATTCAGCGAGATGTCCTGGAAACGGGCGGCATTGGTGCTCACGCTGATGAAGTTCTTCATCCATGTGGCACAGCACAGCTCACGTCCGCACGGACCAGTGCCACCAATGCGGCCGGCCTCCTGACGGGCGCCTATCTGCTTCATCTCGATGCGCACATGGAATGTCTCGGCCAATACCTTGATGAGTTGGCGGAAGTCCACACGCTCGTCGGCGATGTAGTAGAAGATAGCTTTGTTGCCATCGCCTTGGTATTCCACGTCGCCAATCTTCATGTCGAGGTTCAGGTCCTTGGCTATCTGGCGGCTCTGGATCATCGTAGAGTGCTCACGGCTCTTGGCCTCCTCGTATTTCTCCATGTCTACGGGCTTGGCCAGACGGTAGATGCGCCTGATCTCATCGGCCGACTTCAGGTTGGCCTTCTTCACCTGAAGCTTTACCAATTCGCCAGTGAGGGTCACCACGCCGATGTCATGGCCGGGGTTGGCCTCCACGGCCACGATGTCGCCCTTGTGGAGGTCCAGGTTGTTCACGTTGTGGTAGTAACCTTTGCGGGTGTTCTTGAATTGCACTTCCACAAGGTCGGTGCCCTCGGTATTGCCCGGCACGTCGGCAAGCCAGTCGTAGGTGTTGAGTTGCTTGTCCTGACGGCCTACGGCGCGGCGGCAGAGGCCACGGTCACAGCCGGTGCTGAGCATGAACTTCATATTCTTGTAATCCATCTTGTTGCTGTTTTAGGAACCGCTTGGGAGCGGCGGGTTATTGTGGGGTTCGCTTCAGTAGCACCGTCACTTGAAGGGCTACGTCGAAAAATACGATCTTGGGATTGGCGTTGCGCCCGATATCATATTGGGCGGTGGTCATCAGCTCGGAGAGGTCGATGATGTTGGTCTCGTTCACAAACCGGGCATACCGCTTCACAAACTGCTCTTCCTCCATCGTCATGTAAGTCAGGTCGGGCAGGTGGAAGTTGTAGACGAAACTCTCGCGAAGCATGCGAAGGAAATAAGCGAGCATGCGCTTCTGCTTCTCACGGCCGTAACCGCTCACCATGAGTGCCCAGTCGGTCATGCCTCTCACGTTGCGCGTAAACGACATGCGGTTCATCTGGATGAAGTCGGCTAGAAACTGGTTGTTCTCGCTCTCGGCGTCAAGGGCGTCGAGGGCTTGCATCCAACTGCCGTCAGAGATGCGGGCAATGCGGTGGGCCGCCTCGGTGTCGATACCCCGGCGGCTCACAAGGGCTTGCTCGATGGATGCGGTGTCGATGCGGCGCAGCTCAAAGCGCTGGGTGCGGCTGCGGATGGTCTCGAGCAGCATGTCGGGTGCCTCGCTTACCAAGAGGAACACCGTGTGCGAGGGTGGCTCTTCTATCAGCTTGAGCAATTTGTTGGCCGATTCGGCATTCATGCGCTCCGGAAGCCAGATGAGTGAGATCTTGTAGCCGCCCTGGCTCGATTTGATGCTGAGTTTGTGAGAGATCTCGTCGCTCTCCTTCACCGTGATGATGGCCTGCTGGTTCACGGTGCCTATGCGCTCAAGCCATTGCTCAAGGGTGAAGTAAGGACCGTCGGCCAGCAGTTCGTGCCACTCACGGGCAAAGTCATCGCTCACGGGTTTGTAGTCGGATGAACTGCCCGGTGGCTTGATGGTGGGGTAGGTGAAATGCAGGTCGGGGTGAGCCCATTTGCGGAGCATGGCGCATTGCAGGCATTTGCCACAACTGTCGTCATCGGCAGTATGGCTCTGACAGAGCAGGTATGAGGCAAAGGCCATGGCCAACGCCATCTTGCCGCAGCCCTTGGGACCGCAGAAGAGCAGGGCGTGAGGAAGGTGGCCTTCTGCCACCATCGCCTTCAGGCGCTCCTTGGCGTCGTCGTGTCCAATTACCTCGTCGAATCGCATGTCTGTGACTAATGGTTGATACGTTTCATGATTTCATGCACCGAATCTACGGCCGATATCGTGTAGAAGTGGATATTACCCACACCATGGTCATACAGGTCATGGCACTGGGCTGTGGTCCACTCGATACCTACCTGGCGCACGTCGTCGTCGGTCTTGCAACGAAGCATCTCCTGGGCCAGGTCGTCGGGTATGTCGCAGTGGAAGGTTTTGGGAACCATCGTGACCTGCGACATCTTCGTCACGGGCTTGATGCCGGGGATGATGGGGATGGTGATGCCCATCTCGCGGGCACGGGCCACGAAGTCGTAGTATTTCTGGTTGTCGAAGAACATTTGGGTCACGGCATATTGCGCACCCATGTCTTGCTTGGTCTTCAGATGAGCCATGTCTTGCTCCATGTTGGGGGCCTCCTCGTGCTTCTCGGGATAGCAGGCCACGCCGAACGAGAAGGGGACGCCAGGATGCTTGATGACACTGCCGTCAGAAAAGTATCCCTCGTTGAAACGGGTCACTTGGCCAATCAGGTCGGTGGTGTGGGCATGACCGCCAGGAGTGGGCACGAACATCTTGTCGTCTTTGGCCTTGTCGCCCCTGAGCAACAGCAGGTTGCTGATGCCGAGAAACTGCAGGTCGAGCAACTCATACTCGATGTTCTCTATCGTAGTGCCACTGCAAATCACATGGGGGATGACAGGAAGTTGAAAGCGCTGCTGGATGGCGGCGGCAATGGCTATCGTACCGGGGCGGCGGCGTATGCGACTGCGCTCCAACAGGCCATTGGGCAACTCCTTGTACACATACTCGCTATGATGCGTGGTGATGTTGATGTAGGCCGGACCAAACTCGCATAATTGCTCTATCGTGCGGAAAAGGCTCTCGGTGCCGTTGCCCTTCAGTGGGGGCAGCACCTCGAACGAGAAACGGGTCTCGCCGTCGTTGCTGGTGAGTATGTTTGCAATGTTCATTGGCAGAAGTCTATTGAATGCGGCAAAGTTACGAAAAGTCGAGTGGAGAACAAAATGAACTTGTTCATTTTTTATCCCGAGACGGAGTTACTTCGCCGCGTAGCGGCAAAGTTACGAAAAAAAATCGAAGAAGGGGCACTCATTGTCCACGCTTTGTTTTTTTTATTCCTTTTAGCACGTTTTTTCATCAAATAGGCAGGTGATTGTAAAAACTTCGTATTCGATTATGCCTTTGTTGGCCAAATGGAAAATATGGTAAAATTGAGGGCGAACCTTTCGGCTCGCCCTCAAGCTATACGATACTAAAACTTATTTTTTCTTCCAGAGTTTGGTCATGTCCTCGAGCGTCTTGCCCTTGGTCTCGGGCACCAGGCGCCACACGAAGAGGGCAGCCAACAAGCAGATGATGCCATAGAGGCCGTAGGTGAACCAGTGGCCGAAGTCATCGTCGGGAGTGAGGTGCATGTTGAACATCGGCACGAAAGTGGAGGATACAATGAAGTTGAATATCCATTGGAAAGCCACGGCGATGGCCACGGCGGCTCCACGGATGGTGTTGGGGAAGATCTCGGAGATGAGCACCCAGCAGATGGGACCCCACGAGAACATGAACGAGGCACTGTAGACCATGATGCTGATGGCGGTGACCAACTCCATGCCTTCGTGGCCGAAAGTGACAGCTACGCCGAACGCACCAATGGCCATACCGATACTGCCCCAGATGAGCAATGGCTTGCGGCCCCATTTCTCCACGGTGAAGATGGCCACAAGGGTGAAGAGGATGTTGATGACACCCATGAATACGGTGACCACCATCGGATTCTCCATTCCCATGTCACCGAAAATACGTGGAGCGTAGTAGAGCACGGCGTTGATACCCACGGCCTGTTGGAATACGCTGAGCATGATACCTACGAAGATGCAAAGAGCACCATAGGTCATCAGTTTCTCGGTCCTCACGGTCATGGTCTCCTTGATATCCTTGAGAATCTGGTCGGCCTTTGACGAACCATTGATTTTCGAGAGAATACCAAGGGCTTTCTGGTCTTGGCCTACGCTCACCAGATAACGGGGAGTCTCAGGAACAAAGCAGATAAGCAAGGCGAAGAGTCCTGCCGGAACGGCCTCGGAACCAAACATGTAGCGCCAACCTGTGGTTACAGTCCACTGGGCAGCAGGGTTGATGGCTGCTAAGCCTTTTCCCATCTCCTCCACCAAAGGCTGAATGTGGTCGCCAAGAATGAAGAAATTGACGAAATAGACCACAAGCTGACCGAAAATGATGGCGAATTGGTTCCAACTCACGAGCATGCCACGGATGTTGGAGGGGGCTACCTCGCCGATGTACATCGGGCAGATGGCCGACGCCAATCCTACACCCACACCACCAATCACACGGTAGAAGTTGAACATGATGAGCAGTGAGTAGGTGGGCTTGCCGTACTCGAAGAAGAGGAATTCAGGATTCATTGAGCCAAGGGCCGAGATGAAGAAGAGCAAGCCTGCGATGATGAGCGACTTCTTACGGCCTAATCGTGTGGCTAAGTATCCACTAATGGAAGAACCGATAATACATCCGATGAGAGCCGAAGAACATGTTAAGCCATGTAAAACGTCATTATAAATCGTGCTTAGCTGGATATTCCAATTAAAAGTATCATTGAGAAATTGTATGAACTTCTCAAACATAAGGAAAATGCCATCAGTATGGAAGTCTTTGGCTTCCATGAAGAATGCCTGGAGACCTTTCTCGGCACCCGAGATGACGGCGGTGTCGTATCCGAAGAGCAGTCCGCCAAGGACGGCTACCAATACGATGGAAAAGAGATAAGATTTACTGCCTTGTTGTTGCATTGTTTTTTGTTTTTATTGGATTGAGTAATGAATTCTACTTCTGCATCACTTTCCGTGTGCTGCCGTCCGAATGCTTGATGATGTAGATACCACGGGGTAGGGTGGAGATGGCTTCGGGGGCCACGTTGAGCCGTACGCCGTTGAGGGTGTAGACTCCAGAGGTCGTCGAGGGCGACAGGTTGATGTCGTGGATGCCAACGAAGGGTTGGGTGCCATCGTTGAACGTGAATGACACGGTCTTCGACTTCTTCGTGTAGGTGATCTTGCTCAGCTTGATATGGAGCAAATGGCTGCCGTCGCTGTTGGCGGTAAATAACTTGTCGGCAGGGGTGGTTTCGTCGGAGAACTCGTTGTAGGTATGGATGGGGATGGTAGACGTATAGGGGAAGAGGTCGCCATTCTCTGTATCCAAGCTGGCGTTGTTGTCGGCCGGCACCACAGTCATACAGGGATTGCCTGCATTGCTGTTGTTGACAGTGTTCTCATTCCAACGGCTGCGAATAAAGTTCACATGGTAGATGAGAAGGCCCTTGCCTGACACACCGCGGTCCCAACCCTCACCATTGTTGCGGTGCTCAAAGAGGTAGTATTCATTGTGGTTGGCAGGATTGTAGACGACAAATGCTTCGCCGTTGTTCACCAGTGGAGCCATGTCGCTCACCTTGCAGGGGTCAGTCAGCTCGTTGTATTCCAGCCAGGAGCAGAAATGGCGCTCATAGGCGGTGTAGGGTGCTGGCACCCAACTGTTCTTGTTATAGTTGCCGGCACACATCACGTCCCAGTCGCCCATGCCGTAGTTGGGGTTCGACGATGCGGTGTTGGTGTCGTAGAAGTCGGGAAGTCCCAGACAGTGGGAGAACTCATGGCAGAAGGTGCCGATGCCTGAGAGCTGACCGTAATAGTCTACTTCCTCGCCGCAGGCATAGGTGTTCAGCACCACACCATCGAGACGATAGGCCGTGGGCCATCTGCCAATCTGCGACTCATGGGGCCAGATGGTGTAGTTCTCACCACCGCTGGCTTCACCCTTGCCGGCATACAGCACGTAGAACTGGTCTACCTCGCCGTCTTCGTCCCAGTCGTAGTCCTTGAAATTCACTTCGGGGTTGGCCGACTCACAGGCAAATTTCACCAGTTCGATCACACGGGCGTGTTGGTCGGAGTTATTCTTGTTCTCACCATAGTAGGTCACGCTCTTGGGGGCTTTGTAGGGTCCCACCACGTCGAAGGTGAGGTCGAACACACCATTGCTCTGGTCGGTGAAGTAGTCGTGCACGCTGCCACGTGCACCGAAAGAGTTGGTGTAGCCTACGGTGTTCACCATGTCGGTGAATACGGCTTTGGGATCCTCGTCTTGGAAGTCGAGATCGTCAAAGCTCACCAGGATGATGAGTCCGCGCTTGCTGCCGGTGAAGGTGCCCGAGGGGTCGCCCACTTTGCGGGGCATTGTCACCTGGGGCATGTTGCTGCGGATGCGGCGCAGGTTGGCGTCGCTGCTGCCCAGTTGGGCAATGGCAGCAGTCTCGCTGGCCGAGCGCATCTCGGGAGAGTGGGCGAGCACGCCGCTCGACTCCAGGACCGCACCCATGGCGTTGGCATAATAGAAACTGCCTTTCTCATTCACCACGGCGATGCCGTCGGTGGTGGTGAAGAAATGGAAATTCTCATCGCCTCGGAGCATGAGCTCTATGGTCGTTCCGTCGCTTTGCGTATAGGTGCGCCATACTTTCTGGGCGGACACGGCACTCATCGTGGTGAATAGTGATGCCATGAAAAGGGTGAGCAGTATTTTTTTCATAATAAGGTTTTTAGAAAGTCGTGATTTGGGTTTTGGGAATTGTAGGGCAAAGTTACAATCTTTTTTCTGAAACGACAAAGATAATGGCACAAAAAAGCGGGACCGACCCGATGGTCAGTCCCGTTGGAAATTTTTGATAAACAAAATGTTATTTGCGAATCATCTTCTTGCCGTCTTTCACGACGATGCCCTTGAAGTTGTCGCTCACCTGCTGGCCAGAAAGGCTGTAGGCTTTCTTCGAAACATTGTTGGTGGCAACAGTGGCGTTCTGGATGCCGTCGGCGTAGGTCACATCGCCCTGGAGCACGTGGATGGGGTCGGCGCTCGTCACACCCGAACCCTTGATGTAGATGTGACCTGTACGACCGGTCACGCCTTCGGGAAGTGGCTCAGCGGTAATGGTGAGAACATACATGCCGCTCTCCTGAGAGTCGGACAGCTCTTCGTAATAGATACCGGTAACCCAGTCGGGAGCATCAAAATCATAGTTGTCGTTCTCGTTCTCGTCAACCAATGCACGGGCAAACTCAGCATAGACATATCCACCGAACGTTTCGGGGTATTTCTCGTTGGTTACGGTCTCGCCATCGGGGCTCACGCGAAGGATGTTGCACTCGTCGTAGTTGTTGGTGCCATCGGTAAGAGAGGTGGGAACCGACACGGCGTCGAAGAATCCGAGGAAGCCACAGTCAAGGCAGATGGGGTTGGTGTAGCTGAAAGAAGCATAGCTGCCGTCGAGCTCGATGATGGGCTCAGCCTCGAGGATGATACCCTCGTCCTCGTTCGACATCGTCAGACCCATGAATCCTGCGTCGCAACCAGGCTGGTTCATATTGCTCACTACAAGTGCGAATTTCTTGTCAAGGATGAACGGAGTGTTGGTCTCAATACCGAAGTCATCCTCTGATTTCTTGTGGAAGAGAATGTTCCAGTAGTTGGTAGTGTTGTTGTAGGTGTAAGCAATGCTGCAGTCCTCCGGATAGGCTACGAGGGTCTCGTAAACCTCATCACCGAAGGTGTCCTCTCCACGGCTGTTCTGTACTACGTTGCGTATCTCCATGTAGAGCACGGCGTCGCCAGTGAGCGGGGTGGTGTTGCTCAGGGCATGCACGAGCAGGTCGTTCACGGTAAGAGGAGTGACAGGAGCGGGGAACACCTGGGCTACGCCCACTGAGTTCCAGGTCTCGCCATCCGAGAAGGTGATGGTGCCAGGACCATAGATGTAGGTATAATCGTTATCAGTCACAGCAGTGGCGGGTTTGATGACACCCTGGCCATACCAGTTGTTGGTACCCATCTCGTTGTAGCCATAGGCCAGGTCGTTGGTCTCATCGGGTACGCAGGCGGCGCAGCCATCGGCGTTGGCCTCACCGTCTTTGTCGGTCTCGCAGAGGGTGTAGCTCGACTTGCCGTTCTGGATAGTGGGCACATAGTAGAGACCCATTCCATCCTCATCCACGGTGGTGCGGCCGAAGTAGTAGTAGTCGCAGTCGCCAGTGGCAGGATCCATGTATTCGCTGAAGTCGCTGCCATTGATGGTCCAGGTCACATTGGTAGTGTTGCACTCATTCTTGAAAGTGGTCTGGTAGAATGGGGGAATGGCAAGCACAGATGCACGGTAGCTGGAGAGGTTCAGGTCGCAGTTGAGGAAAAGCATGCCCAATGGCTTGCTATACCAAGTGCCGTCCGACACGCTGCGACGGGGCTTGACCGTGTTGGCGTCGATGCGCATCTCTGCCTTCAAGGGCGTGAGATTGGCTTGATGCTTTACTAATTCGGTCTTGACCTGTGCAAAACCTACTGTGGCCAGCATGGTGAATGCTGCAGTGAGTAAAAGTTGTTTCTTCATAATCGTTTTGTTTGGTTTATACTTAATCTTGATTCATTATCGTTTAAGGTAGGCTTCTTGTAGTTCAGACATACAGGAGGTATGTTGATCTTCTTGCTGTCCTGAACTACAAGAAGCTTGACGTTGCCTTATTTCTTGTCATTGGGATCATAGTGGTTTACCTTCACCCATTTGTCCTCATTGCCGGCAATGCAGAGGTGCAAGGTGTTGAGGTTGAAACCAGTGTCATCTTTCTTGGCAATGAACTTCTGGTTGATGGTCGAGGTGACGAAGGTCTTCAGTGCGGGCACCATGTCGAGCACGCGGTCACCGTTACGGCTGATGTTGCCATTGAAGGTAAGAGTCACGCCGTCGGCCTGGCTGTTCACGTCATAGTAGGTGGTGACATTCGAGTTGCCCGATTTGGTCTTGTAGGTGGTAATAAGGGCAAGGCCAAGGTCGTTGTTCTCTTTCTTGAAAGCCATCGACACCAGGGTCATCGGGTTCTTCTGGGCTTGGAAGTCGGCATTGATGGCATCCATCTCAGCCTTCCAGGAGTCCGACATCTCACCTTCATAGTAGAACCGCCATCCCAGTTTGTCGGTGCCTTGGAAGATATTGTAGATGTTCTCCGAGAAGAAGCGGGTGGGGTCGTCGCCACAGATGTAGTAGTTGTCGTTGTCGACACTCACAAAGATGTCGCGCTCCTTGTCATAGCGGAACTCCTGCACGCTCACGTCGCCAATGTGGATACGGTCGCGGAAACGCAGATAGTAGTCGTTGCCACGCATGGTGATGAGGAAGGTGTTGAACGTCTGGTCGAACACCGAACTGCCATGATAGGGGTAGATGTTGGGAATGCCGTCATAGCTGGCATTGGTATTCTTGTCGTTCATGGCCTCGTCGGGATACGACATGGTCATTTTGCAAAGGCTGTCGCCCCAGTGCACTTCATAGAAGGTGGGCACGTTCTTGGCAAAATAATAGTCGCGGAACGTTTTCACATTCATCAGGTATTGCTCGTAGCTCATGCCTTCTTCCACGGGGGTGAGCAGGTTGTAGGTGCCTCTTTTCTTGCCCTTGAGCATCATATACGATGCATCCTCGGGAGCATCGACGATGATGAACTCATAGTCGCCCTCGGCTCCGGTACCCGACTCGTTGTTGTCTTTGCCGGCAGTACCGGTAAATGACAAGTCGTAGGGGTCGCTGAAAGCGTGCACGCAATCGTTGTGCGAGTTGAACGACAGCACCGGGCCATTGTCGGTAATCACCTCCCAGAGTGAGGTGTCGCTTAAATACTGACTGTTGGAGAAGATGTTGTTCATCGCCACGTTCACCGAATGGTCTTTGTTGAAACGGCAGAGCAGCAAGTAGCCAGTGCCGTAGGGCCACTCATTGTCGTTGGTGGGGTAGAGCTGCATAGCCCAACCGTTGGGGGCTGCCATCAGGCGGCTCGAATACAGGTCGCTGGCTTCGTTCAGACGCTCGGCGGCGCTCTTGTCGAAGATATCGTCCTCTTCTTTCACACAGGAACTGAAAGTGAGGGCTGTGGCCAGAATTAATGAAATACTAAGTATCTTTTTCATATCTTGACAGTCTTATTGTTTTAGTTGCTCAAATGTGGTTACCCATCGCTTCAGATACTCCATCAAGGTGACCGAGGGGTCTTCCTCTGCTGGTTGGGTCAGGTGGTTCACAAGGACACCGTTGACGACCTTGAACGTGCCATCGGGATTGGTGGCATACTGGCGACGCTGCACCTCGTAGCGCAGGTCGTCGAGATTGATGTTCCAGTTGTCTTTCAGCCAGGCGCGCACCATGTCGAGTTTCTGCAGAATCACCTTGTCGCCTTGCACACCGTCGTTGTCAAGCCACTGCACATGGCCATTCTCGTCGAGGGCCACATAGTCGTCGGCATTGCGGGCGCACACCTTGCGGTATACTTTCTCTTCGCCGTTTTCGTGCTGACGGTAGTAGCCCACGGTGTCGCGGTTGGCGCCACCGCGCACACGCTTGTTGTATTCGCTTTGGGTCATGTCCACCTCTTCCCATTCAAAGGAAGCGGCACGCATCATCGCTGCCCACGAGATAGAGTCGCGGGTAATGTAGTTGGAGAGCACCTCCACCCAGTCCTCACCTGCGGCACTGCCGGCATAGGGTGAGACGAAACCACGGCCAAAGGCCATCGAGTCGGGCAGGTTGGTCCAGGTCGACGCGTCGTAGAGCGTGCGCGAGATGAGGTTGAACTGCGACGGGCGCAGATGGGTCTGGTCAAGGATATGGCCAAACTCATGGTGCATCGTCTTGAAGAAATACTCGTTCATGTTGTCAATGTCGGCATAGTTGAGGCTGTTCACGTTGTAGAGCGAGATCTTCAAGCCTCCCTCGGCCACACCCAGGATCTCGGTGCCCTGGCTGGGGTTGAGGTTCTTCGAGCCAATCACATGGATGATGCGGGGACTGTTCTCCTTCAGGAAGCGGTCGGTGCCGTATTTGGCATATACGTCATACCAAAGGTATTTGGCGAGCACGGCCAGCTCGATGCTCTTCTCGTAGCGGGCAGGGGTGAGGTTCTTCGTCATGTCGGAGCCAATGTCCTCCATGCGGTAGATGAACTTCACGTTATAGGGCTCAAGGAAGTTGACCTTCAGGAACGTATCGAGAGGGAAACAGTATTCGGTACGGTCGAGAGGATAGTCGTTGGTGTCGAAGATGCTGGGTCCCAGGTCGTCCTCAGAGCATGAGATAAACCCAGTGGCCACCATCGCCAAGGCACAGAAAAATAGTATATTCAGTCTGTTTCTCATTTCAGTGTCCTCCTTTATTTGGTCTTGTATTGTTTGGCGTCGAATAGTGTGATGTTGGCATTGGAAGCTGCTGTGGAGGCTCCACGTGACGAGGCCATGCCAGCCGATTGTGCCTCCCAGGGCACCTCGATGGCGAGGCGTGGGTCGCCAGGTTCCAATACAATGGGGGCGTCATGTCCTCTCATCTCATGGGTAATCGTTCTTCCCCAACGTTTCAGGTCCAAGAAGCGGAGGCCTTCGAACGAGGTCTCCCAACGGCGCCACTCGTTCAGGCAGTTCATATATGGAGTGGCCTCGTGAGGTATCACATAACTGCTGCTCACACGCTGGGTGCAGTCCCAGTCGGCATAGCAGTTGGCGTGCTCGCTGTTGGAATACCAGTTTTCTATCAGCTCCTTTGTGGCTGTGTTGATATAGTTGCCATAAACGGCCTTGTCGGCATCGCTCAACTTTTCTACACTGAGGTTCCAGTAGGAGCAGAGGTCTTCGCAGGCGGCATCATACTGGCGGAGCATAATCTTGGCCTCGGCACGGGCGAGCAACAACTCGTTGGCGGTGAAGGCGCGGTGGAGGATGTGAGGAAAGCCGATGCCGGCAATCTTGTCGCTATATTCAAACTGTTCGTTGATCTTTCCAGAATAATAACCATAGTCAGAAGAGCTATAACCGAACATGCCTGATGCTGCTGTGAGTGGGCAGACATAGTAGGAACGCCAGAAAGCGTGCGTGCCACTGGTGATGAGGAACACCTCGCGGGCGGCAGGACCAGCACAGGAGTAGCGGTATCCCATACAACGGCGGGCCATCAGCGAACCCGTGGTGATGAGCATCAGGTTGTTGTTTTGCTCCGGGTTTTGCCAGATGTTGGCAAAGTCGCTTCCATAGAAGGCGTCTGCCAAAAGAGAATAGTCGAACATCATTTTCGACAACGAGGACTCGTCTGTACCCAAAACGGCATTGGCATGGTCAATCACTTTCTGCCATTCGCGCTTGTAAAGGAAGAAACGGGCGGCGAATGCATGGGCGGCATTGTTGTTGAAATGCCATTTGGGTTTCTCGAAGATAGACTCGTCGAGGTTGGCGATACCTTCCTCCAGGTCGGCCTGGATTTTGGCATACACATCGGCCACATTGCCACGGTCGTAATTCTTCTGCACCACATCCTCCACCTCGGTGACATAGGGGATGCCGATGTCGCGCTTGCTGGCCTCAGCATCCTTGTAGGGCTGGCTGAAGATGTTCACCAGGCAGAAATGGTCATAGGCACGAATCAACAAGGCCTCGGCACGGGCGGCCTTCAACTTGGCGGTCATGCCACCATTCTTGGCTGCCACTTCGTCAATGGCCTGGAGCGCGGCGTTCACCGATGCGATAGAGGCGTAGTAGCCGTCCCAGATCTGGCCGGGTTGGTCGTAGTCGGAGAAAGTGGCCAGTGTAGCGGGCTCAAAAGCGAAGAGCTGGTCGTCGGCACGGTCGTATGGAGGATAATTATAGAACGATAAGATTTGTGGATCCCACGACTTGGTAGGCAAATGGGGAGTCATGTTGTCAATCAAATTGTCGCTCGAAATCTCCGACACCCACATGTAATTGGCCGAGGGGTAAGAACTCGTCAGCAACTTGATGATCTTATCTTCGGAGTCGATTTCCGTACGATTGTCGGCGGGATGGTCAAGGAAACTTTCGCTGCATGATGACAGCGAGAGTGCCACGAGGGCCGACATGGTGATATATTTTACCGATTTCATATCTATCATTGCTTTATTGATGAAATTGATGTTGGGGGTGATGTCAGATACCAAGACGCACGGTGAGCGTGAACTGCTTTGATAGAGGCGAGGCCACACCGCCGGCGTTCACAAACTCGGGATCTTGACCATTGAGCTTCTTATCTGCATAGAGCAACACCAGGTTGGTGGCGTCGAGCTTCAGTGAGGCGGTGCTCAGGCCTATCCTGTGGAGAAGGCTGGGGCTGAAGTCGTAGGTAAGAGAGACGTCCTTCAGACGGATGAATCCTCCGTCGGCCACACGGGCTGTGGAGTAGTTGTAGGCGTTGTAGGCATAGCCCAGGGTGTAGTCGTTGGAGCGCTGGCGCACACTGGCGATGGCGGGAATGTTGGTCTTTTTCTCGTCACCAGGAATCACCCAGCGGTTCTTGAACTCCTTCGGCATGGCGCTCTGGTCGGAGTAGCCTGCCGAGAACACCGGGTCGAGGCGGATCTTGTTGCCAAACGAATAGGTGACAAACACGTTCAGGCGCCAGTTTTTCCAGCGTATCATGTTGTTCATACCACCAGTGGTGGTGGGCTCCGTCGGACCTTCGTATTTCAGGAAGTCGAGCTTCTCATACTCCTGGAAATTGATGTTGGTGGTGGTCACGTCGCCATCCTCGTTCATGATGGTGGGGATACCCTCGTCGTTCAGACCCATGAAGGGGATGGAGAACAATGAGCGGTGGGGATAACCCTTGCGGTAGGAACCGTTCTGGCGAACCAAGTCAATGACACGGGTTTGCGAGAGCAGGTCGGTGATTTCTGTCTTACAGTAGGCGAAGGTAAGGTCGGTGGTCCATTGGAAATTGTCGTTGCGGATGTTCTGGGTGGTCAAGGTGGCCTCAACACCGTGTGACTTCATCGAGGCCACGTTGGCGAACTTCCTGGTCTCACCACCGGCACCCTGGGTATTGACATAACCCATCAGGTCGAAGTTGTCGCGCCAGTAGAAGTCGGTCACCAAGTTGATGCGGTTGCCAACGAAACCAAGGTCCACACCTACGTTGAACTCATGCTTCTTCTCATAGGTCAGCTCAGAGTTACCCAGACTCGACAGGTAGAGGGCGCTCTCCTGCTGGTCGCCCCATGGACGCCAGATAATCTCCGGACGGTAGATGGGGAGTGCGTTCGAAGCGGTGGTCTGCTCACCATTCAGCGAGTACGACAGACGGATGGTGGCATGCGAGAAAGCATTGTTGGTCTTCTCTTGCCATTTCTGGAACCAGGTCTCCTCATGGGCGTTCCACGATGCCGAAGCGTTCCAGGTGGGGAGCCAGCGCGACTTGCGGGCCTTGCCCAGCTGGTTCGAACCATCATAGCGGCCGGTGAGGTTGAGCACGTAACGGCCTTTGTAAGAGTAGTTCAGGTTGGCGAAGTAGGCCAGGCGGCGGTTCCACGACTCTCCGAAACTGTCGAATACGGTACCTTCCTCAATGGCTTGTTTCGTGCGGTCCTTGTTCATCGTCACAAGTGAACTCATCTCGTAGTCCACACCCATCACGGTGAACTCGGCAGCGTTGTAGTCGGCACGGTTGGCTTCCATACCTACCAGCGCGTTGAAAATGTGGGTGTCGTTCCACACCTTATTATAATTTGCCGTGGCACGGAAGTCGAGCTGCTTCACTTTATTGCGGTTCAGCACATAGATACCGCCCTCGGGCATCACCGAGATGGGGAGCGAGTTGGGCACGTCGGGATCGGTATACAGATAGGTGTTATTGTACATGATGTTGGGGTTGTCAACACCAGCACGATAGGCCTCGGCCTGATTAGAATGGTTCAGCACAAAGTGCTCGCGGTTGGAATGGTTGATGCGGTAGGCACCCAATGCCTTCAACTCCAGTCCGAGAATGGGTTTCCACGACAACTCGCCCTGGAACTTCAGGTCCATCACATCCACGTCGATGTAGTTGTTGGCCAACTCGTCGAAGATGTTGAAACGAGCGTAGTTACGGGTATACGAGCCCTCGGGGTCGAGGGTACGCGAGGTGTTCATACAGAAGCTGAAGGGGTTGATGTCGAAGTTGCGGTTCACGGCACCACTCACCACGTCGGTGCTCTGGTTGAGCGTTCCGGGAGCCTTCTGGTCGCGGAACGAACCGGTGGTGCGCATGGTCAGCGTCACTTGCTTCGACAAGTTGAACGAGGCGTTCATGTTGGCGGTGTAGCGCTGCACCTTGCTGTCCTTGTACCATCCTGGGTCTACAAGGGCAGAGAGAGAGGCATACATGTTGGCCTTCTCCGTACCGGTGGAGACGCTCACCGAGTGGTTCATCATCACGTTGTTGTTGAACAGCAGGTCAAACCAGTCGGTATTGCGGAACTCGGCTTCCTGCAGGTACTTGTTCATGGCAGCCTGGGTGAAAGGCAGACCAAAGCCGGTTTCAGGGTTGTATTGGTCCATCAGGTTGTACATACGGCCGTAAAGACCCGAAGACGAACCATTGGCCAAGGCGGAGAACTCCAGCCAACCCTTGGCTTCCATCTCTTTGTAGATACCCATCTGCTCCTGCGAGTTGCTGATGTTGTACTCAGCGTAGCTGGGCTTCATGCGGTAGGTGAACTCACCTGTATAGTTGATGGAGCTGCTGCCCGTACGGCCCTTCTTCGTGGTGATGACCACCACACCGGCCATGGCGCGTGCACCATAAATAGAGGTGGCACTACCGTCTTTCAGCACCTGGAAACTCTCGATGTCGTCGGCGTTCAGACCGGCAATGGCGTTGGAAATCAGGGTCGTGGCGTCACCCGACGAGAGGTCGTCGGCCGACACGTTCACGGCGTCTTCCATAATCACACCGTCTACCACCCATAGCGGCGAACTGCTACCATAGATGGAGGTGGCTCCACGCACGCGGATCTTCGGCGCTGTACCGAAGGTTCCCGACACGTTCTGCACGGTCACACCCGACACACGGCCCTCAAGCGAGCGGGTCACGTCGGCCACACCGTCGAGCTTTGCCTTGTCGGCATCGATCTTCGTCGTGGCACCGGTGAACAGTCGTTTGTCCATCTGCTGCATACCGGTCACCACCACCTCGTCGATGATGTTGGCGTCTGAGGTCATCTTCACCACAACGTCCTTACCACCTTTCACCGACATCGTCTTCATGCCGATGTAGGTGATCTCAAGGGTGGGCTTGGGATTGGGGGCGCTCAGACTGTATTTACCGTTAATGTCGGTCACTACGCCAATATTGGTGCCTTTCACCTTCACCGTAGCGCCGATGATAGGCTCACCGTCTTCGGCCGATACAACGGTTCCGGTGACGGTGTTTTGAGCCACTGCCAGTCCAATTGACATGAATAGGCAGGCCAAAATCAAGCTTAGTCTTTTTCTCATAAATGTGTTTATATGTTATTGTTTATTTGCAGTTAGTGCACATGTATGCAGTCTGCAAAATTAACCATTTTTATTTCAAAACGCAAACAAAATGATAAAAAAGTGAAAATTAACCCATGAATAGTAAAGCAACGTTGTAAAAGTGTGTTATTTTTTAACATTTGATTTTCTCATACATGGTTTTACAGCTACTCGAGAGCGTGGTCTCGTCATCTTTCATTTGCATAAATATTCACAAAAAAGATGGAAAATTCAACTTTCCCAAACTGAAAAGGGTGTTGAGGTTATGGGATTTCTGAAGGTCTGAAGTTCAAAGTGTGAGGGTATTGGTTATTTGATGAAATGGGTCCAAACTGGCATCCTCTGATGCGGGTGTGTGATAAAAAGGCATCATCTGCCTGGTTTTTTGTTTCTGGATGTGTATTTTTTATTATCTTTGCAGCTGGGAAAACTCGTTTTTGCTTACTTCACTTAATAACCACCACGATGAGAATCATCAAGTTCCTGTCTGTTTGGATTGTTTGGATGATGGCTTTGCCCTCGGGAGCACAGACCATTCTCCACAGAGTCAGCGCCAATGTGAGCCTGCATCCCGACTATATCGTTGTCACCGAGGTGCGCGACATCACCCCGGGTGGCTGCGACGAGGCTTTCGTGCCTATTGAAGACAAACACATGACGAAAAAGTTCATCATGAACGTTTCTTTAGGAGAAGACTATTTCCAACGCCTTGAGTGGTGGAAGTCGTCGGCCCCCTCTGCCGAGAAACAGAAGAAATGTGGGCGTAAATGGGTTGACGACCACCTTGCTCATTATTGCTGGGGCGTCAATCCTGATAAAAGGTTGGTTTACTACGCCTCTTATCCGTTGGCCAACATGTTGTATAATGATGGGAAGAACGATGTGCTCGAATATGACTTCGTGAACCTCAGTGGGCAGACACCAGCCGAGAAGGCAGAGGTAATTATCAGTCTGAGTGACGGAACATTGAAGCCCGAAGACATCGACTTCGACCATTCTTCCTCCGACCTCAACATCACTTTCGACGGCGATGTGGTGGTCATCCGGCCTAAAACCAGCCAACGGGTATCCAACTTGCCCATCCGTCTGGCTTTCCGGCCAGGACTTTTCGAGGGCATCCCTTCGCAACAGAAGAATGGGAATGGGGGACAGACTGAAAATGCGTCGTCTTTCGTACACGTCGACCCGTCAGGGGGCATCCCCGCACAAGCATTCGAAATCCCTGCCAGCGAACTCCACTCGGCCATGATGAATGAGAGCAAGCACACGACGGAGTCGGGTGGACTGCTTTTGTTCGAGTATTTCTATGCCTATCCCAAAACCAGCCTTGCATTGGGCTGCGTGCTCGTCATCTTGTTGGGAGTGGGCTATCGCCTTTTCAGAATCTTTTGCTTAAAGAGAAAACAATCATGAGATATTTGCATTACCCCTCTTTCCGATACTTCATGGTAGTGATGGCGACATGGGCCTCGGCCAGTGTGTCGGCACAGCTGCACAACAACGATATCCATGTAATCATCAACGACCTGGGCAATGCCCGTATCTGTGAGTCGCGAAGGGTGACCATCAATCGTGGCACCGAGGGATTCATCAAGATGTACGACTTGCAAGGGCGCGATATCGGCGAACTGGCCGTCACCGACGAGCAGGGACATGAGTTCAAATACGTCTCCCCATGGAATTTGGAAGCCTCGTTCGAGGAGAAGGCCTACAAATGTGGCATCTATCATGCCGATGAGGGCAAGGAACTGTGTTGGGGCATCAGCCAGTATGGCAGTCATACTCACCACATCCGGTATACCCTTACACGGCTCGTGAAGGCTTACGACGACTTCGATGGCTTCATCTTCACTTTCTATCAGGCGGCGGAGCCTTTTGCCAAGCACATGACGGTGACCATAGAGGGTGAGGGCAAGACGTTTACGCCCGAGAACACCCGCGTGTGGTCGTTCAAGCATTATGGCACCATTTTCGTGAAGGACGGAAAGGTGAAGGTGGAGACAACACGCCCCTTCAACGACACGGAAGAGAAGATGACCATCATGGTGCAGTTCCAGAAAGGGATGTTCCACCCTACCACCACTGTCAGTTCCACTTTCTACAAGGCAGTGAAACGGAGAGCGCTGAGGGGGAGTGAGTACCTCGACACCGAACAAATCGACCGGCAGAGCAGCAAGTCGTCGTTCACCGGACTCAGCACCAGCGAGGGAAGCTTCCTCGACGGACTGGGATGGGTGCTCATCATCATCCTTGTGCCGGTGGTGCTCATTGCCACGCCTGTGCTCACTTCTGAGAAATGCGCGGAAGACAAGCAAATGTTCCGACTTTTCGGAAATGTCAAGGGACGGACGGAGGATTGGTTCCGTGACATCCCGCTTGATGGCGATCTCAACAAGGCGGCAGGCACGTTCTTCGCTGTGACGAGGAAAAAAGACTACGACGCATTGCGCCGTGCGCATATCTTACGCATGATTTACGACAAAAGGCTTTCCATGGTGAAGGTGACCGATAGTAAGGGGAATATCCAAAAACGGTTTCTCGTGGCCGAGCCCAAGGTAAACGACGCTAATGAAACGGGGTCGGGCCGAGGCTCGCACGACTATCCTTATTATTTGCAGCAATTGCTTTATAAGGCTGCGGGAAAAGACCATGTGCTTGATCCAGGCGAGCTCCACCGCTACGTGCACGACGACCCATTGCCGCTTAGAAACATCGCCCGCAGCATGAGAAGCGCACTGAGCAACAACACCTTGATGAGTCTCTCTGGCCTGAACAAGAAAAACGTCGCTGAGGTGTTCGGACTGAAGAAATTTCTCGAGGATTTCACGCGGGCGCCTGAACATACCCTCGAGGAGGTGGCTTTGTGGAAGGATTACCTTGTCTATGCCACGCTTTTCGGCATCGCCGACCAGGTGTTGGCCGATATGAAAAAAGTAATGCCCGACTTCAACCAACTGGCCGGACTCGACGACATGCTCTACGACCCCGACTTGTTTAGCAGCACGGCTTCATTGGCCTCCTTGACAGCTGCGGCAGCCTCTTATGCGGCCGACTACATGACACCGAAGGAGCGGGAACAAGCGGAGGCAAGGGCAGCCTCTGAGCGCTCGCACAGCTATAGCAGCAGTTCGGGTGGCGGTGGCTCGTCGTCTTACAGTGGCGGCGGTGGCAGCGGTGGCGGCGGTGGCAGCGGATACCGGTAAGCCACCCATTCTGGCCCTACAACAAATCTCCCCTTCCAATCGAAACTGGAAGGGGAGATTCTTATATCCGGATAGGTTCAAACTCCTTAATCGGTGGGAGTGGCCTAACCTGTCGAAATCATGTTATTTCACCTGAATCACCAGGTATTTGCTGGTGCTCCAGAATGCCGTGGGGTCGGTGATGCGGAGTGTGTAGAGCTTCTTGGCATCGGCCTCCAGGCGGTAGGAGTTGGCAGGGTGGCTGGTGAGCATCTTCACCGACTTCGAATAGAGTGGGATCGTACGCTCGTTGCGAATGTCTATCTTGGTGAAGTAGTTCTTGTTGAAATCTTTGCGCAACACCTCATTGTTCTCCAGGATGCGCTGCTCCTTCAACTCGCTCTTCGTGCCAAATACATAGTAGGCGGTGTTGAGCTGCTTGTCTTGCTCGCTGATGGTCTTCGACTTCTGGGAACTCTCGGTCTGGAGGTCGGTGACGTCGTTGTGAAGGTTGTCAATCTTTTGGTCCAATTGGGTGATATGGATGTCCTTGGCCTCAAGAGCCGACTGAAGGTCGGCAAGCTGGCGGTCCTTCTCTGCAATCTGCTTCTGGAAACTCACGATGGTGTTCTCCAACGTTTGTTTCAGCTCGTTGCCCTTGATGGTGCTCTCATTGAGTTGTGTGCGCAATTTCTCAATCATCTCGCGGTTGGTCTTCATCTTGTTCTGGATGAACTCCATGTCCGACTTGATCTTGGCGGCCTTGTCGCTGCCCTCACCATTCTTGGCCAAGGTCACGCGGCCTTCTGCCTCAGTAATCATACGGAAACCTTCCTGAATCTGATTCAACGTCGACATGATCTCGTTGATTTCACTGTCGCGTCCTTCAATCACTTGCTGAAGTGAGTCAATCGTAGCACTTTGGTCGGGAATAACAGCCACAGGCTCTTTCTTCTCTTCCTGGCAACCGATGGCCATCAGCGCGCAAATGGCGAAATAAAAAAATTTCTTCATCTTATTCTTCATTTAGTTGATTACGTCGTCTATTCTGTGATTTCTCTTCCTTACGCGGCTTCTCTTCCTGGCCCGCCACCACAATCACAATCTCGCCGCGGGGTGGGGTGGCGGTGAAATGGACTACCAGCTCGGCAAGGGTGCCGCGGACACATTCCTCATGTATCTTGCTGATCTCGCGGGCCACACATGCACGGCGGTCAGTTCCCATTACCTCGCCCAGTTGCTCCAAAGTCTTTACCAACCGGTAGGGCGACTCGTAGAACACCATCGTGCGCTGCTCGTCGGCCAATGAGGCCAGACGGGTTTGGCGGCCTTTCTTCTGGGGTAGGAATCCTTCGAAACAGAAACGGTCGTCGGGAAGACCCGAACTCACCAGCGCCGGAACGAAAGCGGTGGCACCGGGAAGGCACTGCACCTCTATCCCTGCGTTCACCGCCTCTCTCACAAGGAAAAAACCTGGGTCGCTGATACCGGGGGTGCCGGCATCGCTCACCAAGGCGATGGTCTGCCCCGACCTCAGACGCTCCACAATGCCGGCACTGGTGCCGTGCTCATTGAATTTGTGGTGTGAGACCAACTGGTTGTGGATGTCGTAGTGCTTCAGAAGAAGCCCCGTAGTACGGGTGTCCTCGGCCAAGACCAAGTCCGACTCCCTCAGCACTCTCAGGGCCCTGAGAGTGATGTCCTCCAGGTTGCCCACAGGGGTGGGAACAATATACAGTATGCCCATAATTGGCGCAAATATACACCAATTCGAAGAAACAGCAAAATAAATCCGCCAATTTTACATTTTAGTAACATTTTGCACTCGATTGTTGGATAGTTCGATGAATCTTTGTAATTTTGCAATCATCATGACCGACAATTTAACAGGGGAACTGCACCGGCCCGGAAGAATAGAAGTGGTGTGCGGATCGATGTTCTCGGGTAAGACCGAGGAACTCATCCGGCGTATCAAAAGAGCGGTGTTCGCCAAACAGCGGGTGGAGATTTTCAAGCCCGCTATCGATACCCGATATTCCGACGAGGAGGTGGTGAGCCACGACCGCAACTCCATCGTCAGTACGCCTGTCGACACATCAGGAACCATCCTGTTGCTGTCGTCGGATATCGATGTGGTGGGAATCGATGAGGCGCAGTTCCTTGACGATGGACTTGTCGATGTGTGCAATCAGTTGGCCAACAGAGGGGTGAGGGTCATCATCGCCGGACTCGATATGGACTTCCAAGGTAAGCCTTTCGGTCCTATGCCCGCACTCTGTGCCATCGCCGACGAGGTGACCAAGGTGCATGCCATCTGCGTGAGATGTGGTGCCCTGGCCTATGTCAGCCACCGTCTGGTCAACGAGGAGAAAAGGGTGCTCTTGGGAGAGAAAGCCCAGTATGAGCCGCTATGCCGGGAATGCTACCGCAAGGCACTCGGCGAAAAATTGTTCTGAATAGAAAATAGAATATGCTTGAGGGGAAAATTACATTCGACAGGATGGCACGATGGGTCCTGATGGTCGCAGTCGTGATAACCGTCATCTATCTCATCAATTTGCTCGGCAGCGTGCTGCTGCCTTTCTTCGTGGGCTGGCTCCTGGCCTATCTGCTCTATCCCATGGTGAAGTTCGTGCAATATCGTATGCATGTGCCCTCACGGCCTCTGGCCATCGTCGTCACCCTGCTCGTGGTGGGCATTGTGCTCGCCGGCGTGTTCTATTTCATCATACCACCGATGATAGAGCAGTTCGAGCGTCTGGGTGATGTGCTGATGAAGTACCTCAACCAGCAGTCGACAAAGGGCGACTTCTCGGCCATGATACACGAATGGCTCAACCAAAACCGCGACCGTGTGATGGAGTTCTTCAGCAGCCGTGACTTCATCGATACTTTGAAGACCACCATGCCGGGGGTGTTCTCCTTCGTGGGGCGCACAGCCAATATCATCATCAGCATCGTGGCATCGTGTATCACATTGTTATATATGTTCTTTATCCTGCTCGACTACGAATACCTCACTAACAACTGGGTAAGGATATTCCCCAAAAAGTCGAGACCTTTCTGGATCTCATTGATGGGAGACGTGGAACGCGAACTCAACAACTACATCCGCGGACAGGGACTGGTGGCGCTTTGCATGGGTGTCATGTTCTGCATCGGCTTCACCATCATCGACTTCCCCATGGCCATCGGCCTGGGCATCCTCATCGGCATCATGGACCTCGTGCCCTACCTCCACACCTTCGCGCTCATCCCTACGGCTTTCCTCGCCTTGCTCAAGGCGGCCGATACAGGGCAGAATTTCTGGATTATTTTCGGATTGGCCGTGCTTGTCTTCATCGTTGTGCAGATCATCACCGACATGGTGACCACACCAAAGATTATGGGCTCTGCTATGGGACTCAACCCTGCCATCCTGCTGCTCTCGTTGTCGGTGTGGGGCACACTCCTCGGGTTTATCGGACTCATTATCGCGCTGCCTCTCACCACCTTGCTTATCGCCTATTACCAACGATACGTCACCAAGGATGAGTTGCCCGATGTGCCGTTGGGCGACTCCATGTCGCCCACGCCTATCGAGAATCCGACAACAGACGAATCCCCTGCCACGACCGAAATCACGGCTTCCGAAACCTCTGCTACTCCTTGAGAGACACCCTTTTCGTCATTTTTGGGCGCACAAAACAAAAAAGTGAGCTAGAAATTTGGCAGTTACTGAAAAAACCACTACCTTTGCACTCGCTTTTCAAGCAATGACGGAGATCCGCTAGCTCAGTTGGTAGAGCACAACACTTTTAATGTTGGGGTCTTGGGTTCGAGCCCCAAGCGGATCACCAAGAAAACCGCAAGAGACTGGCCACAGTAGCTTGCGGTTTTTTCTTGTCTGCATGTATCGCTTGCACCGCTCAACACCAGGCTTTCCCTTTCCTTGTCAGGATGTTCTTTTAAATGTGGTTTTTGGTTTTCTTACCGCATCTTTTAAAGTATCTTTTTGTGAAAAGTGTATTGTTTGCGTAAAAAAACCGTGGCGTTTTGGAATTTTGGTGTTTTTTTTGTTTATATTTGCCAACAAAAGTGTAGGGATTGAAAAGTCAACAAGTTATTAATCATTCAAATACTACAATGAACCAATATTTCACCAAAAAAGCCATTCTTGTCATGATGACTTTGGGAATGGTACTTGTTTCTTGCACAGACAAAGCCCCAGTAAAAGAACCGCAAAATGAGCAGTCTGCTGCAAGCGAGCCCGATAACGCCCTCGTTGTGGCTGCCGACAACAACCTGAAAACTCACCAGGAAGACATCCTGACCCTTTGGGAGATGGAGTTGGGTGAGGGAAAGACTCCCGCAAAATATGCTCTTGCCAAGGATTATGTTGTCTTGAGCACCGATGATGGTAAGGATTGTCTGCTCCTCTCGTTCTACAAGGACATGAAAGACATCGACAATTTTGATGGCATAGCCGTGAAAGAGGGACAGCAACTTGCATTCCAAGGTGATGCTCTGGTAGTCAAGGAGAAAACCGATGAGGGTGAGACGACTACTTATTTTGAAAAGACAGAGAACGAGGGCTTCAGCCAACTGTTCAGCGTGACAGAGAAGGACGGCAAGAAGTCGTATGTCAATGATCTTGGTGAGCCTTACGATGAAAAGGAGGCACAGGGTTTCATCGAAAAGATAGGCAATGCCACACCATCGGCACTTGTCGACAACCTCAGTTCATGGATAAACATCTAATATAACCATAACATGAAAAAGTTAATATCAATTGTATTCTTGACATTCAGTATGTCATTCAGTGCGATGGCACAGGATGCCTGCAGCGACTGGACTTTCAACACCCGCGCATGGTGCACCAACTACTTCACCACCGTCATCTACGATTTTGTGGAGATAGGCTTGAAGGGCCTCTTGGTTAAAGGCAATGGGAATGACTCTCTCTGGGCAGAGCGGATTGTGCCCGACGCACAAATGATGTTCCCCATCGGAATGGGCAAGAAGGGGTTTGATGGAAACGACATCTACGGACCTTACCACCGCGCCTTCGCCAACCCATTCAAGCATATCGGTGACTATGCCGTAGGTGTCGACGTGTCGTATATGCCTAAGACTTTTGGCCTATATGCCGGCGCATATTTTAAAAGTCAGGAAATTGTATTCAAGGAGACCGACGACAACCTCCGGGGCTTCTATTTTCAGCCTCGTGTGGGGTTGATTGCCGGCGACAAGGAATTATCCTTTGAGGCCGGCGTGTTCTACGACGTGGTGACGGGCTGTGGTGGCTCGATTGATGATACCAACAAAGACAGGTTGAACGGTGGATGGGGATTGGACTTTGCTCTCTCAAGCACAAACAAGGACGGCAAGTCGAAATTCTTGATACAGTTCTCCATGCCCCTGCACAATTTCCTCAACGATGGCTTCCTTGGACAGGAGGGAATGAAGCGTAAGGTGGGCTACATCGCACTCACCGAGCGCATTTGTTTGTAATTTGTCATACTCTACTATCATAAAGGGAGGGATTTGCCTTCCCTTTTTTGATTTACATACCACTCAGGACATGAAGCATAGTTTCCAGATATTCACCATCGTGGCCATCTTGATGATGGTGGTGCCCGATGTGTTTATCTTCTGGCGCTATGTCATGCCACTTGGGGCATGGTGGATGGTGGGCTATGCCCTCGTCTCGCTATGGACGGTCTGGACCTTAGTGGTGATGACGACTTGGTGCCTCGGACCGGTGAGGTCGATGCGCGTGTTCTTCTCTACCTTCCTCATGGTTGTCATGACCAAATTGCTCTTCGCGCTCTCTGCACCGTTGGTGGGGTGGAAGGTGGCCCTCATACTGGTCATTGCTTTGGCTATGGCCTTCGCCTATGGATTTGTCTTCGGCTATCGACGGCTCAAGGTCAGAGAAGTGGAGTGCGCTTCACCCGATGTGCCCGAATCGTTCGATGGCTACCGCATCATGCAGGTGTCCGATTTGCACCTGGGGTCGTTCAGCCGTCACCCGGAATTCATCACCAAGGTGGTCGACACGGCTTTGGCACAGCACTGCGACGTGGTACTCTTCACAGGCGACCTGATGAACTTCAGTCCCGATGAAATCGTCCCATATTTCGGCACGCTGTCGCGCCTTACAGCCCCCGACGGATTGTTCTCCGTCATGGGCAACCACGACTATGTGGGTGGCCATGCCAATAAGGTGAGGGATTTGCAGCGACAGATGGGATGGCGGCTGCTCGACAACGCCCACCATGTGGTCAGACGGGGCACCGATGCCATCGCGCTGGTCGGCGTGGAGAACATGGGCAATGGACCGTTTGTGCGGAAAGGCGATTTGGCTAAGGCACTGGGTGCATTGCCAAAAGGCATGTTCAAAGTGTTGCTTTCGCACGACCCTTCGCATTGGCGACGCGAGGTGCTCGGTAGCAGCGACGTGCAACTCACGCTTTCTGGTCATACTCATGGGGCGCAACTGTGTGTGGGGCGCTTTTCACCGGCATGGCTCACCTACCATGAGTGGGGTGGTGCATACCACAGCGACGGGCGCATGCTCTATGTGTCATTGGGCATTGGAGGCACCGTTCCCTTTCGTCTGGGTCCATGGCCTGAAATCAATGTCATCACCCTGCGCCGGAAATATCCTTCTTCAGAAAATCAATCTTCAGCTTCGCAATCATGAAAATACATCTTTCTTTTTCCTCTCAGGCGAAGAACCACAGACTGTGGATACTCGCTTTGACCGTCTTGATGGTCGGCAATGTGCTCGTCTCTTGCAGGAAGACCAACACCTCGTCGTCCGACATTGGCTATCTGCCTAAAGAGCCCGATTATACCGACAGCACGCAATGGTATACCAATGAGCGAAACGGTGTTGCCGATGTGTTCTACATCGTTTCCACCGAAATTGGCGACTACAACTTGCCCGACGGCATTGTGGGGCATCTGGCCGATACCTATGCCGATAGCTTGCGCTTGCCGCTGTATGGCGAGATGCTGGGCGTCGACACGCTATTCTGCGGCAACGAGGTGGCTCTCAATTTTTATGCGCCTTACTACCGCCAATGTTCGCTGCAAACCGTTATGGAAGAGTCGGCCGGTTCGCTATGGAAAGAATTTGCCTTCGCCGATGTGGAGCGGGCCTTCGACCATTTCCTGAAGCACATCAACCAAGGTAGGCCGTTCGTGCTGGCAGGCTTCTCGCAAGGGGCTCTGGCCGTGAGGGAATTGTTGCGGCGCATGGATGATGATACCTACCAACGCATGGTGGCGGCCTATGTCATCGGTTATCATATCACCAAGGCCGACTTGGAGGAATGTGGGCATATTAAACCCGCTACGGGGCCTTCCGACACAGGGGTCACCGTTTGCTATAACTCGGTGAAGACGGCCGACTGCGCCATACCCTCTATCAGTGGGGGTAACGTGGTGGCCATCAATCCTGTGAACTGGCGAACCGACAATACACCGGCTACTCTCGTCACCGAACCCTCTCCGCTGTTGCCGGTGAACGAGCAGCGGAAGGATACCCTCACCGTGAGGCTCGATACGACATCGCAACTTTTGCTCGTCGATGGCTATACTGCCACCGACTATGTGCTGCCTCTCTTTGGCAAGGAGGGCAACTATCACACCCGTGAGATATGGCTCTACCGCGACTGCCTGAAGCAAAACATCGCTCAAAGGGTGATGGCTAAGAAAGCGGAATGAGATGCCCATTCGAAAAGATGTTACTATGACGAAGAGTAGCAAAATGAGTAGCAAAACGCACAAAAGAAAAATCCCAAACGAATAATAACTCTCGTTTGGGATTTTTCCGGTGTGCCCGGGGGGACTCGAACCCCCGACATTCAGAACCACAATCTGACGCTCTAACCAACTGAACTACGGGCACCATGTTCCGCTTTCGGTTAAAAAGCGGGTGCAAAGTTAAGCGAATTATTTCTAATCGCCAAATTTTTAGGCGATTTTTTAAAATGCGCTCAATTATTTCTTGGCATCGGCAGCAGGGGCTGCAGGAGCACTTTGCTCAGCAGCGGCGGGTGCAGCTTTCTCGGTAGCAGCGGGTGCAGCCTTGTCAGCAGCGGCAGGTGCAGCTTTCTCGGCAGCAGCGGGTGCAGCCTTGTCAGCAGCGGCAGGAGCCTGCTGGGTGACGCCGAAGTTTTGCTGGGTAGTAGGATTGGTCAGCGGGTTGGTGGTGGTAGCCTCTACTGCACTCTGCTCGCCCACGGCATCGGGGGCAAAATAAGCGCAGAGCACGCTGAGCACAACCATGGCGATGGCCAGGCCCCAAGTGGCTTTCTCTATGAAGTCGGTGGTCTTGCGCACACCAGCGAGTTGGTTGCCAGCAGAGAAGTTCGACGACAAACCTCCGCCTTTAGACTCTTGAATCAGGACGATACCTATCATCAGCAGCGAGGCAATGACGATAAGAATTACGAATAAATAGTACATAATTTTCTTTATTTGTTATTGTTGTTTATAATCAATTTTTCCAAAAATCGAATTTGGTCTGCAAAGTAAGCACTTTTTTTTGGATAATTCAAATTTAATTGCTTAATAATTTCCAAAGCCTTCGAATATCGGCCTTGTTTGACATAAATTCGGGCCAATGTCTCGGTAAAATAGCCCTCATCTCCAGTTTTCGCTCCCT
Organism: uncultured Prevotellaceae bacterium; assembly: GCA_900317305.1. Lineage (GTDB taxonomy): Bacteria > Bacteroidota > Bacteroidia > Bacteroidales > Bacteroidaceae > Prevotella. Next base: position 52,443 of record ONGG01000006.1, on the reverse strand, counting down.
CGACAGGCTCTTGGGGCACATATTCGGGCTGTTCCTGTAAGGTAATCTTACCGCCTTCATCGTTGATGAACTTGTCGATGAGCTGTTGGCCACGCATTTCCGGGGTTGCTGCTGGTTGTGCTCCGCCCTCTTCCTGCAAAAGATATGCCACATAGTCGACCGTGGCATCGGCTGCTGTGGGCTTCCGCTTTTTGGAGGAAGCGGCTTTGTCGTCGGGCACCGTGTTGAGGAATTTGTCGATAAGCGTGAGGGTGCGGTCGGATGCATCGGAGCCTTGTGTCTCCTGGCGGTTGTGCCGGGGCTTGAGTTGATAGTGCCCCGCCTCTACCAGGTCGAAGAGTTTGGTGCGGTCGGCAATGTATATGGCGGCGCGGCGCAACTCGTCGTCGAACGAGGAGTCGTGCAGCAAATAGAGATTCTTGAGCATCAGCAGGCGCGCTGTCTGGTAATAGGGGTGAAGCGCGATGAGGGAGCGCAGGTCGTATAGCGTCTCCTTGTTCATCAGTTCAGGATGCTCGATAAGTTGTCGTAGGTCCATAGCGTTACCAGTTGGCCACGGTGGCATTGAATATTTGTTCGGTGATGTCCTCCACCATTTCCTCCACCAGTCCCTCCTGCACGGAGTTGAGCGACAAGCGGCTGTCGTAAGAGGCGGTGGCGGTGAACGACTGCTCGAAATCCTCGTCGTGCTTCACGTTGTTGGTGAAACGCACGTTCACGGTCATCGAGAGTTCGGTAAGGGCAGAATAACCCTCGCTCGACACGCTCTTATTGCGTTGGGTGTATTGCGTGATCTCGCCCTCAATCTTCAGGTCGCCGTTGCGACTCACCTGCACCAGGCGGGTGTGGCTCGAGAAAATGTCCCTCAACTGCTCGTTGAAGATGGTCTGCATCGGTGCCCAGACATAACTGGCACGGATGGGGAAGTCGACGATGGTGATGGTCTTCGTCTTCGTATAGTCGATGCTCGAACTGTTGAACTTGTACGACACTTTGCATGCCGTGAGCACCATACCTATGAGAATGACCGACAGGGTGAGGGCAACCTTATTTCTTGGTGAGTCCATATTGTTTCAGTTTGCGGTATAGCGAGCGGTCCGACATGCCCAGAGCCTGGGCGGCCAACTTGCGGTTGCCGTTGCAGCGCTCCAGGGCTTTCTCTATCTTGGTCTTCTCCACTTCTTTCATGTTCAGACTCTCGGTCTCTGTTTCGGAGATCTCCTCGGCCACGGCGTCTTCCACATTGGCCGACTCGTGGCGCTCGGCTTCTATCTTCATCGAGTATTGGGCACTGAGGGCCTGGCCCTGGGTGGCGATGGTATTGTTGTCATCGATCACCTTGCGGAGGCTGTTCACATCGCGACGCAGGTCTTTCACGTTGTTGCCCAGGTCGAGCAGCATCTTGAAGAGGGCCTCGCGCTCGTTCTCATAGGAGTGGCTGCCACCAGTGGTGGGAATGGTGGCAGGCAGGGTAGTGGTGCCATCGTCGGGGATAAAATGACGGATGGTCTCGGCGTCGATCTCGCGCTTCTCGCTGAGCACCGACATCTGTTCGGTGATGTTCTTCAGTTGGCGGACGTTGCCGGGCCATTTGTAAGTGAGCATGATCTGTTGCGCGGCTTCGCTGAGCGTGATACGGGGAAGATGGTATTTCTCTGCTATCTGCATGGCAAACAGACGGAAAAGCAACAGGATGTCGTTGCCACGCTCACGGAGTGCGGGCATCTGGATGGGTATCGTGTTCAGACGGTAGTAGAGGTCCTCGCGAAAACGACCCTCGCTGATGGCTTTACGGATGTTGACGTTGGTGGCTGCCACCACACGCACGTCGGTCTTCATCACCTGCTGACCGCCTACGCGGATATACTCGCCGGTCTCGAGCACGCGCAACAGGCGGGCCTGGGTGGCGATGGGCAGTTCACCCACCTCGTCGAGGAAGATGGTTCCTTTGTCGGCGATGCCGAAATAGCCCTTGCTCTCGCTCACCGCATCGGTGAACGCGCCTCTCTCGTGACCAAAGAGTTCACTGTCGATGGTGCCATCGGGTATCGAACCGCAGTTCACGGCGAAGTAATTCTGACGGCGACGTGGTGAATGGTCGTGGATGAGGCGAGGGATAATCTCCTTGCCTACACCACTCTCTCCCTCGATGAGCACCGACAGGTCGGTGTCGGCCACCTGAAGGGCGATGTTGAGGGCATGGTTCAGCGCATCGCAGTTGCCTACGATGTTGTAATTGCGCTTGATATCTTGTAGATTGTATTCTCTCATCGGGTGACAAAATTACACAAATCTCATGAAAAAACTGCAATTTTGGCAGTCGGTTTTTTGAAAATTAACGTATCGGATGATAGTTCCTCTACAATTAGTGCTGCTCGTGCTTTTTGGGGATGGCAAAACGCACCTTCTCGCTGTCGTCGCGTTTCTCGTGGTAGAACTTTTTCAGCGGGTTGGCCAGTGGCTCGTCGTAGTCGCGGCGGTGACGGAAAGCATCAATGGCCAAGTAGATGGCATAGCGCAGCGCGCTCTCATCGGCCGTGCCCTTGCCGGCCTCCTCGAACTGCGGACCAAAACCGGGGGCCGTCATCACGAAGGGAAGGCCAGCGGTGAGTTTCACGTCGGTCTCGTCAGAAAGCAGGCGGAACGGGGTCATCGCCTGGTCGTGGTACATGGCCAGGATGCCGTCGAAATGCTCATGGTCGTAACGGTTGAAGAAAGCATCGGCAGGGTAGGGACCAAAGGCACCTATACCGGCATTGTGCAGGTCGTTGATGGCGGGCTTAAGGATTTCCTCCTCCTCGGCTCCTGTCTGTGGGTTGACTTGCAGCAGGGCAATGCGGGGATTGGAGAGACGGAAGTCACGGCGAAGGGTGTCGTGGAAGACGGTGGCCTTCTCTACAATCAGTTCCTTGCGCAACTCACGCAGGGCATCGCCAAGGGGCATTTCGCCAGTGGCCGAGGCGATGCGCAGATCCTCGTTCACATGAATTACCAGGGGTTCCGACTTGGCATCAACAACTTCTGGGGCTGGAACCGAACCCTCCTCGGTGGTTTCGGTAAAGGCAACCATAGGCAGCGCCACCACGGCATCCACCAATCCGATGTTGGCATCGCTGATGGCCCGTGAGAGGGCTTTCTGGGCAGCTGTGGCCGAGGCCTTGGTAGGAGTGCCCAACTCCACTTTCACCTCGTCGTCGAAGCAAGTGAGGATGTTGAGCTTGTCGGCATGGGCGTCCTCTGCCTTGTTCACGATACTGAAATTGGCCTGTACGCCCAGCGTCTTGCGGTGATAGGCGGCTATCTTGGGTGAGCCATAGATGATAGGAGTGCACAATTCGAGGATTGCGGGGTCGGCAAATGTCTTGAAAATAGTCTCGTAACCGATGCCATTGGTGTCGCCGTGGGTGATAGCAATGCGGATTTTATTTTCTTCCATGTCAGTGTCTTTGAATAATGGTGATTATATGATGACAGGCCAATGCCTGCCGTGAATGATGCTACTAAAGGGATTGGCCGCGCTCGGCGGCGATACGCTTGGCGGTACTGAGTAGTCCGCAGGCGGCATAGATGTCCTGGCCACGACTGGCGCGGATGGTGGTGAAAATGCCATGCTGGGTGAGGTAGTCGCGCAACTGCTCCATACGCTCCTCACTGGCCTCGCGCAGGTCGCTGTCGGGTATCTGGTGAAACCTGATGAGGTTCACGCGGCATTCCAGTCCGCGAAGCAGTCTCAATATCTCCTTCGCATGGGCAGTGGTGTCGTTGAGACCGCCGAAGACGATGTACTCGAACGAGAGACGGCGCTGGTGACTGAAGTCGTAGGTGCGAAGCAGCGCCACCACATCGGTGATGGGCATGGCGCGCTCGGCAGGCATAAGCATGGCGCGCTGCTCGGGGATGGGGGAGTGGAGGCTGATGGCCACGTGGCAGTCGCTTTCATCGAGGAAACGGCGCAATTTGCTTTTCACTCCCACACTGCTCACCGTGATGCGTTTCGGACTCCATGCCATGCCATATGAGGCAGTGAGAATCTCGGTGGCGCGGAGCACGTTGTCGAGGTTGTCCATCGGCTCGCCTTGGCCCATGAACACCACGTTGGTCAGCGAGTCGCGTTCAGGCAGGGCATAGATTTGGTTGAGAATGTCGCCGGCGGTGAGGTTGCCCTCAAATCCTTGACGACCGGTCTGACAGAAAAGGCAGCCCATCTTGCAGCCTACCTGCGAGGAAACGCATAGGGTGGCGCGGTCGCCATCAGGGATGTAGACGGTCTCCACCGTTTTGCCATTGCTGGTGGGAAAAAGGTATTTGATGGTGCCGTCTGTCGAACGCTGACAGTCGGTGGGTGGCATAAGTCCCACTTCGTAGAGCTGCGACAGCTTTTCGCGGTTGGCTTTCGAGATGTTGGTCATCTCACCGATGGTGCCCACGGGCTTTTGGTAGAGCCAACTGGCTATCTGCCCCCCTGTGAAAGAGGGCATACCCATCTGCACGACAACCTGCCGAAGTTCGGCTGGCGTCATGCCCAACAGTGCTTGTTTCTTTTCGTCCATCTCGTTTTCTGCGACAAAGGTACGAATAAGTGAGTGAAATGCCAAATTTATTTGGGCATTTCACTCACATCATCATAGTTTGAAATTCACGGGCAGATGATACCTTACCTTCACGGGTTTGCCGTTTTCCATGGCAGGATTCCATGCGGGCATCAGACGGACGACACGGAGTGCCTCGCGGTCGAGAAGAGGATGGGAGGAGTGCTCCACGCGCGACTCGGAAATGGCACCATCGACATCCACGATGAATCCCACCAGCACACGCCCCTCGATTTTGGCCTTCTCTGCCTCCTTGGGGTATTGGATGTTGTCGCTAAGGAATTTCGACAGGGCGGCCATGCCACCAGGGTAGGTGGGTGGGTCTACGGTATCAGGGATGTCGGAGTTCTCACCATAGATGGCCTCAGGGTTTTGCTCGGTGATGACGGGGGGCGGCACGACAGCCGTGGTGTCGAAAGTCATGGGCACAATGCCCTCGGTCATTTCTATCGTCGGCCCCTCAGTGCTGACAGTCACATCGCCTCCAAGTTCCTTAGGGGCAACCTTGTGGGTCTTGCATGCGCTGAGGGCAGCCAGACCCACACTCACACCCACTACGGCTACGGCCTTGCCCAATTGGCGCCGCAACTGGAGTTGACGCTCCAGGTATTTCACCTCGGCCTCACATTTCGGACAGGTACCGGCACAGTCGCCCTCATGGTGACATTCGGCGGGGGTATAGTCGATATCGTTGGCCTTGGCCACTTGCATGCGCACCTCCTTAAGGGTCTTGCAGATTTTCTTTCCTCGTTTCATAATGGTCGTTTCTATCCTATATATAATGGTTCCTCGACAATAAATATCATGCAAGGAATGTTTGATGAGCCTAAGTTACATCATTTTTCTTATATGGAGATGCTTCCTGTCCGAAAATTGAGCATTTTTGATTTTTTTTAGTCGTTTATTACTCACCTTTCACAAATAGAAAGAGGTTCTGAGGTTACTGAAGTTATAGGAGTTCAGGCATTAACACAGCTTATTTTTCATCTTTTCGGACATGATTCTGACCGATTGCAGGCGTTTGTCCGACATTCATTCTTTCGTCTGATGTGCTCAGCCTTTTTCTCGATAAAAAAGTTGGAACGTGGTGGAAACTGATGCTATCTTTGCAATGTCAAAAGACAAAAATCGAAAACAAAATATTAACAATTAAAAAAATATGACATGAAAACGATTAAATTTTTTATGGTAGCTTTGATGAGCTTAGTGACTGTGACCACCTGTTTCGCCGACGATAGAATGATTCTTCCGGAACAACTCCCTGCTCCTGCAAAAGCATTCATCCAAACCCACTACGACGGCACCAATATCCTCTTTGCATCAAAAGAATACGATGGGTTGAGCAAGCATTATGAGGTGCATCTGAACGACGGCACCCAGTTGGATTTCGACAGCAAGGGCAATTGGGACAAAGTGGAAAACCACATGACACCTGTACCTGCCGTACTCGTACCCCAACTCATCGCTACATATGTGAGCACCAACTTCCCGGGTGAGATTATCGTGAAGATCGACAAGGAACGCCACGGCTACGATGTAGAGCTGAGCAACGATTTCGACCTGAAATTCAACAAAAAAGGAATGCTCATCGGAATGGATGACTGATATAATATACAAGATATCTTTTTCTCATAATTTGTGTAGACGGTGCCGCTGACGAGTGGCACCGTCGATTTGTACACTACAGGCTTCTCCACTGACTGACAACAGAAGGGAGTTGGTAAGCCAGTGCCGTTTTAGACGAAAAATTGAGAAAAAAACAACCCCGTTCACGGATTTTCGATTTTTTGTTGTAATTTTGGGCTTTCCAATAAAACAAGAAGCGATATGAGAGGAAAAATCGACTGCTTCCTGCCTTGCGACGACATGCGCGTGGCAGAGATGACAGTGAGCCAACTGCGCGCCAACAAGACCATACACCATATCTACCTCCTCGTAGGTGAGGAACGGCAACCCTCAGGACCTTGTCCCCCCGACTGCACATTGCTGTCTGTCGACAGATTGCAGTCGTCGGCTGCCGTGGCAGTGATGGAACAACATGTGGAGGCCGACTTCGTGATGCTCTTCACGAAGAGCACTCCCGTGAAGCTCGGAATGTATGCGCCAGAACGCCTGCTCAGAGTGGCGCACGATGCCGGGGCGGCTCTCGTCTATGCCGACCACTTTTCGGTGGAGAATGGAAAGACGGTGAAACATCCCGTCATCGACTACCAGGCCGGCAGCATACGCGACGACTTCGATTTTGGCTCGATGCTTCTCATCCGCTCCTCATTGCTGCATGATTATGTGGCGATGGAGCGAAGGCCTGAATACCAGTTCGCGGGCATCTACGACCTGCGCCTCTTCATCAGCCGAAAAGGTACATTGCTGCACCTGAACGAATTCCTCTACACCGAAGAGGAACTCGACCTCAGGGCTAGCGGCGAGAAACAGTTCGATTACGTGAACCCACGCAACCGTGAGGTGCAGGTGGAGATGGAGAAGGCGGCCACCAACCACCTCAAGGAAATCGGCGCACTTGTCGATACCTCCGCCTTTGCCACACCCGATTTCAAGGAGCAGGACTTCAAATTCGAGGCCTCGGTGGTGATACCTGTCTTCAACCGGGAGAAAACCATCTGCGACGCCGTAGACTCCGCTCTCTCGCAAGTCACGACGTTCGACTACAACGTTATCGTGGTCGACAACCATTCTACCGACAACACCACCCAACTGCTCGAGGCCTACGACAATCCCCGGCTCGTGCATATCATCCCCGACCGCACCGACCTGGGCATCGGTGGATGCTGGAACACGGCCGTGGTCGATGACCGGTGTGGACGTTTTGCCGTGCAGCTCGACAGCGACGACCTCTATTCATCGCCCCATACGCTGCAACGCATCATCGACGCTTTCTACAAGCAACAGGCTGCGATGATTGTCGGTGCATACAGAATGTGCGACTTCAACCTCAACACCTTGCCGCCGGGCATCATCGACCATAGGGAGTGGACCGACGACAACGGATGCAACAACGCCTTGCGCATCAACGGACTCGGGGCACCCAGGGCTTTCTTCACACCTTTGCTCCGGCAGATTCTGTTGCCCAATACCAGCTACGGTGAGGACTATGCCATGGGACTCGCCTTCAGCCGGAGATACCGCATCGGAAGGATTTACGACGAACTCTATCTCTGCCGGCGCTGGGGAGGGAACAGCGACGCCGCGCTCTCCATTGAGCGCATCAACGCCAATAACATGTATAAGGACCAGTTGCGCACCATCGAAATCGCGGCACGCCAGCATTTGGCCAGCGGAAAAGAGAACTACAAGGACGACAACTCGCTCATGAGGTTCTTCAACCGGCAACTCGAATTGTGGCCCGACGCCAGAAAACGGTATCGTGACCTGAATGCCGTGGAAACCAAACAACTGCAGAATGCCGACAATTCCATGACGCTCATGGCCCAATGGAATCCCGCCCGTATTGTCTCGACAGGGGCAAAAGTGTCGAAGCAGGATATCAAGGAGCGTCCTTGCTTCCTCTGTGCGAAAAACCGGCCGGCAGAACAAATCGTGAAGCCTTTTGATGGCAAGCTCGATATTCTGGTGAACCCGTACCCCATTCTGTCCACACACTTCACCATCACGGCCCGCAAACACCAACCCCAGCAAATCGCCGACAACTATTACGAGATACACAGGTTGCTCGAAAACCATCCCGACATCACCGTGTTCTACAACGGACCACGGTGTGGGGCATCGGCTCCCGACCATATGCACCTGCAGGCCGGTACCACCGGACTGCTGCCTTTGCAGATGGCATGGCCCCGGCTGTGCCGCGATCTGACTCCCGTGGTGACGCTCGACGACAACAACGGCATCTATACTATCGACAACTATCCTTGCCATGCATTGCTCATCCGGAGCCGGAGCAAGGACAGCGATGAGATGTTGTTCAGAAAACTCTATCAGGCCCTCGATACCACGGTGAAGGAAGCCGAGCGGGAGAGAGGAGAGGAACCGATGATGAATATCGTGAGTTGGAGAGACAACGACGACTTTCTCTCGGTGGTCTTCCCACGACGCAAACACCGGCCTGAATGCTACCACATGGAGGGCGAAAAACAGTTGCTTGTCAGTCCGGGGGCAATCGATATGTCAGGACTTCTCATCACTCCCCGGCGGGAAGACTACGAACGTGTCGACACCGATGTTGCCACCGCGATTCTCAAAGAGGTGACCGTGAACGACGACGATATGAAGGCTGTGCTCAACGCACTCAAAGACAAACCGCTGGAGAAACGGAGCGACAAGACTGCCGCCCACGAACCACAGGTGGCCGTAGGCATCGTGAGTGGCAAGACAATCAAGTTCTCTCTCAACAAACCCTACGTGGCAAAAGGCGAGAGCATCGAGGGAGAGCAAGTAGTGGAGTTCTCCGAGGGTGGTATAGCATGGCGGGGACGGCAATACCGTGAGTTGTCGTTCGTGCCCAAGACACCTGACGCCTCGTTCTCGCTCCATGATGTCACCATCGGCATCGACTTCCATTGGGAACGGCAGGAGGTGCAGACCTTCAGAGGCGCTCTCCGCCTGGTGGTCGAGGCCGACAAGGTGTGCGCCATCAATCTCCTGCCCGTAGAGGAATATCTCACCAGCGTCATCTCAAGCGAGATGAAGGCCACTGCCTCTGATGAGCTGCTCAAGGCGCATGCCGTCATCTCACGCAGTTGGCTGCTCGCACAGATGGAGCGGAGAAACAGACTGAACGGTTCGGCCGACCATTTCTTCTCGTTCGTCAAGAAAGACGATATGCTGATCAGATGGTACGACCGTGAGGACCATACCATCTTCGACGTGTGTGCCGACGACCATTGCCAGCGCTACCAGGGCATCACCAGGGCGGTAGGCAGGAAAGCTGCCGCAGCCGTGGCAGCCACCAGGGGGCAGGTGCTCGTCTACGACAACGAGATCTGCGACGCGCGGTTCAGCAAATGCTGTGGTGGCGTGACAGAGGAATTCCAGTATTGCTGGGACAATCTGCCCAAACCTTACCTAAGGGCAGTGACCGACAGCGCCGACGGGACACTCGTCGACCTGAGGGTGGAGCAGAATGCGAGAAAATGGATTTTGGACGAACCAGAGGCTTTCTGCAATACCAACGACAAACAGGTGCTCAGCCAGGTGCTCAACGACTACGACACCGAGACGACAAATTTCTACCGGTGGAAAGTGGAAATCAGACAGGAACAGCTGAGCAAACTCGTGGCTGGGAAACTGAAGATGGACTTCGGTGGCATCAAGGCGCTCAGCGTGGTGGAACGGGGACGTAGTGGCCGTATCTCGAAACTGCGCATAGAAGGCACGGAGCGCACACTCACCATAGGGAAGGAATTGGAGATACGACGCGCGCTCAGCGAGACCCATTTGCTCAGTTCGGCTTTTGTCGTCGATACCGAGGGCCAGACCAACGGACTGCCCGAGAAGTTCATCCTGCATGGGGCAGGGTGGGGGCACGGCGTGGGCCTATGCCAGATTGGTGCCGCCATGATGGGAGAGAAAGGCTTCGCCTACGACAAGATATTATTGCACTACTATCGTGGTGCGCAAATCAAGAAACTGTATAAGTGATAGGTATGGACAATAAGAAGAAAAGCCCCTGGGCTTGGATTCCAACACTTTATTTCGCCGAGGGTCTGCCCTATGTGGTGGTGATGACCTTGGCTGTGGTGATGTACATGGAGATGGGCATGTCCGACACGGAGATAGCCCTCTATACAGCCTGGCTGGGACTGCCGTGGGTAATCAAACCGCTGTGGAGCCCGTTTGTTGACTTGTATAAGACCAAGCGATGGTGGGTGCTGTCCATGCAGTTGCTGCTGGGGGCGGCCTTCGCCGGAGTGGCGTTCACGGTCAATACGGGGTTCTGGTTCCAAGGCACCATGTTCTTCTTCTTCCTGATGGCTTTCTCCAGTGCCACGCACGACATCGCAGCCGACGGCTTTTATATGATAGAGCTCGACAGCCACGACCAGTCGTGGTTTGTGGGTATACGCAATACCTTCTATCGCATAGCCGTCATCTTCGGACAGGGCGTGCTCGTGTGGGTAGCCGACCAACTGCAGAATGTCTTCCCCGACAGCAAGGCCTTTACATGGAGCCTGATATTCTTTGCTCTGGCTGCTATCTTCATTGCCATCTGGCTCTATCACACCTTCATCATGCCAAGGCCAGCCGACCGCAGCAATGAGGGTCAGACGGTTGCCGACGTGGCGAGAGGACTGAAGCAGATGCTCCTGTCGTTTTTTACGAAAGTGTCTGCCAAGCAAATCATCTTCGTCTTGCTTTTCCTCCTGCTCTATCGCTTCCCTGAGGCAATGCTTACCAAGATGGCCAGCACCTTCCTCCTACGGCCTGTCGAGGACGGAGGACTGGGACTGACGAAGGAGGCCTTCGGATTGGCCTATGGCACCGTCGGCCTCATTGGCCTTTTGCTCGGTGGCATCGTGGGAGGTATGCTCGCTAGCCGTGATGGTCTGAAACGCTGGCTATGGCCATTCGTATGTGCCATCACTTTGCCCGATATCGTCTATGTGTATCTTAGCTACGTGCAGCCCGACAACTTGTGGCTCATAAGCAGTTGCCTCTTCATCGAGCAGTTCGGCTATGGTCTTGGTTTCACGGCCCTCACGCTCTATATGCTCTATTACAGCCAGGGCGAGTTCAAGACCTCGCATTACGCCATCTGTACCGGACTTACATATCTGGGCCTGATGTTGCCAGGCATGGTGTCGGGCTGGATCAAAGACTTGGTGGGCTATAGGGATTTTTTCATCATCGTGATGTTCCTCTGCGTCATCACGTTTGCTGTAACGGCATTCATCAAGATCGATCCGGAATTTGGTAAGAAAACCGCTTGAAAACATTGTTTATGGCGAGAAATACGGAAATGACATCCAGACTTGACGCTTCCTCATATCTCTGGTGGGCGCTGCTCTGCTTCGCCAGGGGGTTGGTGATAGTGGTGCCGATGGCGGTGCTCGTCGTCATGTTCAACAGGATGGGTATGAGCAACACGAAGGCCATGCTTGTCTCCTCGCTCTTGCTGTTGCCGTTGGCGCTCAGGCCTCTCACTATGACCATGGTAAAAGGAAATAGGAGCGCGAAATGGTGGATGATGACTTCGCTCTTGGTCTATGCGTTGATGATGTTTGTCGCTTCCAGCCACCTCTCTCCCGCTCTCGACAACTATGTGCTATGGATTTGTCTGGTGGTCATGTCGCTTGTTGGAGGGACATTCGAGACCGCTGCGGCATATTGCGGACAGCAGATAGTACGGAAAGAGAACAATGGCATGCTCACCACCATGATACTTGCCTTGCTGATGGCAATAGTGATAGGTATGGGCGTGATGATGCTGCTAGCAGGAAACATGGAGGTGGTATCGAGGAAGATAGAGGAGTCATGGTCGTTGGCTCTCAAGGTGGGGGCAGTGATGATGCTGGTCATCATGCTAATGGTGTGGATGGCGGCAAGGTATATGCCCGACAATGCTGATGAATCCTCGTTGTCGCCGAAATGGCAGACGCGTAAGAATGAGTTCGTGGCATGGTGGACGGCCGACAGAAAGCGATGGGTCTTCGGCATGTTCGTCGTGCTCTTTCCCATGCATGAGTTTTTCTTGTGGAGAGGATCCCTGCTCTTCCTCATCGACAGGGGCAGCATCGGTGGACTGATGCTCAGTCCGCAGGAGATGGGCTTCGCGTTCTGCACAGTGGCCATCGCACTTGCCATGGCGGGTTATGACATGGGAAAAGGGTGTATCAGGAGATTCGGACTGAACCGTTGCTGGTGGTGGATGGCTTTGGCCTTCACTGTGCCCGATGCGCTCTACGTCTATCTGGCCTATGACATGCCCGATGAGTTATGGCGCATTACGATGATACTGTCGGTGGAGCAATGGTGCTGCGGCTTGGGCATGGCAGCCTTCTTATATTATATAATGTACGGGAAAGATACGATATGCTCTCGGGCGCATCTCGACGCATGCTGGTCTTTGAGCATGCTCTCCATCATTCTCACAGGACTATTTACTGGAGCCATCCAGGATTATTTGGGCTATCGCAGGTTTTTTGTCATGGTCGCATTGCTGGCCATCATCTCGCTGGCCACTCTCGGATGGTTGGTGGTAAAAAGGGAGAAAGAGAAAGAATAAGATTTTAGTCCCTGAAACGGCGTTGGATGTCGGCGTATTCCTCTATGCGGCGGTCGCGGAGGAATGGCCACCAACGGCGCACCTGCTCGCTGTGGTCAAGGTCGATGGTCACAATGGTGGCCACCTCGTCGTCGGCAGAAGCACGGAAAACCAACTCGCCTTGTGGACCGGCCACAAAACTGCTTCCCCAAAAATCAATTCCCTTCGTCTGACCCGACGGGTCGGACTCATGACCTACGCGGTTGACGGCTACTACCGGCAGACCGTTGGCTACAGCATGGCCGCGCTGCACGGTGGTCCATGCCTCGCGCTGGCGCTGTTGCTCCTCGGGCGTGTCGCTGCTCTCATAACCGATGGCGGTGGGGTAGATGAGCAAATCGGCACCATCGAGGGCCATCAGACGGGCGGCCTCGGGATACCATTGGTCCCAGCATACCATCACGCCAAGGCGGCCCACACTGGTGTCGATGGCATGGAAACCTAAGTCGCCAGGGGTGAAATAGAACTTCTCATAGTAGGCTGGATCGTCGGGGATATGCATCTTGCGGTATTTGCCCGCAATATGGCCATCGCTGTCGAACACCACGGCGGTGTTGTGGTAGAGACCTGGGGCACGGCGCTCGAAAAGTGAGGTGACAAGCACCACATGATGCCGATTGGCCAATTCGCCGAAAAAGGCGGTGGAGCGACCAGGAATGGGCTCGGCCAACTCAAACTGGCCTACATTCTCAGTCTGACAAAAATAGAGCGAGTTGTGCAACTCCTGAAGCACGATGAGATGGGCTCCTTGGTGCGACAGCATCTCGATGCTTGAGGCCAGGCGATGCATGTTGTCGGCGGTGTCGGCAGTGTTGTGTTGCTGCACGATGCCTATTTGTAGTTGTTTCATAGTAGCTGAGCTAGATTTGTGTGGTAGATGTTCAGATGTTGATGGGGTTGGGCTTCACCAGCACACCATCAGGATACTGCATGGTGAGGCAGTGGAGCGAACCATGCTGGCGAATTACCGTGGTGGCGTCGATGGGAATCATCTCGCGGTCGGGAAAAGCCTGGGCAATGGTGTCTATGGCCAAGGTGTCGAGCGATGGCTGACGATAGGTGGGCACTATCACGGCCCCATTGATGACCAAGAAGTTGGCGTAGGTGGCAGGCAGACGCTGGCCGTCCTCATAAAGAGGCTGAGGCATGGGCAGACGGAGCAGACTGTAGGGCGCACCCTGACGGGTCCGCAACGACTGGAGTTGCCGTTTCAATGCCATGAAGTCGGCATACTGCTCATCGGAAGGGTCGTCGCAGCCCACATAGAGAAGGGTGTTTTTGGGGGCGCAGCGCACGATGGTGTCAATATGCCCGTCGGTGTCGTCACCGATGAGTGTGCCATGGTCTATCCAAACCACTCGATCGGCATGGAGCGTGTCGATTAGGTAACACTCGATTTCTTTTTGAGAGAGGGGCTGGTTGCGGTGAGGTGCCAATAGACAGGCACTTGTGGTGAAGATGGTGCCCTCGCCGTCGGTCTCTATCGCGCCGCCCTCCAGCACGAAGTCGGTATGGTCGGCCACGGGGGCATGAAATAGACCATGGTTGGCTATCTCACAGGTGATGGCATTGTCGAGAAAGGAGGGAAACTTTTCTCCCCAACCATTGAATTTGAAATCGAGCAATAGGGGTTCTTCTCCATCGGGAGTGGGGCGGAGCAAAGTGATGGCACCATGGTCACGGGCCCACGTGTCGTTGGTGGGACAATGGCAGAAGAGCACGCGGTGCATCTCCTCGGCAGTGAGCCGTTGGGACAACTGCATCCTGACATCCATCACGTTGGGGCACACCACAAGAAGGTGCTCATGCTGCGCAATAGCCTTGGCCAACTGCAGGAATGTCTCTGTAATCTCGTCGAGACAATACTGCCAGTCGGTTTCGGCATGAGGCCAGGTGAGTTGAACACCGCTCTGGGGATGCCATTCGGCTGGATAGAAAATGCCGTGCTTCATTTATTCAGTGGTTAAAGAGTGTTTTTTCTTGTGTATAACCAACACAACTGTAATCCATTGGTTTGCAACGGTGCAAAATTACACAAAATATATGAAACACGCAACATATCGACAGTGATAATTCAGAGACAGTGTCTAGCCATATAGATGAGATTTGCAAGGACCAGCACGTTAAAATTATTGAAATCAAAGCTATATGAGGTTTTTTTTGCTACTTTTGCGAATCTACAGGTGTTGTCCATACCTGTCACATACCTGTCACCCATCTATCCGATTATGACCATAATGTATCCAAAAACTGGCTTGCTATGTGCCGTTCTTGCCATGCTCACACTCGTGGGATGCAAAAGAACGCGCAATACCATGCCTGGTGATGACGACAAACAGTCGACCACATTCTATAATGGAAAGGAGGAAAGTGGGGCTGCTACGCCGTCGGCACCTACATCGTCTTCTGATGTCGATAAGAAAACGGTGAGGTTCAAAGCCATGGAGGTGCCGGCACAGATGACAGGTACATCGGAAATCCTGCTCAAGCGGGATGGATACTATGTGTCGTACAACAAAGACCGGAAAATTCCCAACTGGGTGGCTTGGCACCTCACGGCAGCGCACACCAAGGGCAACAACTACCGCGACGGCATCGAGTTCACCGAGGATAAGGAAGTGCCTTATCCCAGAGCTACCGACGGTGATTATTTCAGTTCAAGATACGACCGGGGACATATGTGCCCCTCGGGCGACAATAAGTGGGACCGGAGGGCACAGATGCAGTCGTTCCTCTTCACCAACGTCTGTCCGCAGAACCATGACCTGAACAAAGGTGACTGGAACGACCTGGAGATGCAGTGCCGTTATTGGGCCAAGAACATCGGAGACATCTATATCGTGGCAGGTCCTATCTTCTATAATGGAGTGAAAAACACCATCGGAAAAAACAAGGTCGCCGTGCCCGACGCATTCTTCAAGGTCATACTCGACGACCGTAGCAAGGCTAAGGCCATCGGATTCATCTATCCCAACAAGAACGGGCACCGACAGATGACAACGTGCATCAAGTCGGTGGATGAGGTGGAAAGACTCACGGGTATCGACTTCTTCCCAAGACTCGATGACTCTGTGGAAGATCGCGTGGAGGGGGCTTCCAAGGAAACGATGAATCAGGAATGGAAGGTGTATAAGGCCGAGGCATATGCCGAGAGTAGAAACTAACCGAAACCGACAGCGATATTGTAAGTAGTTGTTCAGGAGTTCGGACAATACCCCGATTTCACCTCTTTAGGCTCAATGGTTGTTAGCTGTGGTAATGTCTGAACTCCTGAACTTCTGTAACTTCTGAACTCCTCTCAACTTGCCAAAGTTGAGTATGAACTCCTTTCAAAACTTGATTCTGACGATGTTAAGAGAGTAGGGGGGGACATCGACCAGCACTTGATTTCCCTCTGGATAGAGCAGTTGCTCCACAGGATGAATGTGGGTGGGCGAGATAAGTGTGTTCTCTTCCATACCATCGTTGGCTGCCAGACGCACTACCCGGGCGCATTTGGGCGAAAGATTCTTCAGATTCAGATTGGCGGTGGTTGCTATCTCACTCGTATTCGCTACTTTTACGATAATCTCACTTGTTGTCTCATCGATGGTGGCAGAGGAAAAGACACCCTTCGTGACGTCGTGTTTCAGCACGGTGTCGAACACCAGTTTGTCGTCGAGCCACGCTTTCACACTGTCGCCTGCCACTTGTAAGGTGATGTCATACCAACGTCCTTGCTCCACACGTCCCCGTTTGGTGTCGGTCTGCAATTTGCCACCATTGCTGATCTGCTCGATGGCGTGCTGTGTGTTGCCCCATCCGCCGAAGTTCAGCCAGCAGTAGTTCTTGTCATCTACATAGTTGAAGATGATGAGGAATCCCTCGGCTCCTTCGTTTTTGCAAGCACGGAACTTGCAGGTGTAGTGGTCGCTGTCTACAATGTCCTTCTCTATGCAGATGGTGGCTTCCTTTAGACTCGTCTGCCGCAGGGTGTTGCCTTCTTTTTCCCAGTCACCATTGACGTATTCCACATCCTTGACAGTCTCAAACGAGGCGCGTGTGCCCCACGAACCGAAACCGACATGGCACTGTTTGGGGGTCAGCGGCTTGGGAGTCTTGCCCTCATAGGGGTTGGACTGGCTGACTTTCAACACTTGGGTGCCGATGTGCTGAGGCATGAGCTGCTGCACATAATAGGAAGGAGTTCCCATGACTCGGCTACTGCTGAAACGTATCATGTCGGGACGCCAGCGGGCATCGTTCTCGTTGACGAAAATGGGTGCGTATGATGCCAACTCCACGACGTCGGAATTGTTCTCCATACCCATCATATAGACGGCCTCACCTAGGGCGGCGTTCATGTTGCCCAGATTGCCGAAGCCGTTGGTCACTGCATATTCACCCACATAGATCTTCGGACCGCGGCGGTCGTAACTGTCGTATTTGTGGAATGCTCCGGCAAACCAGTCGGGTGAGCGATAGTAATGCTCGTCAAGAAGGTCCACAGGCAGCGTGGAGTTCCACTTCGGGTTGTCGTCGCCCCATGCCACCACGTTGCCGATGATTTTCATCTCAGGATATTTGGCGCGGATGGCTTTGTAGAACTGGTCATAGCGCTCGTAGTAGTGGTCGCTCTGCTGGCGCGGATCGGGTTGGTTGTTCTCGTTGCCCACCTCCAGGTATTCCAGTCCGAAAGGCTCCGGATGCCCGTTCTTGGCGCGCATGGCACCATATTTCGATGTGATGGGACCATTGGCATATTCAATGGCGTTCAGACACTCGTCAATCCATGGCTGGATGCTGTCGTAGGGGGTCATGCCACCATGCCACAAACCTACGTTGACCACGAAGAGCGGCTTGGCACCCAAGTCTTCGGCCAACTGCAGGTACTCATGATAGCCCAGGCCGTCGGTGGTGCGGTAGCCCCAGTTCACGTTCCAGTGGCCCTCACGTTCCTCTATCGGTCCGATGGTGCGCTCCCAACGGAAGGCGTTGTCGGGACTCTCCTGGCCTTCCACAAAACAGCCGCCGGGGAAACGCATGAACTTCGGGTGCATCTGCCAAAGCATGTTGGCCAGATCGGGGCGCATGCCATTGTCGCGGTTCTTGAACGTGGGCGGGAAAAGGCTCACCATATCGAGTTGCACTTTCCCCACACCGTCGAAGACCAGGACAAACTGTGCCTGAGGGTCGTTGTCGTTGGCAGTGAACGAAGCCTCATACTTCGTCCAGCCCTTGGCCTTGATGGCAGGGAATCCGCCGACTGTGCACTCGGCATATATCTGCGCGCCGTCCTGCGAACAGAGCGTAGCCTTCACGGTGCCTTGATATTTCAGGGTCTTGGCCCAGAACGACAGACGGTAGCTGCGACCTTGCACGGCATTGATGCCCCAATAGCCCTCGTTCACCAAACAGACTGGTATGGAGGGCGAGGCCTTGATGTCGAGTTCCAGGGCGTTGTGCTGCACGGCATTGAGCAGCGGTGTCTTCTTCGAGGGCTGAATGAGTCTTGCTGTGAGCTGCGATGGGGCGGCCGCATACGTCGACCAGCCCTGCATGTCGGCAGGAGCGCCATAACGTGGCCCGTCCTCAAACGAGCGGTTGCGAATCAACTCGGCATAGAGACCACCGTCGGCGGCATGGTTGATGTCTTCGTAGAAAATGCCATAGAGCATGGGACTCACCTTTGGCCCACGTTGCTGGGTGTCGATGTCGATGGTCACTTGTGCGTGAACAGCTGTTGCAAAGACAGCAAAGACAGCTGTAAGAAGAATGTTCTTGTATGTCATGATTCTGGTATGATTTGTTTTAGCTTGCTATGAAGAATCGTTTTTTTGCCGATTCTTGAAGGTGGTGTTGCAAATTTACAAAGAAAAACCATAAATTCATCTGAAAAAAGAGTATTTTTGCATAAGTAAGACATTTATCAATTGGATAATGCCGCTCCGGTTTCCCCGGAAAGGATAAATACAAATTCGTGAACAAATAACACCCCCCAAGCGCCAGTGGCGTGACGAGCATTGGGAGCAGGACTTACAGCGTGCATATGATGCCGGAAAACAAATGGCGGAGAAGATTTTGGCATGATGCCACCGAAGGCCGTTGATGCTGTTCTTTCTGCCGTGCAAGGTGGAAGACCCTCCTGAAGTCACTAAAAAAGGTTAAATCAATGTGTTTTTTTGCCAAAATCACGGGAAAAATCACTAAATTTGCAGACTAATGTTTTTGGAACCAAAAGCAGAATAGCGTGAAAATAAAAGAAGTGCTACGTGCCCTTGAACAATTCGCGCCTCTGCCCCTGCAGGAAGACTACGATAATGCCGGCCTGCAAGTGGGATTGACAGAGACGGATGCATCAGGGGCATTATTGTGTCTTGACGTGACCGAGGAAGTCATCGACGAGGCAATCAGCCTGGGGTGCAACCTTATCGTTTCTCACCATCCGCTTATCTTCCGCGGACTCAAGCAGGTGTCCGACTACAACATGGTGCAACGATGTGTGGTGAAGGCCGTGAAAAACGACATCACCATCGTGTCGATGCATACCAACCTCGATAATGCCAAGGGGGGAGTCAACTACAAAATCGCCGAGAAAATGCAACTCGCTGACGTGAGGATCCTCGCGCCCAAAACCGTGATGGGCGTCGAAGGCGGAAGTGGGGTGGTGGGCGAGTTGCCCCAACCCATGAAGGCCACCGACTTTGTGAAAATGGTAAAAGAGCGATTCGGCGTGGAATGTGTGCAGGCCAACCAACTCCTCGGGCGCGAAATCCGACGGGTGGCACTTTGCGGTGGGGCAGGGGCTTTCCTCCTCGACGAGGCCATCGCCTGTCAGGCCGACGCCTTCATCACAGGAGAGATGCACTACCACGACTTCTTCGGACATGAGCAGGAAATTCAAATCTGCGTCATCGGCCACTATCAAAGTGAACAATTCACCAACGAAATATTCAAATCAATCATCACGGAGAGGTGCAAGGGTGTCAGGTGCTTCCTGACAAAAGTCAACACCAATCCGATTATATGTTTATAACACATGGCAAAAAAAGATCCCACAGATTTACCAGTAGAGAAAAAACTGGAGGCGCTCTTCGAACTGCAGTCCACACTGTCGCAAATCGATGAGAAAAGAGCATTGAGAGGCGAACTGCCTCTCGAGGTGCAGGACCTGGAAGACGAAATCACCGGACTGAGCACCCGTATTGAGAAAATCCAGAAAGAAATCGCTGAGTTCCAAACTGCCATCTCGCAGAGAAAAGGCGAGATTGCCGAGGCCGAGGCCAGCGTGGCCAGGTATAACCAGCAACTCAACGAGGTGAAAAACAACAGAGAGTATGACATGCTGAGCAAGGAAATCGAGTTCCAGACGCTTGAAATCGAACTCTGTAACAAGAAAATCCGCGAGGCTCTCTCTAGAATAGAAGAGCGCGAGACCGTGCTCAAGCAAAACCAGGAACTCGTGGAGGACCGCAAACAGGTGCTCGAAGAGAAGAAAGGCGAGCTCGACGAAATCCTCCAGGAAACCAAGGAGGAAGAGGACAAACTGAAGAGCAAGGCCAGCGAACTGGAAATGAAAATCGAACCCAGGCTGCTCACCAGTTTCAAGCGTATCCGGAAGAACGCACGCAACGGACTCGGCGTGGTGTATGTGCAGCGCGATGCCTGCGGTGGATGCTTCAACAAGATTCCTCCACAGCGACAACTCGACATCAAGATGCACAAGAAAATCATTGTGTGTGAGTATTGCGGACGTATTCTTATCGACCCCGAACTGGCTGGCGTGAAAACAGTGACCATCACGGAGGAGAAACCAAAGAAACGTTCCTCTCGGAGCAAAAGAAAGACCGAGACCACCGAGGAGAATTAATCCCGGGAGTCGTCTGCCAACGCTTTTTGGCACGTAAACGCTTAAAAAATCATAATCCGTTTGGATTGTGATTTTTTTTTTCTATTTTTGTGGTGAAATCACGCTTCGGGCGCTATTTCGTACATACCATGAATTTCTGTTTGGAACGAAACACTAATATCCCTATATTGAATGTCTAACTAAAACAATCAAACTTATGAAAGACTTGAAAATGTACATCAACGGCAAGTTCGTTGAGAGTAAGTCGGGCAAATGGATCGACGTACTGAACCCATCCACAGAAGAGGTCATCAGCCGCCAGCCGGAAGGCACGGTAGAGGAGGTGGACGAGGCTCTCGATGCTGCAAAGGCTGCACAGAAGAGCTGGGCCAAGACTCCCGCCATCGAGCGCGCCGCCTACCTGAACAAAATGGCCGATGGCATCCGCAAACGCCAGGATGAGTTCGTCGACATTATCATGCGCGAGCAAGGTAAGACCCGCAACTGGGCCACCGTGGAGGTGGCTGTCACCGCCGATTACTTCGACTATATGGCTACCTTCGCACGCCAGATCGAGGGCGAGATCATCCCCAGCGACCGCCGTGGCGAGAACATCATGCTCTTCAAGGAGCCTATCGGTGTGGTGGCCGGTATCCTGCCGTGGAACTTCCCCTTCTTCCTCATTGCCAGAAAGGCGGGAGCAGCGCTTATCACTGGATGTACCATCGTCATCAAACCTTCACAACTCACACCTGAGAACTGCTGCGAGTTCGCCAAAGTGGTCGACGAGACCGGACTGCCCGCAGGCGTGTTCAATGTCATCACGGGCAAGGGCTCCGTGGTGGGCGACGCATTGGCCAAGAGCCCGAAGATCGGCATCGTGAGCGTCACGGGAAGCGTGGGTGCTGGCGAGAGCATCATGAAGGCTGCCGCAAACAACATCACCAAAGTGTCGCTCGAGTTGGGTGGAAAGGCTCCTGCCATCGTCTTCCCAGACGCCGACCTCGAGGCTTCTGCACAGTGGGTGGTGGATTCGAGAATCGGAAACAACGGCCAGATCTGCAACAACGCCGAGCGCGTCTATGTGCATAAGGACATCAAGAAAGAGTTCACCGACCTCCTCGTCAAGAAGATGAAGGCCGTGAAGGTGGGCGACCCTTGCGCCGACGACAATGTGGATATGGGACCGCTCGTGGAGAAACGCGCGCTCGAGAGTGTGGAGGCCAAGGTGGCCAACGCCATCAAGCAGGGCGCAAAACTGCTATGCGGTGGAAAGAGAGTGGGAGAGAAGGGCTACTTCTATGCCGCCACCGTGCTCGATGACGTGAAGCAGGACTTCGACATCGTGCATGAGGAAACCTTCGGACCGGTGCTCCCCATCGTGGAGTTCGACGATATCGACCAGGTCATCGCATGGGCTAACGACGTGGAATACGGACTGGCTTCATCGGTATTCACCAAGAACATCGATATCGCTGCCAAGGTGTGCAGGGAACTGGAGTTTGGCGAGGTGTACATCAACCGCGAGCACTTCGAGGCCATGCAGGGATTCCATGCCGGTATGAAGAAGAGCGGTATCGGTGGTGCCGACGGCAAGCACGGTGTCGAGGAGTACCTCGTCACCAAGGTGGTGTATCTCGATACACACTATGAGTAAGGCACGGCATTTGCCAATATCATTCTTTACCAATACAGAAGAGGCGCCCTGGGGCGCCTCTTCACGTAGGTGGGTATAGGAACTCAGTCCTGCCGTATGTCGCCCGGAGATGGTTACAAACCGCGGGCCTTGTAGATTTTCTCTTTCGCGGCATTGATCTCCTGGAACTTCTTCTCGGCGGCCTTGCGAACATCGTCGCCAAGGGCCGACACTCGGTCGGGATGGTGCTCAAGGGCCAACTTGCGGTAGGCTTTCTTCACCTCGTCGTCGGTGGCTGTGGGTGGCACGCCCAACACCTTGTAGGCTTCCTCCAATGTGCCTTCAGAACTGCCGCCACGGTTCAGGTTAAGCATCATGTCGACATCGCTGCGGCTCATGCCCAGATACTGGGCTATCTCATAGAGTGCATTGAGTTCAGAAGGGGGCACGCTGCCGTCGGCCTTGGCCAGGTCGACAAGGAAGTTGAGCAGCTGTAGGCGCTCGCTGTAGTTCAGCGATGCGGCTATCTGCTGGCACACCTCACGGATGCGTTGCTGGTAGACGTAGCGCGTCGTCTTTTTCTGCTCCTCAAGCAAGCGAAGGATAATGTCGTTGCCTTGCTGAACGGCCGATTCCCCAAAGTTCACCCTGAGGAATTGCCTCACATACTCCATTTCCGAATGCATCACCTTGCCGTCTGCACGGATAATGTAGGAGGCCAATACCAACATGGAGAACAGAAAACTGTTGCGGCGCCCCGAGTCGTAACGGCTGCTGCTATATCCGCCCGCCTTACTTCCATCCGATTCCTGATAATAGGTGCCACCGTCGTCGGAGTCGAAGATGCCGTCGATCAGACTGCCGATGAAATATCCGAGGAAGATACCAAGTGGGGGAGCGACCATGAAGCCAAGGGCTCCACCTATCCATTTGAATATACTCATGTCTTAGTATAGGTTAATGATTGATATGTTAAATATTTTCGTATCTTGGAATCTCTTCTAAAAATAAATATTTTTGATTCTCATAATCCATCTGACAGCAAAAGTGCTGCATGCCATTGCTCACCACAAGATAGTCGACATGCAGCAAAAGATTGTAAACCGAAATCTGGTCGAACACCTTTTGCGTGAGCGTGATGTGGGGAGCCTTGTACTCCACAATCATTCGGGGCTCTGCTTGCTTGCCGTAGACAATCGTGTCGCAACGGAGGTGTTTCTGCCCGATCTGCAACTCCACCTCGTTGGCAAGTAGCGACGAAGGGTAGCCAAGACAAGTGGTCAGGTAATTGACAAAATGCTGGCGAACCCACTCCTCTGGGGTGAGCGACACGTATTTGCGACGTAGTGGGTCGAAAATCATATGCTTACCTCCGTGGTCCGCAATTTTTATGCCAAAAGGGGGAAGGTTTAATCGAATCATTTTAGTAACTTTGCAACGAAACGGACGTTGTCCGATGCAAAGATAATAAAAACATGCGCATTTCGGGGATGATTCCGCGATTTTTGCGCTATAATTGAAACGTCATTCTCCAACATGGCTGGGAAAATTTCATACGAGGCACTGGTAAGCGACCTCAAACAACGAAAGTTCATGCCCCTGTACTTGCTCATGGGCGAGGAACCTTATTATATAGATAAGGTGACGCAGATAATCGAGGAGACCGTGCTCACACCCGAAGAGAGGGACTTCAACCAGACCGTGCTCTATGGGCTTGACGCCAACGCCGCACAAATCGCCGATATGGCAAAACGGTTCCCCATGATGGCACAATATCAGGTGATCATCGTGAAGGAGGCGCAAAACCTGAAAGGGTGGGACCGGCTCACCCATTATTTCGAGCACCCTTCGCCTACCACTATCCTGGTGTTCTGTTACAAGCATGGGAAACTCGACGCAAGGAAGAACTATACCAAAGAACTGTCCAGTAGGGGAGCCGTGTTCAACAGCGAGAAGAAACGCGACTACGAAATCCCGGTCTTCATCGAGAAATATCTCAAGGAGAAAAATGTTTCTATTGATGCCAAGGCAAAGCAAATGGTGGCCGACGCCGTGGGGAACGATCTCTCACGGCTGGCCTCGGAACTCGACAAGACGCTCATCTCTATTGGTGACAGTAGGGTGGTGACTCCCGAAATCGTAGAGAGCAAAATAGGCATCAGCAAAGACTACAACTTCTTCGAACTGCGCGACGCTATCGTCAGGAGGGATGTACTCAAAGCTAACAAGATAGTAAAATATATTGACAGCAATCCAAAGACCACCTCGCTCTACGCTTTCTTGCCCGGACTGTTCACTTTCTTCCAGAACCTCATGATCGCTCATTATACAGATAAAAGTGAGAAAGGGATTGCCGCAGCACTCAACTTCAAATCCACATATCCGGCAAAAGATTATGTAGCCGCCCTGAGATCCTTCAACGGAATGAAGACAATGCAGATCATACACCAAATAAGAGTAACTGATGCGAAAAGCAAGGGAATAAATAACCCAAATACCACTCCTGGAGACCTGCTGAAAGAGCTCGTTTATTTCATTTTGCACTGAAAAACGACCAAAAATATCTGCTCGACCGTCTAGTTTGCCCCATTCTCATGGGGCTTTTTTATGGCCTAAAACGCAAGCAAACAACAAATTCCACCATTTTGTGCCCCTCAAAACTCCGATTTTTCGTGTTTTTCTTGACTGTCGCCAACAAAACTCGAAAAACGACGAAAAATCGACTTTTTCAGCTCTGGCAAACCATGTGTTTGCATTTTTTAACGTTTTAAAAATGAAATTCGAAATTTAAAAATCAACAAAACAAAATTGGAAATTTGAAGTTTTACACAACAAATTGAAATTTACAAATTGAAATTCAAAACAATTTAAAAATGTAAAATACCGAGTTTAAATATTCGAATGAATAATTATTCACATTGCATATTTTCAAATAACGCACTGATAATCAACCATATATACCTTAACATTCCACTATTTTATTTATCAAAACCACCTAAATCACCTCATTTTAGTAAAAATATCTTAAAATGCGTATTTTCAGTATTTATAATAGGTTTAAACCCAATATTTTGCATTTATTCATTCAACTTTTCCCTTGTAAAGTATTTATACAGCTTATAGGGATTTTACATTTTTATATTTGAATTCGAATTTGAAAATGTTGATTCTTTGTATTTTTCAATTTGTTTTTGTTGATTTGCAGATTTTAAATTTTTCCTTCAATTGCTTGCATTTTTCAAAAAAAACTTTTACCTTTGTAAAATCAAAGTGAAATGGGCCAAAATATGGCTCTTACCTTGTATCTTCTTCTTATGAAAGATAGAATAAAACAAATCATGGAGTCACAACACATGACCCAGCAGGCCTTCTCGCAGTTCACCGGGATTTCATCCTCGGTGTTAAGTGGTATCTTTACAGGGCGCACCAAGCCAACACTCAACCAGGTGGAGGCTATACGTCGTAAAATTCCGAATATTGATCTCGACTGGCTGCTTACAGGTGTGGGAAGCATGTATAAGACTGAAGGTCAACCCCATAATACACCAGTCGACAGCCTACCTCCTACCCTAGCAGGAGAGAGCGATTCAAAGAACGACAGTCAAGGGAGTGCAAAGCGCACTGTAGGTGTTGCAGTCAAGGGAATCAATCTGAATAATGATGTAGCGGATAAGAAAAACCTTGACATTTCGAAAAGGAAAATCACCGAGATCCGGGTTTTCTATGATGATAACACCTATGAGGCGTTCGTGCCAAAGAACAGTTAGATAGTACACATATTCTATTAATATACATTTCCAATCAATCAATTATTTTTATTGGGCGTAGGCTTTGTGATATAGCCTCTTACGTCGATGTTTTCAAAAATGGATAACATTTCTTCGGATTACGGGCATCACCTGAAGGCGAGTGCCCGTATTTTTTGTGCCACCTTTTTGGTGACTTCTGCCCGTAAGTCGGATTTTTTATATATATTTGTGGCATGATGAAAAAGTATCTGTTAGATTTAAAGGTGGTGTCGGTGGAACACCTGGGTGACCGCTACCTGCTCATCAGGCTTACCAGCGACACAAAACTTCCGGATATGCTGCCGGGACAGTTTGCCGAACTGCGTATAGATGGGTCACCGGCCACATTCCTGCGCCGGCCCATATCCATCCATTATGTGGATGATGAACTCAATGAGGTGTGGCTTCTTGTCGCTATGGTCGGAGAGGGGACTCGCCGCTTGGAATGCCTGCGAAGAGGCGATTTTCTCAACTGCATCATACCCCTGGGCAATGGCTTCACCATGCCTTCCTCTCCGCAAGGGCATTATTTGCTCATAGGGGGTGGGGTAGGTGTGGCTCCTCTGCTATTCCTGGGTGAGCGGTTGCGCCAACTAGGGTGCCAACCAACCTTCCTCCTCGGTGCCAGAAGTGTGGGCGATCTGGTACAATTGTCTTGCTTTGAACGTATAGGCCGCGTGCTGCTCACCACAGAGGATGGCTCTGCAGGTCAGAAAGGGTTCGTCACTCAACATTCTGTGTTGTCGGATGAGCATTTCGACCGTATCTATACCTGTGGTCCGAAACCCATGATGATAGCTGTGGCCAAGTATGCCAAGGCCAATGGCATCGACTGCGAGGTGTCGCTCGAAAACAAGATGGCTTGTGGACTGGGTGCCTGTCTCTGTTGTGTGGAAGGTACTACCGAGGGTAACTTGTGTGTATGTAAAGATGGTCCGGTGTTAAATATTAATCAATTATTATGGCCAATCTAAATGTAAATATTTCTGATTTGTTTCTGAAGAATCCGGTTATGACGGCTTCTGGTACTTTCGGGTATGGTTTGGAGTTCTCCGACTTCATCGACCTCAGCCGTCTGGGTGGATTCATCGTCAAGGGCACCACACTCCATCCTCGTGAGGGCAACGACTATCCCAGAATGGCTGAGACGGCTTCTGGGATGCTCAATTGCGTGGGACTGCAGAACAAGGGCGTAGACTATTTCTGCGAGCACATCTACCCGCAAATCAAGGATATCGGCACCAACATGATTGTGAATGTGAGTGGCTCATCTCCCGAAGACTATGCCGAATGTGCCGCCAGGGTCGCCAGGCTTGAACGCATACCGGCTATCGAACTGAATATCTCCTGCCCTAATGTGAAACAAGGGGGGATGGCCTTTGGTGTCACGGCCAAGGGAGCGGCGTCGGTGGTGAGGGCTGTGCGCCAGCGCTACCATAAGACGCTCATCGTGAAACTCTCGCCCAACGTCACGGATATCGCTGAGATAGCCAGGGCCTGTGAGGCCGAGGGGGCCGACAGCGTGTCGCTCATCAATACGATCATGGGTATGGCGGTGGATATCGAGCGTCGCTGCTCGTTGCTCAGCATCGGCACAGGCGGCCTTAGCGGACCTGCCGTGAAACCTGTGGCCCTGAGGATGGTGTCGCAGGTGGCCAAGGCTGTCAAGATTCCTGTAGTGGGACTTGGCGGCATCTCGTGTGCCACCGATGCCATCGAGTTCCTCATGGTTGGGGCTACGGCCATCGAGGTGGGCACGGCCAATTTCCTCGACCCCACGGTGACGGTAAGCATCATCGATGGCATAGACCAATGGCTCGACAACCATGGATGTAAGAGCGTGAAAGAAATCATAGGGGTCATCTGACGCCTCGGAGGTCGTCTCCATGAGGGCCTGGTGGAACCTTTACCGGTAGTCGCATAGGCTCAAAAAATGTGAGGGCAGCATTTCGCTGCCCTCAACCAACACAAAAACTAAACTAGACTTAACTAAACTAATGAGGATTTTCTCAAACCCAGATTAATCGGGTACAAATATATAATAATTCCGTATATTCCCATCTAATACATGTAGAAAATATGTTCAAAACGGAAGTATTTAACACTTTTTGGCATCAAAATCTTACAAAAAGCTAAATTTTGGTGGTTTTGGATAATAAAACATAATCGGCCATCACCATTGCCGCCATAGCTTCAACGATGGGGACTGCCCGGGGAAGGACGCACGGATCGTGCCTGCCTTTGGCCTTTACGGTGGTGGAATTGCCTTCCCTGTCTACGGTCTCTTGTTCCTGAAGGATGGTGGGCACGGGCTTGAAGGCCACACGGAAATAGATGTCCTCGCCATTGCTCACGCCTCCCTGAATGCCTCCACTGTGATTGGTGGCGGTTCCTATACGTCCGTCTTTTGATACAAACAGGTCGTTGAGCTCACTGCCACGGCGACAGGCACTGGCGAACCCCTCGCCATATTCAAATCCTTTCACGGCGTTGATGCTCAGCATCGCTCCGCCCAGGGCGGCGTGAAGTTTGCTGAACTCTGGCTCTCCCATTCCGGTAGGGCAGCCGCTCACCACACAGGTAATGACTCCACCAATGGTGTCGCCCTGTGCTTTTACCTCGCGGATAAGCCGGGCCATCTGCTCGGCTTTCTCCGCATCCGGACATCTCACGGCATTGTGCTCCGTCTCTCCCAGGTTGTATTGGTGGTAGTCGGGGGCTAGTGCGATGTCGCCCACCTGCGAAGTGTAGGCTTTGACACTGATGCCGATTTGTCGGAGCAAAAGTTTTGCGAATGCCCCTCCTACACATCTGCTAATAGTTATTCGCGCTGATGTTCTCCCACCTCCACGATGGTCTCTGATACCGTATTTTTGTTGGTAAGTATAGTCGGCATGCGAGGGTCTGAAGACACATCTCAGGTTCTCGTAGTCCTGTGAGTGCTGGTTGCTGTTGCGCACCAGGAACCCTATGGGCGTGCCTGTGGTCTTGCCTTCAAACACACCACTGAGGAGTTCCACCTGGTCGGCTTCGTTGCGCGCTGTGGTAAGGTCGCTCTGGCCTGGTCGCCTTCGGTCGAGTTCGTGCTGGATAAAGGCCAAGTCCACTTCTATGCCGGCGGGCATGCCATCGATAACGCCTCCCACAGCAGGACCATGACTCTCACCAAAGGTGGTCAGGGTAAAAAGGTTGCCGAATGTATTTCTCATTGTCGCTGTGTTTTCAGCATCCACCGCATCCGCCGCCGCAGTCTCCACCGCCGCAACTGTCGCATCCGCCGCCATTGCATCCGCCGCATCCCTCACCACTGAGGAATTTGGCCATGCGCTCCATCTCTTCTTTGGTGGCGGGCCTGCTTTCCACAACCGTACCCTTGAAGTTGAGGTCGAAACCCGCATAAGGGTGGTTCAGGTCCACGGTCACCACTTTCTCGCCTATCTCCAGGATACGGCCATTGAAACGGTTGCCGTCCTCGTTCATCAGGGGGATAATGGCACCCACGTAAATCAGTTTCTCGTCAAGTTTGCCGTCGGGCATGAAGATGTTCTTGTCGAGTTCCACGATACGGTCGTCCATGTAGTCGCCATAGGCGTCGTCTTTTTGGATGACGAAGTCGAAACTGTCGTCCTTGTTCAGGTCGATGAGGGCTTTTTCGAATTCGGGCAGCGTGATGCCCATGCCAGTGATAAACCAGAAGGGCTGTCCCTCGGGGCACTCTTCTATCAGTTGCTTCTCGCCGTCGGTGTCGGCATAGAGTTGGTAGTTCACCGAAATGTATTTGTTGTCCATAAATATAGTGTGTATTGATAAATGCTGTGATAAAGGATTTTGCAAAGTTAGTGCAAGCTAAGCGGAATTCCAAACAATTAAATGTTTTTGTTTGGAATTCCGCTTCCTTACATCTCCTTTACGAGTCTGATTTCGTCGTAGGTGGTGCTTGGAGGGCAGAGCATTTTTATCTCTGTTAAAGTGGCTCCCTCTCCTGCCTTGTGGATAGCCCGTCGGATGGCTTGTCGGTTTTCGGGGGTGATGATCTCGTCGAGTGTGATGTTTCCGTCTTCCATGCATTTTACCAGATGCCCGATGATGGTGGTCAGGGCGAGACAGCGCTCCACGGCTATCTGTTCTGGAGTAAGGCCTTGCTTGCGCATCCTCAGCGTCACGGCCCATGACTTCTCCTTAGGCTCCTTGGGCTGTTTGGACTTGGCCGGCCGCTTGCTCCTCTTTTTGCTTGAACCTGTGTTTTCCTCCATCTCCATACTGTCGAGCATGGCCATTTGTTTTTCCCTTAGGTAATTGTCGATGGTGAAGCCTTTCAGGGCGATTTGGGTGAGTAGGGTGAGTCTTGCGATCCAGCATTGCCTGAGGTCGCCCAGCACATTGGCAAGACGTTTCATGGCTTGTTTGTTGTTCGTATTCACCTCACTGGTCATGCTGATGGGCTTCGAGAAGATTTGGTCGAGGTGCTGGCCGAAGTATTCGGCTCCCTTTCTCACCCTTTGCTGGAAGGGTTCGGAATTCAGGGTCTCCATGGTGCTCCGTGCGATGGCCGACACCCATTTCTCTGCCACGCTCACCACCTCGGTACGTATTTTCTCAAGGGTCTGCTTCTGCAGGTTCTCCAGTTGGGGATGACTGTGTGAGAAATACTCCACGAAGGCGCGCACCATATGCTCCTGATGCATGAGGAGCTCATGGAAGTCGAACAGTTCGATGAGCAGGAATCTGTAGTATTCTTCTTTCAGTTGGGGCAGTCGTGCTATGCTCTCCCGCGCGTGCTCTTCCTGGTGGGCGATATAATTGTCCACCCGATGGTCGGAGATAATGGCGTTGCGGGGGATGAGCGAAGAGAGCACCATCCCCTCCAGTGTCCGGCAGCGGCTCAGGGCCACATACACTTGTCCGGGGGCGAACGATAGGCTGGCGTCGATGATGGCATGGTCGAAGGTGAGTCCCTGGCTCTTGTGGATGGTGATGGCCCATGCCAGTCGCAGGGGTAATTGACTGAACGTGCCCTCCACCTTGGTCTCTATCTCATTGGTCTCGGTGTTGAGGGTGTAGCGTGAGTTTTCCCATACCAGTGGCTCCACCTCAATGGGTTCTGGGCCGTCGGGGCATAGCACCATCACTTGTGTGGCGTTCAGTTCCACCACGCGCCCTATTTTCCCGTTGTAGTAGCGTTGCTCGCCCGAGGGGTCGTTCTTGATGAACATGACCTGTGTGCCCACCTTGAGCACCAGTCTCTCACTGGTGGGGAACGAGGTGGTGGGGAAATTGCCTTCCACCTCGGCATTGTAGGTATGTGGCTGACCACTGAGGCGTGCGAGTTCCTTGTCGTTATGATTGTCGGCCAGGCGGTTGTGTGTGGTGAGCCGGATGAACAGTTCGCCAGGGGGTGTGGAGAATTGGGGCTGGTAGCGGGCGTTGAGGAATGCCAGGTCGGCATCGGTGGCATGGCCCTCACGGATATGGTTCAGGATATCGATGAATGCCTCGTCTTGTTGCCGGTACACCTTGTCGAGCTGTATCGTCACATAGTCGGTCTGCGCCAGGGCTTTCGAACTGAAGAAGTAAGGGGTGTCGTAGTAGGGCCTGAGCAGTTGCTCGTCGTCGGGTGTCACCACGGGGGTGAGTTGTTGCAGGTCGCCGATCATCAGCAGTTGCAAGCCTCCGAAGGGCAGAAAATGGTTGCGGTATCTGCGCAGCACGTTGTCCACGGCATCGAGCAGGTCGCCACGCACCATCGAGATCTCATCGATGATGAGCAAGTCGAGTGAGGCAATGATGCGGCGCTTCTCACGGCTGAAGTCAAATTTCTCCTTGTAGACGGTATTGGGAACATAGGGCGAGAGCGGCAGTTGGAAGAACGAGTGGATGGTCACGCCACCGGCATTGATGGCTGCCACCCCCGTGGGAGCCACGACAATCGACCTTTTCTTCGATTTCTCCACCACGGTTTTCAGAAACGTGGTCTTCCCCGTTCCTGCTTTTCCTGTGAGGAAGATGGTCTTGCCGGTGTTTTCCACAAAGTTCCAGGCGATGCGTAGCTGCTCGTTGCGTTCCATAGGCATTTCTTTCATGCAAAGATAGTGCAAGGCGAGTGAAAAGCAAAGCAAAATACGAAGTTTTTGCTTTCTTTGCCGAGCCGCCGCCTATCTTTGCCCTCCTCTCCCCCGACAAACAAATAGCCTCCCACATGGGGAGGCTTGATCTTCTAGAATAATTCACTTTTCATAAAAAAAGGGACACCCGAAGGCATCCCTTATCAATAATTAGGCTGTTCTCAATAACTTACTTGTTCAGACCACGATTGTTGATTGTGGCGTTGAGCAGCATGAGATATTTGTGATATTGCGCTTTGTTGAGAATGCTGCGGGCAGCAGAGAGGTTCTTGTTCACTGCGTTGCGCATCATAGCCTTGCGCGAGTCTTCCGAGGCAGAGGCCACGCTCATCAGGTCGGCACTGAAGGCTATCATGGCATCCTCCACGAAGTCATACTGGTCGCGGCTCAGGTTCAGGGCCTGACCCAGTTTGTTCATGTTCACACGCATGACGTAAGCCTCGGTAGAGTTGGTGGCATTGTTGTCCTCGTTCTCGGCAAATGCCATTGTCATACTCATCATGACCATAACGCTTAATACAAATCTTTTCATCTTTTTACCCTTTCTTTAAATTTTAGTTTCTGGAGCCTGCTTGAGGCTCTTCCTTGTTAATAATAATTGTTATCCTTTTTTGCATTTCGCTGGTGCAAAGGTAGAGCGTTTTTTCTCCAACATCAAGTTTTTTCTTCCCTGTTTGCGTTAACAACCCCTCTTTTTTGACCTACGTCAAAAAAATGGGAGTAAAAGCGAAAAACCCTCTTTCCTGCTTAATAATTTGCTGATTTGATAAATTTTCGCTTATTTTGCAACCATATCCTTATTATATATGAAAAATCGTAATTTATGAGAAAAACTACCATATCGCTTGTTTTCTTGCTCCTCACACTCACGGCATGGTGCCAACAGGCCAATTATGCCAAGATGTCGTCGATGGTGAGGCAACTGGCGATGGAAACTACGGGCAGGATGAGGCGGATGCCTTCGGCTGGCGACCGCGAGTTGTGTGCTTTCGTGCGCATTGAGGGAAATGCCGACAGCCTCCTCGCCCTTTACGGGGGGCGCAGTCTGGCCAGGTTTGGCAATCTCCATGTGGCAAGCATACCCTTGCGCAGTCTCTCGCCCTTGTCGCTCCGGCCCGAGGTGTCGCGCATCGAGGCCCGGCAAGGCAACTCCATACAGATGGACACCACGTTGGTGCTCTTGGGTGGGGCTAAGGCGCATGCCGGTGAGCTGTTGCCCCAGGCTTTCACTGGCCGTGGCGTGGTGGTGGGTGTTCAGGATATCGGCTTCGACCTCACACATCCCAATTTCTACGACACCAGCCTTTCCGAATATCGTATCAAGCGGATGTGGGATTTCCTCTCACTCGATACTCTTGGCAGCGACCTCTATGTGGGGGCGGAGTATACTACCGAGGAGGCCCTGAAGACGTATGCCCATTCCCGCGATGCCTACATCATCTCGCATGGTACCCACACATTGGGGTGTGCGGCGGGAAGCGGATACGACACCTCCTACCGCGGTATGGCTCCTGGCAGCGACATCTGTCTGGTGAGCAATGCCGTGACCGAGGATATCTCTCTCATCGATTCTGCCGATGTCTACAAGTACACCTATGCCCTCGACGCTTTGGGATTCAAATATATCTTCGATTATGCCAAGTCGGTGGGCAAGCCTTGTGTGGTGTCGTTCAGCGAGGGGTCGATGATGGACTTCCGTGGCGACGACGCCCTCTATTACGAGATGCTCGACAGTCTGGTCGGTCCAGGACGCATCATCGTGGCTTCGGCAGGCAATGCCGGCCATCAGGTGGCCCATGTGGTGAAGCCTGTGGGTATGGAGTCGGCAAGGGTGGCGCTCATATCGGGTGGCTCTTCGGGTTATTTCTCCGTGAAGACGACTTCCGATGACTATATGCTTGATTTCGTGCTCTATGGTCCCGACAATGCCCGTCAGACCTATTTGCTTCGGCCCGCCGACATCTATCTCCGTTCCGACTCTCTTCTTACCGACACCTTGGAGGTGGGCGGAAAACCATATTACATCACCGCTACCCGCTACCCCTCATACTACAATGCGGCCGAAGAGGTGGTGGAGGTGATCGTTGGCACCGACAAGCGAATGGGACTCGACTACTATGCGGGGGTCGACCTCAAGGGAGAGAATGTAGAACTGGAGATGTTCCGAGGAGGGGGATACCTTGTGCCTGAGGATGAGTCGCTGGGTAGCAGTGCCTATTCCATCCACTCTCCCTCGAGTGCGCCGGCGGTCATCTGCACGGGGGCCACAGGATATCGCACACAGTACGTCAACTACAAGGGAGATTTGCATGTCTACGACAAGGGTTCTCATGGTGAGCGCAGCGACTATTCGTCGGTAGGTCCTACTTTTGATGGCAGGGTGAAACCCGATGTGATGGCGCCAGGCACCAACATCATCTCGTCCTACAGTTCGTATTACCTCGAGGCCTGTCCCGACGCTTCCGATATCGAGTCGGATGTGGAGCATTTCGAGTTCAATGGCCGCACCTACGCCTGGAATTCCAATAGTGGCACATCGATGTCCACACCTGTGGCGGCAGGTGCCATCGCCCTATGGCTCGAGGCAGACCCCACGCTCAGCCGCGACGATGTGATGGAGGTGATACGGCAGACCAGCCGTCGCTACGACGAGTCGCTCGAGTATCCCAACAATTTCTATGGTTATGGCGAGATAGATGCATACAAGGGTCTGCTCTATATCTTGGGCTTGTCGGATATCAAGGAGATTTCCGACCATCAGCCTGCGGCAGTTCGCTTCTCTCTTTCCGAAGACGGCAGGCTGTGCCTCGGTTTCCCCCATCCATATGCCAAACCTGTAATGGTGAGGGTGTTTGCCACCTCTGGCACCGAGGTGATGTCGACCCAAGTGCTGCCCGAAGGCGGTATGGCGGCAGTCGACCTTGGCACTTTGCCCCGAGGCGTATATGCCATTCAGGTCTGTGCCTCCGACCAGGCCCTGACGGGTTCCACGCTTATCCGACGGTAGCCTTATGTCGGACAGGCCATTCTTATCCTCCGATAATCACCGGTAGCCCGAATTCGGAGAGCTGCCTCTTGCAGTGCTCTATCTGTTCATCCGTGGGTGCGGCCATGCTGTAGCCTTTCGGGTTGTATACCGACCACATGCGTCGGTGCTTGTCCTTTCCCACATCGTGATAGGGCAACAGGTGCACCACAGGATTCTTCCATGGCAATGAGCGTAGGAATCGTCCAGTCGCCATGATGTTTTCCTCGTCGGCATTCACCCCTTCGATCAGGGGGATGCGGATGGAAAAGGCATGGCCGCTCGCAGCCAGCCATCGTATGTTGTCAATTATCACTTGATTTTCCACACCTGTATACATCCGATGCTTCTCTCTGTCCATGATTTTCAGGTCCACCAGCATCAGCTCGCATTCCGCCGCCACTTGCTCCACCACTTGGCGTGAGGCATAGAGTGAGGTGTCTACCACACGGTGGAAACCTCGCTCCTGAAGCATTCGCAGCATTTTCAGCAAAAAAGTGGGGAACATCAGCGGTTCGCCTCCACAGATGGTCACGCCGCCGCCACTGTCCTCCATCACCTGGCGCTCCTTCTCTATTTCGGCCGTCAGCGCTTCCATCGTCCACTCGCGTCCACACATTTCCAACGCCATCGTCGGGCACTCTTCGGCACAACGTCCGCACCTTGCACAATCCGCGGCATGGAGGGTGATGCCGCTCTCACCATATGAAAGGGCGTGATGTGGGCAAGCACTCACGCAGGTTTGGCAACCCAGGCATTTGCCATGTTTGTAAAGCAACTGCCGCTCGCTGCTCCAACTCTCAGGATTATGGCACCACACGCAGCGCAACGGACATCCCTTGACAAAGAGCGTGGTGCGGATGCCGGGGCCGTCGTTGATGGCATAGCGCTTGATGTCGAATATCAAAGGGAGGCTGTCCATAGGCTTCTCACAGTTCGGCATTCTCTGTCCGCGCTATAATTTCGTTTTGCAACTGCTCGGTCATATCGTTGAAATAGTCAGAATAGCCTGCCACGCGCACCAGTAGGTCGCGGTAATTCTCGGGATGCTTCTGGGCATCGAGCAGGGTGTCGGTGTCCACGATGTTGAACTGGATATGATGACCGCCCATCTTGAAGTAGGTGCGGATGAGCGAGGCCAGTTTGCGCTGGTCTTCTTCCCGGCGCAGCAGGGCCGGCACAAAGCGCACGTTCAGCAACGTGCCGCCACTTTTCGTCTGGTCGAGTTTCCCCAGCGACTTGATCACCGCCGTTGGTCCATGGCTGTCGGAACCATGGGCGGGCGAGGTGCCGTCGCTGATGGCGAAGTGGGCCAGACGGCCATTGGGCGTGGCTCCACACACCGAACCGAAGTAATTGTGGCAGGTGGTGCTGAGCATGTTGAGATGCGTTGCTCCCCCACGTGTGTTGGGTCTGCCCTCTATAGCCTCCACAAGGTCATTGTAGATGCGTAGGGCGATGTCATCGGCATAGGCGTCGTCGTTTCCGAAGAATGGGGTGTGATAACGGATATACTGCCTCATCACCTCATTGCCCTCGAAATTGCTATCCAGTGCCTCCATCATCTGGTCCATGCTATAACGGTGCTCCTCAAACACATGCTTCTTCAGCGAGGTGAGGCAGTCGGTGAGTGTGCCCAGTCCGGTACACTGGATATAGGTGGTGTTGTATCTCGCACCGCCACTATAGTAGTCTCTTCCCCTCTCTATGCAGTCGTCGATGAAGATGCTCAAGAAGGTGGCGGGGGCATAGAGAGAGAACATCCGCTCAATGTAGTTGTTGACTGCCAACTTCAGGTCGACGAAGTAGACCATCTGCCGGTGCCACGCCTCGTACAACTGGTCGAACGAACAAAATCCTCTTGGGTCGCCAGTCGACAGCCCCAACTGCTTTCCTGTGGCTGGGTCCACACCGTTGTGGAGAGTTATCTCGAGAATCTTCGGCGTGTTCAGGTATCCCGTGAGCAGGTAGGCTTCCTTGCCGAAAGCTCCTACCTCGATACATCCCGAGCAACCGCCCTCCCTGGCGTCCTCAAGGCTTTTCCCGGCACGCACCATCTCGCGTACATAGACGTCGGGGTTGAAGACGGAGGGGTATCCATGTCCTTGCCTGATGACCTTGATACCCTCGAGCAGGAACTCATCGGGGGTGTTGTGCGCGATATGGATGCTCAGTCCGGGCTGCAACTGGTGCAACTCTTCCTGTATCTCGAGTATCATGAAGGAGAGGTCGTTGGCCGCACTGTTGCCCTCGCGGTCGATACCACCGATGTTGATGTTGGTGAAATCGTTGTAGGTGCCAGATTCCAGGGCCGTGACCCCCACCTTGGGTGGTGCGGGTTGGTTGTTGAACTTAATCCAGAGGCAGCAGAGCAACTCCTTGGCTTGCTCACGGGTGAGCGTGCCCTCGTCGAGTGCCTTCTTGTAAAAGGGATAGAGGTGCTGGTCGATATGGCCGGGATTCATCGAGTCCCACCCGTTGAGTTCGGTCACCGTGCCCAGATGCACGAACCAATACATCTGTATGGCCTCCCACATGTCGCGTGGCGCATGGGCGGGTACCCAGTGACATACGTCGGCAATCTTCAGCAGTTCTTTCCTCCGTTGTTCGTTATCCTCCGTAGCAGCCATCTTCTCGGCCAATTTGGCATGGCGCTCGGCAAAGAGAATGGCCGCATCGCATGAGATGGCCATCGCCTCGAGTTCCTGTTGCTTGTCGGTGGCTTCCGGGTCGTAGATGAAGTCGAGTTCGGCGATTTTCCGCTCTATCCTCGCCTTCACGTCGAGCAGCCCCTCGCGATACATCTTGCCATCCATGGCGGTGTGTCCGGCTGCCCGCTGCTCCATGAACTCGGTGAACACGCCCGCATGGTAGGCCTCTTCCCATTCCTTCGACACATGTCCGAAGATGCGCTCGCGCTGGGTCTTGCCCTTCCAGTAGGGAATGACCACCCGCTCATAGGTGTCGATGTCTTCCTGGCTGATTCTGTAGGGCTGCAACTGCCGCTCGTTGAGCGTTTTCAGGTCGGCCACAGAGTGGCAGGTGAGTTCGGGAAAAGTGGGTACGGCCTTGGGCTTGGGGCCACGCTCGCCCACTATCAACTCGTCGTCGCCAATATAGATGGTCTTCTTCTGGCAAATTTCGTAGAAATTGCGCGCCCTGAGCATAGGCAATGGCATGGTGCCATAATGAGCCTGGTAGAAGGCGGTCTCGATGAGCGCCCTCTCTATGCTCAACGTGGTGGGGGTGTTGATGCTCTGCTCTCGCAGTCGGCGTATGCGGGCGTTCATGCCCTTGTCGTTTTCTGGATATTTCACGTTGTATGGGTTTGTGATGGTTGATTGCGATGACAGGTATTGCCATGCTTTGTTGATGGCGTTCCGATGGCATCACTGCTTCTTGTAGTCGGCAGGACGGATGCCAAACTGCTTGTAGAAGCATTTCGAGAAGTAGGAGGGGTTGGAGAATCCCACCATAATGCTTATCTCGCTGACGGTGTATGCTCCCTCGCGCAGCAGACGGGCGGCACGTTTCAGGCGCACTATCTGTATCATCTCGTTGGGTGTCACATCGGCTAGTGTCTTGATCTTGGCAAAGAGCCCGCTCCGGCTGATGTTCAGTTGTTCGGCAAGGAACCCTACGCTCAGGTCGGGATTCGAGAAATTCTCCTCTATCACCTTGTTCATGCGCGTGAGAAACTCGTTGTCGGTGGGGTTCTGGGCAATCTGCGTCAATGGTTCCAGAGGCTGGGTAGAGAACCGCTCCATCAGCCGGCGGCGCATCTGCAGCATGTTGCGGATGCAGGCCTCCAGGTACTGCACGGAGAAGGGTTTCTCGATATAGGTGTCGGCTCCCACATCCATGCCTTCCACCTTGGAGTCGTCGTCGGTCTTCGCCGTGAGCATCACAAAGGGGATATGGCTGGTAAGTGGGTTGTGGCGTACACGGTGGCAGAACTCGGCGCCATCCATCCTCGGCATCATCCAGTCGCTGATGATGATGTTCACCTCTTGTTTCGAGAGCAGGTCGAGGGCTTCCAGACCGTCGCCCGCCGTCACCACCTTGTATTTGTCGCTGAAATTGTCGGAGAGGAATTTCACCATATCGTCGGAGTCGTCTACGATGAGCATCGTGGGCAGACTCTTGTTGGTTCCCTGGGGTGAACGTGAGGGGGAGTCGCTCATAGGTGATAGGGTGTCCGTTGCGGCCGGGATGTGGGGAACTGTATCCATGGCAATGTTTCCCTCGTCAGTGGCTTGCTGGTTCACAGGCAGCGTGACAGTGAAGGTTGAGCCTTTGCCCACCTCGGAGTCGACGGTGATGGTGCCATGATGCTGGTCCACAATGTTTTTTA
The DNA here is from genome assembly GCA_900317305.1 of uncultured Prevotellaceae bacterium. Taxonomy (GTDB): domain Bacteria; phylum Bacteroidota; class Bacteroidia; order Bacteroidales; family Bacteroidaceae; genus Prevotella. The sequence continues at coordinate 12,865 of ONGG01000006.1, read as the reverse complement.
CGATATTGAGACCGATGCCTGTCCCTGGCTTGTTGTCCTGTGTCTGGAAGAAAGGCTCGAAGATGCGCCCGAGGTCTTCCTTGCGTATGCCCACGCCATTGTCGCTGACGCTGATGCGGAAATGCGTCTCGTCGGGCTCGGCATGGCACTCGAGGCGAACGTCGTCTTTCGTATACTTGTTGGCATTGGTCAACAGGTTGCTCACCACTTTGGTCACCGCTTCCTTGTCGACCATAGCCGTGAAGTGCTCGTCGGGATACACCACCTCGAAATGCTTGCCTCCCTGCTCGAAGGTGGGGGCAAACCGAACGCTCACCGAATGGATCAGTTGGTGGATGTTATGTGGGGCGAAATGCATCACCAGACTGCGTTGCTCCACCTTGCGAAAATCGAGCAATTGATTCACCAGTTCAAGCAGCCTATGGGCGTTGCGGTCGATGACCCTCATGTCGTCGGAAGGGGTTCCCCGTCTCATGATTTTCTCCAAGGGACCAATGATGAGCGACACCGGCGTGCGTATCTCGTGGGCAATCATCGTGAAGAAATTCAGACGCGCCTCGCGCACCTCTTTCTCCTTCTCTTCATGCAGGCGCTGCATCTCTATCTGGTGACGATGCTCGGCCCTCTTCAGACGGAGATGTACATAATACCAGATGGCAGAGCATAATAACAGTAGGTAAAAAAGCTTGGCATACCAACTCCACCAGAATGGTGGCTCCACCACAATCTTCAGACTGGCCTCATTGTCCGACCATATTCCGTCGTTGTTTGTTGTCTTCACGCGGAATATATAGGTTCCTGCCGGCAGGTTGGTGTATGTGGCGCTGTTCTGATTGCCTACATAGTTCCAATCGCGGTCGAACCCTTCAAGCATATACGCATACTGTATTTTTTCCGGCGAGCAGTAACTGAGAGAGGCAAACGACAGGCTGAACATCTTGGAGTCGCTGTAACCTATCTTTATCTCCTTGGTCTGAGTAAGGTCTAGGGGCTGGCCCTCAGCGTTATGCTCCTCTTGGTTCAGCACACTCAACGAGGTGACATACACCGGCGGCATCACGGTGTTGGCCTTTATCTGATAAGGCAGAAAACTGTTGAAACCGCCCGTTGAGCCGAAATAGATTCGTCCGTCGTTGGCCTTGAACGCGCTGTTGGGCTGAAACTGTTCGCTTACAAGTCCGTCGTGGAGCGTGAACCGTTGTACACCCTCTTTGGGAACATACCTCACAATACCACGCTCGGTGGAAAGCCATAAGGCTCCGTTATCCTCAATGATACCTAAAATATTCTGGCTCGGCACATCGAGATTCACGCGTTGGAAACACCCACGTTTCTTGTCGTAGGTGCATAATCCTGCAAATGTACCTACCCACAGCCTGCCTTTCTCGTCGATGTGGCAGCAGTTCACCTGGTTGTCGGGCAAGGCAGTATCCTCAGAGGCGTCTTCGCTCCGGAAATTATGCAGTTTGCGGGTTTTCCTGTCATAGCGCCATAGCCCTTCGCCTTGGGTAGACAACCACAAGTTGCCCTCGCTGTCTTCATCGATGTCGATGGTGATGGCATTGGTCTTGCCTATACGGGTAAAACCATCTTTCTTGGCGTCGTACAGGCACAAGCCTTCCATCGTGGCCACCCACATCTCACCATGCGAGTCCTGATAGATGGCATACGAACTGGAATTGTCAAGACTTGTTGGGTCATTGGTCTGCACATACTTGCGCAACTGCCCTGTCTCCAGGTTCATCACCATCACACCATCGGTATAAGTGCCTATCCAGAGTTCGTTACGATTGCTTACGCACAAGGCATGGACATTGAGCTTTGAGAGCAGGTCTTGATGGGGATAGCTCACGAAATGGTCTGCAAAGCACATCAGTCCGCCATCGTCGCTGCCAATCCAGATGCGTCCCTGCTTATCCTCGCAGAACCTGGATATGACATTGCCAGAAAGGCCGTTTCCCACCCCGAAACCATCGAATCGTTTGCCCACAGGCGAGATATATCTCACTCCACCATAGAATGTTCCTATCCACCGGCCTCCTTCGGTATCGGTGGTAATGGCATAAACAAATCGGTCTGCGTATTTCTGCCACTCTCCCGACCTCGGGTCAAGGCGTATCAGGCCATCGTCACAGCCTATGCAAATGCTTCCGTCGGGGTCTTCAAACAGTGTGTGTATATGCCAGCCCGCTTTGGTGAGTTGAGGGTTGAGCACCTGTTCCAATTGGCCATCGCTGTGCATCAGCAGCAACCCGTGTTCCCAAGTGCCCAGCCAGTAGCGTCCATCTCTCGTCTGAAGCATGCGGAGCGAAGTGGGAACTCCTTTAAAACTGAGATTGACGGGCTCAAACTGGTTGTGCAGCCGGTTGAGTTTCTGTATCACAGGTTCTCCCCAGTTTGTTACGGTCCATATCTGATTGCCCGCATCCACAAACACCTGGGCCACAGCATTGCCAGGGGTTTTGATGCCATATTGTTTAATATCTCCTGTCTTGGCTATATACTGCCACACTCCTTGTTCCATCGTCGATACCCATAGTCCGCCTTCCTTGTCTAAGGAAAGATAGGTGACTGTAGAATGGATGTCCATCGGGAGCCTGTTGATCGTCTGGTGAGCGAAATCTACAAAGAATACGCCCTTCGCAGAACCAACATACAGACCTTCATCACATGCGACCAGGGCCGAGATGTATTGGTTGATGCCTAACTCGGCGATACGGAATGGCAATACTCTCCGTCCGTCATAACGGCAAAGGCCATTGTCAGTGCCAAACCAGATATAACCATTCTTGTCTTGTACAATATTGCGCACTGCATTGGCAGCCAAACCGTCGTTCATCGTAATCTGACGGTAGCTGTAATCATCCTTTGCCCAGGCCGGCATGAGCAGCAGGATTCCTATTATCAGTAACTGCAGTCGTCGCATGATGTGTCAAAAGTATAAATAAACCGTGAGATTACCAAAAGAACAATCCATTATTTATCTTTGGTATACGACGATGTTCTTAAGCTTAGCCCACGACAGGTTTCCGCTGTATGTGGTCTGGTAGATGCCGACATGGAGTCTGGGCACAGCCACCTCGACTGGAGAACCGGGCATGTTGTGCCATGTCTTCCCGTCGTTGCTGGTACGGGCAAAAAGTAGGTTGCCACGACGCTCAAACTGCAAAATGCGGTCAAACTCATAGCCTTTGTAGTTTGGGTATTGTGGACGTTCCCCACCATTGTTGATGGTGAACATATTGCCGCAATTATACAGCGGGAACACGCCCAGCTGGTACATTTTCCCTGCTTCTGATACGAGCAGTCCGCACTCATTATAGCCCTTCACCTTATGTTCCTCAAGGCCTTCCATATCTACAAAATGGGCCATCATCACAAAGTTGCCTTCCACTTCCCTGCACATATGGCCACCATTCTTCAGCGGGTTGCTGAGGAAATCGGCCGATGTGGCCGACAGTGTTTCTTCTTCTTGTTTCTCAAACACGAGTCTCATGTCTGCTGCAAGCGAAAAACGGCTGTCGGGGTCGCTCTCATCAAAGTCGTCGTCACCCAGCGAAGGCAGGTGCTCGTCCTTCCGATCGTCGTATATCGTCTTCACCTCATCGGCTGTGGTTGCCCACGGCTTGATAGACAGTTCGCTCAGATAGCCCCTGAAGAAGTTTGCTCCGTTGCCATCGGCACCTATGACTACCTTCCCCTCTGGCCGCACCATGATGAAGTTGTTCTGCTCGTACAATAGCTCCCCGTCGCGATAGACGCTTTCCTTCCATCCGTCGAACGTCACCACCCAGTGATGCCAATGGCCTTCGGATGCTTTTACGGCCTCTGGCACTCCGCAACTCTCAAACGTGCCATTATGATTGACAATCCCTGCGCCCTTGTCTGAGCCCAGGCGCAGTTGGGTGGTGGCCAGGTCGGCATGCGAACTGCTGAGTGACACCAGTGTGGGCACCGGACCCACCTCCGTCTGCAGTGCCCAGGCACTGATGGTGTAAGGGGCATTGTAACGATAGACTTTCGACAATGGCCCCTCACTTGACAACGACTGGGAACCATTGAAGAAAAGTGCCCATCGCCCGTCCTTTACCCTGAGGCGAAGCGGCTTGTTGGCGATGAGTTTTGAGCCTTCGGTGGTCACCACTTCTGTCACATCCATCGGCTCATGCTTGCCTTCTCCCAATTTTCGGGCATCAAAGGTGATACTGGCATTTTGAAGTCGGGCCTCAGGCTCAACATCTTTCTGGTGCATGCCCGGATACCCGTCGTTCGACTCCACATCCGTATCAGGCAACTGTGGTGCCTTCTGCCATACCTTCACGTTCCATATGGCGGGCATATGGCCGTTCTTCTGGGTGTCGGAGATGGTGATGCGCAGGTATCGGGCCTTTGCTTTCTTGCGGTCAATCATCGGTGAGCCTTGCATGGTATTGGCTGTACGGTTGGCATAAACCGTCCATTTCTTGCCATCTACAGAGGTCTCTATCATATACTGATAGAAGAAGGTGGGATATTCAAACTGTATCCACACCTCACTGAATTTGGTGGCTTTCCCAAGGTCTATCTGCAGCCATTCGTCGTGTTTCCCTCCATCCCAGTTGGTGCGGCGTGCCTTCCACAGTGTGCCGTTATTGTCGTCAACGGCATATTCGGGCTTGAACCAGTCGTCATAATAACTGCTGGCTGTTACTTTGGCTCCAAAGGCAAGGTTCTTGTGGGGTAGTGAACCTATAAGTCCTACATTCTTGGCATCGTGGGTGGGAACAACCTGTAGTATGTTTCCATTGGCATCGAACAGCAGCTCATCGATACATACCTGTCGGTTGAAGCCATGCACGGAGTGGGGATTGTTGTGCCGGTGATAGACAATATAATAACGTCTGTTTTCCTCCAATATGCTGTGGTGACCTGGTCCGTGAACTGTCCCGTCGGCATTGGTCTCAAGAATACAGCCTTTATATTCGAATGGCCCCATCGGTCCCACCTTCGACGTGGCATACTGCACCCGGTAGGTATGGTCGTGACAGGAACCCGAGGAGTAGGTGAAATAATAGGTGTCGCCACGCTTGAACACGAAAGGTGCCTCGAAAATATCCTTCAGCTCAGTATTGGGAATCAGCCGTTTTTCAGAGAAGAATTCATCGGCGGCAATGGGGTGGGGAGCATCCTCACGCCAACTGCGGGCATCGCCACCAGCAGGTTGCTTGCCACTCAACTTGGCCACTCCACAGCCAAAACCGTCGTAAATGCCCCAAGTGGTGAAATATAGATACTCCTGGCCGTCATCATCGCGGAAGAGCTGAGGGTCGAGCGTGATGACATTATGCACATAACGGTCGGGCACCATCACCGCGTCTTCCTTTCCCAGAATGTTGTGCCAGGGACCTATGGGCGACTGGCTTTCACCCACATTGATGTTACAGGGCTCGCAGTAGTAGTAGCGGAAGGTGCCGTCGGTCTGTTGCACCACGTCGGGCGCCCAGACCACCTCGGTGGTAGGCCAGTTCATCACCAAGTTCTTCCAATTGCAAAAATCCTTCGACACCCACACCTGTGCCGGGCCATAGCCGTTGCCCGTGCCATCGGTGGTGGCATAAAGATAATACGTGTCACCAAACTTACGGATGGTGGGGTCGGCAAAATAACCTGGGATAAACGGATTTCCGGCTCCTGGGGTGTTCCATTGTGCCGTGCCTGGCAATTGTGCGCTCACCTTGAACGAATAGGGAAATTCCTTCAACTCCGTCTTTGGGTTGGGATTCTCTTCCGTTGGCATAGGTATCTGCTCATGCAGTGTGGGAGCTCCCATGACAATCAGGTACAAGTGTCTCAGCCTCTTGCCTTGAGGGATGGTGAAACTCGCAGCATTGATGTCGCCATAGATTTCCTCATCCTCTGTGGTGATGCCGACAAACCCGTATCTCAGGTTCTCGCCCCTTATCTGCAGACCAAAACTGGATGCATTCAAGTCCACCTTGTCGTCGAGCAGAATGGCATTGAATCCATATTCCTCAGGATAGTGATTCGGACTGTACCATCCGTTGGCACATGTCAGTTGGGTGTCGAAAGTGCAGGCATATTTTCGGGTCTCCCTGCGTGCATGTTTGAAGTCGAAGTTCACTAGGTGCTGATACCCCCTGAACATCTCGTCGCAGAATGCCTGCTGGCTCAAGCCGTTCATCCTCTTATAGGTCATCACGGGGTCTTCGCCGATGCGCCCCTGCCGGTAGAGTTCGGCAATGCTCTTTCGCCCGTGCAGGTCGCTCCACCATTGTATGACATAGGGCGAGTGGTAGATGTTGTCCAGATGCAGGAAAGCCTTGTGCGTGAGTTGGCGGAAGGCCTCGAAATGATAGTTCTCATCGGTCAGCCAGTCGGGGTTCACCTGCCAGAGCATCCACTGGCTGGTCATCTCGAAGAAACCGCTGCCGCCCCAGGCGTCACCTACCGAGTCGGCGGGAATCTGGAGTTGGAACGAGTGGCCCAGTTCGTGGGCCATGCAGTTCATCTTCGTGTCCTGGATGCGGTTGGGGGCCACCCAGAGGGCACCGATGAAGTTGTCGTAGGTGCCGCCATAGGCGGTTCCGTCGAGCGAGTACGTCACCATGACCATCATCTTGTAGTCGTCGCATTTCGAGCCGGGTCTCGAGAATTCCAGGGTGTCGCGGAAGAAAGTGTAGAACGACTGCACCTTATGGCACAGGTTCTCCATGCTGAAGGCCATCGGCTTGCCATCGAGCAGGGGCGGATTGGCGGTGTCGTTGCCGAATCCGCGCTCCCACATGAAAATCAGGTCGTCGGTTTCGACAGAGCGTTTCAGACTCCACTGCGAGGTGTCGGCCTGCAGGTCCATCTTGCGCAGGTCTTCTGGAATATAGATCTTCTTCTGTGCGTGTAGTTGGCAAACGAGCGCCATCATCACAGCCAGTAGTGCTGTTTTTTTCATAGGTGTGGGATGGTTTTGTCAGTGACCGGTGGGATAGTTGTCCACAATGTAGTCCATATAGACTGTGCGGCTGGAAATCCATTTCTCCATGCGGTTGATTTCGGTGGCATACTGCTTGTCGATGGGCCATCGACGTGCGTTGCGGGCCATAGCGTCGGCGGCTGCGGTGGCATAGCGGCGCGTCTCGGGCCAGAACTCAGCGAGTATCCTGCTGCGGATCTGCTTCCAGCGTGCCTTCACGGCACTGACGAACTCATGGCTCTTCCACATGTCGGTGAAGAAACTGGAGGTGTAGTCATAGTCGCTCACATGGCGTGCGGGGTCGGTACCGAGCACCGTCTCGCGGTAACTGGTGAAGAAGGTGTGGCCCGTGGTCATGTGTGCCCAGTCGAAGTCGTAGCCGGCATCGAAGTCCCAAAGCGGACCGAATGTCCAGGGCGCGTCGCCCTTGTCCTTGAAGAGGAAGATGCTGCGTGGGGCGGCCACCTCGACATTGTAAACGAACTCCTGTATGAGCAGGTAGTCAATCATCACGGGCACGTCACAGATTTTCGAGAGCGCCTCGTAGTCGTGGTTCAGAATGGCGTGCTCCAGGGTGCCCAGCGCCACCCGCGCGTCGGCAGTGAGCATGGAGGGCGTGGCATAGTCGGTGGCTTCAGGACTCTTCACGCATACGGGCAGACGATACACTTCCGACCAGAAGTTGTCGGTGGCTCCGGGCGCTTCCGAGGGGCCGTCGTCCACGTCGAGTGAGAGCAGCCAACCTTGTTTGCCGTCGATGTTCACGCGGCTCTTGCCTTGCTCCACTTGCTCGGTCAGTTGGTACAGCCCCTTGTAGTCGCCGTTGAGGGTCACCTCCACGTAGCGGCTGTGGTTGGTGAAGGGCATGCCCAGGCCTGTTCCCATCTCGAAGACAAAGGTGTTCATGAGGTGGGTGGGGTCGCGGTAGTTGGCTAGCAACACCCAGTCCTTGTCCTCGTCAAGGCCAAGCAGGGAGGCCTTCTTGTCGAGCTTGATGCGGTAGGGCTTTTTAGGGTACCATTCCCAAGTGGAGTTGCCACGTCCGCGGATACGGCCCCGGCCCTCGAAGTTCCAGGCTGCCGTGTCCGACTCCACCTTGATGGTGCAGTCAAGGTAGTCTTCCTTGCGCTTGCTTGTCACCTCCACACCACCGTCAACAGTGATGTCGATACGGGCTACCTGATATTTGGCCGGCAAGGTTTCCGACGGGGCCTCCGGCTCGTCTTTCTTTGAGGTATCTGTCGTGTCGGTGGGTGTTTCGGGTGCCACGGGAGGCTGAGGGGCCATAGTCCCCTCGTCCTCCTGTGAGCAACCGGCTGCCAGCAACACAATCAGACAGATGCCCAGCAGTTGTCTTCTCATTTGATTTCAAAAAAAAGAGGCGGGTCGAAAGGTGACACCGCCCCAAAACCTAAAAATCGGTCAAAATTGCATGTTCAGCGTGATGGTGGCTTTGTAGGTCTTGCCACCTTTGGTATAGACAAGGACAGGTTTCACCGTGTACTTCTTTCCTGCCTGGCTCACGCCATAGCGATGGCCATAGGAAATTACGAAGTTGTCTTTGTCGTACTCGAAGTAGACCGGCGACGTGTTGCCCCATGGGCCGGCGTTGCCTTCGGCCGAGCACCAGAAGCCCACGTTGGCGGTATACCTGTAGGCGATGGTGCCGTTGGGTTGCAACAGTCCAAGTACCACCTTGCCCTCGGTGGGCAGCTGCTCGGTGTCGGCGGCAATGGGCAATGTGTTGCCTGCCAGTGTGGCGGGCTGCATGGCAAAGGCCGATGCGATTTTCTCAAGGGCATCGCTGGCAGCGAAGTCGATACGGCCCAACTCATAGACATCGAGCGAGGCGTCGCACTTCAGGTCGAAACTCAACGACACGTCGTGGGGCTCGGCATTCTCGTCGACATCGATGTAGCCTTTCACACCAGTGCCGCTGAAGCCTACCTCATAGGGCCATTGCTCGTCATCGCTCTCGTCGTCGTTCCACTCATGGCGGTTGTAGGTGCCTGGAGTGGCCACCACCACGAGGTAGAGGTTGTCGGTTCCGGCTGGTACCGTCATCGAGGCCTCGCCCTTGGCACCCTTGGCCATTTGTCCGTATTGCACGGCCTTGCCATTCTTGATGGCCACGAAGCCAAAACGGAAACTGGCGTCGGTGTTCGACTGGCTGTTGTATTTGTAGGCGTTGCCCACCACTTGGTTGTCGCCATTCTTCATCTCGCCCGGGTCATCAGGCGCAAGGGCTGAACCGGGTGCAAGGGCCGAGAGGGAGGCCCTCACGGTTGTACCGGCCTTCGGCACGTTGAGTTGGATGGCGTTGAAGCCTGTGGTGCCCGGACATGCGGAGTAGGCCGGACGGAAGCGGTCGCCCACCTTGAACATCTGTGTCTTGAAGGCCTTGGCATTGTCGTCGGCATACTGCTGGATGCTGCCGAAGTCGTAGGTGAGCACCTTCTGGGCATACTCGGCATAGTCGTCGTAGAACTTCTGCAGGTCGCCGCCACAGTAGAGGCGCGTATAGGTCTGCAAGGGGTCCTCGGGGAATTTCGACTCGTTCCAGATACGGCCATACGACTTGACGCCGTGCTTCTGGGTGAAGTAGTATTGGAAGTAGACACTGCCATACCGCATCCACTCATGGTTGAAATGGCGGTGGAAGTTCTGCTGCCATGCGTAGAAACTGTCAGAGAAGGTCACTTCGGGATAGTCCTGGAATGCCTGCCATTGGGCGCACTGCTCCCAATAGCTGCAACCACCACGGCCGTTCGGACCAAAGCCATAGCGGAAACCGCAGTCCATGCCATACGAGGTCTCTTTGCCATCACCGGTGAGCAGTTTGTCGCACGACACCTGATACTGGAACGAGTGGCCTATCTCGTGGGCAATCACGCTGCCTACGGGCTTGCAGGTAGATGGGGTCACCCAGAGTGCACCAATCACGTTGTCGTAGCCAGAGCCGGTGGCCACCCACCATTCGGGAGTGGGGTCAAGCAGGTAGATTTCCATCTTGTACTTGTCGAGCTGGCTCTTGCCTTGCCCAGTGACCACCATGCCCAGACGGGTGATGTTGGTCTCGTAGAAATGCTCTGCTTTCTGCAGCAGGTCGTCTACGTCGATGCGGTCGGCCTCGGCCAGGGAGGCAGAGTTGGGGTCGTCACCGAAATAAGCATCCCAGAACACGAAGAAGTGCTCACTCTGCTTGCAGCGGAACCACGACCACTTCGCGTCGTTGCGGAGCATGTCGAAGTTGAACTCCTGGGGCTTGTAGTACTTGTCGAAGTCTTTCACTTGCGATTTGTCCATGATCTCTATCGACGACGGTCCCTGGGTCACTTTCAGGAGCGTGCTGGCTGTGCCGCTGCTCACTTTGATATTGGCCACGCGTGGGGTCTTCGTGGTGTTGCGGGTCATTTCGAACGAGAGTTTCTCGCTGTTGCCTCCCACGCCCTTTCCGCTGACGAGCTTCAACCACTCACCGCCATTCTCTACCGTCGCGTTCCATACGGTACGCGAGGTGACAGAGAGCGAGTAGAACGTCACGTCGTAGTCGACGTTGACCTCCGCCTCCGAGAGAGTCGGGGCGGTTGAGGTCACGTCGTTGTCGTCACTGCTGCAGGCGGCAAGAACCGCCGTAGCAAACAGGAACAGATATTTTAGAATGTTTTTAGTCATAACAGATACCTTTGACTTATTGGGCAGCCGTGATGTTGATGGTGATGTTGAAGGTGGCTGTGATACCATCCTTCTCAAGAATCATCTTCGTCTTGATGGTCTGTCCGTTGGGGTTGCAGTTCTCCGGGTGATTGCCTGAATAGAATGCCAGACTCTCTTCGCTGATGCCGAGATTCAGATAGACGATGGCCTCGTCGCCCCAAGTTACGCGCTGTCCCTCAGCACCGAGCCAGTAGCCAGGAGCATCAGCAGTATAGGCTGCCGTACCATCCTCATTGGCATCCTTGCCTATCTCACCACACCACATGTTCATCTCGCCACTCTTAAGGGCAGAGAAGATTTGATAGGTGGTCATCTTGAAGCACTGACGGAGTTCTTCCTTCACGTCGAAGTCGTCGGTGGCGCCCCAGTCGGCATCATAGGGCTTGGTCAGGGTGATGTCTTTCTCGATGCTTGCTGGTGTTCCTTCTGGAGCTGTCTCGGGATCCTCGTAGGCCTTGATGATGACGGTGATGATGTTCTCCACGATCTTGTTGTTGTACATGGCGCTGAAGTTGATGGTCACGCTGCTGCCGGCAGTCATCTGTCCGGGCATCTGACCGATGAGGATCTGTCCCTCCTGGAAGGTGGCGAAGACGCTGGCATTGTCGCCCCAAGCACCGGAGAAGCCCTCCTTATCGTACCAGAAGCCCGGTGCGTCGGCGCTGTACTCCTGAGCATAGGAGCCATCGGCATTGGTGCAAACCCAGTCCACATCAGCCCATGAGCCTGCGCCGAGGGCTGCCAGAGCGGCATCCGCATCGAAGCCCTCCACGGGTACGGTAGCGTAGGTGTCGTTGGGAGCGGTCTCGAGTGTCAGTTTGTTGGAAGCCACCACGGTAGCCTTTACCTCACCGCGCTCACGTCCGATGGCTGTGATAACGATGGCCACACGCTTGTCCTGATACTTCAGTGCCTCGATGAATTTCACCTGCTGGTCGGCCACCAGATGACCGGGGTACTGACCGACATGGAAGATACCTTCACCATCCTCGGTGTATTCGAACTCAGCAAAGACCATGGCCTCATCGCCCCAGTTCTTCACGTTGCCGTCTTTGTCCCACCAGTGTCCCCAGTAGGCGCCGGAGTTAGAAGAGGTCATGTTGTCGGCATGAGTAGAACCTTCGATGGCAAAACCTGTCACGTCGGCACCACCGTCGCCGTTAAGGGCTGTGCCTAAGGCGTCTTTCGAGATACCAAACTCGCTGGCAATCTTATCCATATCGATTTTCACCTCGCCACCGTCGTAGGAATTGGCACTGATAAAGAATTCTACGGTGTATTCCAAGATGAGGTCGGCGTCGATGCGCTCACGCTGGGCCTGCTTGATGGAGTCCTGACGAGCCATCTCGGCAATCTCATCATCGGTTAGTGTGTGAGGTCCCCAGAAATTCTCGTTGTCTCCACAGCTGCTGAAGATGACCGAGCAGCCGGCAATCAGCAGTCCACTAAGGATATATGATAACTTTTTCATAATTGATGTCTTTATTATGTTTTACCTTAATATATTACTCGGCTCCAGAATAACCTGGATTCTGCTTCATGTCAACATTTGCCTTCATGACATCGTTAGGGATAGCGAAGATGTTCCAATGGTCGCTCGTAGTGGCATCCTTGCAGAACCATGACTTGCCATTCCATACATTACGGCCGTCTTTCATCTTGAAGCGGATCAGGTCCTGACGGCGGTGCATCTCACAGCAGAACTCCCATCCAAGGTCGTCGAGCAGACCACCCAACTCAATGTCGGCACCACCCTCGTAGGTAGTAATGTGGTTCGACCAATCGGTATAGCCGGCTGTAGAGCCTTCGGGAACAGTATATTCATCGTGACCATACTGATAGACAGAACCGCCTTCGAGGTCAGCCACCGTACGGGTAGCCTTGGCCACATTGGAGCCAAAACTGCGCTGGCGCACCTGTGTGACAAGTTGGGCGGCAGTCTCCTTGTCGCGTCCCAGACGCAACAGACACTCTGCCTTCATCATCAGCGCATCGGCATAACGGAAAATCGTTACTGCATCGGCTGTGGTACCATCGTTGGTGCCACCAATGATTTCGTACTTGTGCAGACGGTAGCCCTCTTGCTGGTAAGCACCGGGATTGTCGATGGAGTGTACGTTCATATTGTAGGTCAGGATGCCCGTACCAGTCCAGTCGTCGGCCTCAAACATGATGGGGTTG
>ONGG01000022.1 GCA_900317305.1 uncultured Prevotellaceae bacterium | reverse complement strand
TTGGCGGGCAAATCCTACGACCTTGACTTCGACCACCAGTTCATCGAGACGGAGAAGTACGATGCCAAGATGACCTACAAGAAGTTCACCGGCTATAGTGCGGGCGTTGCCGTCATCGGCGACCTCATAGTGGGCATTGAGAACTGCGACGGCAACGCCAACGTGCGCTTCCACCAGCAGGACACGCTGGAGCGCATCTTCTCAAATCTCGAGTCTGACGACATCCACGTCAGGCGTGCCCGGATGGACTGCGGCTCCTGCTCGCGCGAGATTATGGAGACCATAGAAAAGCACTGCGACCACTTCTACATCCGTGCCAACCGCTGCTCCTTTATCCGCTGACCCGTTTATCCGCTGACCGTGATTTTGCAACAAAAGTGACGAAGATCCACCTTGGCAAAAATAAAAGAGAGTTACATCTCTGTAACTCTCTGATTTTCAGTTGTACGCCTGCAGGGGCTCGAACCCTGGACACCCTGATTAAGAGTCAGGTGCTCTACCAACTGAGCTACAAGCGCATCTTGGTGTTTTCGGGGTCATTCCCGAAATGCGATGCAAAAGTAGTGGTTTTATCTTAAACCGCCAAACTTTTGGGGATTTTTTTCTCAATAATCTCAAAAAAAAGGGATAATGAGCGAATTTTAGGGGTGAACACCAAGAAAAAAGAACTACGGAATGGGCTGAAAAATCTGATTTTTTATATGCCAATGCCCATTAATGATCATGAATTAAACTACGGAATGGGCTGAGAATTCTGATTTTTTATATGCCAATGCCCATTAATGTTCATAAATTGAACTACGGAATGGGCTGAAAAATCTGATTTTTTATATGCCAATGCCCATTAATGATCATGAATTAAACTACGGAATGGGCTGAGAATTCTGAATTTTTAATGCCAATGACCATTCATGTTCATGAATGATAATGAATATTTATGATTCAATTAATGGGCATTAATGAGAATTCGTGGTTCCGCGAAGCGTTTAGATCTGACACTAATGTCCATTAATGTTCATGAATTTTTAACTACGGAATGGGCTGATTGGGCTGAGTTCTTGGTCGCTACGCTCAAAATCCTACAAAATCTAGTATAAAATCAATAAAAACCTCAAACCTCAAATCTCAAACCTCAAATCTCAAACCTCAAATCTCAAACCTCAAATCTCAAATCTCAAACCTCAAATCTCAAACCTCAAACCTCAAATCTCAAACCTCAAATCTCAAACCTCAAATCCCAAACCTCAAACCTCAAATCTCAAGCCTCAAACCTTGCCCTTTCTGCAGCAGGTCGTTCTGCTGTGCTATTCATGCCAAATCGGACAAGAAAGGGGGTGAGTTTGCCAAATTGTCCGAAATATCGATTTGGGTCTGATAGACTGCATCTTTATTTTCAAGTAAAATGATTATCGTGAAAGATTTAATATTATCTTTGTGATGTGATTTGAAAAAACAACATTAACAACAAAAAAAATACAACAATGAAAGCAATGAGATTTTTTATGGTAGCACTGATGTGCATGATGATTTCCTCGGTTTGTCACGCTGACGACCGCATCGTTCCAGTCAACCAACTTCCCGCAAATGCCAAACTCTTCATTCAGGAGAATTTCCCCGACGCCAGCATCAGCTATGCTGTGCTCGACAAAGAATTCAGCGGAAAGAGATATGAAGTGAGACTCAACAACAACGTGGAGATCGACTTCGACAAGAAAGGCAACTGGATCAAAGTGAACTGCAAGGGATTTGCTGTTCCCGCAGCCATCATTCCTCCAATGATATCCGATTATGTGAATGCCAACTTCCCCGGCACATCCGTGACTAAAATCGACAAGGAACGCAAAAACTGGGAAATCAAGCTGTCGAACGGTCTGGACCTCAAGTTCAACAAATCGTTCAAGTGCATTGGCGTGGATGACTGACATGCCAGCCCCCCGCCCTGCTGTTACGCATAAGGAAACAGTATCCTTGTGAGAGACAGTCCCCCCAAAAAATGACATAAAGAAAGGCAAAGACAAACATCAACCTTGTCTTTGCTTATAATAAGGTTGTATCATCTTGCCATACTCATCATGGAGAATATATTGAAGAAGCTCACCTTTTCGCTCAGGAAGAGAAAAGGGCTGGTTATCATCATCACGGCCGCCCTGCTCATCGAGGCCATCTCCGGCATCCAGTATCTGCGCACTCACAAGATACTGGAGGAGGTGATGGAGAAGCGTGCGGAGAGCGAGTTGACGATGAAAGCCATTCTCATCAAGAGCACACTCAACTCCAATGAGGATATTCTGATGAATCACATCTGGGACATCAACCGCAACTTGTCGCACCCCGACTCCCTATTTAATGCCGTGGACCGCGTGGTGAGGATGAACCGCTATGTGAGTGGCAGTTTCATCGCCTTCGCCCCTTACTATTATCCCTCGCATGGGCGCCTTTTCGAACCTTACGCACGAAAAGACAATGGGAAATTGAAGGTGTGGCAGATAGGAGGCGAGGACCACGACTATACGACATATCACTTCTATCAGGCCGCCATGAATACCGATGGCCCATTCTGGGTGGACCCCTACTATGACAATGTGGGCATGAAGTCGTATATCACCTCCTATGTCATCGCACTGCACGATAAGTCGCACAAGTTTGTGGGTGTGGCAGGCATCGACCTCTCCGTCAAATGGATGAGCGACACGATAGACCATAAGCACGTCTATCCCTCGTCGTTCAACCTGCTGCTTACCGAAGACGGCAAAGTGATCACCCGCCCCGACGAGAAGCGTGTGAGCAAGGCCACGGCCGACTATTTCGTGCGTCTCATCAACGACAGCACCGTGGCCCGCAAGAAGAGCCGCAGCGGCCGCAGCGACATGATATCCTTCAAGAAAGACGGCGAGAAGGGCACCATCTTCTATGCTTTCATGAAGAACAAGCCCCACTGGCAGATTGCCGTGGTATGCTACGACAAAGAAGTGTTTGCCACGCTCAACTCGATGCGCATCCACATGTTGCTGCTCATGTTCCTGGCCTTCGGCATACTGCTCTTCATGATATGGCTATTTGCCCGTAATGAGGAGAAGCTGAAAGAAAAGACCATCAAGGAACAAAAGATGGACAATGAGCTTCACATCGCCCACACCATCCAGCAGACCCTTCTGCCAGAGAGAGACGAGATGTTGGACGGCACGACCAAGGATGTGAAGGTGGAAGGCAGGCTGATTCCGGCCAAAGCCGTAGGCGGTGACCTCTACAACGAGTTCGTGCGCGACGACAAGCTGTTCTTCTGCATTGGCGACGTGAGTGGCAAGGGCGTGCCCTCGGCCCTCATCATGGCCATCATGCAGTCGGTATTCCGCACGATTGCCTCGCGCGAGAACAATCCTGCCCATATCATGACCCAGCTCAACGAGATGGGATGCCGCAACAACAAGGAGAACATCTTCGTGACCCTCTTCGTGGGTGTGCTCGACCTGCCCACGGGCCGTCTGCGCCTCTGCAACGCCGGTCACGAGAAGCCCATCCTCATCAAGCGGCAAGCCAATGACGATTCCTCCAAGGAGGTATCGACCGTATGCCAGCTGCTCGACGTGAAAGCGAACCTGCCCGTGGCCCTCTTCAACGACTTCAAGTATGAGACACAGGAGATCACGATGGAAAAGGGGTCTACCCTATTCCTCTATACCGACGGACTCACCGAGGGCAGGAACGCCAAGAACGAGCAATTCGGCAAGAAGCGCACCATGGAGGTGCTGACCCACAGCAACACCACCGACCCCAAACAACTGGTGGACGACATCGTAGACCAACTGAACCAGTTCTCGGCAGGCACCGAGCAGAGCGACGACCTGACGCTCCTGGCCGTAAGCTACACCCCCGAGGATGAAAAAGAGATACTCGACGAGGAACTGGTGCTGCAAAACGACGTGCAGCAGGTGGAGCGACTGAACACCTTCGTGAAACAGTCGTTGCAGCGCCTGGGCGTTGAGCGGCCATTGGCCAACAAGTTGCGCCTGGCAGTGGAAGAGGCCGTGGTGAACGTGATGAAATACGCCTACCCCACGGGCACCACCGGAGACATCTGCTTGAGGCTGACCTCGAACGGGCACCGCATCAAGTTCATCATCACCGACTCGGGCGGTGCCTTCAATCCCACGGAAGTGTCGGCTGCCGACACCACGCTCTCGGCCGAAGACCGTCCGATAGGCGGACTGGGCATCCTGCTGGTGAGGAAACTGATGGACTCCATCAACTACGAGCGCAGCCGTGGCAAGAACGTGCTTACCCTTCGCAAAGAATACAAGAACATATAAAAATCATAAAAATACAGAACAATGAAAACAAAAATCGAACAACTGGAAGACAAGTACTTGGTAACCCTAGCCGGAGAGATGGACACCGCTGCCGCCGCCGCTGCAGAGGAAGTACTCCAGCCCCTCTACAACACCAACGGAAAGGACGTGGTCATCGACTGTACCGACCTTGAGTATATCGCATCGAGCGGTCTGCGCATCCTCATCAGCATCCTGAAGGGCGCCAAGGCCGGTGGCAGCCGCGTAGTGCTGAAGAACGTGAACGAAGACATCCAGAGCGTCTTCGAGCTCACGGGCTTCATCAACATTTTCGAGTTTGAGTAGTATCCATGACATCCATAACCACCCATACCATGAGAATCCATCGACAACTGTTCATCGGCCTGATGCTGCTGTGCCCCGTGACAGCCGCACTGGCCCAGGAGGAAGGCGACAACGAGCTGACCGTGGACGTGAATATGCTGGGCCACGGTGAAATGCGCCTGGGCGGTCTGAACGACGAAGCCACCTTAGGAGATGAAACCAACAAGGACAAAGACAATGCCTACTTCCTCATGCAGCGCTCACGTCTGACCATCGACTACAAGCGCACGGGCCTGGAGACCAAGGTCACCGCCCAGCACTCGGGCGTATGGGGGCAAAAGGGCAAAGGCAACTTCAACCTGTTTGAGGCCTGGGTGAAACTGAGCACGAAACAAGGTCTGTTTGCCCAGATAGGCCGCCAGGCACTGTCGTATGACGACGAGCGCATCATCGGTCCCAACGACTGGGCCGTGGCCACGCTCTCTCACGACGTGCTCAGGCTGGGCTACGAAGGCCATGATCACAAGGTGCATGCCATCCTGAGTTACAACCAGAATGCCGAGAACACCTATGGAGGTACCTATTATAATGGCGGCGACCAACCCTACAAGACGATGCACACGCTGTGGTATCACTACGACCTGCCCAAGACACCCCTTGGAGCCTCCGTGCTCTTCATGAACATCGGCATGCAGGCAGGAAAGGAAGATGGTGAAGGAGACAACACGCCCCGCACCAACTACCAACAAGTGCTGGGTGGGTATCTGTCGTACAAGCCCAAGAATATGTCGGTAGAGGCATCCTACTACCACCAGATGGGCAAGGACGAGCATGGCATCAAGATCGACTCCTGGATGGCCAGCGTACGCTCCAAATGGGAACTGTCGGAACGGGCCAGCCTCACGGCCGGCTACGACTACCTGAGCGGTGACGACCAATTTCCCGTACCAGGACAGGGGCAGATAGGATTAACCAGACTCACTGTCATCCATGGTTTCAATCCCGTCTATGGATCCCACCACAAGTTCTATGGCCTGATGGACTTCTTCTACGTGAGCACTTATGTCAATGGATTCAGCCCTGGTTTGCAGAATCTCTATGTGGGAGGAACCTACAGTCCGCTCAAGGGCCTGAAATTGGGAATAACATACCACTACATGGCCATGGCCACTAAGCTCTCAAACATGAATCGGACGCTAGGTCACGACATTGACCTTGAGGCCTCTTATCAAATCATGAAGGACGTGCGGCTCTCGGCCGGTTTCTCCTTTATGTCTGGCACCGAAAGCATGGAGAAGTTGAAGCGTGCCACCCAGAACAGCAACCTGAGATGGGGATGGTTCTCACTGGTAGTGAATCCACGCATTTTCAGCACAAAATGGTGACCTCAGATAGCAAGCAGGCGAACAAAAAGTTGAGCGAATGCGAAACTGCAATGAATAAGAACAAGAATATTCCAGGAAATAAAAAAACAGAAATACCCATGAAGCAAGCAGCACCATTATCACAATCACAATACGGCATCTATGTGGAATGTGCCGGCCATATCGGAGAAATCTTCTACAACCTGCCCTACATCTACACCCTCGACAAGCGTGTGGATGCCGACAAACTCTGCCAGGCCATCAAGGCCGCCGTGAAGAGCCACCCCACCCTTTTCACCCGCATTGAGACCAATGCCGACGGTGAGCCCATGCAGCGTATCGGCGACGATATCGACCTGTGGACCATCGAGGTGGAAGACATCGACGACATCGAGAAGGAGCGGGCCAGCCTGGCGCAACCCTTCCAGTTGCTGGGCGGACCATTGTTCCGCATGCGGCTGCTGCGCTCGCCTGAGCACCTCTACCTGTTCATCGACTATCATCACATCATCGTCGACGGCACCTCGATGCAGTTGATGCTCAGCGACATCGACAAGGCCTATCGTGGCATCACCCTTGAGAAAGAAGAGATCTCGCAAGCCGAGGTGTCGAAGATCGAGCAAGTCCGGCGTGAGTCGGCCCAGTTCGAGGAGTCGAAGCAATGGTATGCCCGCCACTTCGACTGTGGCGACGTGTTCACCCCCCTGATACCCGACCGCGAGGAGACCACCGTCAGAGAGGGCAGCCTTCTCCACACCCTCGCCATCGCCCCCGCACGCGTGGAAGCCTTCTGCAAGGAGCACGGTATCTTCAGGAGCACGCTGTTCACCGCAGCCTACTCCTTCCTGCTCGCCAAATTCAACAACGAGCAAGAGTCGCTCTTCACCACCGTCTACAATGGCCGCGACGACAAGCGGTTGGGCCACACGTTAGGTATGTTCGTGAAGACCCTGCCCGTATACATGAAATACACCGAGGGCACCACCGTGGCCGAATTCCTGAAATCCAGCCAGGAACAGATGAGCGGTTGCCGTGAGCACGCCATCTACTCATACAGCGACCTGATGGAGGACCTGCGCCCCCAAAGCAACAGCATGTTTGCCTGGCATGGCATGCTCTTCTCTGACGATGAGCTGTGTGGCTATCCCATGCAAGCCGAGCGCATCGGCAACAGCACCCTCGACGCCCCACTCTACCTGAAGACCTTCGTCCGCGACGGCCACTACCAGGTGAAGGCCGAATATCACTCGAACGAATACTCCGAGGCCCTCATCGCCCAATATCTGGAGAGTTATGAGGCCGTGATCGAGGGGATGCTCTGCTGCGAGCGCCTCTGCGACATCAATATCGCCACCCCCTCGCAGGTGTCGGCGCTCGACCAGTTCAACCAGAACGATGTGGACTACGACGCCACGCAGAACATCGTGTCGCTCTTCCTCAGGCAGGTGAAAGCCACCCCCGACAACGTGGCCGTGGTATTCAAGAACAAGAGTTACACCTATGCCGAGGTAGACGCCCTGAGCGACCGCATCGCCTCGCACCTGCAGGCCAGAGGACTGGGCGAAGGCGACGTGGTGTCGGTGCTCATCCCCCGTTGCGAGTGGATGGCCATCGCCTCGCTGGGCATCCTGAAGGCCGGCTGTGCCTATCAGCCCCTCGACCCCACCTATCCCAAGGAGCGGCTCAACTTCATGATGCAAGACGCCAGCACCCGCGTGCTCATCAGTCTGGCCCCGTCCACCCTCGGTGAGGAAAAGGAAGGTTGGCTCGACGGTCTCGACGTGCTGCAAGAGAAAGGCATCCCCGTGGTCGACCTCAATTTCATCGACCAGTTGGAGACAAGCGCCGACTACCGCTGCGCCACCCCCACCCCCGACAGTCTGTTCATCCTGCTCTACACCTCCGGCTCGACCGGCATTCCCAAAGGATGCCAACTCACCCACGGCAACCTTGTGGCATTCTGCCACTGGTATCAGCGCTTCTATGCGCTGCGACCCGAGCACCGCGTGGCCTCCTATGCCAGTTATGGCTTCGACGCCAACATGATGGACATGTATCCCGCCCTCACCTGTGGCGCCTCGGTGCACATCATCGCCGAGGAGATACGCCTCGACCTCATCGCCCTGAACGACTATTTCGAGCAGAACGCCATCACCCACTCGTTCATGACCACCCAGGTGGGCTACCAGTTTGCCACAGGCATCGAGAACCATTCGCTCCACTACCTCTCGACAGGTGGTGAGAAGCTCGCCTCGCTTGTGCCCCCCAAAGGCTACTCCCTCTACAATGTATACGGTCCCACGGAGAGCACTGTCCTAATCACCTCCTATTGTGTGGAGAAGAAGATGAAAGACATCCCCATCGGCAAGCCCATCGACAATATCCGCCTCTACATCGTTGACCCGCAAGGCCATCGTCTGCCCATCGGAGCCGCCGGTGAGTTGTGGGTGGCCGGTCCGCAGGTGAGCCGCGGTTACCTGAACCGTCCCGAGAAGACCGCAGAGGTGTATATCGCCAACCCCTTCGTCACGAGCGACGAGGGCAAGAAGTACGCCCGCGTATACCGCACCGGCGACATCGTGCGCTACCTGCCCGACGGCAACATCCAGTTTGTGGGCCGCCGCGACGGACAGGTGAAGATACGCGGCTTCCGCATCGAGCTGAAAGAGGTGGAGTCGATTATCCGCGAGTTTCCTGGCATCAAGGACGCCACGGTGCAAGCCTTCGACGAAGATGGCGGTGGCAAGTTCATCGCCGCCTACATCGTGAGCGACGAGCCAGTAGACATTGAGGCCCTCAACCAGTTCATCCTCGACGAGAAGCCCCCCTATATGGTTCCAGCCGTGACGATGCAGATTGACAGCATCCCCCTGAACCAGAACCAGAAAGTGAACAAGCGTGCCCTGCCCAAGCCCGAGAAGAAGGCTGCGGCGGTGGAAGAGAGCAACGTGCCGATGAACATCCTCGAGAGCGAGCTCCACGAACTGATTTCGGGTATCGTGGGCAACAAGGAGTTTGGCGTGACCACCATCCTGGGCTATGCCGGCCTCACCTCGATCTCGGCCATCAAGCTGGCCGTGCAGGTGAGCAAGCGCTACGACGTGACCCTCGACGCGAAGGCCCTGGTGAAGACCGCCACCCTGCAAGGCATCGAGAACGAGATACTGAAGAAGATGCTCTCTGGCGAGACCGACAAGAAAGCCTCGGAGAAAGAGAGTGGCAAGGCGGCGCCGGCAACGACCAGTGTGCCCCTGTCGTACGCCCAGACCGGCGTCTATTTCGACTGTCTGCGCAACCCCACCTCGAACCTCTACAACATTCCCTACCTGCTCACATTCCCCAAGGGCACCGACGTGCAGCAGTTGGCCAAGGCCGTGGAGCAGGTGGTGGCCTGCCATCCCGAACTGAGCGTGCACTTCACCACTGAGGGCGACGCCATCGTGCAGACCACCGACGACAGCGTGGCACTCTCGTTCGAGGAAGGCCGTGGCGGCATCATCAGCACGATGACCGATGAGCAACTCGCCACCTACAAGAACGATTTCGTGCAGCCGTTCAACCTGCAGAAAGCCCCACTCTACCGCTTCGAGATTGTGCAGACCGAGCGTGGAGTGCACCTGCTGATGGACATCCACCACCTGGTGTTCGACGGCGGTTCGGCCGACCTGTTCATCCGTGAGATGTGCGCACTGCTTGACGGCCAGACCATCGAGAAGGAAGGCTACACCTACCTTGACTTCGTGACCGACCAGCAAGCCGCCGAGGAGAGCGAGGAATTCGCCAAGGCACAGCAGTTCTTCGCCGAGAAACTGCAGACCTGCGAGGGAGCCAGCGAGATACCCGCCGACCTCACGAAAGCTGCCAGCGAAGACGGTTCGCCCGAGGGGCTTATCGGCGAGGCAGTATGCCAGCCCGACTTCGGTCGAGTGACCACTTTCTGCCGCCAGCAGGAGATCACCCCCGCCCACCTGTTCCTCGCCGCCACCGCCTATGTGGTGTCGCGCTACTCCAACAACCGCGAGGTGTATCTCTGCACCGTGAGCAGCGGCCGCAGCAACCTGCGCATCGCCGACACCGTGGGTATGTTTGTCAACACCCTGGCCCTCGGCCTCCACATCGCCGACGTGAGCGTGGCCGAATTCCTGCAATCCACTAGCGAGACCTTCGACCAGACCCTGCGCCACGAAGACTATCCGTTTGCGCGCATCGCCTCCGACTATGGGTTCCGTCCAGCCATCGCCTATGCCTACCAGGTGGGCGTGCTCTCCGAGTACCAGGTAGGCGGCAAGACCATCGGTCAGGAACTGCTCGAACTGAACGTGCCGAAATTCAAGATCAACATCAAGATAGAATCGCGTGGCGTGGTGGTGCAGTACGACGACTCGCTCTACTCCGCCCGCCTGGGTGCCGCCCTTGCCGAGAGCATCGTGGCCGTGGTGAGCCGGATGATGGAGCAGCCGGCATCCCCGGTGCGCAAGCTCTCGATAGTGGGACCAACCCAGGAAAAGGCCCTCGGCCATCTGCGGCAGACCGCCACAGGCGACGCTCCCTTCAAACTGATGCACGAGTGCATTGCCCACTTTGCCCAGACGCAACCCGGGCATGAGGCGCTGGTGGCCATCGACGGCAAGTACACCTACCGGGAGATGGACGAGGTGACCAACCGCATAGCCCATGCCCTGCGCCAGCGCGGTGTATGCGAGCGCGACCGTGTGGCCCTGCTGCTGCCCCGCACCAGCCGCCTGATACTCTCGCTCTTCGGTGTGCTGAAGGCCGGAGCCGCCTACATCCCCTGCGACCCCGAGTATCCCGCCGACCGCGTGAAACTGATATTGGAAGACAGCGAGGCCCGCTACATCATCACCACCGCCGACCGTCTCGACACCGTGGCTGCCGGCAAGGCTATCGATGTGGAAGAACTGGTGGGCAGTGATGCCCCGACAAGCGCCCTGCCACTCGACATCACCCCCGACGACCTGGCCTACCTGATCTACACCAGCGGTTCGACCGGTCGTCCGAAAGGAGTGATGCTCCGCCATGAGGGCATCTGCAACTATCTCTACGGGCATCCCGCCAACGTGTTTGCCCATGGCGTGCTCACCGATGCCCGCCGCATACTGAGTGTGACCACCATCTCGTTCGACGCCGCTCTCCAGGACATCGGCATGGCCTACTACAACGGCAAGACCCTCATCGTGGCCACCGAGGAACAAGCCAACAACCCGCTCGACCTGGCCCGCCTTATCAACGAGGAGAAGATCAACATGGTATCGGGCACCCCATCGCGGTGGCAGACCTGGCTCACCAGCGACGACTTCCGCAAGGCCATCGGCCATGTGGACATCTGCCGCGCCGGTGGCGAGAAATTCTCCGACCAGTTGCTCAAGCAGATGCGCGAGGCCACCCATGCCCGCATCTTCAACTGCTACGGTCCGACCGAGATCACCGTGGCCTCGAACAACAAGGAGCTGACCAACGCCACGCTGGTGACCGTGGGCAAGCCCCAGCTCAATGTGAAGGAGTATATCGTCGACGCCGACGGCAATGAGTTGCCCGTGGGCGTGGTGGGCGAGCTCTACATCGGAGGCCGTGGCGTGGCCCGTGGCTACAACAACCTCGACGAGATGACCCGTGAGCGCTTCATCGACTACACCTCGGTTCTCGAAGGCACCACCGAGCGCATCTACAAGTCGGGCGACTATGCCAAATGGCTCACCGACGGCGACGTGGTGATTCTCGGCCGCACCGACCACCAGATCAAGTTGCGCGGCCTGCGCATCGAACTGGGCGAGATAGAGAACGTGATGCTGAAGGTGGCCGGCATGAAGAAAGTGGTGATCCTGATACGCAAACTGAACGACAAGGAGCACCTCTGCGCCTACTACACCGCCGACCGCGAGATAGCGCCCGAGGACCTGAAGGCCGAAATCTCGAGGAGCCTGACCCAGTATATGGTACCCACCGCTTACCTGCAGTTGGCCAAGATGCCGATGACCCCCAATGGCAAGACCGACGTGAAGGCCCTTCCCGAGCCCCAACTCGCCGTGACCTCGGCCTATGTGGCCCCCGCCAACGACACCGAACGCACCTTCTGCGACATCTTCGCAGGCATCCTGCAGATGGACAAGGTGGGCGCCACCGACAACTTCTTCGAGTTGGGCGGCACCTCGCTCGTGGTGACCCGCGTGATCATCGAGGCCGACAAGGCCGGCTTGCATGTGGCCTACGGCGACGTGTTCGCCAACCCCACCCCACGGCAACTGGCACGCCTCATCACCGGAGAGAGCGTGACCGAATCGACCGACGAGGTGAGTGCGTTCGACTACACCGCCATCAACGACCTGCTGCAGCGCAACACCCTTGGCAACTTCCGTCAGGGCGAGCGTCAGCCATTGGGCAACGTGCTCCTCACCGGTGCCACCGGCTATCTGGGCATCCACATCCTGCACGACCTCATCGCTTCGGATGCGGCCCACATCTACTGTCTGGTAAGAGGCAAGAGCCAGTCGAAGGCCGAGAGCCGTCTTCGCACGCTGCTCTACTACTACTTCTCGCAGTCGTACAAGGAACTCTTTGGAGAGCGCCTGCATGTGATCCTGGGCGACGTGACCGGCGACCTTGCCAGTCTGGTGCAAGGAGCCGCCGCCGAGGGTGACACCCCCGTGCAGATAGACACCGTCTTCAACTGCGCCGCCGTGGTGAAGCACTTCAGCAAAGGCACCGAGATAGAGGACGTGAACATTGGCGGTGCCCGCCGCTGCGTGGAGTTCTGCCTGCAGACCGGCGCCCGCCTCGTGCACATCTCCACCGCCAGTACGCGCGGCCTCTGGGCCGGCGAGGTGAAGGACGACGTGTTCACCGAGCAACGTTTCTACATGGGCCAGTATCTGGGCAACCAATACATCTACTCGAAGTTCATGGCCGAGCGGGTGATACTCGACGCCGTGGCTCTTCACGGACTGAGCGCGAAGATCATGCGCGTGGGCAACCTGGCCGCCCGTTCCACCGACGGAGAGTTCCAGGCCAACTTCTCCACCAACTCGTTCATGGGCCGCATCAGGGTCTACAACATGCTTGGCTGCTGTCCCTACAGCATGCGCAACAAGCGTGTGGAGTTCTCGCCCATCAACGAGGTGGCCCATGCCATCGTGCTGCTCGCGTCGACGCCCAAGGCCTGCACCGTGTTCCATCCCTACAACATCCACAACCAGTTCCTCGGCGACGTGCTCACCGGCCTGAGCACCGTAGGCGACGGTATCCGCTTTGTGGAGCAAGAAGACTTTGCCGAGGCCATGGAGCGTGCCAAGGACGACCCGCAGAAAGCCAAGCAGATGTCGTCGCTTCTCGCCTACCAGGATATGGCCCACGGCCAGAAGACCACCGACGTGGAGCGCGACAACGACTACACCACGCAGGTGCTCTACCGCCTGGGGTTCGCCTGGTCGCCCACCTCGTGGGACTATGTGGAACGCATGCTCACTGCCATCGGCGGCTTTGGATTCTTTGAATAGGAGGACTGGACCATGCAACCGGGCAACGACATCAACAAGCAGTTCTACAACTTCCTCTGGGCCTACATACTCGTGGCGCTCTCGGGATGTCTGGGCAATGTGGTGGACGGCATCATCGTGGGCAACCTCATCAACGAGGACGGCGTGAGCGCCATCAATCTCTCGAAACCCATCAACCAGTTTATCTTCACCCTGCACCTGCTCATCAACGCAGGTGCGGGAATGCTGGTGGGCTATGCACTGGGACGTGGCAACACGGCAGAAGCGAAGCAGCTGTTCACCCGCGCACTCACGCTGAGTGTGGGATTGGGCATCGTGCTGGCGGTAGTCGGTGGCATGCTCTTCCCCGAGGCCACATCGCGTCTGCTCTGCAGCAACGAGCAGATACAGCCATTGGCCCGCGACTACATGCAGATTCTGCTGCTGGGCAACCCCGCCTTCATCCTGATGTGGGGCTTGTCGACGATGGTGGGCGTGGATGGCAGTCCGAAACTCGTGTCGCTGGCCGTGATCATCGACAATGCCTGCAACCTGTTTCTCGACATCGTCTTCATCAAGTGGTTTGGCTGGGGCATAGCCGGTTCGTCGGCCGCCACCATCGTAGGCCACCTGATAGGCATCGCCATCCTGCTGAGCCACTGGTGGAAGACCTCGTCGCCGCTCACGCTCGATTTCAGTCTCAACGGACTGGTATCGTCGTGGCAACGCATCATCTCGCAGGGTGCTCCCCTTGCCATCGCCTCGATCAGCCTCACGCTGCTGCTGCTCTCGGCCAACACCATCGTGCTCTCCACGCTAGGACGAACCGGCATCTTCGCCTTTGCCGTGTGCATGAACCTGCTGCAGGTGTACAACCTGTTCTTGTCGGGCACCTGCCAGACCCTGCAGTCGCTGGGAGCCATCCAAGTGGGCAAGGGCGACGCCGACGGTTTCCGCACGGTGCTGCGCAAGGCCTTCCGCTTCATCACAGTGGCCATGGCCGTGACGTGTGTGCTGGTGTGGGTATGGCCCAGCGGCATCGTGCGCCTGTTTGGTGCCGACGAGGCCTCATTCATCAGTGAGGGTTGCCATGCCCTGCGCATCTTCGCGCTGAGCTTCATCCCCTTCTGCTACATCTACGTGCTGATGATTGTCTACAAACTCTACCAACACCACCACATGGCCCTGTTCATCTCGTTTGCCCTCTCGCTCACGGTCATCCCCGTGCTGTGGATGGTGTCGAGATGGTGTCCCGACTACCTATGGTATAGTTATCTCATCGCCTACCTCATCGAGGTGATAGCCATCATCGTGCTGCACCGCGCCACGAAAGTGAAGTTTGTGCTGCCCGAGACGGTAACGGCGAAAAAGTGACGCAGTGACAACCATACATCCAAGAATATCGAGCAATGGTATACATTGACGACCACCCAGAGCGCCACGACCTGCAGGCCATGCTGGCCACCGTGAGCAGCCAGCGGCAGGCGTATGCCCTGCGCTACCGGCGTGAGACTGACCGGCGCCTCTCGCTGGTGGCCTACAAACTGCTGCAACATGCGCTGGAGGTGGAATACGGCATCAGCGAGCCGCCACTTTTCGAGTATGGCGCCCACGGCAAGCCCACGATTGTGGGGCACCCCGACATCCACTTCAACCTGAGCCACTGCCACGAGGCAGTGGCTTGCGTCGTTGACCGCAGGCCCGTGGGCATCGACGTGGAGAGTCTGGACCAGTATGACGCCGAACTGGTGGGGGCCACCATGAGCGAATCGGAGCAGCGCCAGATAGCCAGCTCGCCCAATCCAGCGCAGGCTTTCATGCGTCTTTGGACCATGAAGGAAAGTCTGTTGAAACTCACGGGCGAGGGCATCTCGGATGACTTGCACCATCTGCTCGAATGCCCTGGGCACCATCCGCCAGCCTACGAATTTGATACCCGTGTGTACCCCCGATTTGTGTGCACGGTGTGTGCGGAACGGGGGGCATTCATAAGCCAACAACCCATAATGCCTAGTGAGGCGAATTCGGACTATTGGCTACATGTCTGAACTCCTGAGCCACATGAAGTTGAATGCGACACCTCATTGTTAAAAAATTGTTAAAAGCCTCAATTCCTTTTGTCACGAGAGTATTATTCGATATATTTGTTGATTCATACATACTATGATAAGTCATTGGGAATGAAATCAGAAATGAATACATTGAAGCCATACGAACCTCCTGTGACGACTGCTGAGTCAATGGAAGTTTTTACCATCCTTGCCGAGAGTGACCCTCCCAGCAACATAGAGATACCTTTCAATACCGGGCAATCCACCTCGGAAGCGTTATCCAATGGCAGCAAAAGTCTTTGGGATGATGACTCTGAAGAATGGGGCCAAGAATAAACAAACTACAATCATGCCATGAAACCAATCAAATACATTCTCACATTGGTGATGCTGTGGAGCATTGGAGCGACGTGCTCCCTTGCCCAAGACTTCCGTTTGCTCATGTCGAGGTCGATTATGGAGATGCCCGATTACAAGAAAGCGACGGCCATCGATAAGATCACCGACTGGATAGAAGTCAGCGACGGCGGTATATACAGCAACTTCATGGAGGTGAACGATTTTCTCCAGAAGATGAAGACACCCGGCCTGAAAGGCCTTGACGAAGCCAATCAGTTTCGGAGAATGCGCGACCGCACCATCCTTACTTTCAAATTCGAGGATGAGGGGGAATACAACAGTTACAATGTGGTGGCAAAGCATGGCAATATCATCAAGAAGCTCACCACCAGCAAGTATTTCTTCATGAATGTGCCCATGTCGGATAAGCCTGTGGAACTCACCGTCTCATCCATCTATTTCCCCGACAACGCCATACACATCAAATGCCAGTCGGTACCATTCGGCAACGACAGTCTCTACGTGTTCCAGCTCGACAAGGTGTGCCAAACAGTGGACGACACCTTCAATCTCGAGGTGCTGATGAGTGACTCGACAATGGAGAACCTCCCCATCACCAACCAGAAATTCCAGTGTGTCTTCTCACAATCCGACCGCTATCCGACCAAGGCCTACCTGGGCATGACCGGGAAGAAGCTCGAACTCGACATCAACAAATGGAACCCTGGAGTGGGACTGGCAGCCAGTTTCAACGCTCTGGCACTGAAGAAAGAGTGCAACTTCACCACCCACAATGCAGAATTCGCCACATTCAACTGGATAGGAGCCGGGCTGTTCGCACAGTATGACACCCTTTTCCTACAAGTGCGCAACCCGAAGTCGCAACTGATAAAAGACGCCAGGATCAACATCCAGCGCATCGACTACGACCAGCAGCCCGTGAGCGACGCCGACGTCCGCTACATTGGCGTTGACGAGAAGACCGGCGACTACATGATTCTCACAAAAGGGTATCCAGCCTACATTGAGGTGCAGGCCGACGGATACATGCCACTGCTCTATCATTACACGGGTGCTGCCGACCCCGAGACGCATGTGCTTTCGAAGACAGGCATCTCCGACTATGTGGTAATGACAGAGGGGAATGTCAATAACAACGAGACGGTATTCTACAAGAAAGAACTCAGGTTTCTCTCCAAGAAAGAATACTACATGAATGCCAAGAAGAAGATCTGGGATGCCGACATCGTGGTTCTCGACTTGGTGAAAGAGCCTGTCAC
Organism: uncultured Prevotellaceae bacterium; assembly: GCA_900317305.1. Taxonomy (GTDB): domain Bacteria; phylum Bacteroidota; class Bacteroidia; order Bacteroidales; family Bacteroidaceae; genus Prevotella. Next base: position 100,696 of record ONGG01000022.1, on the reverse strand, counting down.
CGAGACCGTGTTTTTCACTCCTAACGGAGGCACTGAAGAATTGAAGATGGCAGACGGGGAACTGCGAGAGAAATATGCCACACTCGCCCTTCACTATGCCGTACCGAAGAACGCGGCATTAGGAGAGGCCGGTATCGTGGAACTAGATTACAAGGACACTGAGGGCAAAGGATATGCCCCACATATCAGCGATGATGTGATTGATGCCAAAATCTATACGGGGTTGGCACACAGTTTCGTGGTGAGCAAATACGACCTCAGCGAATGCATACCCGACGGGGAGACCGCAGCCCTGACGCTCAGAAACGGGGAGATGAACGACAAGGCATTTCCGCTCTTATGCAATTTCACCTACACACAAGACGAGATAGAGGAGAAAGCAGAGGAGGAAACCGTTGCTCCTGGCAATGAGTTGGAGAATGAAAACCCCAAATCGAAGATGGATGATGCCTTGGATATGAGGGTACCCATCAATTTCACCTTCAAATTCGGTGACAATGTCAAGATGAGCCTCGCCATCACATTGAACTATCTCAAGATGGAGATCAACTGGAAACTCACATTGACACTCTTCAATCCTGAAGAAGAACAAGGTGAAATGATGGAAAGAGCCCTAAAGAGAAACAAGACCGTCAATGCATACAAAAATTTCAAGACCAGTGAAAACACATCGTTCAACATGATTGACGGAAAAGCCGATAAAGACAGCGAACTCGACGAGATGTTCAGCCAGAACATCAATTCGGGCATGGGATGGGCCTTCAAGTTCTTCGCTTCGGGAAAAGTACCATTCAAGGGATGGAGCGCTCATGCCAAAACCAATTTCTTTGATTTCGTTGAGGAACTGGGTGGATCGATGGGATATTCCATCAAATACGGACTGACGAGCATGGGCAACTTGCTCAGGGCGAAAAACATGGAGGCGGCTGCCACATGGACAGACCTGATAGAAACGTTTATCCGATTCGGATTCAAACTCGATTGCTATGTTGGCGGTGAGATGGGCATCACCACATTAAGAGACGGATATTCCGACCAGGCCGAAGGCAGAGGCATTTATTTGGAGGCTCTGGCTTATGCCATCCTCGCCGCATGGCTTGAAGCCGGACTGCCTACCAATCCTATGCTCAATTTCGCGGTGGGCATAAGAGGCGGTGGCAAGCTGGGCATTTATGGAAAGTTCGTTCACTCATTCGGCAACAATTTCGGACTGGGACTGAAACTCACCGCGTTGGCACTCTTGCAATATTACATCAATATCGACACTTTCCTTGGAGGATACCACAAGAGCGGCAACATTTTCGACGTGGGAGGGAGCAAACTCTTCCCCGACGACGACACCAATCCATACCACAAAGACTTCCCCAACTGGTTGCCGAAGACTTCTATTTCAAGGGCAAACAGTTACAAGCCGCTCAAGACCGAAGTGGATGCAGACTACGGAAAAGTGGTGCTCGAGAATGTGGCATCCGACGCCTATCCAGATTATCTTGGTGAGGACATGTTTGTTGTCAACCACCTGCACGACAGTCAGATATATGATGACGACGGCATAGATGTCGTTGACCTCAAATCAGGAGAGTCGACGAAGATTTCCTCTGACGAATATCTCGCCATCCGTCACAACCTATCGGTATCGGGCGACAAGAAGATCATCGCATATCAGCAGTGCGACACCATTGTAAAACCAGAGAGTGTGACCGATGACAACGTGGAGAAGCGCTCGATGGAACTGAGCAAGAATTTCTACATCTGCGCCAACATTCTCCAGAGTGACGGAACGTGGAAAAAGCATGTGGTGTATCAGAGTGAAGAGGCTAACATCAAGCCGGTGGCCGCCATTCAGGACGACGGGAAAGCCGCCGTCATCTGGCAGTCGGGCACGTTCGACGAGTCGACGGCAGAAACCGACTCAATCATGAGACAGTATATGGATGGTTTCCTGCTCTACAGCCGTTTCGATGGTGAGCAGTGGAGCGAACCGATAAGGATCACACGCATATTCAAAAACAACACCGTGGGCGACTATCAAGCCATCATGAGAAACGACACCGTGCTGGTGGCCGTACAAGAGTCGTACAAAGACATTGCTGAGGCACCAAAAGAAGAAATACAATATTTCTGCTTTCCAGAAAACCCATATCAGTCACACTATATCACCGAGACCATCAATGCCACCAACTTCTCGATCAAAAAAGTGGGCGGCTACAATGTCATCGCCCTAACTCATGAAATAGACACCTGCAAATATGATGTCTATGTGAAGACATTGAGGATGAACGGCATGCCAACCGGTAAAGCCGCCACGGATGTGGGACTGCAGAACTACTCACCCATCGGTGCGCGCATCGTGCCCGCTGCCAATGCGTCGAGTGTGGCCGACTTCGCGTTGATGTGGATGGAGAACACCGACAGGGAAAGCAAGGAAGATGGCAACAAGGAAAGCCTTGGCGGGCACAGAAGAGTGCTCAACGCCGCCAGGATGAGTTATACCGGCGATTTGCTCGCCGCCACGCCCATCACCGTGGGCATGGAGAGCGACGACCTGGTGATGCTCAATTTTGACGGATATCTCGATGACGACCGCATCAAGGCCCTCTATACCTTGACCGACCCCGAACTCGCCGGAGGCACCGTGGTGGTGGAAAACGAGAAATATTTCAGCAACAGCTTCAGCTACGACCTGATGTTCGACCAAAGGGCAGCCCTCGACGGTGTCTATATCCCGCTCGTGCTCATGGTGAACAATACCGGCACTTCTGCCATCAGAGGAGTGACCGCACATCTCAACGACCAGACCATCGAGTTGGAGGATGCTTTTATTCCTCCGTTCCAGACCAAATACTTTATTTTGTCGTACGTGATGGATGATGACTTCAATGGGTATATCTCCTCGCAAGTGGATGTGGAGTATGAGAATATCTTCAAATCGATATTCAACAACCGCCGAAAAGTGAGCAACCTGCGCTCCACAATGGCCCGAATCACTCCGATGAACAACGTGGATACGGAAATGAAAGTGCTCTCTCAATCTGTAGATGACAATGGAAACAACACTTTCGTTGTGGAGGTGACGAACAAATCGAAAGTCAAGCTGCGCTCCGACCAAGCGATAATGCTGGCCGTTTTGGACAACCCGAGGCTGAGCGAAGAGAGTATGATGACCGAAATGGTGAGAATCCCTGCCAGCGAGATGAGAGACTATGGCACGTACCAAAAACTCATCACTACCATTACAGTGCCTTCGGTAAGAAACGACATCCAGGCGGTAGTGGCAGCAACAGTTGTACCCGAAAGCGCCAACTCCATCTCGGAAATGAACACCTATCGGGAGATCAACCCGAACGACAGCTACCAGTATGTCACACTCCATGAAAGCGGAACCCCCACTTATATCGACGGAGTGAGAGCCGACCTGAGGGCCGACAAGCAAATGAGAGGCAAACGCATCGCGTTCACCTACAAGGAGAACGGCATCCTGGTGCGTGGACTCAGCAAAGGGGAGACCATCAGACTCTATGACCTCGACGGCAAGGAACTTTTCACCGGAAAGGCCAATGGCACAGAGATGCTGGTTCCTATCAACCGTCATGCGTTCTTCGTGCTGAGCGCAGATGATGAAAGCATTAAATTCCTGTTCTGACATGATGAAGAAAACACGCTTTGTAACCCGACTAATATTGTTTGCCGTGACTATGGCCATGCCCTTGTGGTCATCCGCACAGGTGAGCGACAACACCTTCATGTTTCTCCGTGGCGATGGAACAGACGAGCATCCGTTCATCATCGACAGCTACGAGTCGTTGGTAGAATTCCGTGAACATGTGGCCTTGACCCCACTTGATGTCAGGTACCGTAATGTGCTAATCAAAGCCGACATCGACTTGGGAGCCGACCCCAACTGGGCTCCCATACGATACTACGACTCGCAGCATAAGTGGTATTTCAAGGGTATCGTTGATGGACAGGGACACACCATCTCGAACATGACCATCAACAAATGCATCGATGCCATTCGCCCTGATGAAGTCTATCTGGGACTCTTCGGGAGGACCGACGAAGACAACTACACCATGGTGAGCAACCTCAATCTGAGAAATGTGAAAATCGACGTGACGCTTGAGGCAGAGCCAGAAAACCAACTTGATGTGAATGTTGGCGCGCTGACAGGCTATGACGAATGTATGGTGAACAATATCAACGTGGATGGAGAAATAACCATCAACGATGAGAGCAGCACGACCTCAAGAACCAGACACATCAATGTGGGCGGCATAGCAGGGTCTCTTTGCAATAAAGGCCAAATCAACCACAATCCTGGCGGCCATAAACAACCCAACAGGCTGAATGCCGACATCAACATCCACTCCACCGCCCTTGGGTCTAGAATCGGGGGAATCGTGGGTTATGCCGAGAAATTAAGCCTAAAGGACTGTACTTCGTCGGGCATGCTGACGGGCCGCGTCGTGGAGCCGGATTTTCCCAATTTGGCCCCAACATGGGATATCTCGATCGGAGGCATCTGCGGATATTCCAACAACAACGACATGAGTAGCAAATACGAGGGTCTTTGTTCTGTCTGCAGGGTCTATGGAGGCAACTGGACGGGAGGACTGTTTGGTTATATGTATGCCTGTTTCAGCCCCATGTCATCGTCGTTTGGATTTACCAATTGCTATGCAGCAGGAGGAGTCTCGGATGCCTATAACAAGTCGGGCGGACTCGTAGGATTTATCGGTAAAGACACCAGTAGCAACGTGGCCACTTCTGTAAATCTCACCAGCTGTTATTATGCCGGCACGCTCACGTTGCTGGGTTCGAAAAATGGCGAGTCAATGATAGGGAGTTACGATGGTGACTCCGATTTAATGAAGCATGTATTCTACAACTGTTTCTACGACAAGAGGCTGATGACCGACGACACCGACTATCAGACACTGATGAATGAGGACTCGCCTGAGCAGATAATGTCTTATATCTACGGATTCGAAACAGCAGAAGTCATCGGTGAGGACATACCATTCACGCTAGTGGCCGACGAGGAGGACTGGATATTCGCCGAAAACCGTTACCCGCAGCTGAAATCCATAAAAGACACCCCGGTATCGACACTTGCCGTGACTCCCATATTCTTCAAAGGAAATGAGAATGCCGAGCGTGTGTATCTCGGAGTCACGCTGACAGAGACCAAATATGGAAACGAGACAGCCACATGGTCGGCTCCGGTAGGCAACGGCAGTGTGACAGGACTCCGACTGATGTCGGATGCCGTGGGTTATGAGATACTTACCCTGACTGCCGGCACCTGTGCGAAACGGCTCAACCTATTCATGGCCAACTCGGACGACAAATGGGAGGGAGAGGAACATATCCCTACCGGAGCGAACAGCGATGTGTTCAGTATAGGCAACGGCACGCCGCAAAATCCCTATCTCATCATGAATGCGGGACAACTGGCCTACGCCGTGAAGAACAACAAACAAAACGAGTACTACAAGATTGGGCATGACATCATTATCAACCGCAACCTACTGACCAGCACCGAGACGGCAATACCATGGATTGACACAAAGAAAGCGGTGTACTCATGGAAAGCCTATCTCGATGGTGACGGACACCTCGTGCATGGCATGTATCTGCCCAAACAGTCGGAAAGCGACCTCAGCCACCAGCACGGATTGCTGGGAAGTATCGCCTCCACGGGCCGCGTGGCCAATATGGGAATGGTGGAGACTGTCATCACCGACGATTTCTCGGGTATTTCCGGTGCAGAGTCGTATGTGGGAAGCATCGCAGGCACCATTGAAAACGGAGGAGCCTTGGAAAACTGCTTCACCAACGGATACATCATGCTCAAGGCCCAACAGGGTCTGCTCTATGCGGGCGGTATCTGCGGCAAAGCCTCGGGCACCATCACCGACTGCCTGAATGCCACATCGGTGATGAGCACCGAGCGTGATGTCATGTCAAGCCAGATTGGCGGAATCGCTGGAAAAGCCAACAACGCAGTGTTCGCCAACTGCCTCAATATCGGCAGGATTTCCTATTACGGTGAGCTCAACGAAAAATGGCCGGGCGGCATTTGTCCGGGCAATGGATACACCACCACCGACTGCTATTACGACAAGATGACGACCGCATGCGACGATACAGGAAGTGCCGGAATGTCGACCGCCCAGCTGACAGCCGGAAGCCTCTTCACTGAGCAAGGCAGATGGACAGCCGAGGCCAACCACTATCCCGTGCTCAAGACCTTCGCCACGACCGACTACATGAAGTTGATATCACAACCGCTCACTTTCGACGAGAACGACTGTTCGGCAGAGACGAAAAACATCCTTGAGCTGCCTCTTGGAAACATCAAATGGAATATGCCGACGAAGGAGAACTGCCTCAACCTTTATGCAGACTATGGACTTGCCGAACCGAAAGCCAAAGGCACAGCGGGACTTACGGCTACCCTGAACTCCACGAACGGGCATGACAAGTCGAACAACATGGTATTCATCACAGTGCCTGACGACTTCGTAGAAGGAATACAGTTTGTTGACCCCGAGGCCAGGAAGGCTTGCGTGGAAGCCTTCGGCACCAATGGTGTGATCACGCTCGAACAAGCCATGAGCGTCACCAACTTCACTCCATTCATCAACCACCCATCATCCTCAGCCATTGTCATGTTCCCGGAGATGCGCTATTTCACGGGAATCACCAGGCTCACCACCCAACTCAGCAGTTGCTCCAGTCTCGAGGAGGTGGAACTCCCCCTCGGACTGAAGGCCATCGCTGCCGACGCATTCCGTGGGTGCAGCAGTCTGGAGAAGGTGTCTTTGCCGGTGAATCTCACGAATGTGGAACCCTATGCATTCAGAGCCTCGAGCGTAAAACAGATTGAGGTGAACAATGGCAACGACCGTTTCAAGAGCCGCGAAGGAGTGCTCTTCGACGAGAACGAGTATATTGTGGCATACCCGCCCAAGAAAGAGGGCAAAAGCTATATGTATACCGCTCCCATCAACGGCATCCTCACCGGCGCATTCCAAGGAACAGCGTATTTGGAAACGCTGTATATCGGCGATGACGAGGGCAACTACATCGACCTTAAGAAGAATGCCATCCCCACCAACCTACAAGTGTATATCAACGACGCCACCGACAATGCCACCTATATCGACACCTACCGCTACGACGAGTCGCGCGACTGGCAATACATCGACCTGGAAGACAACCTGGCACGTTATTTCCCATTGAAAGTCACCTCGGCAAAGTATGCCACCATGTGCATCTACTTCAACACCGAATTGCCAAAGGGCCTGAAATCCTACTATTGCTTTGAGCGAGACGACACAGAGGAGGGTATGGTCAGATTCCATGAGTTGGGCAGCAACGTGCATGGCGGAGTGCCGGTGCTGATCTACGGCAACAAGGCCGGCATCTATCCACTTTATGAATCCGACGAGGACATGACCGAGCCAGAAGACCTCTGCGACTACTTCCAAGGAAGTGGTGAGAAAGGGTTTATTGTGGGCGACCAGTCGGGCTCTTCAGGCACCATACAGGGCAGCATCCTCACCCTGGGGCATAACAGTAATGGCGAACTGGGGTTCTTCTTCTTCAGGAGCGACACCAACAAGATTCCCGCCTATAGGGCCTATATTGTAGCCGAAACGCTCTCTGCCGCCAATGGCCTAGGCATATCCATCGAGGATGCCAACGACATCACCTCACCCATCTCCGACGTTCAGCATGCCACCTCCATCTACGACCTCTCTGGCAGGAAGGTAGGCGAGGACTCAGACATGCGTCGCCTGCCCAAGGGTATCTATATACAGAATGGCAGAAAAATCTCTATCAAGTGAAGACCTCAGTACACCCACATAAAACCACATCAGGAATGACGAGAATATATAACATCGAGAAGACCGCAGCACTCGTGCTGACCCTTATCCTTTCCTTCTCCGTGACCGACATCTCTGCCAAGGCCAGGAGGGGATATGCGCTATGGTGCTCGAGCAACACCACATTGTATTTCGTACAAGCAGACGCCAGGCCCGATACCTACGACCGAAACACCATTGATTATGCTTGGGAAATCACCGATGAGAACCTAAGCAACGGCGTGGCGGCTCCGGTATGGATAAGAACCACTCCGAATAGTGCTGTTGGTACGATAAAGGTGCCCCAGCAGGTCACCACGGTGGTTATAGACCATAGTTTCAGATTCGTTGTTCCGGCGGGCTTCTACAGTTGGTTTCATGGTTGCGTCAACCTGACTACAGTGCGGGGACTTTGCAACCTCAACACCAGCCGTGCGGGATATATGAACAAGATGTTCTACGGCTGCACTTCTCTCGAGACCATTGATTTCACAGGAGTCGACATGAAGCCTATCATCAATACCACCATGATGTTCTATGGATGCAACTCGCTTCACACCATCTATGCCGACGAGGCTTGGACACCACCCTACTCCGCCTATATGTTCACGGGGTGCGAACAACTCCCTGGCTACGCCAGCAGCAAGGTTGACGCATCGATGGCCAATGGAGATGATGGCTATTTCAATACCGACAGCAATATCTTCGCCTTATGTCTCAAAGGTGTGGGCAACCCAGACGACTACCTCTATTTTGTCAGGACCCCCAAGACCATCGCCGAAAACGACAAGTATGACGGGAAATCGGTGAGAACCGTTTATGGCTATGACGATTTCAAGGAAGTATACCCTGATGGCCACTGGACATGGGCCTGGAATGGCAACACCTTGATACGGCATGTGGTCATCGAACCCAGTTTCCGCAACGTGCATCTTCCGACCCTTGAGCGATTCCTAAAAGGATACAGTAACGGTTCTATCACCGATATTGACGGTTTGGAATACCTCAACACCTCGGAAGTGACCTCCATGCGGAGCATGTTTGAGGGTTGCGTCGGACTTACCTCTCTTGATGTCAGTTCACTCGACATGAGCAGTGTGCAAGATATAGGCTGTATGTTCAAAGGGTGCAGCAACGTCACAAGCATCAATCTCTCGGGCGTGAACACCTCGAATGTCACCGATATGGAATATCTCTTCGCAGGATGTTCAAAACTCCAGTCGTTGGACTTGTCATCACTCGACACCAGATGGGTCACCAGGATGAACCATCTTTTCGAAGGATGTCGGTCACTGAACGCGCTCGACGTCAGTAAGTTCAACACTTCGTCTGTCACCGACATGGAAGCAATGTTCGCAGGCTGCTATCTCCAAGGCTATTACGTGAACACCGGTCTGCAGGAACTGGATGTCAATGCGTTCGACATGACCAACGTGACCAACACCAAGGAGATGTTTCTTAATTGTGGTGGGTTAAAGACCATCTACTGCGACAACACATGGAACGTGCCGGCAAGCGATGATATGTTCAAAGGCTGTACCAGTCTCTCTGCCCATATCAGTTATGACCCGGACAAGGTTGACGGCACCTACGCCAACCCCCATACGGGATATTTCTACTCTGAACTGTACCCCCCCACATACGATCCGCAAGGCAGATTCATCATCAGCGATGTGGCCAAATGGGAAGAATTTGCCGAGCTCGTGAACAATGGGGAAACCAACTTGAGTGCGGTCATGATCAAGGACGTGGACCTCGGCAACTCTCAGGTAAAGGTAGGAACAGAGGAGCATCCCTATGCCGGCACATTCGAGGGCAACGGACACAAGTTGAACATCGCATACGTCAGTGAGGGCAAGAACTGTGCACCTTTCTCCGAGGTGAACGGATGCACTATAACCAACCTGCATGTCACTGGCAGCATTCAGGCCAACCACACGGGAGCGGGAGGACTGATTGGTCAGGCCACACAATCAGGAAGCACCATTACCATCACAAAATGTTGGTCGAGCGTGACCATCAACTCGACAATTGAAGGTGGAGGGTATATCGGAGGCTTCATCGGGGAAAACTATGAGTCAAAATTCGAGATCACCAATTGTCTGTTTGATGGCGAGATTATCGGAAAGAACACCTCTGGATGCGGAGGCTTCTTTGGACATATCGGGTATGATGATGCGAAGTCTCTGGTTACCATCACCTATTCTCTTATGAATGCCACCACCATAGATTTCAAAACCGAATATGTCTCACCGCTTGCCAGCGGTCCGTTCTATGGATTCTATAAGAGAGCTTATTCGGAAAAGACGTATTTCACTTATGTAAAAGTCAACTCCAGTGGATATACCAAAAGTTTTGGCTTCACCACACTACAAGGAACGGATTTGACCAATACAACCGACGCCAATGAAATCATCCGTATGATTGTTGGATCAAATAGTGAACATTGGTGCGTAGTAGACGGCAAACCCGCACTGAAGTATTGACCATGAATGCCGTCTTCACTCATGCCTGCACATGGGAACAACAAAGCATAATGGCCCAACTATAGCACGTTGAAAAAGTAGAGCGGAGGCGATACTTCAAGATTATCAAAAAACAGGTAAGCAATGGCAAGCAATGCTGATTTTGTAGAATACATCGCCGACCAATGCAGTGGTGCGGGCGAGATAGTGACCAAGAAGATGTTTGGCGACTATGCCATATATTGCAATGGTAAAATCTTCGGACTCATCTGTGATGATTGTCTCTATCTGAAACCCACGAAGGCAGCCCGCGCATTGCTCAGGGAAGAAGTGCTCCGTCCACCTTATGAGGGAGCGAAAGACTATTTCTATATTGCCGACGTAGACGACCGCGACTATCTATCGATGCTCGTCAGCGAAACCTGCAAGGAGTTGCCGGAAGCGAAGAAACGGAAAAGGTAATTGGATTATTCAGGAGTTCAGAAGTTCAGAAGTTCAGGAGTTCAGACAACGGCCCGAATTCATCTATTATGGCTCAATGGCTGTTATTTGAAGTAATGTCTGAACTTTCGAACTTCAGTAACTTCTGAATTCTTCTCAACTTGCGAGAGTCGAGAAAGATATTTTATTTCTCCTTCAGCATCTTCCTGACCTCAGACTTGTCGATGACCACATAGATGGTGTCGACGACATGTCCTTGTGGGGCATTGCCTGCACGGAGCACATTGGCGAAATTCTTGTCGAGCACCTCCACATCATTCACGAAATAGTCGAAACGGCCACGGTTCTCAAACCAATTCCATCCCATCACACGGTGGTACTTAATCTTGATTTTCCAGCCCTCTACCTGTGCCTGCCTCATCAGGTTAATCAGGCTGTCCTGGTCGTTTCGGTCGTTGTCGAAAGAGAACTCAAACGGTTCTCCTGCCGTGTTCATGCCCGTCTGCGTAAGGTTGAGACGGCCATCCCATGAATCCCAGAACAGACCCGACTGGGCGAACTCGGTGAGCGTGCCCACCTTCTCGCCAATGGAATAGTTTTCCTTGCACGACACGGCCATCATGCAAAGGACGATGGCCAGACCGAACACACGAATTGTTTTTCTCATTTTCATTTGAATGATGGTTTATGGGATTTTGGATTTGGTTTGATTGCTACAATTCCACGGCATATACATTCTCCACGCCCTCGAAATTGGCTCGGAAGATAATCCAACGCTGGTCGGTGGCCCGTGTCTTTGTCAATCCATTCGTCGGGCATGGGTTGTCCGCCCGTCTCCATCACGGGCACCTGCTGGGCCATGACAGAGGTAGAAAGGAAAAGAAGCAAAAAAGCGATTGATTTCTTCATGTTTTTTTCTTGGAAGCCCCCTCCTACTCTCCGTTTGTCGGGGAGTGTAGGAGGGGGCTAGATGAGATAAGGATGAATTTTACTGGTGTTGCTCGCGAAGGAGGTCGTTGACGGTCTTCACGGGGTTGAACGTGCCAAGGGGCACCTCTACGAAGATGGTGTTCCAGTCGCTCATGGCACCATTCCACAATCCGGGCAACTCAAGAGCCTTGAGTTCCTTGCCGTTCTTGCTCTTGCTGCTGATGAATCCAGTGGTCTTGTCCACGTACTTCGGCAGGTCGAAAGGCTGTCCCTTATAGTCCTTGACGGCACAAACGAGGTCGACGGGATTGAAGTGCGTGCCCTCGGTGAACATCTTCTGGTACTCGGCATTCGACTTGTCGATCTGGCTGCTCTCAAGAATCTGGAGGCTCACGGTGCCATCCTGGTTGTAGGTGAGGAACGGACCGCCACCCGGCTCGCCCACATTCTTCACCACGCCACACACGCGCATCGGCCTGTTGAGCTTATTGCGCAGGTAGATGACGAGTTCGGCATCCTCAAGGAGCTTGATGTCGCTCTTGCGGCAGCAGAGGTCGCGCTGCACGAAGCGTATCATCTCCTCGAGTTGCTCGTGGTCGTAATTGCCCGTATCGAGCACCTTGAGGTAGTCGAACGCTTTTTTCTGGAGTGTGACCAGCACGCCGGCGATGACCTGCTTGTAGTCGACCGTCTCCTGCTTCAGCCTGTCGGGCACCACATTGTCGATATTCTTGATGAAGATGACGTCGGCATCGATCTCGTTGAGGTTCTCGATGAGCGCGCCGTGTCCGCCCGGCCTGAAGAGCAGTTTCCCGTCCTCAGTACGGAATGGCGTGTTGTCGGGATTGGCCGCCACGGTGTCGGTGCTCGGTTTCTGCTCGGAGAACGAGATGTTGTACTTGATGCCATATTTCTGTGCATATCCATCTTTCTTCTCCTCCACCTTCTTCTCGAAGAGCGCCATATGCTCATGGCTCACGGTGAAGTGGACATTGGCCTCGCCATTGCTGGCAGCATAGAGCGCGCCCTCTACGAGGTGCTCCTCCATGGGTGTGCGCGGTCCCTCAGGGTAGTTGTGGAATAGCAGCAATCCCTTTGGCAACTGTCCGTAGTTGAGTCCGTCGGCATTGAGCATATTGGCCACCACGGCCTTGTAGTCGCCCTTGGCGATGAGCGCCTTAATGTCGGCACCACAGTTCTCCACACATTTCTCATTCAGTGCGTTGTAGAAGGCGAATTTCTCGATATTGTCGAAATAGGTTTTCTCGAAATCGGTAGTAGGCACATCGTAATCGGCAGTGAGGAAGGCGAACATGTTCTTGAACATTCGGCTGGCAGCACCCGATGCAGGTACGAACTTCACGATTTTGTTTCCGGCAGCCTTGTATTCGTTCCAGGCCTCAATCATTTTCTCCTTCTCCTGTGGATCGGGGGCCACGATACCCTTCCCTATGGCAGCGGCGGCTTCGAGTTTGAGGAAGGGAAAACCTGTTTTGAACTCTTCGAGCTGAACATTGATTTGTTGTTCGGTGATTCCTTTTTCGGCAATCTGTTTAAGGTCTTGTTGTGATAGCATCATATTTTTAGATTTAATAACACGTTTATGGTATTTAAGTCACAAATATAACTACTTTTTCTTAATTGCAAGAATAATTGCGGGAAAAAATTGTAACTTTGCGGTGATTTGTAAGAATCCCCGTGTGCAAAGAGGGACCCACAAAAAGTTGAGCGAAAGCGAAACCACAATAATTGATAGGAGAAAAGAATATGTGCCAACCGACATTCACCCAAGAAGAGACCCGCGAGATCAATGCGTTGCAATCCGAGCTCCTTACCTCCATGTCGCCCTATTTCCAAGCCGACGATGTGAAGAAGATAGAAGAGTTGTTCGGGCGGATACAGTTGTCGGGCCATATAGAGCGCAATGTCTTTGGTCTGAACCCTATGCTTCTGGGGCTGCAGACTGCCAAGATAGCCATAGAGGAGACCGGTCTGAAGCGTGATGGCGTGATTGCCATCCTGCTGCACTCGTGTGAGTCGACCCTCCATATGGAACCTGAGGAGACGGAGCACCTCTTTGGCACAGGCGTAAGACACATCCTGCATGGTCTGGACAGGGTGCAGCAACTCTACCTGCGCACCCCCGTGGTGGAGAGCGAGAACTACCGCAACCTACTGGTGTCGTTTGCCGAGGACATGCGCGTGATACTCATCATGATAGCCGACCGTGTGAACCTGATGCGCCAGATACGCGACACCGACAAGGAAGAAGAGAAGCGGCGCGTCTCGGAAGAAGCCTCCTATCTCTATGCTCCCCTGGCCCACAAGCTGGGCCTGTACAAGTTGAAGAGCGAGTTGGAGGACCTGAGCCTGAAATACCTGGAGCACGATGCCTACTATTTGATCAAGGAGAAGCTGAACGCGACGAAACGCGCCCGCGATGCCTATATCGAACGCTTCATCGGCCCTATCGACGAGAAATTGCGTGCCGCCGGTCTGCGTTTCCATATGAAAGGCCGCACAAAGAGCATCCACAGCATCTGGCAGAAGATGAAGAAGCAGAAGTGCGGTTTTGAGGGTATCTACGACCTCTTTGCCATCCGCATCATCATCGACGCTCCCCCTGAGAAAGAGAAGATGCAGTGCTGGCAGACCTTCTCGATCATCACCGACATGTACCAGCCCAACCCCAAGCGCATGCGCGACTGGCTCTCGGTGCCGAAGTCGAACGGCTATGAGAGTCTGCACATCACCGTGCTGGGTCCGGAGAACAAATGGGTGGAGGTGCAGATACGCACCGAGCGTATGGACGAGGTGGCCGAGCGCGGTCTGGCCGCCCATTGGCGCTACAAGGGCGTGAAAGGAGAGTCGGGCATCGATGAGTGGCTCAACAACATCCGCTCGGCCCTGGAGAGCAACGACGACCTGCAGATGATGGACCAGTTCAAGATGGACCTCTACGAAGACGAGGTATTTGTGTTCACCCCGAAGGGCGACTTGCTGAAGTTTCCGAAGGGTGCCACGGTGCTCGATTTCGCCTACAGTATTCACTCGAACGTGGGCAACCGTTGTGTGGGCGGCCGCATCAACGACAAGTTGGTGCCGGTGCGCGAGCCCCTTCGCAGCGGCGACCAGGTGGAGATTCTGACCTCGAACAACCAGAAACCGAAGCGCGACTGGCTCCAAATTGTGAAGACCTCGCGTGCGAAGTCGAAGATACGCCTGGCCCTGAAAGAGACCCAGGTGAAAGACGGTCTTTACGCCAAGGAGATGCTTGAGCGGCGTTTCAAGAACCGCAAGATAGAAATGGAGGAGGCGACGATGTCGCACCTGATCAAGAAACTCGGTTTCAAGGAGACGAGCGACTTCTACAAGCAGTTGGCCGACGAGAAACTCGACCCCAACGAAGTGATAGAGAAATATGTGGAGGTGAAGCAGGCACTGAGCGGCAATGCCCCCCAGGTGCCCGTGCGCAGTGCCGAGGAGTTCAACTACGAGAACCCCGACGAGCAGATAGCCCTGCACAACGACGACGTGCTGGTGGTGGACCGCAACCTGAAGGGCATCGACTACCAGTTGGCCAAATGCTGCAACCCCATCTATGGTGACAACATTTTCGGTTTTGTGACAGTGAACGGCGGCATCAAGGTGCACCGTGCCAACTGCCCCAATGCCCCAGAGCTGCGCAAGCGTTTCGGCTACCGCATCGTACGTGCCCGCTGGAGTGGCAAGGGCACGTCGCAATACTCCATCACCCTGCGTGTGGTGGGCAACGACGACATCGGCATCGTGAACAACATCACGAGCATCATATCGAAAGAAGAGAAGATTGTGATGCGCTCTATCAACATCGACAGCCATGACGGTTTGTTTGGCGGCATCCTCGTGGTGCAGGTCGACGACACGTCGCGCCTGGAGGCCCTCATCAAGAAATTGCGCACGGTGAAGGGCGTGAAGCAAGTGGAGCGCGTGTGACGCCCCGTCACTCGCCCATCGAATCGAAGTCGATCAGGTCAAGCCTTTGGAGTCCTTTCTCTGTGCATACCCCTCTCAGCACGAGCAAGATGACATTCTTCACAATCTCGGGCATGGGGAAAGTGTGATAATACTGGGTGTCCATGACATTTTGCATGAAGACCTCGGTCATGTGGGTGATGACTGTGTAGTTGACATCCTCGCGGAAAAACCCCTCCTCTACCCCTTTGAGCATGAATCCGATCGACTGTCCGCGCTGCGTGTCGTGCTTACGGTCGATATACTCCATGACCTTTGGATATTTGGGCAACTCGGCATAGAAAAGCGGGTTGGTGTGGCAGCTCTCCACGATATGCAGCCGCAAGAAGGCGGCCAGGATATCCATCACCGTGTCGTTTTTCTGAATGAGATGCTCCAGTCTTAGCCTCATCTCCTCGTCGTGCGACTTGACACAGGCGAATAGCAGGTCCTCTTTCTTGTTGAAGATCTCGTAGAGCGTCCGCTTCGACACGGAAAGTTGGTTGGCGATGTCGTCCATCTTGACCGCCTTGATGCCCTTCTCCCTGAAATTGCACAAGGCACAATGCAGGATTTTGGTTCTCAAATCCATGCGATAAGTAGTGTTGGGAGCGTTTTTTTGCATATTCTTGCAGTTAAGTGGACAACTATTCCTATTTTCTGGGACAAAAATAGTATTTTTTTACGAAAAACTATTCGCATGCGAATAGTTTTTGCTACCTTTGCATGAATTTTTGGCGATTTTCAATGATTTGTAGACATCAACCATCACCATTCAGCAACATTACACATCAATAAAAATACACTTCATGGTAAAGATTACGAAAGAAGCCGCACTGGCCTATCATCAAAGCGGGCGCCCCGGCAAAATTGAGGTGAAGCCCACCAAATCCTACCGCACCCAGACCGACCTGAGTCTAGCCTATTCGCCCGGAGTGGCATTCCCCTGCCTAGAGATACAGGAGAATCCCGACGACGCCTACAAGTACACCGACAAGGGCAACCTTGTGGCCGTGATCAGCAATGGCACAGCCGTATTGGGACTGGGCGACATCGGTGCGCTGAGCGGCAAGCCCGTGATGGAAGGCAAGGGCCTGCTTTTCAAGATTTACGGTGGCATCGACGTTTTCGACATCGAGGTGGCCGAGAAAGACCCCGAGAAATTCTGCGAGGCCGTGGAGAGGATTGCTCCCACCTTTGGCGGCATCAACCTTGAGGACATCAAGGCCCCCGAGTGTTTCTATATCGAGGAGCGCCTGAAGCGCACCCTCGACATCCCCGTGATGCACGACGACCAGCATGGCACCGCCATCATCTCGGCTGCCGGTCTGAAGAATGCCCTTGAGGTGAACGGCAAGGACATTGCGAAGGTGCGCATCGTGGTGAACGGCGCCGGTGCCGCCGCCATCTCGTGCACGAAGCTCTACATGGCCCTTGGCGCGAAGAAGGAAAACATCCTGATGCTCGACTCGAAAGGTGTGATCAGCAGCGACCGTGAGGACCTGAACGAGCAGAAACGCTTCTTCGCCACCGACCGCCGCGACGTGCACACCCTGGAGGAAGCCGTCCGCGACGCCGACGTCTTCGTGGGTCTATCGAAAGGCAATGTGCTGACGAAGGACATGGTGCGCTCGATGGCCGATTCGCCCATCGTCTTTGCCCTGGCCAATCCCGTGCCCGAGATATCTTACGAGGACGCCATGGACTCCCGCCCCGACGTGCTGATGGCCACCGGGCGTTCCGACTATCCCAACCAAATCAACAACGTGATCGGGTTCCCCTACATCTTCCGTGGCGCTCTCGACGTACACGCCCGCGCCATCAACGAGGAGATGAAGATGGCCGCCGTGCTTGCCATCGCCAATCTGGCCAAGCAACCCGTTCCCGACGTGGTGAACGACGTGTATAAGGTGAACAACCTGACGTTCGGCCCTTCGTACTTCATCCCGAAGCCCGTTGACCCCCGTCTGATCACCGAAGTGTCGGCAGCCGTGGCCAAGGCCGCCATCGACAGCGGCGTGGCCCGCAAGACCATCACCAACTGGGAGGGCTACAAGAACCATCTGCGCCAGATGCTCGGACTACAGACGAAGGTGACCCGCAAACTCTACGACACCGCCCGTGCCCATCCCCAGCGCGTGGTGTTCGCCGAAGGCATCCATCCCACGATGCTGAAAGCCGCCGTCCAGGCCAAGGCCGAAGGCATCTGCGACCCCATCCTTCTAGGCAACGACGAGCGCATAGAGAAGTTGGCCGCCCAGCTTGAACTCAGTTTAGAGGGTATAGAGATCGTGAACCTGCGCCACGACCGCGAGGCCGAGCGCCGCGAGCGCTATGCCCGCATCCTCACCCAGAAGCGCCAGCGTGATGGCTACACCTTTGAGGAAGCCAACGACAAAATGTTTGAGCGCAACTACTTTGGCATGATGATGGTGGAGACCGGCGATGCCGATGCCTTCATCACCGGCCTTTACACCAAATACTCCAACACGCTGAAGGTAGTGAAGGAGATTATCGGCGTGCGCCCGGAATTCAAGACTTTCGGCACGATGCACATCCTGAACTCGAAGCGCGGCACTTTCTTCGTGGCCGACACCCTGATCAACAATGACCCCGATGCCGACAAACTGGTGGATATCGCCAAGTTGGCCTCCACCGCCGTTCACTTCTTCAATGTGGACCCGAAGATAGCAATGATCAGCCATTCCAACTTCGGTTCCGACCAGTCGGCAGGCAGCCGGAAGGTGCGTGAGGCCGTGGCTCAGATACACAAGCTGATGCCCGACCTGCCCATCGATGGCGAGATGCAGATCAGTACCGCCCTCGACAGGGAACTCCGCGACACCCTGTATCCCTTCAACCGCCTGCACGGTTTGGATGTGAATACGCTGATCTTCCCCAACCTGACGAGTGCCCGCTCTTCGTATAAGATGCTCCAGGCCCTTGAGCCCGACATTGAGATTATCGGACCGATTCAGATGGGACTGAACAAGCCCATCCACTTTGCCGACTATGGCAGTTCGGTGCGCGATGTGGTGAGCATCACCGCCGTTGCCGTAATCGATGCCTATGTCGACAAGATCAAACGGAGTTTTGTATAACCTATAATGGTCGCATCGCCTAGTGGTGATGCGACCATAAAGTTTTTTCGAAGTTATTCAGGAAAAGAATGGAACCTGACACAAAAACAGGAAGCCTTCAGGCCCAGCCGAAAATTGGTGGCAACAAGTTTGACATATTAAAGATTGTACTGTCGTTCTTCATCCTATGCCTTCACTCTGGCATATTCTCACTTTCGTTTCGCCCCCTCTTTCGTATGGCCGTGCCCTTGTTCTTCATCATGAGCTCATATTTCTTCTTTTCGAAACTGCGCTACATTTCCGACGCCAAAGAAAGAGGGCATGCTCTTGCCAAATACCTGAAGCGAATCTTTTTCCTCCTGCTTTTCTGGACCATCCTGTTTATCGTGCCTAACACCCTGCAACGGGAATGGTATGTTCATGGTTTTCCCCGCGCTTTGCTCTACGCTCTTCAAGCGTTCTGCCTTAACAGCACATTCATGGCCTCATGGTTCCTGTCGAGCACCATCATCTCGACAGCCATCATCTATTGGGCCATTTACAAGGCCAGAATACCAGATTGGGTGACGATGTCGATCAGTTTGGTCTTATATCTCTTTTGTTGTGGAACCTCCACCTACTATTCAGTGGTCTCACCCAACTGGGCCACGCAGCATATACTTCCTATTTATTCCATAATCATAGGTCAGCCACATCTAAGTTTCATAACTGCCTTAGTCTGGATTATGATAGGCAAGATGATTGCCTATGCCGATATCAAGGTATCTTGGAGGATGTTGCTGTTTCTATCGCTCACTTTCTTCATCATCGCTCATCTTGAGTATTATATGATCTACCGAACCCATCGGATATGGAGTGATGACTGCTTCCTGAGCTTGCTCATCGCATGCCCTTTGATTTTCATGCTTGTCATCAGGGTGGGAGACGTCAGTATTAGTTATGCAAAACTCCTACGGAAGATGAGCGTCATCATCTTCTGCAGCCACGGAACCTTTTTGTGGATTTACCGACAGTTTATCGACTCACCCTACACGGTGTTCTTCCTTACACTCCTCTCTTGCGTTGTCGTAGGAATGGTTATCATCCACCTTTCCGACAAATTCAGGATACTCCGCTATTCGCACTGATGAGGGAAAAAGATGATCAAGGGGCGGCAAATCCTATTCCTCGCCCTCTTCCTCAAGGGTCCAGGTTCCCATCAGGCGCAATGGTTTCCTGGGAATACGCGTCCATTTCTCCTTGGGACGCACTTTCTCATCGAACATATTGTAGGTAGTGACCTGTTTTCTCGACGTGAGGTAGTTGATGCTCGTCTTCGTCCCATCGCCACTGTTTCGCATAAAGGAATCCTCTTCCCTACCGATGAGGAAGATGTCGCCATTCTGATAACGGAAGACATAGCGATAGGAGGTGTTGGCCCATCCCCCCATGCTCGAGAAATGATCGAGGTCGATGGTGATGACTCCCTTGTCGCTCACATCGAGTGAATAGTCGATGGTGTGGTATTTCACCTCGGAGAAGGGCAGCACTTTGTCGTACTGCTTGAAACAATCATACTGTCCGTTCTTGTTTCCGAAGAAGATGGCAAGAACAGGCTGGTTGGCATCGAGGGTGTCGCCATTCTCATCGAAGGAGATGAACTCCTTGAAATGAACGAATGAGATCAATGCGATGTCGCCGATGCCATCTTTGTTGATGTCGCCATATTTTTCCTCGCACTTGAAAGAGCGGAGGGTCTCAAGGCTGTAATCAGGGGGAGACATGGGAGTGACATCCGTATTTTGGGCACTAAGGTTGAGCGCACTGAGGGTGAGCAATAGCAATGTGAATAATCTCATCATTTTTTCAGTGATTAAGGTTTGATTGTTTCTGCAAAGATAGTGCAAGGTGAGTGAAAAGCAAAATAAATCTTGTTTTTTTCTTTTCTGAACCACAGCCTATTTTGGCCGCGAAGCGGCAAAGATAGTGCAAACCGAAAGGAATACGAAACAAAATACGAAGTTTTTTTGTTTCTATTCCCGAGTAACGAATTGGGCGACACACAAAATGAAGCCCCGAATAACGAGTGGCCAAGCCTTCGGCTTGGAGGTCACAACCACCCCGCCCCCTCCTTGATCCTAAGGAGGGGCACCTACCCTCCCCCCGTCCCCCTCCCGACATCGGGAGGGGGCTCAACCGCTCCCTATTCGGTCGCTCGGACATTAAGGTATCCGCGACCCATCAAAGAGTCGCGGGGAGATTCCTTACGCAACAGAGTTGCGATTGTTTATGCGGGCTTCGCCCGCCATTCAGCCGAAAGCTTGCTCAAGCCTCCTGAACATTTTTGTTATATGATAGGTGCCTCATTTCATCCCTTATTCATCATGACATACAGGAATGTGGCAACCATGACGGCAAGGAGCAGCAACCACATCCAACTGCTATCTTTCTTTCTTGTCAAGTCTGGCCGATTCTCTTGGGTCACGGTTGTTGGCTCTTGGTTGTCTTCCACTGCCTTGTCCTCAACTTCGACTGGGCGGATGTTAAGGAAATTGCAGCGTGCCGTGCCCTCATCATCCACCACAGTCTCATGTTCATCCATTATTACCTCCTGGATATGTATTAAATGGGCAGAGTGGTTGTCTCCGTTGGCAGTAGTGGCCTCCATGAGCCGCTGTCGCTTGGTTTCATCGCTATCTTGGGCACACAGCAAGTCAACCAACTGGCTATCGTCCATCTGCTCCAGCATACCGTCGCTGCATAGGTAAAGATAATCATCCTTCTGAAGATGACCGATGTGCACGATATCGGGTCGCACACGGTTGTCCTCCCCTGGCAGCATTGCCTTGGTGATGACATTCCTCTTTGGTGAAGTGGCCATCTCCTCATAAGCGATCTCTCCGGACAGAAAGAGGTCTGTCACCAAAGAATGGTCACGGCTGCGGTAGAGCAGGCGCCGTTCAGCCGTACGCAAATGGTAGATGCGGCTGTCACCGATATGCGCCGCCGTGCATCCACCCCCATGTAGCACCACGAGGGTGAGTGTCGTACCCATCTTTTTCACGGAATGACTATCCTTGGCATCAAGCGCCTCGTAGGCGGCATTGATGGCATCATAGATGAGGCGGTCGTCCACCTTGTCGTCATCCGGCCAATGAGCATGGATGTAGTCATAGATGGCGGTGCTCACTGTCTGGCTCGCCACCTCTCCGTGTTCATGTCCGCCCATCCCGTCACATAGTACGAACACCCGCTCTGCTGAGGAGGCTTTGCCCACTGACGGGCATATTGAGTCTTCCTGATTGTCGCGATGGCCTATTTCATAGATGCCCAACGGCCTGTATATCTTAATTCTCATCTTCAGGATTGACTTGGAGTGATTTTTTTCAAAAGGCCTACATTTCCTGTACGTATTTCAGGAATGTATTGCCCAGTTGGATGGTGTCGCCGAAGCAGACGACGACACGGTCGTCGGCATCAAGCGGGATTTCCTCGTGGAAAATAGGCTTGATGCCTGCTTTTTCCCGAGTTCTAAGGTCGCCGAGCACAGCCTTGACCTTATTGCTCTTCAGACGTACAATCTCTATGGCGGCATGTTTGCGGCTCATGGTCAGGTCGTCGGTCTCTATGGACACGTCGGCCTGAGGCGGCATGACCTTTCTTCCCAAGATATTTACACCCTCATGCAGGCGATAGTATTTGTCTCCGTTTTTCAGCAATCCGATGATTTCAGACCTGTCTTCCGCATCGGCCAATACCGTTTCTCCTGTGTCGAACTTCACCCGCATCTTGGCGTTGCACTGCGGGCATCTGACCAACAGAACACTCTCTTGGTTCTTGTTGGCCACCTCAAGTTTTTTGCTGCACTTTGGACATTTAACGCGTTTTGTTTCCATGGCTTCGGTTTAAGTCAATGATATGGAAGTAAAGGATTGGGCTACACTCTGAATGAAGCGCCCAACTACAATGAAAGCACAGAGACGCAGAGATACAGAGTCTCTTCTGCAACTCAGCGTCATCTGTGTAGAAATATTGATTACATGGAAGCCATGTCGTCGTCGTTCACCGGACTGGTTATGCCAACATCGGTCATGTCATCACCGATGTAGCTGGTATCCTCGACTTCATCGAGACCAGCCGACTCATTCTGGATGGATTCAGCGAGTTCCTCCACAGTTGTGGCTTCAGGCGTGAGATTCGCTGTATTCTCATCATCAACCACAGCGGAATCGCTGTTGACATCAGCCTCGTAGACCTCATCGTCGCCGTCATCCTCGGATATGATTTCGGCACTCATGACCTCATCATCATCGGAGGGTGTGACATCTACATAATCTGAACCCTCGAAATCGTCCACAATAGGTTCGACCAAATCACCTTCATCGGCATCAACCTCTATGGCATCAGCGATGTCCTCGTCGTCTTCGGAGTCAATTTCCTCAGCAAGTGAGACTGGCTCTTCGTTCGCCTCTGGCGCCTCATCAAGCATTTCCCCATCAGACTGTATACCTATCTCGCCTGACTCTGTGTCATCATCCTCAGCCATATCCTCTTCTCCAGTATCAGAAGTCTGTTCCTCATTCCCGTCGGCCGCATCTTGAGTCACAGAACCTTCTTCATCATCAGTGGTGTCGCTAGCAGAGACATCATCATCAGAATCCATGCTGCCAGAGCCTCCTGTGCCCAGAACTTTTCCGAGAAGACTATCCACAGCTTCACCGGCCTTATCGGTAAGTTTGTCGGTCACCTTGCCCACAACATCTCCAATGATGGTATGCAGGAAATTGGAGTCATCGGCCTGTGCGTCAGCGTCTGCCCCACTTTCAGCAGTTTGTTCATCTGCGAAATCCTGTGTGTCCTCAGCAGCGACATCTTGAGCGTCTTCCATTGTCTCTTCCTCGGCATCATCCATGGAAGCCTGTTCGGCTATCTCGTCCTGCTCCTCTTCCGACATTTTATCCCATTCCTCGGTGGTATGTGTGCTGAAGGTGGCACCTCTCCATCTGAATGAGCTACTATGCCCGGCGCTCTGCCGTGCTTCAGAGAAAGCCCTTTGGAACGATTCCTGGGCCTCAGTCACATCAGTAGCCTGCATGTCACCGCCATTGGCGGCATCATCCACGGGCAGGTCGGCAGCGAGGATTTTCGATCCTCCTGTCAATGATCCTCCTAATAATATGGCCGAAGCGGCACCGATGCCCACTTTCTTCCATTTCTTGATTTTCTCACTCTTCTGAGTCGCATTGATGCTCTCTTTTCCCGTTTGCTTCTCGTTGGCACGGAAAACGGTGTTGTCGTTGTTTGTCATTGTATGTTATGGTTTTGGTTATTTGATGTAAATGGCTTTGCAGTGCGGGCAGTTTTTGCCTTGGGAGATAA
Source organism: uncultured Prevotellaceae bacterium (assembly GCA_900317305.1). Taxonomy (GTDB): domain Bacteria; phylum Bacteroidota; class Bacteroidia; order Bacteroidales; family Bacteroidaceae; genus Prevotella. The sequence continues at coordinate 76,555 of ONGG01000022.1, read as the reverse complement.
TCTCATAGCTCTGGTTGCCCATAAAGTGCCCGCAATGCGGACAAACATATTTCTTGGGGAAGGATTCGCGTATCTCCTGCTGCAGCTTGGGCATTTTTGAGGAGTCACGGAAAGCCTTGACAAAGAAGAAGGCTGACACCACGCCCGCCAAGGCATAGAGGGTGAGAAACAGCGGATTGTCACGCCCTGTGAACACGCTGAGCACCATGGCTGCCATGGTGATGAGTCCTGTGGCAGAGCGCAGCACGCCCGACCGCCGTTCCTTAATCTGCAGGTTGAGGAGTTCACTCTGATAGTCGTCCCAGAGTTTTTTCAATGGCCGTATGTCGGCAAACTTCGGAATGAAAGGGTTGAGTACGTCCCACGAGAGCGGGTAATGCTCCCGGGCCAGTTCGATGCGGTCGCCCTTTTTCAAGCGTTTCACCTCCACTCCAATGTTGTTGACAAAAGTGTCGTTCTCGACATTGAGGTTGCGCAGGGTGATAGCGCCGCCGTCGTCGATAGTGACGCTGACATGCTCCCGTCCCACACCTTTGGGCACGCTGTCTTTTTCTCCTATCGCCACCGACTTGCCGTTGGTTGTCACCCGCAGTTGGCCAGTCGTGGCATCTCTTCCTATCTTAATTTCCGTCATTCTAATATATTTCCGTTTTTGTCATACCATTTTCCTTGGTTGGGTTGTCCGTTGGAGTAAGTTCCCTCAAAGTAGCTCCCGTCTTCACTCAAGGTATATCTTCCCTTGGCAAATGCGTTGTTCTCAAAGGTACCCTCGAAGACATCGCCATTGCTGTATTTGAAGTAAGCGCCCTCGCCTGTCATCTCCCCGTGGACGAATGGCCCCTTGTATAACCTTCCGTCGGTGAATGACGCCTCTCCATTGCCATGTGGTTTTCCGTCGTCATCTATCGGGCCGGTATAGGAGCAGGTTCCAAGTTTGGATTCAAAAAAGAGGTTTTCTGCCTGCTTGGGCTCTGTTTCTTCAACAGCGGTGATATCGGCAGGTGGGGTGTCTTCGTGATGTTTTGGGGCGAGGCCAAGATAGGCTCCCACGCCCACCAGCACCAGTGCCACGCCAATGCCTCCCCATTTCAACAGGGAAGACCTGTTATAGCTCTTGTCGGCCGTAATGGTTGCTGCCGTTGTTGTTGTTTGCTGACCGGCCTTTGACGGGGCGAATGTCGTCACCTCGTTGCCGACAGCAGATGACTCGGTTTTGAGAGGGGCTTTGAGGAACTGTCTGATCTCATTGACGCTCTGTGGTCGTTTTGACCTGTTGGGACTCATCATCCACTGGATAAGCGTTGAGGTGCGCTCCCTCACAGGTTGGGGGAAGACGAATGGCGCTCCATCCTGAATCTCGCTGGTTGAAGGCGGTTTGCGGCCGGTGAGCAGGTTGTAGAGGGTAGCTCCCAGCGCATAGATGTCTGTCCATGGTCCGATGCGGTCAAGGTTCTGCTCTATCTGCTCTGTGGGTGCGTATCCTGGTGTGTAGCACATGGCTGTAGACGTGGTGGAATAGCCCTCGTTGGATTTCAGCTGTTTGCTTGCTCCGAAGTCGATGAGCACGGCCCGTCCGTCTTTGTCGATGAGCACGTTCCCGGGTTTGAGGTCAAGATGCCAGATGCCCATGCCATGCACCTCCTCCAAGGCGTCGAGCAGTTGACGGAGGATAGAGTAAACCTCGGTCTCTGCAATGGGTTTTCCTGTAGTCTTCAGCCGTTCGGCGAGCGAAACGCCCTCTATCAGTTCCATGGCATAATAGGCAGTTCCGTTTTCTTCGAAGAGGTCATGTACTTTCACGACATGGGGGTTGTGCAATTTCCTCAGCCTGAGTGCCTCTTTCTTGAACTTTTCCTTGAGCGTGTCAAACTGTTCGCGGTTGATGGTGTTGCTCACCGCTACAGTGGTGTGATCAGATTCTCGCTCGCTGATTCCCATGATGAAGAATTCTTTCATGGCCAAACGCTCGTTGAACACGGTGTTGGTCACGATGTAGGTATTGCCAAATCCTCCCGATGCGATGCTACGCTCGATGCGGTATTTGCCATTCTGAAGCAAGGTTCCGTCAGCCAGACGTGTCTCATTTATGAAATCCATAGCCATGGGTCGATTAGTGGTGTTGAGTGATAATAGCGAAAGAATCACCATGCGAGTCGCAGACCGAGACTCCACGAGCACTGGTCGGGCATAAGGTGGAACTGCCGGTTGGTCACATGCAGGTATTTTTCCACGTTTTGGAACGAGCCGCCTTTTATAAGGCGGTCAGAACCTGTGGCAGGTCCCTTGGGGTTGTTCTGCTTGGTGTTCTGGTAGGGAGCGTACCAGTCGTTCACCCATTCAAACACATTGCCGGTCATGTCGTACAGTCCTAGTTCGTTGGGGGCTTTCATGCCCACCTGGGATGCATGCTCAGCGTTGTCTTTATACCATCCCACATCATCGAGTTTATCGCTTCCTGCATACACATGCCGCCCCCCGTTCTTGCCACCACGGGCTGCATATTCCCACTCCGCCTCAGTAGGCAGGCGAAAATGTTTTCCGGTCAAGGCATTCAGTTTCTGGATGAACTTCTGACAGTCGTTCCAAGTCACATTGGTGACAGGGACCCTTGCTCCTCTGTTCTTTGTCGTGGTGGGATTGGAGCCCATCACCATCTGCCATTCTTCCTGGGTCACCTCATATTTCCCTATTCCGAAAGTGGAGAGAGTCACTTGGTGGACAGGCATCTCGCTGGTATCATATTTGTCTGACCCCATGTTGAATGTGCCGCCCTCTACTGTCACCATGTTATTCATGAGGTTTTGCAGGATGCTGTTTTTCTCCATGGAGGCTGCTTCCGAGTCGCACGCCAATCTCAAGCCGACATCGATGAAAGAGGTATTTGTAGAAGTAGTCCACAAACGATAGGAGACCCGGCATTTCTTGGCATCGGTGACGAAACTGCCACCGCGCACTACCCGGTATTTTCCAATCTTTTCGTGATCTTTCGAGCCACCCTGGGGGTTTACCTCCTTCTTGTCGGTATACCATCTCGGAACGTCATTGCACCATTCGTAGACATTGCCACTCATGTCGTAGAGACCTAAGGTGTTGGCATGGCATGTGCCCACTTCATGCAGCTCATCATCGCTGTTGTCTCTATACCAGGCCACGTTCCCCAGGCCGTTGTTTCCGGCATATTTATATCCCGACTGAAGTTCTCCGTCGCGGGCGGCATACTCCCATTCGGCTTCCGTGGGCAACCGGTAATGTTTGCCTGTAAGGGCATTGAGCTTCTTAATGAAGGCTTGGCAGTCGTCCCAGCTCACTTTCACCACGGGAAGGCGGTCTCCCTTCTGCTCCGAGGGGTTGGTGCCCATCACGGCCTCCCATTCCTCCTGAGTCACCTCGTATTTGTTGATATAGAATGCGGAGAGCTGCACCTGATGGGCCGGTTTCTCTTGCTCATCGGCATCAGAGGCCATGTTGGGTGTGGCTCCCATGAGAAAAGTGCCTCCTTTCACAAACACCATGTTGTCATTGATCTTTTTCAGGATGTCGTTGCGGGAGGAGGACGATGACGTTCCCGAGGTCTTCTTGCCTGAGCCTTTCTGGTCGTTTTGTTTTCGTCCAGAAGAGTTTCTCTGGGTTGAAGTGGAAGTGGTGGTGCCGGTCTTCTTGGGCCGCCTGATCTCACCTCCCACTGTCTGGGCGGCAGCAGATGCAGCCATTAGCCAGATGGCCAGCAGTAGCAATTCTATTCGTTGTTTCATGGATACAAATTGACTGATTGATTTATGGAGAGATTGCTTGACATCCAATACTCTGGCCAGATGGATTCTGGCCAGAGTATGCAATTATCGTTCACACAATATAGGGCGCCATCAGCGTCTATGACTATGGTTCGCAGACGGCAATCAATTTTTTCGTCATATTCGTCTTTCCGAAGTTATGAATAAATTTTCGTTTGCCACCATAATCCACTAAATAAACCTTGTCCTCACCGTTTTCTTCCACGAGAGCATAACAACCTCCAGCCCTGTACACACCAGGGAAGCAGATATCCAGCACCTTGATATTGGTGCCTCCAATGACCTGATCCTTGCTCTTTAAGGAGCCGTCATCCTTAAACTGTACCTCATACAAGCACCCATCGACTAAGTAATAGCCATAGCCATAATTGATGACCACTTGCTTGCTGACTTCTTGTTCATGGCTGGGAATACTTGTTTCGCGAACATGATTTTCCTCCTTTAATTTCGTCACCTCTTTCTTGTCTCTCCATACTAAAGCCATATGCTTCACTTCATAACTGCCAAAACCTAGATGATCCTGCAAATATTGCTTGGGCTGCCATTTGTATCCGCAAGTGTAGAAATGGTTGTTTCTGTTTTTATCTCTTATACAAGTGATGGAATTGGCCCAACTGCTGGAGTAGTCGCCGGAACTGACCTGCATGAAGTCTTTGCCATTCTCCCAGATTTGGGCACGATGGTTGTAATAGGACTCTCTATGGGCCCTCGCTACGCACCAAGCATCCCCGTCGTGCTCCTTGCAACCAACAGCATAAATCTTCCCATTATAATAAGCACAGTCGGTGATATGACATACCATCGGGCGCAATTTTCTTAACACATCATTGGTGTATCCACTATTTTTTGAATAATACTTACCCGCATTTCCCTGATGCTGCCAAGTACCTCTGAAAACAGATAACTTGTTGACCTCACCAATCTGCATAGACTGAAAGCCTATAAAAGGTTTGTTTTTTATAAGGTATTGATATTTCTTGGTACGGACACCTGCGACGATGACATTGTTGCCACTTACTTTCATCACCAAAGAGGAATAGAAATCCTCATTTTTAAAATCCGGATCAGTGTAACTCTTATAAACAGTATTATTATTATAGACAACGCCGCCACCGATGTATTTACAATTCCATCGGGGTACGTACCAATGCTGGCCGTAATCACGAGAATTGTCATTTTGTTCATAATAACTATAAGGGATAGCCCTTGTTCTTGCCAAAGCATAGACCCCATCTTTATTGGCACCTAAACTGGTAATGACAGGCTCTTTGTAATTGTAAGTCTGTCCCTTGTTGTGGAGTCTGGCTCCTTGCAGTTGTGCCCATGAAAAGGGCGAGCAACAAGCATGTTAAAAAATTAGATGTTTTCATGTTAGTAAATTTTTAAGTGAGAATTATTATTAATTGTATAGGATCGTGTTAAATGGAGTTGCCGCCACAGGCGTCTATGACTATGGTTCGCAGACGGCAATCAATTTTTTCGTCATATTCGTCTTTCCGAAGTTATGAATCAATTTTCGTTTGCCACCATAATCCACTAAATAAACCTTGTCCTCACCATTTTCTTCCACGAGAGCATAACAACCTCCAGCCCTGTACACACCAGGGAAGCAGATATCCAGCACCTTGATATTGGAACCTCCAATGACCGATGCCTTGCTCTTTAAGGAGCCGTCATCCTTAAACTGCACCTCATACAAGACCTCATCGAATAAGTAATAACCATAGCCATAATTGATGACCACTTGCTTGTCAATTTGTTTCGCTGGGTAAGGATAACCCTCAGAGCGGTCTGTTTTTTGATCATATAATTTCGTCACCTCTTTCTTGTCTCTCCATACTAAAGCCATATGCGTCACCTTATGGCTGTTTGACGCTTTTCTCTTGAAATCATCCCGCAAATATTGAGTGGGCTGCCATTTGTATCCGCAAGTGTAGAAATGGTTGTTTCTGTTTTTATCTCTTATACAAGTGATGGAATTGGCCCAGCTGTTGGAGAAGTCGCCGGAACTGACCTGCATGAAGTCTTTGCCATTCTCCCAGATTTGGGCACGATGGTTGTAATAGGAGTCTGTATGGGCGCTCGACATGTTATAAGCCGAACCGTCGTGCTCCTTGCAGCCGACAGCATAAATCTTCCCATTGTAATAAGCACAGTCGGTGATATGACATACCATTGGGCGCAATTTTTTGAGAGGTTCATCTCTCCATCTCGCAGAATACTTACCCGCATTTCCCTGATGCTGCCAAGTACCTCTGAAAACAGATAGTTTGTTGACCTCACCAATCTGCATAGACTCAAAGCCTATAAAAGGTTTGTTTTTTATAAGGTATTGATATTTCTTGGTACGGACACCAGCGACGATGACATTTTGGCCACTTACTTTCATCACCAAAGAGGAATAGAAATCCTCATTTCCCCAATCCGGATCAGTGTAACTCTTATAAACAGAATTATTATTATAGACAACGCCGCCACCGGTCAATTTACAATTCCATCGGGGTTGGTACCAATGCTGGCCCCAATCAAAGGTATTTTCATTATGTTCTAAAGAGGTATACGCGACCTCCCTTGTTCTTGCCAAAGCATAGACACCATTTTTATTGGCACCTAAACTGGTAATGACAGGCTCATTGTAATTGTAAGTCTGTCCCTTGTTGGATATGACCTTGGTCTTGCCATTTATTGAGCCACTGAGATAGACGGCTGGTGTCTGGCTCCTTGCAGTTGTACCCATGAAAAGGGCGAGCAACAAACATGTTAAGAACTTGATTGTTTTCATGTTAATAAATAATTAAGTTAGAACTATTATTAATTTGTATAGAATCGTGTTAAATGGAGTTGCTTTGGCCACGTCGGACAGGCAACTCATCTCAGTAGTTTACATATGCCAATATGCAAAATTAGCATTTTTTTACAATACTTATTTGTCTATCGGATGCATATAGTTGTCTATCGAATGCATATCAAAAAAAATGATCACTCCTTTTGAGGGATTTTCTGGAACTGGAGACGGAAAACAAACTGCGTGGGGGAAAGCCCTACCTTACGCTTGAAAACATGACTGAAATGAGCGGTATCAGCAAAGCCGCACTGATGGGCTATCTCGAAGATGGTGATTTCAGGGAATTGGGCCAGCAATCGTTTGGCTCTGGCAAGACGGGCGCTCAAAACGAAGTCTGATGAGGTCAGGCCGGTTGCCTCTTTGACACGGCGGTTGAGTTGGCAGGTGCTGATAGCCAGTTGGTCGGCCAGTGTTTTGATATCGACTTTTCCTAGCGCCATATTGTCTTGAATCGCCAGGGACAACTGTTCGAGCAATTTTTTGTTGCTGTAGGTTTTTACACTCATAGCTGATGTTTTTTTCATCAGCAAAATTACGAAACCAGTGGTTTCCGCATTTGTCTATTTGCGTCATTAATTTGACACCATGGCGCAAATGTGCCCCCGAGGCCCAGTGAGGGCATGAAATCTAATCAGCGTTGCTCTGACGGATGTACTGAGAAGGAGGCATGCCGAACTTGCGGCGGAAAGCATGGGTGAGATGAGCATGGTCGGAGAAACCTGTACGCAAGGCAATATCAAGCAACGTCAATGGCGGCTGCACATGGAGAAGACGGCGAACTTCGTTCAGACGCACGTCGTTGATATAATCGGAAGGTGACATATCCACCACGGCACGTAGTTTCCGCCCGAATTGTGAACGACTCAGAAAAACGGCAGCCGCTACATCCTGTACGTCGAGCTTGCCTTCCGGCATCAGGCGCAAAATTGCCTCATTGACTTTGCGCAGAAAGGCGCTGTTGGCTTCGGAGAGGTTGCGTTCGTAGATGGTGGTCTCATGAGTAGTGGATGATGAGCCAGTTTTCTCTTCCTTGTTCACAGCCATCGACAACTTGAATTTCTGTTGGAGGAGGCGTCGCTGTTCCAGGAGTTTACTGACACGGAGCAGGAGTTCCTCCGCTAGGAAGGGTTTGCAAAGATAAGCCTCTGCCCCAGCCTCGAAGCCATTGAGGCGGTCGCTGTCGGTTGTGCGGGCAGTGATGATGATGATGGGAATATGGTTGGTCATCTCCGAGGAACGGATGCGGCGGCAAAGCTCCAAGCCGTCAACTTCGGGCATCATCACGTCGGTGACGATGAGGTCGGGCATCCATTCAGTGGCTTTCCGCACACCCTCAGCGCCATCCGAGGCGTAGGCCACGGCATAGCTTTCTCCGAGCACGCTGCCGATGAAGGCTGACACATCGGCATTGTCCTCAACCACGAGAATCCGCGTCTGCCCATCATCACTGACATGATTTCCTGTGACCATCTCAGGTCGTCGGTCGGCCTGTGCTGAAATCCGACTGGCGGGTGAGGGGGGGGGTAAGTGCCTGGGTATCAGCGGAATACGTGGCAATAGCAAGACGTTCGTCCTCAGACAAGTGCTCTTTGAGAGGCAGGCAGATGGAGAATATGGTCTTCACACCAGGTGAGCTGCTCACCTTGACCTGCCCGTCCAGGGCCTTAGCCAACTGATGGACGAGAGAAAGTCCCACGCCAGTGCCTGTGCGCGTGTGGTTGGCCCCTTGATAGAATGGCTCAAACAAGTGTGCGATGTCTTCTGGCTGGATGCCGATGCCATTATCGGTGACGCTTACTAGATATTTATTCGCTTCGCTGCTGACGCCGACTGTCACCGTGCCGCCATTAGGAGTGAACTTGATGGCATTGGAGAGGAGGTTGCCCACCATCTTCTGGATGGCATCGGCAACGAAGAAAATATGGATGGGCTGCGAAGGCCCTTGATAGATCAGGTTGACGCCGTTGATAGCAGCAAGCGGACGGTAGCGCTCGGCAATCATCTCCACGAAGGCAGCCACATCGCCCTCCTGCCAGAAGAACTGCAAGTTGTCGGAGGTCAGTTTGGAGATGTCGAGCAACTGATTGACAAGGTTGAGCAGCAATTGTCCGTTACGCTCGATGATGGCGAGAGAATCTCTCTTGGCGGCATCCTTCTCGGCTGTACGCATCTTCTGTGCCAGGCCGAGGATGACGGTGAGCGGCGTGCGTACCTCATGGGTGACGTTGGTGTAGAAGGCCTCGCGGTCGGCCTGGAGCCGTTTAGTTGCCTGCTGGGTGCGCTTGCGCAGTCGGTTGATGTAAGCCAGCACGGCAATGACTCCCAAGAGGAGCAAGATGCCCACAACGGCGGCGATTGCTATCAGGCGTTCGCGTCGTTGGCCCTCCTCGTTGGCTTCCTGCAGTTCCTCATTGTGGAGGGCGGCATTGGCATTGCTAAGAGCCTCGTGCATCTCGGCGCGATGGAGCGAGTCGAGCATCACGGCATAGCGGTGCATGGCCTTATTTGACTCATGCGGGTAATCAACCTCCAAAGCCTCAGCCAGCGACAAGTGGTCGTAACACGCTGAGCGGAAGTTGCCAAGTTCTTCTTGCAAAGCGATAGCGCGCCGGATATAGGGCACGGCCTCACTATTGCGTTTCATGTCGAGCAGATTGAAAGCCACATATTCCAAACTGATGGCCAGAAGGTTGCGATCGACCACCTCCATCTCCTCCACGGTGCGCACAGCCTCCTTCGACATGGCCAGAGCCTGTTGGAGATTTCCCTTGCGGTTGTAGGCATAGCTCAGTTGTGAAAGGTGATTCACCACACCGGCATCATAGCCGAGGGCACGGGCGGCATCCACGGCCTGATGACCATAGCGGATGGCGATGTCAGGCTCCTTGGCCACATTATACACCTCGCAGGCAATGCCGAGATAATTGTGCGTGTTCTGGTCCGAACCCGTCAGGCGGTCGGTATCAATGGCTTTTTGGACAAAATGCTTCGCCTCGTCGATGCAACCGAGCGAGAGGTTGATGATGGCCAGGTAGTTGTAGGAGCGTGCCAAGGGGAGCAGCAGACCATGACGCTTGCTGAAACGCTCGGCTTTCATTTCGGCATCGATGGCCTCATTGTTGCGACTGGTTTTGAAGAGACAATAGCCGCGGTCGCAGAGCAGCGTGGCATGGTATTCGGGATTGTTTTTGATTGACAGCGGCAGCGCCTTGCCGATCATCGAGAGACTCTCCTTGAAATAGCTGTTATTATAGTAATAGCGCTCTGCAGCCATCCACACGAGAAGGTTAAGCGTGTCGAGGGGCATATTCTTGTCGGGCTGGCGGTCAATATGGAAGAGTTGGTCGTCGGCCAGACACAAAGAAAGGATTTGTCGTCCCAAGGTGGCCTTATCGGCCTTCTTTACTTTCTCGTATACCGAAAGCAGTGAATCAACGTTATGGATGGGTGTAGTTGATGTAGCTGCCATTTTACCAGGCTGCAACACCGCCAAGAGGATGAGGATGATTGTAGTAAATCGTGCCATCATGTGGTAAGAAAGAATCTTCTAATTGCAAATTTAGTAAAAAAAAAGAAATAAAGAAAAAATTTAGTGACATTATTTTGTCCTCATTTGCTCTCGTTCGCCCCCACAGTGGCAGGAATTGATTATGTTTGTGTGGGCTTCGCCCGCCATTCGATTTCATTTTGGCATTCCTCCAAAAGCGAACAAAATTGATTTGTAAGTATCAAAAAGGGCAATAATGAAGAAAAATTCTTATCTTCGCTTGCATAGTAAGGAAATTTAACTTAACTTTGCCCTCTGGAATCAGCGGATTTCTTATCACTAGCACTATTAATTCATTATAAAATAAAGGTCACATGTCAAACAAGAATAAAGTATATTTATGCCTTGCCCATATGAGTGGCAATGAGATGAAATATATCCAGGAAGCCTTTGACACCAACTGGGTTGTGCCCCTCGGTCCAAACGTCGATGCTTTTGAAGCCGACTTGGAGCGTTTTGCTGGCGGGGGGAAGAAAGTGGTGGCATTGGCTTCGGGCACAGCAGCTGTGCATCTGGGCATGGTGTCCCTTGGCGTGGGACCCGGCGACGAGGTGATCTGCCAGAGTTTTACTTTTGCCGCATCGTGCAACCCAGCCGTATATCTTGGTGCCACCCCCGTGTTTGTGGGTTCGGAAGACAAGACATGGAACATCGATCCCAACAAACTGGAGGATGCCATTAAGGACCGCATCAAGAAGACCGGCCACAAGCCCAAGGCCATTGTTCCCGTCTACATGTATGGCATGCCCGCCTACATCGACGAGGTGATGGAGATAGCCAACCGATACGACATTCCCGTGCTTGAGGACTCTGCCGAGGCTTTCGGCTCGGTGTATAAAGGCCGCATGACGGGAACGATTGGCGCCTATGGCGTGATGAGTTTCAACGGCAACAAGATGATCACCACATCGGGTGGTGGTGCCCTTATCTGTCCCGACGAGCAGGCCAAGCGCCGGGTGATGTTCTACGCCACCCAGGCCCGTGAGGCCCGCCCCTACTACCTGCACGAGAAAATCGGATTCAACTATCGCATGAGCAACATTTGTGCTGGTATTGGCCGTGGTCAGATGACCGTCGTCAACGACCATATCGCCCACCACCGCCATCTTGCCTCCATTTACGCCGAGGCCTTTGAGGGTCATCCCGTGGTGAAGGTGCACAATGCCCCCGAGGAATACATGGAGCCCAACTTCTGGTTGAGCACCATCACTTTCGAGAATGCCAACGATGCTACCGGTTATGAGCCCGCCCCCATTGTGATGCGTGCGATGGAAGCTCTCGCTGCCGAGGGCATCGAGAGCCGTCCGCTGTGGAGGCCCATGCACACCCAACCCGTGTATAAGGATGCGCCAGCCTATGTAGACGGCACCTGTGAGCGTCTGTTCAGGAAAGGCCTCTGCCTGCCCTCAGGACCGTGCGTGACCGAGGACGACGCCCGAAGAGTTATCGACATCATCAGCAAAGTAGCGGAGGAGAAGAAATGAAAGGAGGCTTCACCGAGAAGGTTTTCGGATGGTACCTCTCCAGAAAAGCGCTGCCCTATTGGTCTGTGCTAGTGCTGGATATCATGATTTGCGTGATTTCCGGTTTCTTCGTGTTGTGGCTCTACACCAGCGCCAGTTCGCTCATCTCCCATTTTTTTGACGCTCTGAGAACCATTGCCGTCTATATGGTCTTCAACCTCATTGGTTTCAGGATATTCCATACCTATGCCGGTGTGGTGAGATACTCCTCGTTTATCGACCTCAGGAGAATAGGGTACGCGATGATTCTCTCATGCCTGATTGCCTTGCTTTTGAGGCATCCCATCAACCTGTTGCACATGGGCTATAAGGAGGCCTACGGGCACAGTTTGTTTGTTGCCCTCAAGGCTAAGCAGATTATCGCCATGTATGCCATGGCCCTCATTCTCATGTGGGCATGGAGGGTGCTTGCCAAGACGGTGTTCGATGTGAGCAACAGCGAGGAGAAAGCCATGCGCACGCTCGTCTACGGAGTGCGCAACGGAGGCGTGGGTATCGCCAAGAACCTGAGGAACCAGGAGCGAAGCCAATTCAAGCTCTGTGGTTTCCTCACGCCCGACAGCGACTTCAAGGGACGTCTTCTGATGGGAGAGCGCGTGTATATCGTGAACGACAAGTTGCCTGACCTGCTCGAACGCAAAGGCATCAAGGCCGTGCTCGTGTCGCCCGTGCAGAACCATGCGTTCCAGAACGACCAGCGGCTGCAGGACATGCTTATCAACGCCGACATCAAAATCTTCATGGCCGAAACGTCGAGGGAATGGGGCAAGGATGATGACTACTCCGATGTCAGGCTCAAGCCCATCAGCGTGGAAGACCTGCTCCCAAGAGAGGAGATACAAGTAGACATGGAGAAGGTGGGTGCCATGCTCCGTGGAAGGAAGATTCTGATTACCGGCTCGGCCGGTTCTATCGGTTCGGAGATTGTGAAACAGGTTAGCGCCTACAAGCCTGCCGAACTCATGCTCATCGACTCTGCCGAGACGCCTCAGCACGACATCAGGATCATGATGGCCAAACAGTTTCCCAACATCAAGGCCACCACTGCCGTAGCCTCCATTGCCAACAAAGGGAGGATGGAGCATATCTTCGAGGAGTTCAAGCCCGACTACGTTTTCCATGCCGCTGCCTACAAGCATGTTCCGATGATGGAAGACAACCCCAGCGAGAGTATCCAGAACAACATCTACGGTACGAAAGTCATCGCCGACCTCAGCGTGCAGCATGGTGTGAAGAAGTTTGTGATGCTCTCCACCGACAAGGCCGTAAATCCCACCAATGTGATGGGCTGTTCGAAACGCATCTGCGAGATTTACGTGCAGAGTCTCGACAAAGCCATCAAGGAAGGAAAGGTAGAAGGCCGCACACAGTTTGTCACCACCCGTTTCGGCAACGTGCTTGGTTCGAACGGTTCGGTGATACCCCTGTTTGAGAAACAGATCAAGGCAGGCGGTCCGGTGACCGTCACCCACGAGAATATCATCAGGTATTTCATGCTCATCCCCGAGGCCTGCAAACTCGTGCTCGAGGCAGGCACCCATGGAAAGGGTGGCGAGATCTTCGTTTTCGACATGGGTGCTCCCGTGAGGATTGCCGACCTTGCCAAGCGAATGATCAAGCTCAGTGGTGCCAAGGATGTGGAGATCAAGTATACTGGTCTGCGTCCTGGCGAGAAGCTCTACGAAGAGTTGCTCTCCAACGACGAGAACACCAAGCCAAGTTTCCACAAGAAGATCAGGATAGCCGAAGTGAGAGAATACGACTATCAGGACGTGGAGAGAGACGTGGAGCAACTTGTCGCCATTGCCGACACCTACGATGAAATGGGCATCGTGATGAAAATGAAAGAAATCGTGCCCGAGTACAAGTCGAACAACTCGGTATTCGAGCGACTGGATTAAAGGAGTGACCGGATGGAGTAAGTTAAAACCTGTTAAAAAGGGTTTTAAAAGAAAAGTCTATACATAGTATTTGACAAAAAAGTAGTAATTTTGCAGCCGATTTACTCCGTGGAGGCTCTAAAAAGTGACGGCACGGTGCTGTACGCCTTGCGGAACAACCTGTTATACAATAAGAAATGTACGCAATTGTAGAAATCATGGGTCAGCAGTTCAAGGCTGAGGAGGGCAAGAAGCTCTTCGTTCACCACATCAAGGATGTGGAGGAAGGCCAGTCTGTTGAGTTTGAGAAAGTGCTTCTCGTTGACAACGACGGAGCCGTGAAAGTTGGCGCGCCCACCGTTGATGGCGCGAAAGTAGTGTGTGAAGTGGTGAAGCCACTGGTAAAGGGTGACAAGGTGATTGTCTTCAAGATGAAGCGTCGCAAGGACTCCCGCAAGAAGAATGGCCACCGTGCTCAGTTCACACAGATTGAGATTAAATCAGTAATTGGCTAAAATCAAGGAGGACTAAGAAATGGCACATAAAAAAGGTGTAGGTAGTTCTAAGAACGGCCGCGAGTCAGCCTCGCAGAGATTAGGTGTTAAGATTTGGGGTGGTCAGCGTGTTACTGCCGGCAACATCATCGTTCGCCAGCGTGGCACGAAGCACAATCCCGGTCAGAACGTAGGTATTGGCAAGGACGACACACTCTATGCACTTGTTGACGGTGTAGTGAACTTCCACAAGGGTGCTCACGACAAGAGTGTGGTTTCAGTAATACCTGAGGCCTAGCATTTAAGAAAAAAACTATTCCAAACAAACAACCCTCTCCCTGTCTCGCAAGAGATAGGGAGATTTTTTTTGCATGCCCAATCCGTTACACGGCAAAAAGGAAAGAGGGCGAATCCGTCAAAAGTGGCAAATGATTCACGGGAACTCTTTCACGCAAAAGATGAAAAAATTCTCCCAACCGACTTCCAATTCCCAATTTTTATCTATATTTGTGACATCATTGTAAAATTGTAGATTATGAGGAACATTATATTGTATTTGCTACTTGCCACCTTGCTGGCCAGTTGCGGCACCAGCAATAGCGTGGGGAAACTATCGCGCAGGGAGCGACAGCAACTGTTGGAGCGGAAGACCCGCCAGGCACTTGCCGACCGCCACTACACCATCTTTGTCACCACCGCGCATCCGATTGGATTCCCCAGCATCAGTCTGTCGACCCCCTATACGCTTGAGATTCGTGGCGACTCCATTATCTCCTACCTCCCCTATTTTGGTACCGCATATAGTGTGCCCTATGGTGGAGGCAAGGCGTTGAATTTCACCGGAACCATCAGGAAATATGAAGACGTGGAACGGAAGCCCGGGGAGCACGACATCATCATTGAGGTGTATAACGAGGAAGATATCTACGTATATCTGCTCAACGTCTTTGAGAGCGGCAGCACATCGATTACGGTAAGGTCGCGCCAACGCGCGGAGATCTCCTTCCTTGGAAGAGTGGAAATGGATTTATGAACAACCCTATAACTACTTGAAAACAGATATGAACAAGCGAACAATCATCACCGTGCTCTCGATACTCATCGTGGGCACCAGCTATGGTCAGCGAACCGTAGAGAAACAAGTGACATTGGAGAACAAGAGCAAGATTGAGCAGGAGAACTATCCTGTGAGCGTCGATATCCGCAACGCCTTCGGCGATGGTACAGACGTGAAATCGGCATTGGTGAGACTTGATGGGGTGGAGATTCCCTGTCAGATTGACGATCTGGACGGTGACCGCCGTCCCGATGAGGTATTCTTCCTTGCCAGTCTGCCCAAGAAATCGAAGCAGACCTACAACATCACCCTCTCCGATTTCGGCAGCGCCCGCCACTATGAGCCTCGCGTGTATACCGACCTGATGCTCACCAACAAGAAAATCAAGGAGACCAACAAGCAAGACCTCTACATCTCACAACTGACCGTAGACCGCGACGTGAATCCCTACTGGATGCTCCACCACCACGGATGCGCCTTTGAGAACGAACTGGTGGCCTACCGTATCTACTTTGACCATCGACAGACCGTGGACATCTATGGCAAATACCGCAAGGGACTGGAGTTGAAGGCCACCCAGTTTTATCCCGACAACAATCAAAAGGCCGCCGGCTATGGCGATGACGTGCTCTGGGTGGGCGAAACGTTTGGTCTGGGAACCCTCCGTGGATGGGACGGCAATGCACCTACGATGATCAAGGATGTGGAGCATCGCGGTCAGCGCATCGTGGCCCGTGGTCCGCTGCGCACCATCATCGAGGTATACGACGAAGAATGGCTCCCCACGGGTGCCACCTCCCCTGTGACCATGACCACCCACTACACCCTTTATGCCGGCCGTCGTGACTGCCGAGTGGACGTCGGTTTCAGCCGTGATGTCGCCGACCTGAAGTTTGCCACCGGCATCATCAACGTGAAGAACTCCACAGAGTTCAGCGACAAGCAAGGCCTTCGTGGTTGCTGGGGCACCGACTGGCCTGTGTCGGAGAAAGACTCTGCCGGTCACAAGCGCGAGACCGTGGGACTGGGCATCTGCATTCCGAGCAAGAACGTGGTGAGCGAACTGCCCGCCAACAAGGACAATTACCCCTACGTGATAGGCGTACCTGGCCGGTCGTTTACCTATTATATTACCTTTGGCAGCGACAACGAGAGCTTTGGCGTACACAGTGCCAAGGAATGGTTTGACTGCCTTGTGGAATGGAAGAAAATGCTCAATGCCGTCGTTGAACGGCATTGAGCATGGGTTTTGCTTGGGGATTTGAGGCCGCGCCGAAAGCGCGGCATACGGAGAAACTAGATGCGAGGAAGGTGCTGACACTGCATGGTGAGCCACTTTCCTCGCTCCTTTTTTACTTGCACCTTTTTACTTGCTCCTTTTTCCCTGCTCCTTTTTCCTCGCTCCTTTTTTACTTGCACCTTTTTACTTGCTCCTTTTTCCCTGCTCCTTTTTTCTCGCTCCTTTTTTACTTGCACCTTTTACTTCACGGAGACGAGGGTCTCGGCCACGAAAGCCTTGTTTTTGGAATCCCTCACCACCAGGCGGATATCGCCCATGTAATTGGCGGCCTGAAGCACCACCACCAGTTGTCCGTGGAAGAGGCTCATGGTGGGTTGTGTGAATGGTTCGAGCGATGTGGCGTCGCCATTGCATGCCGCCTTGAACGCGCCAGCCCCTGACACCTCGAATGTCAGTTGGTTGTCGGCATCGGGAATGAGCGTGCCGTTCGCATCGCGGAGCGACACCGTGACGAACGCCAAGTCGTTGCCATCGGCCGCGATGGTTTTCCTGTCGGTTTCGAGCACCAGGCGCTCAGGTTTTCCTGCCGTGCGCACCACCTGTTCGCCTACCACCTGCGAGTTGGCATCATAGGCCACCACCTTTATCTCACCAGGCTGATAGACCACGTTGTTCCAGCGCAAGCGGTATCTGTCGAGTCGGGAGTTCTTGTCCTTGAAGACTCTGCCCTGACTCACCCCATTGACGAAGAGTTCGGCCGACGGGCAGTCGGTATAGCAATACACAGGAGTGACCTTTCCCTTCCGGTCGGGCCATGTCCAATGAGGCAGGAGGTGGATGGTATGCTCTTGCGTGTTCCACCTGCTACGGTAAAGGTAATAGCGGTCTTTGGGCAGTCCGGCCAGGTCGCAGATGCCGAAATAGCTGCTTCTCGACGGCCAGTACTCATCATAGGGTGTAGGCTCGCCCAGATAGTCGAAGCCCGTCCACACGAACTCGCCGATTACCCAGTCGTAGTCGTCCTGCATTTTCCAATCGTCATCGGGCAGGTTGCTCCAAGAGCAATACTCCGTATCATAGCTCGAGCACTGTCCGTCGGGATACACCTGATGGTCGGACACCTCGACGGGGAATTTGTAGACTCCTCGTGAGCTCACGGTTGAGGCCGTCTCCGACCCCAGGAGGAAGCCCTGAGGCAGTTGCTTGATGTTGTTCTCGTATTTGTGCACCCTGTAGTTGAATCCCGGCACGTCCATGACCTGGGCGAAACCCGACTTCAGTGCGGCATCGGCCCTGTCCATCCCCTGGGTTACCGGCCGTGATGGGTCGAGGTCGTGGCAGAGTTGCTGCAAATGCCGGGAAATCTCCCTACCCTCCTCGCTCCATTGTTCGGGAATCTCGTTTCCGATACTCCACATAATAATGGAAGGATGGTTGCGGTGGTTGAGCACAAGGTTGGTGATGTCGCGGTCGCTCCACTCCTTGAAGAACCTGGCATACCCGTTCTTGCATTTGGGGTAAATCCACATGTCGAAGCTCTCGGCCATCACCATCATTCCCATCGAGTCACAGATTTCCATCTGCCATGTGGAGGGCATGTTGTGTGCCGTGCGGATGGCATCGCATCCCATCTCCTTCATGGTGCGTATCTGCCTGATGAGCGCCGCCTTGTTCACCTCCGCTCCCAGAGGTCCGAGGTCGTGATGCAGGCATACCCCTTTGATTTTCCTTGTCTGTCCGTTGAGTTGGAATCCCCCCTCCTTGCTCACCTTTACCGTCCGGATGCCTATTTTCGACACTTTCCGGTCGATGAGTTGTAGGCCGCGGTATAGACTCACCTCCATACGGTAGAGATAAGGCGACTCCGGTGACCACAGTTTGGGTTTGTTCACTTGCAAGCAATCCTTGATTTTGCCCTCGTTGTCGGGACTGGAGTGGAAGGCCGCCACCCTTGAGCCCTTTTGGTCGAAGAGCGCCACCTCGACAAAGAGGTTGTCATTGTGTGAAACATTCCACAAGGCGGTCTGCACGCTGAGGTTGGCCACGTTGTTCTCCACCCCCGAGGTATAGCAGAAGGTGGCCCAGTCGTCGATGAGCGTGCTCTCGCCCAGGATGAGTTTCACGGGCCGGTAGATGCCGCCACCCGGATACCATCGGCTACTCTCCTCCATATTGTTGAGCGTCACATCGATGGTATTCGTTCCCTTTCTGAGGAGCCGGGCCACATCGAGCCGGAAAGCATTGTATCCATAGGCCCAATATCCCGCCATCTTGCCATTCACGCGCACCACAGGCTCGCTCATCGCCCCATCGAAGACAAGGATGGCCGAAGCCGGCAGTTGGTCGATGCTGACCGTGGTGTGATAATACCCCTTCCCAATCCAGGGAAGGGCACCTGAACGGCCCGACTTCTCGGTTTTCTCTTTCTCACCATTCTGTTCGATGGCCACGAATTGCAAGTCCCACTTCTTGTCGAAGGGACCACTGATGGCCCAGTCGTGTGGGACGGTGACCTGTTTCCACTCCACGCTGTCGCGTGAGAACATCCATCCCTTGTCGAGGATCAGTTCCTTTCTTCCGTCGGCATAGGCCACAGCCGCCACGGAAAGCATCATCGTGAGCAAAAGTTTTCTCATTTTCTATAATTTGATATAAATGTTGCGCTTGTACAAGATATACCCCAGGATATAGTTCAGGAGTACGAAGTAGACCGCATAGGTGAGTGAAGCCCATTTCACGGCAGGTATGACGGCATGGATGCCACTGAACACCGCGTTGCTCACTCCGATATGCCCCAGAAGGATAGACAGCACCTCGCTCGCCACATAGATGAAGAGCGGGTTGATGCCAAATACCTTGAAGAAGGTGCACCACTGCTTTTTCCCCCTCACGTCGATGATGACCATCAGCAGTCCCTGCAGGAGCGATGCCAGTCCGCAGGTCACCAGTACATAACTTGGGCTCCAAATCCGCTTGTTGAGCGGCAGGCCATAGGACAGGAGGTAACCGGCGAACACCAGTATCGTGCCGATGAAGAAGAAACTGATGACCTTCTGGTTGACCGTATCCGCCTTTTTCATCCTCATTCCGCAATAGAAGCCGATGAGCACATGCGCCACCGAGGAGATTGTGCCCAAGAGGCCCTCAGGGTCGACCGGTCCTTTGTGGTAAAGATGTTCGGAACCGAAGAGGGCGATATCGACCCTTGCCAGAATGTTCGATCCATCCTGCGCATAGCCATTGCCCAGGAGGAGAATGGCCGAATAGATGGCCAGGAGAACGACGATAGCGGGAATCACCCACTTATGAGAGACGAAAATGGCGAAGAGCGAAACGATGCCATAGCACAGCGCTATGCGTTGGAGCACCGCCCAGATGCGCAGATGCGGGAAGCACCAGAAATCGCCGTCGATGGCATGTGCGAACCAGTGTATGGCCAGTCCGATGAGGAACAGCAGTACGGTTCGTTTGAGGATTTTCCATATCACCTTCTTTGTAGGCTGGAACTGGTATTTCGACAACGAGAGATAGGTGGAAATACCCATGATGAAGAGGAAGAAGGGAAACACCAGGTCGCATGGTGTCATACCATTCCACTCGGAGTGTTCGAGCATCTCGAACGACTCCATGTAACCATTGTTCACCATAATCATTCCCGCGACAGTGATACCTCTGAGGATATCGAGCGAGAGGAGGCGTTGCTTCTGTGTAGTCATATTGTTTTTTCTTGGTAGATTACTGAATGAGCGACATCGCTTTCCGGGCCATTTCCACCGGACTGCCCACCGGATCGGCGCCATAGGCATTGTGCTGTAGCGTCCAGGGCTCCTCTATGGCGTAATAGTCGATGACCACCTCCTGTGGCAGCGCCATTTGGAAGAGCTCGTCGGCCGTCTTGTTGCTGTTGGTTCCCGTTCCCAGCATCTCGGGGTTGGGAAGCGTCATCTGCCGCATCTGCTGACTGAGCGCATCAAAATAAGTCCTCCACCTCACGGCATAGAAGTCGGCAAGCAGTCCCTGCCACTCCTTGTGCGCATAGTCGCGCAGTCCGCCCGTGTCGGCACAATAGCGGTTGCCCCACGTGGTGATTTGCACCCTTGCGTTCCACTCATAGAGATTCCGCTCCTCCTCAGTGTTGCCACAAGCCCTTGCCTGCGAGAGGCGAGTGCCCAGGCGGAACTCACTGCGCGTGCCCAGAAGTTGGTCTTGCATGGCGAGCATATCGAGGAACCGCTTGCTGTCGCGTTCAAACTCTTTTCTGGAGAAAGCCTTGTAGTCGGCGATGGTGCGCTGATACTGGATGCGCGCCTGGTCGGCCAGCGCCTGGCGCACGATATCCACGAGGTCGTACTCGAAATTGTTGTTCCCCACGAACTTCCCGGCAGCCTTGGTCATCAGCAAGGCCGCCTTTCTCGTGTCCTCAGGGTCGTAGTAGTTTCTCATCTTCGACCAGCTGGAAGCCTGGAAATTATTGAGTGTGGGCCGTCCGCAGAAGATGCTCTCGTGCGGTCCCTGCTGGTTGTTGCCCACCGGACAGTTGTAGATGCTGCCCACCAAGATATGCCATGCATTCAGCACATCGGGGTCGGTCTGGCCATACCGGGCCCTCACATAGTTGTCTATCCACTCCTCCTTGGTGAAGGGTTGAGGGCGCCAAGGCAGTTCACTCATCAACTCAAACATCACGGGGTTGTTCTCCGAGCCCTCCATGGTGAACCCGATGCCACTGATATGTCTTGCCAGTGGATTGGTCTTGGTGGAGTAGAAATTCTGCAGCAGTTGGTCCATGCGCCCATGAAGCCCCACGTTGGCCCCGAAATTCTGGAGCAGGCAGAAGAGCCACTTGTGGTCGCCATACCCCTTCTCGCGGTGCCATATCGAGGGAGCGCCCCACATGGGACGGCACTCACTGAAGAGGTCGAGCACCACCACGTCGTCGGTGCTAAGCGCATCGAGCATCTGCGGCCTTGGGTTCTCCGTCCATCCCTGCACTACCCACACCGCCTTGGGATTGGCCTTCTTCATCGCACCGTTGATGGCCTTCGCCGCCTCGGCATAGTCGATGCGGCTGTCGTCGTTGCTCTCGTGGAAGGGGTCCATCGAATAGAAATCGGCCTTTCCGAAGAGCCGGGTCAGTTCGCTGTAGTAGGCATCGGCAATCTCCATGAACCTCGGGTCGGTAGGCATCAGGTTGGCCGGTCGCTGGAATCCATTCCACAGTCCGGCATCGGCCACGTCGAGTCCCAGTTTCTCCTTGGCGTCGTGGGGCACCATGCCCGAGTAGCCCGGCAGTACTGGTGTCATGCCCCATTGTCTCATCCTCGCCAGAATCTGCCGCTGCAGTTTCTCCTGCCGTGCGTACCAAGATTGCGGGAGCGGTCCGCCCCACCCTTCCAGGTTGTTCATCTCCCACCAGGCGAGGAAAGCCGGTCCGGCGATGAACCGTCCCACCTCCTCCTCGGAGTAACCCAGCCTGAGCAGCATATTACGCCACACGCACTCCTCGCCCACAATAGCCAGAGGCATGTTCACCCCATGCAGGGCCATCCAGTCGATTTCCTCCTGCCACCTGTCCCAGTCCCAGAAAGCCATGGAATAGGAGAACGTGCAGTAGTTGAAGTCATACCTCAGTTTGAGGTCCGTCTCATGCCGTTCGGCCTTCTCCACGGGCGGCAGCACCGCGGGCAGTTTTGCCCTCATGCCATTCCATGAGAGATGTATGCCGGCATAGTATTTCAGGTACCAGTTCACCCCCGTGGCGATGTTCACCCACGAGTTTCCCCTCACCACCACCTTCTTTCCACTCTGGTCGAGTTCAAAGAAATCGGTATTGGCTTTCACAATTTGTGTCTTGAACTTGGCCGAAGCACCCTTGTCGATGCGCTCGAGCATGTCGTTGACCGGGTTGGCCATCATGGCGACGGCGAAGAGGAACAGGGAGAATGACAGGATAATTTTTCTCATTACTATCAGTTTTTGTGCATTTACTTGGTTTTCGGCAACACCAACGAGTCGCCATTGATGATGTTCTGGTGCGAGATGGCGTATTCCGTCAACGGCTTGTCGTTAAGCGTGGCGGGAGTGATGCCATCGGTCTTCCCCACGATGGTGAACGTGTGGCCGTTCTCCAGGTTCAGCCTCACGCGGTCGAACCGCGTGGTGCCCAGCATATACTGCGTGGAGGCAGGACAGACGGGATAGAATCCCATGGCCGAGAACACATACCAGACTGACATCTGTCCGGCGTCGTCGTTGCCTGAGAGTCCTCCCGGCGAGTCGTTGTACTCGGTTCGCATGATGTGACTCACCCATTTCCGGGTGAGGTCGGGGCGCCCGGCATAGTCGAACATATACGCGATTTGGTGACACGGCTCATTGCCATGCCAGTATCTGCCCTCGGTGAACATGGAGTCGAGTTTCTCTACGAACCGTGTCTTGCCTCCCATCAGGCGGATGAGACCGTCGGGGTCGTGGGGCACATACCAGGTGTAATGGCACGTTGCCCCCTCGGTGATGAAACTCTTCCGGTGAACGAGGTCGGTATTGTTCTCAAACCGTCCGTTCTGGTGACGGCCATCGGCATATCCCGTGAGCGGGTTGATGACATTGCGCCAGTTGTCCGCCCTTTTGCTCAGCAGTTGGTAGTCGTCGTTGTGCCTCAGGGCCTTTGCCATCTGTGCCACAGCAAAATCATCGAAAGCATACTCCAGCGTCCGCGAGGTCTGCTCATCGTTGTGAAAAGCCTCCTTCACCCCATCCTCCATGGGTATGAATCCATACTTGAGATACGACTGCAGCGCCCTTCGTCCCATGCCATTGGCATATTCCTGGGGAGAGTCGGGCGACGAGAACGCATTCTTCCTCATATACCGATAAGCCTTCTCGGCATCGAACCCCCTGATGCCCTTCACATAGGCGTCGGCCAAGGCCACCGCGCAGTGGTCGCCAATCATTGCCGCCGTATAGGAGTTCCAGCACGGGAAGATGGGCAACCATCCACCCTCCTCGGCCATCCCCACCAACGACTGCATCATGTGTTGCGAAAGCATGGGCAGCAAGATGTTGTAGAGCGGATGGAGGGCCCGGTAGGTGTCCCACATCGAGAAGTCGGTATATCGTGGTTGGTCGGCCCTCATGGGGCGGCCGTCGGCAAAGCGGGGATAGGCACCGTCGGCATCGCTGAGCAGGCGCGGCAGGAACGAGGCACGGTAGAACGCGCCATAGAACTGGTTGACCTCGGCCGTGTCGGCATCCTCCACATCAATGGTATGAAACCGATCTATCCATGCCTCGGCGGCGCGGTCCATCATTTGCTCGAACGACCCCCCCTCAACCTCGGCAGCCATGTTCTTGCGACATTCGCCCAGCGAAGTGAACGACGAAGCCATCCTCACCTCGATGGGTTGCCCGGCCTTGCCATCGAAAGCCACCCATGCGCCAGTCTTGGCCATGCCCTTGATATGTGTGGCATTGGCATTGGCGTACTTGCCGATATAGCAGTCGCCTTCAACCGGAGGCTTTGAGAACGAGAGCAGCAGATGTCCGCTGAAGCCCGCCTCCTCGCCCCATCCCTGATAGATGCGGTGCACGGGGTTGGCCACATACACCTCGTTGCGTACCGAGTCGAGCCACACCTCGCCCTGGTTCTCGTCGCTGTTGGGATTGACCACCACATACACCCTTTGGTCGCAATCAGGCGTGACCCTCATGATGGCCCCATGGAGCGAGGCCGTGATTTCGACCTTGAGATGCTCGCCGGGCAGTTGCACCGCATAGTAATGCGGATGCGACACCTCTTGCTCATGGCTGAAGGGAGTAGCCTTCTTGTCGATGGTGGTGCGCAAATTCCCACCCAGCACCGAGACGGTGGCCGACCCATAGTCCTGGGTGCATCCGCCCACCAGCCAGTGCGAGTTGCGGAATCCCTGAAAGAGCGTGTCGGCATAGTAGTAGGGCGCCACGCACTTCTTCTCCGTGTCCTGTGTCTGTGGAGTCCAGAAGTTCTGTCCGTTGGGCATGAGCACAGCAGGCAGCGTCTGTCCATGCTCCTCACTCCCCTTTCCGAAAAGACCGGCCGACGAGGTATTGGCCTGCGCCGTTCCCACCATCGTGTTGACGGCATTGAGTTGTGCCAGATGTCCGAGCCGGTGTATGCGTGTCTGCATCATCTGCCTGATGTCGGTCCACCGATAGAGATGGTCGTAGGCAGGGGCGATGGGCAACGAGAAATCGCGCTCATTATGCAGGAGTCTGACAAGCACGTCGCCCGCGGCGTTGCGGTAGAACACCATCTGCAAGTTGGCAGCCATGGGCAATATCTCGTCCATGCGTCCGCTGTCGGCAACCGAGGCCCTCATCAGGGCCAGCAGGTTCATGAGGTTGGTGTCGTGGCCGAACCTCAGGTCGGCCCCTTTTCCGCCCGAGGCGATAGCCTTGTCGGCCTGCGCCTCGATTTGCATCCACAGCGCAACCGCGCTCCTCGCCGGCACGCCGGCCGCAAGCGGGTTGTTGCCATTGCGGAACATCATCCGCTCATTGTTGCACTGATAGATGTCCATCGACTCCTCGTAGGAGAACAGGTAGAAGAGGTCGATCGGAAGTTGCACGTCCTGCATGTCGGAGGCAATGGTGTGCAGTTCGGAGCAGAGGGACACGGGGTCGGAGACGGCACTGGGGTCGCGGAAGAGCATACCGATCAGTCTGTCGGGCGAGCCTTTCATCTTGGCAAACGAGGTGTTCTCCTCAAGGCGCCGCATCTCGGGCGATTTATATGCAATCCAGCGCATGTCGGCCGAGTCGGTGACGGCATGTACGGGAACCGACGGCCGCAGTCGCTGGAGTTGTCCGGTGAATGCCAGCATGCTCTGCCTACATCGGTTGACCACGCTCGACCAGGCGTTCACCCGCGCCCCCTCGCCGAACACCTCGGCGAAGTTCTCCACCATTCTTTTGGCGATGTCGCGATGCTGCTGGTGCCCGAGCGGTGTGAGTTGTCCGCCGTTTCCTCTTGCGTTTTTCCACACCTTGCCCAGTTGTTTCTTCAACCGTTTTCCAGCTGCCGTGAGGTTGCTGTCGTCGTCGAAATGTCGCAGCACCCACTCATACCGGCTGTCGGCAGGCAGCCATCTCGAACCATGACGGCCGTAATGTGAGATATAGAATGGTTGGTAGCCATCTGGCACCGTTATGGGTTCTACATTCTCAGTCACTGGATAGGCATAATACACCCCACCCATCTCGGGGAACGACTTCTGTGCCATTGCCCCCAAGGCCACCATCCATAATAGGATGGTCCAGGCTGTTTTATTCCATCTATTCATTATCGGTTAATTTCCAGTCAATACCCAGTGGGTTGCCCTTCATCTCCATTACCATGGGCAGCGGATGCCGGAGCGATATGGTCATCAGGGTGCGGTCGACATCGGCCCTTACCACGATTTCCTTATCCGTCTGGCTCACCCGTCGCCAGGTGATATCGTCGTAGACGAACCATCCGTCTTGCAAGAGGCTGTCGAATGCCTTGCGGGAGATGAAGCAAAACGTGCCTTTGGCCTGATGCGTGACGTCATCGGTCTGCGGACTCTCCCATGCAAAGCCAGTACCGTTTTCCACCACCTCACGGGGGATGACGTACTTGGTTTCCTTACACGTCACGTACAACGTATCGTCCAGCCACGACATAGTGAGCGGCCACGTGCGGAACTGCCGGTTGAGGGTGTAAGCGACGTTGCCTTTGAAGGACGGGTCGGACTTTTCCCTGGGCCATAAGCACCTAGTGGGTCCCGGGGCACGATATGGGAGCGGTTTAGTCTTCTTCGTATAAAACGTGAGTTTTCCTCCCTGCATGAGTTGGGCATGGGTGATGCGCGCGTCGTCGAGACGGGTGCCGTTGAAGGTGGCATAGTCGTAGGTGTTTCCCTTGCCTCTCACCTCTACCTCAAGGTTTCTTCCATTGGGCAAAGTCAGGGCATAGCCGCCACCGAGCACGGGGATGTTGAGCAGGTAATAGTCGAGACCTGCGTTGGGATATAGCCCCATCATGTGGAAAGCCAGCCAGGAGGACATGGCTCCCGAGTCATCATTCCCCGGCAGTCCGTCGGGCTGGTCGGTGTAGCAGTCTTTGATTATCCGATGCACCCACAGCGTGCTCAGGTCGGGACGGCCTATCCAATGGTAGAGGCAAGGTGTGAGAAACGACGGTTCGTTGGCCACATTGTAATAGCCTTTATGGAAGAACGAGTCGAGCCGTTCGCGGAATGCCTCCTTGCCGCCACAAGCCTCGATAAGTCCCGGCACATCGTGAGGGATACTCAGCGAGTATTCCTCCGACGTGGCCTCATAGAAGAACGTGGACCACCAAGGCAGATACCATGGCGCCACCTTGGTGACCGGCGTGTAGGGAATGCGTGGATGGAAGACCTTGGAATGCCCCCAGGGCACGCTGTCGAGCCATTGTCCGTCACGGTCTTTCGGCATGACGAATCCCCTCATGCCATCGTATTCGTAGTCGGCCCGCCAGAGATTCTTCCAATTGTCAGCCTTCCGAATATACTCCCCGGCGATGTCGTCGTACCCCAGACGTTTGGCCACCTGCGCGATGCAGAAGTCATCGAACGCATACTCGATGGTGCGGTTTCCCGCCCTGTCGATGCCATAGGGGATATACCCCAGCGTGTTGTACTCGTGTAGTCCGCCCCTACCCTCTTTCTCCTCATTGCCACCCGGTGGTACGGTAGCATCCTTAAGCATGGCCTCGAGCGCCAGTTCATA
The DNA here is from genome assembly GCA_900317305.1 of uncultured Prevotellaceae bacterium. GTDB lineage: Bacteria > Bacteroidota > Bacteroidia > Bacteroidales > Bacteroidaceae > Prevotella. The sequence goes on along the minus strand of ONGG01000022.1, from coordinate 49,408 downwards.
GTCGATGCCCTCAAGACCTTTCACGCAAGCATCGGCGATGACCACCTCGGCATTGCTGCCCCCCTGGGTGCGCCCATTGCAGTTGCCGCTGCGCGCGTCGGGCATGAACCCCTCGCGGCGGTAGATGTTGAGCAGAGAGCGTATGATGTCGCGCTGCCGCTCCGGGGCGATGAGCGTGATAAGGGGCGATGAGGTGCGGTAGGTATCCCAGATGGCATAGTAGTCGTCGTAGTAGGGCGAATCGTTCCATTTCGGGTTCTCGCCAGTACGGTCTACGGGCATGATCATCGTATGATAGAGTGCCGTGTAGAACATCCTTTGCTGTTCTTGAGAGGCTTTCTTCAGGGATATTTTGCCAAGCAGTTGTTGCCAACTGTCGCGCAGGTTGGCCAACTGCTGGTCGAACTCCGTCTGCGCCACATTCCTTGCCGCCTGCATGGTGCTGATGAAAGAAATGCCCACCTTGACGCTGACACAGGTGTCGCTGAAATGGAGCGAAGCCTTCTGGTACCGGTCGTCGAGAATGGCCGAAAAAGGCTTGTCGGGCACCAGGCAGAAGAACACCGTGTAGGCATCGCCATTGTTCCATCCCCCTCGGACGGTGGAGTATCCCCTCACCTGACAGCCCTCGACCACCTCTATCTCAGCCCCCACTAGTTGTTGAGCCTCGCGCAGGTCGGGAATGTCGCTCTTGCCCAGGAAATGGGAAACGTCGATGAGCAGGTTTCCCGAGCGTGGGTAATGGAACCGGTAGAAAGCACATTTCTCTGCCGTGGTGATCTCGGTGCGGATGCCATTGGTGTAGGTCGTGGCATAATAGCCAAGCGAAATGTGCTCGTCGGTGCGGACTTGGTTCCAGGAATCGTCGAGCGATGGCTGGATAAGGATATTTCCATATTTCTGTCCGCCCCCCGTGCCGCTGACATGGGTCTGCGAGAAGCCCGTCACTGGTTCGGGCATGGGAGCCCACCCCGCATTGGGACGTACGCCACAGTCGGGGCCCGGTTTCACCATGCCGAAAGGCATGGAAGGTCCGGGGAAGGTGCGGCCTACGCCCACGCTACCGATACGCGGGTCGACATACTGCCACTGCTGGGCCCAGGCACCCCACCAGAAACAACTAAGAAAGAGAATCAATCCCAGTCTACGACTTATCGTTTTCGGCATATTCATCATCACTATCAGACCGGCTGGTGTGTTTTTTCATTCGACATGCAAATATAGTTAAAATCGTGGCGTTCTGCAAATAGAATGGAGAAAAAATGAGGGTGAGCCATGGGCCCACCCTCAAGATATGCTTATGCCGAATAGGAATCAATATCCAGCATTCTGCTTCCAACTGGGATTGAGATTCAGGATATCCTTATGGAGCGGGAAGATGCGACAGGTCTTTTCAAAACGAGCCGTGGGGAAGTTCTTGTAGTGTGGGAAATACTCATCCTCATAATGTCCGAAACGGATCATGTCGTTACGGCGCCAGTTCTCGTCGAAGAACTCACGTCCACGCTCCTCATAGATTTCCTCGAGCGACGGGTTGTGGTCGAGAGCGGGAGCCTTGGCATAGGCGCGGATCATGTTGAAGAGATTCCTAGCCTCTTCCGAACCACCCTGACGGGTAAGGGCCTCGGCCTTCATCAAGAGCACGTCGGCAAAGCGGAAGAGCGGCACGTCGTTGGACTGGTTGCGGCCATTCTTGAAGTCATCATCGACAACGTACCACTTCACAGAGCGGCAGCCCTGGCAATACCCTGTGTTGTTGTCGCCCACGTCGAGAGTCGGGTCATCGGGAGTAGCCAGCGTCACGTTCATATTCAGCACCAGCGGGTCGCTGTCGGGGCCAGCGATGCGTGCCACCTCCTTGGTCATCTCCAATGTAGATGGGTCGTAGACATACACCGGGTTGGACTCCTTGCCAGGCACATATCGGTAGTCGTCGACATTGTCGGACAGGCCGATGACACACTTGTTGCGCTCGTCGCCCTGCAGATAGAATAACTTGGCAAACTCCGGTGTCATGGTCATATAGCCACCACCCGACTGTGAAAGTGCCATTCCGAAATAACTCTTCGTCATCTTCTTGATATTCTTCCAGCAACGGCTGCGGCCATACTGCATACCCTGGCGGGTTTGAGTATCGTAAGGCATGGCATAGATGAAGTCCTCCACCTTTGATCCGTTGTTATAGGCAAATTTCTGACGATACGACATGGAACCGAGGTTGAACTTGCCTGAGTTGATGATATCGTCGCAGATGCGGATACAGTCGGCGAGTTTCTCGTTCTTGGCAGTGGAAGCATCGTAATTCTCCACGGCCGAAGCGGTATACACAGCCCAGTTGATGTAGATTTTGGCGAGCAGCGCCTCTGCCATCCAACGTGTCGGCTTGCCATAAGTGTTGTCGTTGACGTCTGTGGTGAGTTGTGGTATCACCTCGAGCAGTTCCGACTCCAGCCACTTGGCCACCTCGGCGCGTGGTTTGCGGTCGATAGCCTCACCATCCTCGGGAATGCGGTCGAGAATGGGCACGTCGCCCCAACCGTCCATGATCAGCCAATGGAAATAAGCACGGATGGCGCGGGCGGGAGCGACAGCCTCGCCAGCCTCGTTTCCACCAAGGTCGACGATGGCCTTATTGGCCTTCGAGATGCCTTCGGTGATGGTGCCAAACCAGTCGATGGTGGCATCCTCGAAAGTGTAGTTGTGGAGTGCCGGGTGGGCATAGGCACCACCGTCATACCAACCACCGCCATAAGATGCTGCCGTCCACTCATCGCTCGAGAGGCACATCGCCTCCATATAACGACGGCCGAGTACTCCACTGAAATGGTAGTAGATATCAGCCATCTTTGCCTCGACGGCAATCTCGTTTGTTGGATATTCCGTGTATTGGGAATCAACATCCACGTTCAAATCCGTACAACCGGCAGCCATTGCAGCCAAACCGGCCAGGAACAGTCCTTTTATATTTGTTTTCATACTATATTCCGATTGAAAATTAGAAATTGATCTTTACACCAACCATCATTGTGCGGGTGTGTGGATAAGTGCTCCAACGATAGTCGATACCCGGGTCGATACCACCCATGTTCACTTCTGGGTCGAGGCCCTTATATCCGGTGATGGTGAAAACGTTGTTGCAGGTAGCATAGAGTTGCATGCTCTGGATCCATCCGTCGAACTGGTCGAAGGTATAGCCCAGTGTGAGCGAAGACAGACGGAAGTATGAGCCGTTCTCGAGATATCGGTCGGAAGGATAGTTGGGCAGGTTATCGGTTGCCGGTCTGTCGGTAATGAACTCCTTAAGCACGTTCTTTCCGTTAGCGAACATCTCGGGGCTGGAGTAGTTGGCACGTGCACCATTGTAGATCTTGTTTCCGAAGACACCCGTGAAGAAGAGAGATGCGCTGAACTTCTTGTAAGAGAACGTGTTGTTCCATCCCAGGTTGAGTTTGGGCTGGGCGCATCCGGTGATGGTGCGGTCTTTGAATGCCGGTTCGTTGGTCACCTCGCCCGTGCGCTCACCCGTGTTCTCGTCGCGCACATAGTATGTGGATTTTCCATCCTTGTATCCAGCGAACTCATAAGTGTAGAATGTACCGAGCGACTCGCCCTCGATGATACGCTGCGTGTATCCGTTTGACGACACGCCAGCCACCATTGGGTCTCCCTGGGTGAAAGTACCCACTTCGAACCGGTCGTTGGAGAGACGGTCGACGGTATTCTTGTTGTGCGACAGGTTGATGGTGGTCATCCAGTTGAAGTCCTTGGTCTTGATGGCATGAATATTAACGGTTAGCTCCACACCCTTGTTGGTGATCTCACCCACGTTGGCAGCAATCGAGCCAAACGGATAGATGTTGGTGGAGACGGGATAGTCCCAGATAAGGTCCTTGGTCTTCTTGTGGTAGAACTCCAACGAACCGTTGATGCGGTTCTTGAGGAATCCGAAGTCGATGCCGATATTGAACATACCGGTGCTCTCCCACTTGAGGTCGGGGTTGGCATTCTTCGTGGCAGCCAGCGTACGCCAGTTCTTGCCGTTATACTCAAAGAATCCTGATGCGCCATAGGTGGCATAGGCAGTGTAGGCACCGAATCCCATGGCGTTACCGCTGACACCATATCCGGCACGCAGTTTCAAGGTAGAAATGAGATGCTGGTTGCGCATGAACTCCTCTTCGGTGATGTTCCATGCAGCGGAGACAGAGGGGAACGTGCCCCAGCGGTGACCGTCGCCGAAGACAGAGGAACCATCACGGCGGATGGTGGCCTGCAGCATGTAGCGGCCTGCGTATGAATAGCTTGCACGTCCGTAGAACGAGATATTGCGAACGGTCTCTTTTGTACCACTTACAACTCCATTCATGCCATCGATGGTACTGGCGTAAGTCAACTGGTTCCATTTCAGGTAATCATCATAGAAATCATGAACGATCACACCGAATCCGTCGCCATTCTTTTTCTCCTCCCAGCTATAACCAGCCATCAGAGCCATATTGTGAACTTCAGCAAAGGTTTTGTTGTAGTTTGCGAAAATCTCAAAAGTTTGCTCATTGCCAAACCATGTGCTTCGGTCGGCACGGCCATTATATGCACTGACGCCTTCGAGCTGTGTATAGTGCGTGTCATAGGCACTATAAGTACGCTGATAATGGTTGAAGGAGTAGTTGGCGTTCAACACCAGGCCATCGATAATCTTCAGAGAAGCCTTTGTCAGCACCTGCTCACGCTTCCAGATGTTCTCTGCTGTGTCTTCATGAATGAGCGACAACGGGTTATAGTTTTTCGAGCCTGAGCCCTTGAACCAAGTGCCATCCTCATTCTTGATAGGATTGAGCGGCGAGAAGTAGTTCATGGCGTCGAGCACGGATGCGCCCTCATTGTCCATCTTCACACCAACGTGCTTGCCATACATGGCATTCAAGCCTGCTGACAGTTCCAAACGGTCCTTCAACACCTTGGTGGAGACGAGCGAGCGTACATTCAGTCGGTTGTTGTAAGAACCGCGGATGACACCTTGACGATTGCCATAGTTGACACTGGCCATATACTTGGTGCGCTCCGAACCACCATTCACCGACACGTTATGGTTATGGCTGACGGCGGTGCGCAGCACCTCGTCCTGCCAGTCGGTATTGCCATGGTTGTCGTAGGCATAGTCGAGACCGTTGGTCTTCACATAGTTGCGGATGTCATCGGCAGTGGCGATATCGAGCTTTTTGGAGATATTGTCGAAAGCCACATAACCGTTGTAGCTGACATTGGTGCGCTCGGTCTTTCCACCGCTCTTGGTAGTGATGATGATCACGCCATTGGCAGCCTTCGAACCGTAGATAGCGGTGGCAGTGGCATCGCGGAGCACGTCGATGCTCTCGATATCGTCGGGAGCCACCATGGAGATATCGACACCGGGAATGCCATCGATGACATAGTAAGGTGACATAGCTCCAGAACGGAGTGAGGAAGCACCACGCAACGTGATGGAAGGACTTCCGTTGGGGTCGCCAGAGGTAGTGACCACAAGACCAGCCACTTTTCCCTGCAACATCGAGGCAGGGTCGGTGAACACACCTTTGTTGAGGTCCTCGGCCTTGATGGTGGTGATAGACGATGTGACATCCTTGCGGCGCATCGTACCATAACCCACGACCACCACCTCGTTGAGGACAGCCTGGTCTTCTTTCATCTTGGCGCTCTGTCCGGCATTGATGGTGAGATTCTCATACCCCACATAGGTGAGGTTGAGTTTTGCTCCAGGTTTTACGTTGAGCGTGTAACGTCCGTCGATGTCGGTTACGGTGGCGTTCTGAGTACCAGCCTCTACCACGGTGACTCCGATGAGCGGTTCTCCGTTGTCGTCGGTAATGACACCAGAGACATTGTTCTGTGCCATGGCCACCGACCCACAAAGCATGAAGGTGACTGCCAGGAATGATTTCAGCAGTACCTTCCTTACATGGTTTCGTACTTTTAGCATAATTCTAAAGTTAGGTTAAATAAAAATGTATCGAATAGGTTTTGTTTTTGTGTGAAGAATATAGGAACGGTTTAGGGTTTATGTTGTTCGAACAAATCGCCTCCGAAATGTTGTGTCTTGTTGACCACCCTGAAATTGTCGACCCGCACGTCATCGGCTTCCTCGACATAGAGTCCGTAGACCTTGTCGACGATGAAGCCCTCGCCCCGGCATGGCCGTTTGTCGTAGACACCGTTTTTGTAGAGGGGAGAGTCGTTAAGGTAGAGCGTGACGTTGGAGAGATGGATGTCGCGGACCTTGTCGCTGGTATCGCCGCCGATGAAACACCCGTTCTCGCTGGTGGCAATGATGTTATGGAAGAATATGCGCTCCACCTGTCCACAGCGCCCCTCGACCTGTCCTTTGGGGAACCGCCAGTTGGCATCCTTGTGGTTGCCATTGGCTCTGGGATAAGAGGTGACGTAGATGGGCTCAGCCTTTCCCCACCACACATCCGACCACAGCCGGCAATCGAGCAGGATATTGGAGAAGACGACATCGGTGACGGTGCCCTCATCGCGGTTCTGTATGCCCAGTCCGCGGTTCGACGCCTTGATGATGCAGTTGTCGAAGAGCACGTTGTAGATGGAGTCCATGTTCTCGCTTCCGATCTTGATGGCGCACGAGCGGCTGGTCATCACGCAGTTGGTGACCACGATATCGTGGCATGAACCATATTTCTCGGTCTCGCGCCGGTTTTTCAGGCAGATACAGTCGTCGCCGCTGGTGATGTGGCAGTTGGCGATGCGCACGTTACGCGAGTGGTCGACATCTATGCCGTCGCCATTGCGTATCTTCAGGTTGTTGAGCAAGTTGATGCCATCAATCACCGCTCCATCGCAGCCCACGAGGTGGAGTGTCCAGTAGGCGCCATCGCGTATGGTGACATCGCGCACGATGAGGTTGCGCACCCCGGTAAGTGTGAGCACATGGGGACGAGGGTCGAAGGTGGTGACCGGTTTCAACTCGTACGAATCCTCAAGCTCGGCCCCCATGAACGCCACGCCATTGCCACTGATGATTCCCACTCCGGTGATGGAGATGTTCTCGGCATCATTGGCATAGAGCCACATCATTCCCTCGCCCTCGTTGGCACCGAAAGCGCTGAGATGATAGATGCTCTCGTCGGGATTGGCCAGGAGTGTGGCATTGGCCTCGATATGGAGATTAACGTTCGACTTCAGCTGGATGGGTCCGGCCAAGAAGGTATGGTTGGCCGGAAGGAGCACTTGCCCTCCCCCCTCTGCCGAGCAGAGGTCGATGGCTTTCTGGATGGCGGTGGCGTCGTCGGCCTTGCCATTGCCTACGGCACCATACTGGCATACATTATAGACCTGCTGTGCCATTGCCACGAATGCGACGAGCAATAAGCACACAACCCACAAGAATTTTATCTTCATTTATGCTTCACATAGGTTTTTAGGTAGTCATCGTGGCAACCGATTCAGTGCCATAGCGAGACAGGTTAACAAGTGAGGATCAACTTTGTGATATGGGGCAAAAATAAGAAATTGTTTCGAAACTGACAAATATTTGTTGCCAAAACCGTTACTTTATCCTCTCACTGCCCATATTATAAGATAAAAAGGAGAAAAAAAAGGAAGAATAGAATAAAGGCGAGGGACTCCCCTCGCCTTTATTTGTTGTAAGAATCCGTATTACCAGATTAGTTGTTGACAAAGCCATACCCGTTGGTGAACCCACCCGTTGCCATGGTGTTGGGCGAGAACGGGAAGAGGTAGATGGGAGCGGCATTGTAGTCGTACTTGTAGAACAAGTAGGTGGTATACTCATCCTCATTGTCGACGATGCCCTGTCCCCAAGCCGTCTTGGTGTAGCCATCGGCCTCGAGTTCAGCAATCTCGGCATCGGAAAGACGGGTGAAGAGACCCTTGATGGCCAGGTTGGTCTTGGTGTCGCCACCATAGTTGGCGCCATAACTCTCCCAGTCGTCGTTCTGTCCGCGCCACGAGGGATAGAGCACGGGATCGTTCTCCTGTCCCTTGGGGCACTGTGCGGTGAGACGGTGCTTGTAGATGGCCTTGGCATCCACCATCTTTGTCCATACGTAAGCCGAGATGGTATTGCCGTTGGCGAAGGTATAGTAGCCATTGGTCTTCAGACCGTTGATCATAGCAATCTGGAGGTCCTTGATCTCACGGATTTTCTCTGCGATGAGACCTGTACGGATGAGGGTGAAACGGCGGTCGCCCTCTCCAGCGAACTCAAATCCACGCTCGTCGATGACAGCCTTGAGGATTGAGCCCTCTTTGGCGATGAACTCATCCACCTTGCCGTCGCCACCGAAGGCGCGGTCGCGGATAATCTTCAAATACTGGCGTGCGGTGGCATTGTCGCCCAGGGCGGCAGAAGCCTCGGCAAGACCCAGATAGACCTCGGACATGCGCATATAGGGCGCATTGATACCCGAGCGGCGCTGGTTCTTCGTCCAGACGGTAGCCTGGCGATTCTCATCGAACTTGTTGCAGGAGATGCCGCCACCATTGGCAGTGGAACCCGGAGAGAAGGGGATGAGTTTCTCATAGCCCTTGCCTGTGGAACCCGTCACGGTGCAAGCCACGTCGCGGCGCAGGTCGTTGGGGTCGAACACGCCATAATAGAATGCCGGGTTGATGCGTCCCTGGCCATAGGCCTTGCAAGGATAAGCATTGCTGCCACCACCAGCCGAAGGACGGCCGAGCGAATAGGAACGGGGGTCGTTGCCACTGGCACCCTGCTGGAATGGCTCCTCATAGATTGACTCGTCGGCATAGGCCGCATCGTCGTTATGAAGTTGCTGGAAGAAATACTGGTAGGCATTGCCAAACTCGCGTCCGTTGGCAGCCGAACGTGGGTCGACGCTCACAAACTTCGCCTCACCGGCATGGTCGATGGCAGCCTGGAAATAAGTCTTGGCCGTCTGGTAGAGCGTCTGCCAGTCGGTTCTTCGGCCATAGTTGGCCCCATTGTTGGCGGCACCGATATTCTCGAAGGTAAGGGCCTTGCCACTACCATCGACATAGTTGATGTCGCCACGACGAGTCTGGTATCCACCGGCCTCGAGAGCGATACGCCCGATGAGTGCGTCGACATAGGTCTGCGAGAAGAATCGCTTGTCCTTGCCCACGGGGTTCATCAGAGGCTCCACCCTTATCAGGTCGGCAATGATAACATCATAGATGGAGTCGCGGGGTGAGAGTCCGAGAGCGGCCTGTCCCATCACGCTTTGGTAGGGCACGTCGCCATAATACTTGATGAGTTCGCGGAAGCAGGTGGCCCTGAGTGCCACTGCCTCGCCATAGAGTTGGCTCAGGTCGGTGGGTTTTCCGCCCGCCATCATCTCTGCGAATCCGCTGGTGCTCTCGATGGCCGAAGTGACCGCATTGGCCTTACCGATGACCGAGAAGAGCACGCTGTATGGACTATTGGGAGCCTCTTTTCCATAACCCACCGGGTCGTAGGTAGCGGCCTCCGTGCCGTTGGTGTAGAAACTCTCGGGCACGTGGCGGAGCGGTTGGTTGGCATACTTCTCGGGGTGGCGCATGATATCAGAGCCAGCCACATCGAGCGCATAGAACAATCCGTCGCCGTAAATATGCGAGCTGACGGCCCCATGCCAGGCGCTGTAGGCACCATCCATTGCCGCGCGCGCCGTGGTCATGTTGGAGAAGACGAAGTCGGCATCGGCATTGGAGAGGGAGTTGGTCTCAAGAAAGTCGCCGCAAGAGTTGAGGGCGAATGTTCCAGTAGCGATGATCGCTATTGATAATATCTTGGTTTTCATTGATATATTCTCCTTTCGTGATTAGAATGTTACGTTAAGACCGAAGGTGAAGGTACGCGACTTCGGATAGGAGCGGAAGTCGTAGTTGGGTGTGGGGAATCCGCTGTAGCTGCTGTCGGCGCTGGGACTGACGTTGACATCGGGGTCGAGTCCGCTATAGCCTTTGAGACAGAAGAGGTTGCCGGCAGTGAAGTAGAGTCGTGCACGGTTGATGCCGATGCGCTGTGTGAGCTGCGAGGGGAAGGTGTATCCCACGGTGATCGTCTGCAGACGGAGATATGAAGCGTCCTCGATGAACTCGGAGTTGACGATACCATACTCAGAGTAAGGCAGGGCATACTTGGCACCTGCGTTGAGAGCGCTAAGGGCAGCCGGCTCGGTGACGGCGAAGAGATTGCCGCTGGCATCGACGTCGAACATGCGCCAGGTCTCTCCCACCTCGGCCAGACGTCCCTGTCCGAGAGCGGTGTCCTTGTTACCCATCATGGAGTGCATGACGTTGGCATTGTATACATCGCCGCCAATCTGGTAAGTGAAGTTGACCGCGAAGTCGAAATTCTTGTAGTTGCCATTGAAGTTGAATCCGCCAGTGAGTTTGGGTTGTGCCCTACCCACGATAGTGGCATCGTCGGTGGTCACCACGCCATCCTTGTCGACATCCTCGAACTTGGCCATACCTGGGAAAGCCTTCTGTCCTTCGGGCAGGTTGTAGTAGCTGCCACCCACGTAGTTGCCCACCTGGCAGTCGGGCACGCCATCTTTCAGGGTCCACACGCCGTTGCTGACGTTGAAGTCGTCGACGGTGTAGTAGCCGAGACTCTTGAAGCCCTGGATGAGGCCCACGGGCTCGTCGACGGTGACGAAGTAGTCGTAGTTGGGGATACGCATGGTGGAGCCCCATCCGGTGTGTGCACTGGCGATAACACCATCCATCAGCTCATCCACATTGTTCTTGTTGTGGTTGAGGTTCATGCCGAAGTTGAGGTTGAAGTCCTTCGACTTAATGATGTCGTAGGCCAGAGAGAGCTCAATACCCTTGTTCGAGGTCTGTCCGATGTTCTGGTACTGATAGGAGAAGCCTGTGCTGGGGTCGCACGGCACACGCATAAGAACGTCCTTTGTGGTGTTCCAGTACAACTCGAGGCTACCGCGGAGGCGACGTGCGAATCCGAAGTCGATACCGATATTCCTCGACACGGTGGTCTCCCACTTCAGGTCGGGGTTGCCAAGACTTGCGCTGGGCTGATAGATATTCACGTTCTCGCCGTTGATGACAGCGGTTCCTGTTGCCCAAGGTGTGCTGAAGAGGCTGCCGTCGATGCCGTCGTTACCCGAGGTACCATACGACACACGGAGTTTGAGGTTGTCGAGCCAGTTGCGAGTGCCCTCCATGAAAGGTTCATCGCTGAGGCGCCATGCCACGGCTGCTGCGGGGAAGTAACCCCATCTGTTGCCCTCGGTGAACTTAGAGGAACCGTCGGCACGGAAAGTAAGCGTGAGGAGGTATCTGTCGTAGAGTGAGTAGTTGGCACGTCCGAACCATGAGAGGTTGTGTGCGGGCTCGCCGATGACGCTCTTCACCTCGTCGCCGGGAACAGAAGAGTCGGAGGAGCCGATGTTGGCGAACACGCGATCCATATCCCACTCGATAGGATATCCAGTGCCCTGGATGTAGTTGTAAGACGACTTGCTCGACTTCACCTCGTTACCCACCATGATGTTGAGTTTGTGGTCGTTGCCCAGTCCCTGCACATCGTAGCTGAGGGTAGTGTCCCAACGGGTATTGTATCCGTTGCCGTTCTGGATTTTGGCCAGGTTGTAGCTCTGTCCGTTGGTGGTGCCCCCCTGCCATGTCTGGTTCTCGCTCCAGTTGCGGCTGAGGAAGAGTTCGGTCTTGGCGGTGAGTCCCTTGATGATTTTCCATGTGAGCGAGTTGTTCACGCCGATGCGATATCTGCGGCGCATGTTCTCGTAGTCGTTGATGACATTCACGGGGTTGTACTGCTCTTCAGCGTTGGCGCTACCCATGCCGAGGTCGGCGGGGTCGCCAGAGCCCAGCGGATGGTCGATGGGGTTGAAGGTGTAGGCCTGTGTGGCATAACCATACTGGCTGCCCTTGAACTGCATCTCGCTGTAGCGTGCGTCGAGGTTCCATGTGAGGTTCTTGGTGATGTCCTGAGCCAATTTGAAGTTGCCGGCCCAGCGGCGGAAGCCCGAGTTGATGAGGATACCCTTGTCGTGGGTGTAGCTCAAGCTGCCATAATACTTGGTGTGCTCGCTGCCACCGCTCACCGAAGCGTCGTGGTTCCAGACGGCACCCGTGCGCATCACGTCGTCCATCCAGTTGTGTGCGCTCTGGTTCTTGTACTCGTTGATGTGGTTGCCATACTCGCTGCCCAGTCCGTAGAACTTGGCCATGTTGTTGGCATAGGTGCTTCCCAATGCGGTGGCATAACTCCACTGCTGCATCACATGGTCGTAGGCACTCATCACGTCGAGGTTGGCCGGATTGGACTTGATCTGGTAGTAGACATTGTATTTCACAGAGACCTTGCCCTCTTTGGCTCCCTTGGTGGTAATGAGGATTACACCATTGGCACCGGCGGCACCATAGATGGCCGTAGAAGCAGCATCCTTGAGCACGTCGATGCTCTCGATGTTGTCGGCAGGGATATCGTCGATGCTCGACACCTGCACGCCGTCGACTACGAAGAGAGGCTCATTGGACTGTGTGATGGAGCCACCACCACGCACGCGGATGGATGTGGAGCCACCAGGACGTCCGTCTTGAGAGATGACGTTGACACCAGGGAGTTGGCCCTGCAATGCCTCGGCCACGGTCGACACAGGGTTGGCAGCCAGTTTCTCGCCCGTCACCGATGCCACGGCACCGGTGAGGTCGCGGCGTTTCATGGTGCCGTATCCCACCACCACCACCTCGTCGAGCGACTTGTCATTGCTCTCGAGCACGATGTTGTAGTTGACCTGGTTGCCCACTTTCACGGTTTTCGACTGGTATCCGATGTAGGATACGGTGAGCGTGGCACCGTTGTCGACACCAGCGAGGGAGAAGTTACCATCGATGTCGGTAATGACACCATTGGCACCTCCCAAAGAGACGGTGGCGCCGATAAGCGGCTCGCCCGACGCGTCTTTCACTGTACCTGTGATGGTCTTCTGGGCGAAAGCCATGAAGCAAAACAGGCTCAAGCAGAGGGCCATAAAGGCTCTTTTTGTTGGTAAATGCATAAATGTTTGTTTTAGTTTTACTTAGAGTTTTGATGATAGTCAATATGATAGGCAGCACCCTCGTCACAAGGATGCTTATATATTATAAAATAGGTAGGAAAGAAACGGTAGCTCTCATGCATACTCATTGCAATTCCATCGTTTTAGTAGTTTTATTTTAATTAGGTGCTCAAAAGTATATATTTTTATGGGAATAGAGTGGCTTGATTACACTAAATTAATGAATTTTTACATTTGTTTTTAAATATTAACTATGAACAGCGGGGGGGATGGTAAAAAAGCCGCAGCAAAACTGCGGCCTACGGAGAAACTGATGCGGAACTAGGGCATATAAAAAGCCGCAGCGGAACTGCGGCCTACGGAGAAACTGATGCGGAACGGCGGCATACAAAAAAGCCGCAGCGGAACTGCGGCGTGTGGAGAAACCGTAGCGGAACGGCGGTATACAAAAAAGCCGCAGCGGAACTGCGGCGTGTGGAGATTTTTAGAATTCCAGGCGGAAGCCTTTTTCTTTCATCAAGTTGTAGTTCACCGGATTGAACTTGTAGAGGAAAGCCACTTTCTTGTTGGGCATGGGAAGCGTCTCCTCGAGTTGGGTGAGTATGCCCAGTTTCAAAATCTTGTTGCAGAAGTTGCGCCGGTCGAACTTCACACTGAGGATGGCCTCGTAGAGATGCTGCAACTGGGTCATGGTAAACTTCTCGGGGAGCAACTCAAAGCCCACCGGTTCGAAGTGAATCTGCTTGCGCAGTTCGTTGGTGGCCTCACGCAGAATCAGGTCGTGGTCGAAGGCCAGGGAAGGCACTTTATCCAATGGGAACCATTGCGCCTTAGCGGCATCGTCGCCCGCCTTCACCTCGCCGATACGCACCAAGGCGAAGTAGGCGATGGTGATGACTCGCTCACGAGGGTCACGGTCGGGTGCAGAGAAAGTATGGAATTGACGGATATATGCATCCTTCAACCCTGTCTCCTCGAAGAGTTCCCGCTTGGCGCCCTGCAAAGCCGTCTCATCCATTCTCATGAAACCGCCAGGGAAAGCCCATCGGCCCTTGAAAGGCTCTATACCCCTTTCAATCAACAAGACGTTGAGCCTTGTGCCATCGAATCCGAAAATCACACAATCGGTGGTCACACTCGGATGCGGATACTTGTAATGATAGTTTAATTCTTCCATATCTTTAATATTTTGATTGAAGTTTCGTTTTTGCTCAACTTCTTGGAGTTCAGGAGTACAGGATTTGGAGTTGGGACAATAGCCTGGAATTCACAAGCCACATTTCTTACCCCATTGATCTGCTGCACCACCTACCTATTAATGCTGCACTACCTACCTATTAATACTGCACCACCTACTATTATGCACTACCTACTATTAATGCTGCACTACCTACTATTAATGCTGCACTACCTACTATTAATGCTGCACTACCTACTATTAATGCTGCACTACCTACTATCTAATAAGGTTGAGCCATATAATCATTGCGTAATAATCACACTGCAAAAGTACGAAGAAATGTTTATTCCCGCAAGAATATCAATGTATTTTTTACGCAGTCAATGACATTTTTCTTTGTTGCGTAATGAGTTGACACCCGATGTTGGGGAACACAAACCACTGAGCCGAAGGAGGTACAGCATAAAAAAGAAAGAAGAGGAAAAGAAAAGATTTCGTTGAAATAAATTGGTTGTAAGCGGATTTATTTATAATTTTGCACGCTGAAAAGAGCAAGTATTTGCCATGTTGTGTTTAACAGGGTTTATGCTTGCTCATTGATTGTGTACAATAAAGTATTATGATATGAACTATCTAGATAGGAACGAATTCAATTTTGAACCAAGCGACAAAGTGCTTGAGGCCGTGAAAAACTTTGACCCCAAAGAACTGTGTTTTTACACTCGCATCTACGATGAGGGCAAAAAGAGCGTCATCTCGGTTCGTCTTAGTGAGATTTACGGACTTCCTGAGAGTCAGGTGATTCTGGGTTATGGTGGTGAGGACATTCTCAAGAATGCCGTGCATTACTTCCTGATGTCAGGTACGAACAAGACCATCCTCATTCCCGAATTCTCATGGTGGTACTACAACCGCATAGCCGGTGAGTGTGGCGGTAACTTCGAGATGTATCCCCTTCATGAGACGGCTGACACCTTTGCTTACGACATCGACGAGGTGATATCATATACGAACCGCATTCATCCACGCATGCTGTTGCTGGCCTCCCCCAACAACCCCACAGGCAACGGACTAACACCCGACGAGATTGGCAAGATTATGGAGAACATCCCCTCCGACACCATTGTACTCATCGACGAGGCTTACGCCAGTTTCATATCTACCGACACCCATTACATTGCCCCACTCATCGAGAAATATTCGAACCTGATTATCTCGCGCACACTGTCGAAGTTCTATGGTCTTCCCGGCCTGCGTGTAGGTTTCGGATTCATCGGCAAAGGCCATGACCAATTCGTGAGTTGGGTGAACAAATACCTGGGTTACAACCGCTTCTCCGAGGCAGTGGCCTTGGCTGCCCTCGACAGCGACGAGCATTACCGCCGTGTGGCCGACGAGATGGATTGGGGCCGTCAGTTGTACAAGAAAGAGTTGGGCAACCTGCCTGGTTTCAAGGTGTACAAGTCGGTGGCCAACTTCATCCTCATCAAGTATCCAGTTGAGATCAAGGACGCGCTGAAGGAAGCCCTTGCCTTGCAAGAATACAAGATCAAGTTCATGGGTGACAAGGGTTTGGAATCGTGTGTCCGCATCACGCTTGGCCGCAAGGAGCAGACTCAGGCCGTGTGCGACACCATCCTTCGCATCTATAACGAAAGATAATCTCCAACGATGAACGAGAAATACAAGGCGACATTGAAGTCTGCCGAAACAGAAGACTGGCTTGACTATCATGTTATACGCCCATTCTGCTATTACCTGTCGTGCCTGTTTGCCCGTTTGGACATTCATCCCAACACCGTGACCATCGCCTCGATGTTTTTCGGTGCCGGCAGCGCGTATTTTTCTGCCCACGGCAGTTTCTACTACGAACAAGCGAGTGGATTGATTTGCAACCTGATTGCCATCCTTCTGCTCTTAGTGGCCGACATACTCGACTGCACCGACGGTCAGTTGGCCCGCATGACCGGCAAGAAAAGCCGTATGGGCCGTATTCTCGACGGTGCGGCCGGATTTATCTGGTTTTTCCCCATCTATTCGGCCCTGGTCTACCGTTTCTACCTTCACCATGACATAGAGTTTGCCTGGTTGGGGCTGAGCGACACCCCCACCAACGCGCTCATTGCCACTGGCGTGGTGTTCTTGCTCGGTTTGATTTCCGGCATCAAGGGACTGGCCGGTCAGCAGCGCCTGGCCGACTACTATATCCAGGTGCACCTTTTCTTCCTCAAGGGCGAGAAAGGTAGCGAGCTCGACAACTCGAAGCGACAGCGTGAGATTTATGCGGGGATGACCTCTGACACCCCTTTGGTGGAACGGTTGTTCCAAAAGTCGTATATCGACTATACGCTCAACCAAGAGAAAGTGACGCCCCAGTTCCAGCGCCTGATGAAAAAAATCATCGAGAAATACGGCAGTGCGGATAAAATGCCCCAGTCGTTGCGTGATGATTTCCGCAGCCAATCCCTTCCGCTGATGAAATGGAATGGCCTGCTCACCTTCAACTTCCGCTCGTTCTGGCTTTTCCTCTTCTGCCTGATAGACATTCCGGCGATGAACTTTGTATTTGAGATTTTCATCATGTGGCTGATTTACATATATGTGAATCGAAGACATGAACGGTTCTCGAAAGCGATTGCCGACAAGCTGTAAGGAAGATTGACTGACTGCGATGAAGTGGACCCGCAAACGCGTTAACAACCTGTTTTTCTTCCTCGGCGTTGCCACTGTCGTGGTGATGCTGTTCACGTTCGACGTGAGTTTTGTGGAGTTGTGGGACAATCTCTGCAGGGCAGGTTATTGGCTGATACCGATTTTAGGTATCTGGATTGTGGTCTATGGCATCAATGCGCTGGCCTGGCAGAGCATCATCAACGGTGTGGGTGCCAAAGGACAAGTGAGTTTCTGGCGCATCTACCGTCTCACCATCACCGGCTACGCCTTGAACTACGCCACTCCTGTGGGAGGTCTTGGAGGAGAGCCCTACCGCATCATGGAACTGTCGAAAAACATTGAGAAGAAGACCGCCACCTCGTCGGTGATTCTTTACGCCATGATGCACATGTTCGCACATATCTGCTTCTGGTTCAGTTCGATTTTCATCTATCTCATACTGGCATTCATGGGCGACCTGCCCCTGAACACCGCCACAGGCACCCTTCTGACGATGATCACCGTGCTGTTCCTGCTCGCCTTTTATCTGTTCTCGAAAGGCTACCGCAACGGACTGGTGGTGAAGACCATACGATGGATAGGCAAGATACCCGGACTGAAAGGCTGGAGCCGTCGTTTCCTGGAGCGCCATTCGGCCTCATTGGCAAAGATCGACTCTCAGATTGCCGCCCTTCACCAGCAAGACAAGCGCGCTTTCTACAGTAGTCTGTCGCTGGAGTTCCTCTCCCGTTACGTGCAGAGTCTGGAGGTGATGTTCATGCTGTTGCTCTTCGGAGTGGACAGCGGAGGAGGCACCATGGGACTGCTGCTCACCTTCCTTCACAGTGTGCTGATCATGGCCTTCACCACGTTTATGGCCAACCTAATCGGATTCCTTCCCATGCAGTTGGGTGTCCAAGAAGGAGGATTCGTCATCTCCATCGCCGCCCTGGGTCTCTCGGCCGCCCTGGGTATCTTCGTGAGCATCATTTGCAGGGTGAGAGAGATTGTGTGGATTGTGATCGGACTACTACTGATGAAGCGGGAGTGAGGACGGATAAACGTCAAAAAATACAGCAAACTACTCATCGATTTCTCTGACCTTTTTTAGCAATTACACCCTATCTATTACACTCTATGATGACATCAGAGAACACGTCTTTTGACGGAAAAAAGCAACTATTCTCTTGTAAAGAGAAGCACCTTTTAGCGGGATTCATCCATTCTATTTGTATCAATCGAAGAACAATGTTCGCAGTATGCCTGCTGCTATCGTGCATCGGTATGCAAGCACAGCCACGGTATGACTTCTCACGACTCCAGACAGAGCATCTGGACCGAGGTGTCGTGGCCGTGCGCCAGGATGCCAACCACGTGGTGGTGAGTTGGCGCACCCTGAAGAGCGACAGTCGGAGTCAGGCCTTTGATATCTACCGCGACGGAGTGCGGCTCAACAGCCAGCCACTGACACAAGGCGGCACATTCTACGTGGATGAGTGGCCAGCAGGCAAGGATGCCACCTATGAGGTGTGCGGAGGCGGCGCAGACGGACGTTTCTTGCTACGTGGAGACGCCCCCGAGGGCTACATCCCCGTGCATCTTGACAAGCCAGAGGGAGGCACCACCCCCGAAGGGCGCTCGTATACCTACTCGGCCAACGATGCCAGCGTGGCCGACGTGGATGGCGACGGCCAGTATGAGATTATCCTGAAATGGGACCCATCGAACTCACGCGACAACGCGCACGACGGTTTCACGGGCAGCACCATCTTTGACTGTTACCGGCTAAGTGGAGAACGCCTGTGGCGTATCGACCTGGGCAAGAACATCCGCAGCGGCGCCCATTACGTGCCGTTCATCGTCTACGACCTCGACGGAGATGGCAAGGCAGAACTGATTGTGAAGACTGCCGACGGCACCATCGACGGACAGGGCAAAGTGCTCGGCGATGCCACTGCCGATTACCGCTACGGTGTGGCTGAAGCCCTCGCCCACCCTCTCGACACCGCCATTCTGAATCAGGAGCGCCGCGCACAGGAACAGTTTGCCAAGATGATGGCCGAAGGACAGAACTGGACTCAAGGCAACCGTCCTCCAAGAGGTGGCGACCAGCGTCAGCGTGAGGGCATGCCCCGCCGTCCCCGCTTCCCCGCCCGTCCGGCCAAGGAAGGACGCATCCTCGACGGTCCCGAATACATCACCGTCTTCAATGGTCTTACCGGAGCGGCAATGGCCACCCAGCCCTATATCCCCGAGCGTGGCGAACTCAGCGGCTGGGGCGATGACCGCGGCAACCGCTCGGAGCGTTATCTGGCCGCTGTAGGCTATCTTGATGGCAAACATGCCTCGGCCATCTTCTGCCGCGGCTACTATACCCGCACTGTGATAGCCGCATGGGACTGGGACGGACATGAGCTGCGTGAGCGGTGGACTTTCGACACCAACAACGAAGAGTGGAAGTCGTATGCCGGACAAGGCAACCACAACCTGCGCGTAGCCGACGTGGATGGTGACGGATGCGATGAGATTACCTATGGTTCGATGGCGATAGACAATGACGGTCGGGGCCTTTACAATACAGGTATGGGCCATGGAGACGCCATCCACCTGACCGCCTTCGACCCCTCTACCGACCGTCTTCAGGTATGGGACTGCCATGAGAACAAGCGCGATGGCAGCGACTTCCGTGATGCCGCCACCGGCAAGGTGATCTTCCAGATTCCGAGTGGCGAGGACGTAGGCCGTGCCATGGCTGCCGACATCGACCCCACCAATCCCGGTGTGGAGATGTGGAGCACCGCCAGCGGAGGCATCCGCACCATCAAGGGCGATTTGCTGGCCGCTGGAAACCGATCGGATGGCAACAACACATACATGGAAACCAGAGGAGTGCGGCTGTCGGTGAACTTCGGCATCTGGTGGGATGGCGACTTGCTTCGCGAGTTGCTCGACCATGAGAGTGTGACGAAATACAACTATCAGGAAAAGAAGGCCGAGATGGTGCAGCATTTCGAAGGTGTGCAGTTCAACAATGGCACGAAGTCGAACCCCTGTCTTTCGGCCGACATCCTCGGCGACTGGCGAGAGGAAGTGGTGGTTCGCGACCGCAAGTCGGACGAGCTGCGCATCTACGTCACCACCATTCCCACCGACTACCGCATCGACTGCCTCATGCAGGATATCCCCTACCGCCTGTCGGTGGCCACCGAGAATGTGGGATACAACCAGCCCCCCGAGACAGGTTTCTATCTAGGTCCCGACAAAAAGGATTATCTGAAATAGTTGAAAGGATTTCTGAGGTGATAAGAATTGGGGACTAGGAAAGCTAGGGAGACTAGGGGAACTAGAGAAACTAGAGAAACTAGAGAAACTAGAGAAACTAGAGAAACTAGTGAAACTAGAAAAAGCCAAGAAAGCCCACATGGCTGGCCCTGACCAGCACTTGCAGACGAAGACAAAGAAAAAACACCAATATTTTTGGCGTTTAGCATGGTAAGTAGTACCTTTGTCGAAAAATGCAAACCATCAATACCCGCCGTACTATCCGGAAATACAAGAAAGAAGATGTTTCTGGGCAACTTCTCCATGAGTTGCTTACCGCTGCCGCACGCACCCAGACGATGGGCAACCTGCAACTCTACAGCGTTGTGGTGACCCGCGACGCAGAGATGAAAGCACGGCTTGCCCCCGCACATTTCAACCAGCCGATGGTGACCGGAGCCCCCGTGGTGCTTACCATCTGTGCCGATTTCAGGCGCGTGACCGACTGGTGTGCCAACCGTCAGGCCGATGCCGGATACGACAACTTCCTCTCTTTCATCAACGCCGCCAGCGATGCCCTGCTCTACACGCAGACCTTCTGCAACCTGGCTGAGGAAAGAGGACTGGGATGCTGTTATCTCGGCACTACCGTCTACATGCCCCAGGCGATTATCGACATACTGGAGTTGCCCCGGCTGGTGATGCCCGTGGCCACCATCACGCTGGGCTGGCCCGACGAGGAGCCCCCTCTCACTGACCGACTGGCCACAGAGGCCTTCGTGCACGAGGAGACCTACAAGCCCTATACACCCGAGCGCATCGACGCCTTCTACCGAGAGAAGGAGGCCCTTCCTGAAAACCAAGAGTTCGTCCGCATCAACGGCAAGGCCACCCTTGCCCAGGTATTCACCGACTGCCGCTACACCCGCAGCGACAACGAGGCGATGTCGGAAGGTCTGCTCTCCGCCCTCCGCCGCCAGGGATTCCTATCCTGAATATGCCAAACATTATTGTTTCAAAGAGTTCTTAGAGACCTTAGAGTCCTTAGAGACCTTAGAGTCGTTAAAGCCCATTAAAGCGTTATTTCTCATGATTCACCTCAAAGGCATCAACAAGACCTATTTCGGCGCCCAACCCCTGCATGTGCTCAAAGGCATCGACCTTGACATTGCAAAAGGCGAGTTCGTGTCGATCATGGGCGCATCAGGCTCTGGCAAGTCGACCCTGCTGAACATCCTCGGCATCCTCGACAACTACGACTCGGGCGAATATATCCTCAACGGCACACTCATCAAGAACCTCTCCGAACGCAAGGCCGCCCAATACCGCAACCACATGATCGGGTTCATCTTCCAGTCGTTCAACCTCATCAGTTTCAAGACCGCTGTGGAGAACGTGGAACTGCCCCTTTTCTACCAAGGCGTGAGCCGCAGGAAGCGCCACCGCATGGCGATGGACTATCTCGACCGCCTGGGTCTGGCCGCCTGGTCGGAGCACTACCCCAACGAACTCTCGGGTGGCCAGAAGCAGCGTGTGGCCATTGCCCGTGCCCTCATCACCCAACCCTCGATTATCCTTGCCGACGAGCCTACCGGAGCCCTCGACTCGAAGACCAGCGTTGAGGTGATGCAACTGCTCAAGCACCTGAACACCGAAGAAGGGATGACCATCGTGGTGGTGACCCATGAGAGCGGTGTGGCCAATGAGACCAACAAGATTGTACATATCAAGGACGGCCAAATAGGCTTGATAGAAGAGAACCTGAACCACGACTCCTCGCCTTTTGGCATCAACGGAATGATGAAATAAGCCCATGCACGACATCCTGGATGAAATATGGAGCACTGTCAGTCGCAACAAGTTGCGCACCACGCTCACCGGTTTCGCCGTGGCATGGGGCATCTTCATGCTCATCTTCCTGCTGGGATGCGGCAACGGTCTGATCAATGCCCAACTGAAGAACACCGGCCGCTACATGAGCAACTCGATGATGGTGGGCGGCGGCAGCACATCGAAAGCCTATGAGGGACTGCAGGAAGGGCGCCGCATCACCCTCAACGACCGCGACATCGGCACCACTCGCCGCGAGTTTCCCTCCAACATCGATGGTGTGGGAGCCCAGGTGGAGTGCCAGGGCATCACCATCAGCAACGGCGAGAACTACTTCAGTGGAGGTCTGCTCGGCGTGTATCCCAACGAGGCGGAGATCAACAAGCGCGAGATGCTCGCCGGCCGCTTTATCAACCAGACCGACATCGACTGCCAACGCAAGGTACTTGTGGTGGACGACGCCCAGGCCAAGGAACTGAACCCACGGTCACCCCTGTCGTTGGTGGGCCAGCATGTGAAGGTAGGCAACCTCATGTTTTTAGTGGCAGGTATCTACCAAGGCGACAAGAGCCGTTTTGAGAGCAACGTCTACACCCCCTACACTACCCTCCGAACGATGTACAACCTGGGCGACCGTGCCGACAACATCGTTTTCACCTTCCACGGTCTGGAGACAGAGGAAGACAACGAGGCCTTCGAGAAACAGTATCAGGCCCGCATCAACAAGAACCACCGTGCCGCTCCCGATGACGAGAGCGCGATATGGATATGGAACCGCTTCACGATGAACATGCAGATGAACACGGGCATGTCGATCATCCACACTGCCCTGTGGATTATCGGCATCTTCACCCTGCTGAGCGGCATTGTGGGCGTGAGCAACATCATGCTCATCACCGTGAAAGAGCGCACCCGTGAGTTTGGCATCCGCAAGGCCATCGGCGCCACCCCATTCAGTATCCTGCGCCTGATCATCATCGAGAGCGTGCTGATCACCACATTTTTCGGACTGATAGGCATGATGGCCGGCATAGGCGCCAACCTCTATATGGACGCCACCGCCGGGCACATGAAAGTAGACTCCGGCCTGTTCGAGGCCACTATGTTTGTAGACCCCACCGTAGGATTCGACGTATGTATCGAAGCCCTTCTGGTGATGATTATATCGGGCACAATAGCCGGACTGATGCCAGCCCGGAAGGCCGCCCTCATCCGTCCGATAGAAGCCCTTCGTGCCGACTAATGCTTGTGAGCCATGAGGATAGACATTGACCGCTACCGCGAGATTCTCGACACCCTGTCGCGCAACAAGAGCCGCACGTTCCTGACCGGTTTTGGCGTGTTCTGGGGCGTGTTCATGCTTGTGGCGCTGATAGGCGGCGGCAATGGAATGAAAGAGATGCTGAGCAATAATTTCGAGGGTTTCGCCACCAACTCGGCCCTGATTTGGGCCCAGCCCACGACAAAGCCCTATGCCGGTATGCGCAAAGGCCGCAACTGGTGCATGTCGTACCGCGACGTGGAGCGCCTGCGCGAGCAAGTGCCCGAGCTCGACGTCGTGACCCCAATGGTGTCGCGCTGGGGATGCAACGCCGTGAAGGGCGACAAGAAGAAGTCGTGCACGATGAAAGGCCTCACCCCCGAGTATGCCGACGTAGAAACGCCGAAGTTGCGCTACGGCCGCTACATCAACGAGATGGACATCCAGTTGCACCGCAAGGTGTGCGTGATAGGCAAGCACGTGTACAAGGACCTCTTCCCCCAGGGCGGCGACCCCTGCGGGCAGTCGATCCGCATTGACCAAAGCTACTACCATGTGGTGGGTGTGGACTACAGTTCGGGCAACATCAGCATCAACGGCAATGCCGAGGATGCCGTGAGCCTGCCCCTGACGCTGCTTCAGCAGACCTACAACCTGGGCGACAGCGTGCATATCATCTGCGTGACCGCCCGTCGTGGCGTGACGATGAGCGACATCACCTCGAAGATGCGTGGCGTGATAGCCCGCGCCCACCAGATAGACCCCGATGATGAGAAAGGCGTGATGGTATTCAACACCGAGGTGATGTTTGGCATCCTCGACAGTCTTTTCTCGGGTGTCAACTTCCTCATCTGGCTCGTGGGCATCGGCACGTTGCTTGCCGGCGCCATCGGTGTGTCGAACATCATGATGGTGACCGTGCGAGAGCGGACCACCGAGATAGGCATCCGCCGCGCCATCGGTGCCACCCCCATCAACATCCTCTCGCAGATTATCAGCGAGAGCATTGTGCTCACCACCGTTGCCGGCATGAGCGGCATCCTGTTCGCCGTGCTGATTCTCGAGATGCTGGAGATGGGCAACACCACCGACGGCATTGTGGAGACCCACTTCCAGGTGGGATTCTGGACCGCTGTAGGTGCCGTGGTCATGCTCAGCGTGCTAGGCGTGCTGGCCGGTCTGGCCCCAGCCGCCCGTGCGATGTCGATCAAGCCCGTCGACGCCATGCGCGACGAGTAGTCCACCCCGGTCCAACGACACCACATCAATTCATCAACCCTTTTCGAACAGCATTTTACAGACAATATCCAAGACATGAAGAAGTATTTGAAGTTCGTGATAGCCTTGCTCGTGTTGAGTATCTTTGTTGGCACCTTCATCTTCCTTTGGAAGAAGTCGCAACCACAGCCTGTGGTCTACGAGGAACTTTCGCCCAAGTATGGCGACATTGTGAAGACCACCATCGTGACGGGTAAGATAGAGCCCCGCAACGAGGTGAGCGTGAAGCCCCAGATCTCGGGCATCATCACCGAGATACTGAAGGAAGCCGGCGACCAGGTACAACAAGGCGAGGTGATAGCCAAGGTGAAGGTGATTCCCGACATGAACCAGTTGAGCCAGGCCGAAGCTCGTGTGCGCCTTGCCCATATCAACGTGGGGCAGGCCCGTACCGATTTCGAGCGCGAGAAAGTGCTCTACGATAAAGGGTTGGTGAGCAGAGAGGAATACGAGAAATCGCTACAGGCCTTCAACCAGGCCACAGAAGAAGTGAAGGCCTCGACCGACAATCTGGAGGTGGTTCGCGATGGTGTGTCGCGCAGCAATGCCAGTGCGAGCAGCACCCTTATCCGCTCCACCATCAGCGGCATCATCCTCGACATTCCCGTGAAGGTAGGCAACTCGGTGATTCTGAGCAATACCTTCAACGACGGAACGACGATAGCCACCGTGGCCAACATGGGCGACCTGATTTTCCGCGGCAACATCGACGAGACCGAAGTGGGCCAGTTGGTGACCGGCATGCCGATGAAGATTACGATTGGCGCGCTGCAAGACTACCATTTCAGTGCCTCGTTGGAATACATCTCGCCCAAGGCCGTTGAGAGCAACGGCGCCAACCAGTTTGAGATCAAGGCCGCCGTGCACCTCTCTGGCGGCACGAAAATCCGCTCCGGCTACAGTGCCAACGCCGAGATTGAGTTGGCCGCCGCCCGTCAGGTGATCATGCTCCCCGAGAGTGCCATCGAGTTTGATGGCAATGAGACATACGTGAACATCCTGAAGGGCAATGACGGCGAGCAGCAAATCTTTGAGCGCCGCAAGGTGACCACCGGTCTGAGCGATGGTCTGAACATTGAGATCAAGAGCGGTCTGTCGTCGAAGGAAAAAGTGCGTGGCCAGAAGGTCGTTGATACCGAAGATGAAGAAAAAGAGTGAGGTAAAATGTGAATTGATATTAAAAAAGACGAAGTCGGACCGATGTGTGGCAAAGGAAAACTAAAACTTTGTTTAATTATTTTGCATTTCGGTGGGATTTCCGTATTTTTGCAAGCTATTAGAGGGTGGTGGTCATCTCCCACCCTTTCCTTTATGGATGGAGTGGCACGCCCGCTCCTTCCGTCAAGAATGATTGGAACACAAGATTTTAGAAAATGAACAATACCTCGAATCCTGAGCAACGAACCAACCCCTTTTTCGAGGCGTACAACACGCCCCATGACACCATTCCTTTCGACAAGATTCGTCTGGAAGACTATGAGGAAGCCTTCATCGAAGGCATCCGCCGCGATGACGAGCAAATAGCCAAGGTCATCAACAACCCCGCCAAGCCCACTTTCGACAACACCATCATCAACACCGATGAAGACAGTTTCTACTATGGTCTTCTCGACCGTGTCTCGACCGTATTCTTCACCTTGCTGAGTGCCGAGTCGTCGGACGAGATGGACGCCCTTGCCCAGAAGATTGAGCCTTTGCTCACCAAGCACGCCAACGACGTGGCCCTGAACAAGGCCCTCTTTGAGCGCATCAAGTATGTGCATCTTCACCACCGCCGCCTCACCCCCGAGGAGAAGATGCTCCTCGACAACGTATATGAGGGATTCATGAAGAGCGGTGCCCTCCTCGACGAGGAAGGCAAGGCCCTTCTGCGCAAGATGAACGAGGAAGGCAGCATGATTGGTCTGCAGTTCTCGCAGAACCTGCGCAAGGACCGTAAGGCCTACACCCTGCACCTGACTAAGGAGGAAGACCTGGACGGTCTGCCTGAGCGCGTGCGCGAGGCCGCTGCCCTTGAGGCCAAGGAGCGCGGACTGGAGGGATGGGTGTTCACCCTGGATGCCCCGAGCATGGGACCGTTTATGAAATACTCCACCCGCCGTGAGTTGCGCCGCGAGATGTACATGGCCTCGAACACGGTATGTACACATGACAACGAGAACAACAACCTCGAGATATGCAAGCGCATCGTGAACCTGAAGCGCGAGCGCGCCCAACTGCTGGGTTTTCGCAGTTTCGCCGACTTCGTGCTGAAGCGCCGCATGGCCAGCAACCGCCGCAATGTGTACCGCCTGCTCGACCAGTTGATTGACGCTTACAAGCCCACTGCCGAGAAGGAGTTGCGCGAGGTGGAGCGCCTAGCCCGCCAGGTGGAAGGCCGCGACTTCGAGCTGGAGCCCTGGGACCTGAGCCACTACTCCTATCAGTTGCAGATGAAGAAGTACGACATCGACTCAGAGATGCTCCGTCCGTATTTCGAGTTGTCGAAAGTGATTGAGGGCGTGTTTGGCCTGGCCAACAAGCTCTACGGCATCACGTTCCGCGAGAACAGCGAGATACCCGTCTACCACCCCGACGTGAAAGCCTATGAGGTATTCGACCGCGACGGCAGTTACCTGGCCGTGTTCTATGCCGACTTCTATCCCCGCAAGGGCAAGCAGGGTGGTGCCTGGATGACCAATTTCCAAGGTCAGTACATCAACCGCAAGGGCGAGAACATCCGTCCGCACGTGAGCGTGGTGATGAACCTGACGAAGCCCACTGAGAATTCGCCCTCGCTGCTGAGCCTGGGCGAGGTGGAGACCTTCCTCCACGAGTTTGGCCACTCCCTTCATGGCATGTTTGCCAATACCCGCTTCGAGAGTCTCTCGGGTACCAATGTGTGGTGGGACTTTGTGGAACTCCCCTCACAGTTGATGGAGAACTACTCGATAGAGAAAGAATTCCTACGCACCTTCGCCTTCCACTACCAGACCGGCGAGCCCCTTCCCGACGAACTGATCAACCGCATTGTGAAGAGCCGCAACTTCATGGTAGCCTATGGATGTATGCGCCAGGTGAGTTTTGGCCTTCTCGACATGGCCTACTACACCCGCAGCGAGGAACTGACCGAAGACATCATCCCCTTCGAGAAGAAAGCGTGGGAGCGGGCCATGATATTCAAGCAGTTGCCCGACACCTGCATGACGGTGCAGTTCTCGCACATCATGTCGGGAGGCTACTCCGCAGGCTACTACAGCTACAAATGGGCCGAGGTGCTCGAGGCCGACGCTTTCAGCGTGTTCAAGAAAAATGGCATCTTCGACCAGGCCACGGCTCAGCGCTTCCGCGACTGCATACTCTCTCGCGGTGGCACCGAGCATCCCATGGAACTCTACAAGCGCTTCCGCGGCAGTGAGCCCACCATCGATGCCCTGCTCCGCCGCAACGGCATCCGCAAGAAGACCAACCGCAGCAAGACCAACCGCAGCAAGACCAGCAAGAAATGACCCAAGAAGAGAAACAACACCTTTTAGACAAGCGCTACCTCCGCATGGCCCGCATCTGGGCCGAGAACAGCTACTGTGTGCGTAGGCAGGTTGGTGCCTTGGTGGTGAAAGACAAGATGATCATCAGCGACGGCTACAACGGCACCCCCAGTGGTTTCGAGAACGTGTGCGAGGACGAGCACAACGTGACAAAGCCCTACGTGCTCCATGCCGAGGCCAACGCCATCACGAAATTGGCCCGCAGCAGCAACAACAGCGACGGCTCGACCCTCTACGTCACCGCCTCGCCCTGTCTGGAATGCTCGAAACTCATCATCCAGTCGGGCATCCGCCGTGTGGTATATGGCGAGGAATACCGGCTATCAGACGGTATCGAGTTACTCCGCCGCGCCAACATTGAATTAACTTACATCAACCTTAACGAGCATGAATCTGAATAAATCGAATCGTTACATGCCCCTATGGCTTGCCCTATGCGTGATTCTGGGCATACTGATAGGCACTTTCTACGCCAACCATTTCTCCGGCAACCGTCTGAACATCATCAATTCGGGCAGCAACCGGCTGAACAACCTGCTTCACGTGATCGACGACCAGTATGTGGACAGCGTGAACATGAACGACCTGGTGGAGAAAGCCATTCCGCAGATTCTCGCCGAACTCGACCCCCACTCGACGTATATCAGCGCCAAAGACGTTCAGGCCGCCAACGACGACCTGCGCGGTTCTTTCTCTGGCGTGGGCATCGAGTTTGTGATCAGGAAAGACACCGTTCATATTCAGAACGTGATAGAAGGCGGTCCGGCCGAGAATGCCGGATTGCAGGCCGGCGACAAGATCGTGAGTGTGGATGACGAGAAATTCGTGGGCGAGATTGTGACCAACGAGGAAGCCATGCGCAGGCTGAAAGGTCCTCGCGGCACGAAGGTGAAGATTGGTGTGATGCGCTATCACCAGACCGATGTGAAGTATTACACCGTGACCCGTGACGACATCACGACATCAAGCATCAGCGCCACCTATATGCTCGACAATGTCACAGGCTATATCAAGATCAAGAATTTCGGTGAGAACACCTGGGGTGAGGTGCTTTCCTCACTTGCCCAATTGGAGAGCGAGGGATTCGAGCGCTTGGTCATCGACCTTCGCGACAATGTAGGAGGCTACATGACCTCGGCCATCCAGATAGCCGATGAGTTCCTGCCCCGCAACTGCCGCATTGTGTATACCGAGGGCCGGAAGCAGCCACGACAGGAATTCATGAGTACGGGCAAGGGCAGTTACCAGAAGATACCCCTCGTGGTACTCATCAATGAGGGTTCCGCCTCGGCCTCCGAGATTTTCGCCGGAGCCATCCAGGACAACGACCGTGGCACGGTGATTGGCCGTCGCTCTTTCGGCAAGGGCCTTGTGCAGCAGCAGATGGACTTTGCCGACGGAGGTCTTATCCGCCTGACCATTGCCCGCTACTACACACCCTCGGGCCGTTGCATCCAGAAGCCCTATACCGACGGCAAGGACAGGGACTATGAGGAAGACCTGCTGCAGCGCTACCAGCGCGGAGAGTATTTCTCCCAGGACAGCATCAAGCATACCGGTCCGGCCTACCACACGCGTATTGGCCGCACGGTGTATGGTGGTGGCGGCATTACCCCCGATATCTTCGTTCCCGAGGACACCACCGACGTGACCTCCTACTACAAGGAGGCCGCCATGAGCGGACTGATTCTGCAGTTTGCTTTCGAGTATACCGATGAGAACCGCGACAAGATGAAGTCGATTAAATCGATGAAAGACCTGCTGTCGTATCTGAAACGCCAGAACCTGGTGGAGCAGTTTGCCAACTATGCCGAGAAAAACGGTCTGAAGCGCCGCAACCTGATGATACAGAAGTCGCACAGTCTGCTCGACAAATACATCAACAGCCGCATCATCTACAACATGCTCGACGAGCAAGCCTGGATGGAGTATCTGAACATCGACGACCCCACCGTGGCCAAAGCCCTGAAGGTGCTGCGGGCCAATGAGGCCTTTCCCAAGAAGGAATAGGAGGGCATAGAAAAGCTAGGAAATACTAGAAAAAACAAAAGAGAGTCATAAAAGGCCAGGGTGGCAATCACCTTGGCCTTTTATCTTATTGAGAATCAGAAGAGCCGGATATCTGTTATGACTTGCGAGCCCACTTGCTGGTTGAGTCGTTTCACGAGTTGTGAGCGCATCATCGAGAGTTCGGCCCTGAGGGCGGCGTTGGTGATTCTCACGCAGAGTGTCTGGTTGTGTATGAATTTCTGCTGCGTGTAGTTGGCCACCGTTTTTCCGGTGACCACGGACCATGCATCAATGAGGCGCCGCTGCAGGAGCGGTGTCTCGAGTCCCGAGTAGCGGAGGTATTCTCGGAGGAGGTTGTCGATGGGTTTTACGTCTCGTCGGAACATTCTTGTGAAGAAAATGAGTGATGACTTTACAGAATTCTTAGGAGGACCGTGGTTACGGCCTTATTGGTGAGGGGTGATCTCACCATTCTCCACGTCAAAGATACGGTGAGGTGTATTTCCGTTTTTGAGGATTTTGTCGAGATGCTCGCGGTTGGTGTCGGTGACGAAGATCTGTCCGAAATCATCACTGGCCACGATTCTCACGATTTGCTCCACC
This sequence comes from uncultured Prevotellaceae bacterium, assembly GCA_900317305.1. Classification (GTDB taxonomy): domain Bacteria; phylum Bacteroidota; class Bacteroidia; order Bacteroidales; family Bacteroidaceae; genus Prevotella. Next base: position 18,757 of record ONGG01000022.1, on the reverse strand, counting down.
CGAGAAGCATCCAGTTTGTCGAAGATATCGTCGAGCAGGAGCAATGGAGTCGTCTGACTGTTGGTGTGCCTGAGGAAATCGAACTGTGCCAATTTGAGCGCGATGGCAAACGACTTGGTCTGTCCCTGGCTTCCCTCCTTCTTCATGGGGAATCCTCCAAGCCGGAAATCCAGTTCGTCGCGATGAACACCATGCAGTGAGTATCCTACAGCCCTGTCCTTGAACCTGTCGCGCTGAATGACCTCGAGAAGAGGCCCTCTCTGGCAGTGCGACACATATTCCACCGACACCACCTCGGCCGACTGGCAGATACGTGAGTAGATGCTCTGGAACACCGGGATGAAACGTTCAACGAAGACCTTTCGTTTCGCATACACTTTCTCACCCTCCTCGGCCATTTGCTGTTCCCAGATATCGAGCAGCGCGGGGTCGGGTTCCTCTTCCATTCTGAGCAAGGCATTTCGCTGCTGTAGCGCCTTGTTGTAGTTGATCAGCGCTGTGATATAAGGCTTGTCGTACTGCGATATGACCATATCGATAAGCCTTCGGCGCTCCTCTCCCCCACCGTCGATGATGAGCGAGTCGGAAGGAGACACCATGATGAGCGGAATGAGGCCAATGTGCTCGGCGAGTCGTTTATACTCCTTGCCATTGCGCTTGAAATGCTTTTTCTGCCCACGCTTCATGCCACAGTAGATGGTCTCGGGTTCCCCATTCTCGTTTTGGTATTCCCCCTCGACCATGAAGAATTCCTGCTGATGCGCGATGACCTGAGAGTCGATGGCATTGTGCGCACTCTTGCAGAACGAGAGGAAATGGATGGCATCAAGGAAATTGGTTTTCCCCATCCCATTCTGCCCTAACAGACAGTTCATCTTTGGAGCCAATTCGACATTGGCTGCAAGGATGTTTTTATAATTGACGATGGAGATATTCTTGAGAATCATATGGAGAATCGACCTATTTTTCTGCAAAGTTACGTCATTTGCGAGTGAAAAACGAAAAAAGTCGACAATAAATTTCACTGAATGGGATAAAATGAGTAATTTTGCGTCGCAAAAAATGTGACCTCACCTTGAGTTGGTTTTCCGAACCTGTAGGGGGTGTGGCGCACGAAGTAAAGGAAATTAACAAATCAATCAATAATGGCAAAGAAATCAAAGCAACCCGTAAGCAAGGGCAATCAGGAAATGATTGAGACCCTCAACAAGAGTGAAGCCTTTTTCAACAAGAACAAGAAGGCTATCCTTACCTGTCTTATCGCATTAGTGCTCATCGTAGTAGGCATCATTGCCTACAACAATTACTCAGACTCCCGCAACGAGAAAGCCAGCACCGCGATGGCCAAGTGTCAGGATTTGTTTGCCGCCCAAGACTTTGAGAAGGCTTTGAAGGGCGACAGCATCGGCACTCCCGGTTTTATCCAGATAGCCAGTGACTACAGCAGCACTAAGGCCGGCAACCTGGCCAACCTTTATGCCGGTTTGTGCTATGCCAAGCTCGACAAGTGGCAGGAAGCCGTGAAATACTTCGACCAGTTCAGTCCGAAGGCCGACATGATGGTGAGCCCGATGTCTGTTATCGCCATGGGCGATGCCTATGCCAACGTGAAGCAGCTCGACAAGGCTGTTGAAAGCTACAAGAAAGCCGCCAAGATGGCCGACGACGCCTCGGAGTTGGGTTACAACACGAGCGTATCCCCCATCGCCCTTCAGAAAGCCGGTATTATCCTCATCGACCAGAAGAAGAACGACGAGGCTCTTCAGCTCTTTGAGACCATCAAGGAGAAATACTTGGGTTCTGCTGCCCAGCAAGACATCGACAAGTATATCGAATACCTGAAGCAGTAAATGGCCACCGCACTTCACAACCTATCGTCGTACGATTTCTCGAAGGTTCCCGATGCGAGCAACATGTGTTTTGGCATCGTTGTATCGGAATGGAACAGCGAGATAACCAACAATCTTCTCACGGGTGCTGTTGGCACCTTGGAGAAGCATGGTGCGCTGCCCGAGAACATCCACGTGAAGACCGTGCCGGGAAGTTTCGAACTGATTTATGGTGCTCACCAGATGACGCTTAATGGCGGTTACGATGCCATCATTATCCTTGGCAGCGTGATACGTGGCGAGACCCCTCATTTCGACTATATCTGTCAGGGTGTGACCTATGGTATCGCCTGTCTGAATGCGAAGAGCGAGATACCAGTGATCTATGGTCTGCTGACCACCGACACCATCGAGCAGGCGCGCGCACGCAGTGGTGGGGAGTATGGCAACAAAGGTGAGGAGTGTGCCATCGACGCCATCAAAATGGCTAAGTTCTAAGAAGATTGGCATAACAATATCAACAAGCAAAACCGGGAGAGCCTTTGGTTCTTCCGGTTTTTTGTTATCATCTATACGACATTTGCCGCCCAAAAATGTTTTTTATAGGTAAAAAATCGGTAATATAAAAGTTTTTTTTATACTTTTGCATATGACATAAGGTTGCTGTCGCCAAGCCATCTTCTTGTATTCGCGACGTCATCATTCACAAAGCAGATGGCTCTTTGCCAGCAGCATATCAAGGAGAGACATCCATCATTTTGAACCGCCCATGATACGATCATGCGACCACACCCTCCACCACCTGAGGTCTATAGTGACAACCATGTTGCTGTGGGCGGTTGTGGCATGGTGTGCAGGGAGCTTGCAAAGTTGTGAGAGTAACAGCATAGAGGGCGAAGGCATGGGAAGATTCGAGACCGACGTGGCCACGGTGAGTGCCATGTCGTCGGGCGAGTTGACCCAATTAAACGTCACCGAGGGCCAGATGGTGGAGCGTGGCATGATAGTGGGCATGATAGAGAACACCCAACTGCTGATGCAGCGCGACCAGTTGCACTCCTCGCTCCAGCAGATAGAAGCCGACCGCCGCATAGTGGCAGCCCGCAAAGAATCGGCCAAGCGGCACCTGGAGGACCTGGAGCACCAGGCATCCAGTCTTCGCCAGCAGATTGTCGAAGTGCAGCAAGAGAAGGCCCACTACGAGGAGATGTTCGACAAGGGCATTGTGTCTCGCGAACAAGTGGAAGGTTTCGACATCCGCCTCGATGTACTCACGCGCCAGTTGGGGACTCTGGAAGAGCAGATAGCGAGCACCGTGCTGCCAGAGGAAGACAGTCGCACCACTTCACGTGAGGATGCCGAAATCCGTGCCAACGAGTTGAAGGCCCAACTCTCCCAAATCGACCAGCAGCTCACAGGCATTCAGGTAACCTGTCCGATAAAGGGCACCATCATCGAGACCTATGCCAAGATGGGCGACTATGTGGAAGCAGGCAAGCAACTATTCAAGTTGGCCGACATGTCGAAGATGACGCTCCGCGCCTATGTCTCTGCATCGTTTCTCGACCAGTTGAAACTTGGCAGCAAGGTGAGGGTGGCCGCCGACACGGGAGTGGGCAATCCGATTGAATATGAAGGCATCGTGATGTGGATATCTGCCAATGCCGAGTTTGCATCGAACAAATCCTCTGCCAAGGGAAATCCCGAAGGAGGCATGCATGCGGTGAAGATAGAGGTGGTGAACGACGGCCGTATCAACATCGGGATGAAAGGCCGCGTGCTGCTGGAGGAATAAAAGCATGAACACTTAATCATTTAATCATATGAAAACAAGACTAGTGATAACACTGATGGTGGCCGTGGCCTCATCGGCAGTGGTGCAAGCCCAGGATGTGGTGCGCTACAACCAAGTGGGTTACCTGCCCACCCAAGAGAAAGTTGTGGTAATCGACAATGTTTCGCCGAAGAAGATGCGCATCCAGCAATCGGATGGGCAGAGCCTGGGAAAAGCAAAAGCCAAGGTGGTGCGTAGCGCCATCTCGCCCTTCACGGGCAAGAAGCGCCACATTGTGGAACTGACAGGCCTGGATGCTGCCGGAGACTACACCCTCAGCGTGGGTAGCCAATCGGTGCCCATCAGCGTTCGTCCCCACGTCTATCACGATCTGGCCGACGCCTCGCTGCATTTCTACTACCTGATGCGCACCGGCACCCCCATCGAGGAGCGCTATGCAGGAAAATACGCTCGCGGTCTGGGCCATCCCGACACCCGTGTGCTCATTCACCCCTCAGCCGCATCGGCCGGGCGCCCCGCAGGCAGTGAGATTTCCTCGCCATGGGGCTGGTATGATGCCGGTGACTACAACAAATACATCGTCAACTCCGCCTTCTCGATAGGCATCATGCTCTCTGTCTATGAGCAAATACCCACCTATTTCGCCAACCTGAAGCTCAACATCCCTGAGAACGGGAACAGCACACCCGACTTCCTCGACGAGATGTACTACAACCTGCATTGGATGCTCACGATGCAAGACCCCTACGACGGCGGTGTGTACCACAAACTCACCAATCCCAACTTCGAGGGTTTCGTGATGCCCAAGGACTGCCACCAGCAGCGGTATGTGGTGGCCAAATCGGTGACCGCCGCCCTCGACTTCGCCGCTGTGATGGCACAGGCCTCGCGTCTCTTCAAGGGCAATGCCGACTATCCCGAATTCTCCACTTTGGCTGCTCAGGCCGCTGTCCGTGCTTACGAATGGGCGAAGAAGAACCCCACCGTTTTCTACAGGCAAATGCTGATGAACGGGAAATTCGAACCCAAGGTGTCGACGGGCGAGTATGGCGACGGCAATGCCACCGACGAGTGGTTCTGGGCCGCCACCCAACTCTACCTGCTCTTTGGCGACGAGACCTGGCTGAATGATGCCAAGGACCATGCGCCCAAAGCATTCAACGCACCAGTTTGGGGAGAGGTATCCGGACTTGGCGTCTTCGCCTGGCTCACTTCGTCGAACACCAAGATGCGCGACATGTTCACGCCAATGATCAGCGAGTATGCCGAGCGCTTGTCGGGACAGGTGAAGTCCTCCAATTTCCAAACTCCAGTAGGCGATGTGGCCAAGGACTTTGGCTGGGGCTGTCTGGCCGAGCGGTTCTGTGCCCCTGGCGTGGCGTTGCTCTTTGCCACCCAGGCCACGAAGAAAGACTACAATGCCGACGCCCTGCGCTGTCTGGACTATGTGCTGGGCCGCAATGCCCTGGGCTATTGCTATGTGACCGGCTTTGGGCAGCACTCGCCAATGAATCCACACCATCGTCCGTCGGCAGCCGACGGCATAGCAGAGCCCTTCCCCGGGATGCTGGTAGGCGGGCCGAATCCCGGTCAGCAAGACAAGGGGTCGAACCTCACTTACGCATCGTCGGCTCCCGACGAGTCGTATCTCGACGACACGGCCTCGTATGCCTCCAACGAGATAGCCATCAACTGGAACGCTTGTCTGGCAGCCTTGGTGTGCTGGATTGATGCCATCATCTGATTGTTGAAGGAGTGAAAAAAGGCCTCCCCCTGCCGGCTTATGCTGACAGGGGGAGGTTTTTTTTATGGGCTATATGGGCATCATGGGCTTAATGGGCATGATGGGCTTAATGGGCATCATGGGCATGATGGGCATGGTGACAATCATAGCATTCGTGGGCGTGATCATCGTGGTCATGGGCGTCATGGGCATGATGGGCGTGGTCATGGTCATCATGGTGATGGTGGTGGTGATGATGGTGGTGCCCTTCTCCAGCTTCGAAGAGGTCGTGAAGGGAGAGGTGGAAATGCTTGAGCCCTAGGGTGCGCATGGCGTTGATCACGGCAATGACCGTCACACCTACGTCGGCGAACACAGCCATCCACATGGTGGCCAGTCCCAGTGCGGCAAGGAGCAGCACCAGCAACTTGACAGCGATGGCGAACACCACATTCTGTCGGGCGATGGAGATGGTGCGCCGTGAGATGGAGATGGCCGTGGCCACCTTCTTCGGGCTATCGTCCATGAGCACCACATCGGCTGCCTCGATGGCCGCATCCGAGCCCAGCGCTCCCATGGCGATACCCACATCGGCCCTTGCCAATACGGGAGCGTCGTTGATGCCATCGCCCACGAAAGCCAGTGAAGCCTTCTCATCACGACGGTCGAGGAGCTGTTGCATGCAATCGACCTTCTCGTCAGGAAGCAACTGTGTGTGGCATTCGTCGATGCCCAGTTGTCGAGCCACTTCCTCGCCCACCTCCTTCCGGTCGCCCGTGAGCAACACGGTATGGGCCACTCCTATCTGTCGCAGACTGTCGACAGCCTCCTTGGCGTCGTCCTTCACCTTGTCGGAGATGACGATGTGACCGGCGTAGACCCCGTTGATGCTCACATGCACGATAGAGCCTACCTTGTGGCAGTCGCGCCACGAAGCCCCCACCACATCCATCATTTTGGTATTGCCCACACAAACCTCGTCGCCGTTCACTCTGGCCCGGATACCTTTACCCGCCAGTTCCTCCAACACCTCTACGTCGCAGTCGTCGTTCTCCTCAGGGTAGGCATTCTTCAGTGAGATGGCGATGGGATGGTTGCTGAAGCGCTCGACGTGAGCGGCGAGGTGGAGCAGATGACGCTCGTCGACCTGCTCGGGATGCACGGCGTCGACCTCAAACACGCCATGGGTGAGGGTGCCCGTCTTGTCGAAGACCACCGTCTGCACCTTAGCCAGCGTGTCCATATAGGACGCTCCCTTGATGAGGATACCCTTCCGCGAAGCCCCACCGATGCCGCCGAAGAAAGAGAGGGGCACGGAGATGACCAGCGCACACGGGCACGAGACCACAAGGAACAGGAGGGCGCGATAGAGCCATGTGGGGAATGTGGCAGCGAAGTCGTGGCTGAGCAATGGCGGCAGCAATGCCACCACCACCGCAGCGATGACCACGATGGGCGTATAGACACGAGCGAACTTGGAAATGAACGTCTCGCTCTTCGACTTCTTCTCGCTGGCATTCTCGACGAGGTTGATAATTTTAGACACTGTAGACTCGCCAAAGGGCTTGCTGACCTTGATATGCAGCACACCGGAGAGGTTGACACACCCCGAGATGGCCTCGTCGTCGACGGCCACATCCCTGGGGATGCTCTCACCAGTGAGCGCCACGGTATTCAGGCTGGAAGTCCCCTTGACAATGGTGCCGTCGAGCGGAATTTTCTCGCCCGGACGTACGACAATGGTCTCGCCCACCTCCACCTGTTCGGGAGGCAGGACGACGGTCTGGCCATCACGCAGTAAGGCAGCCGAGTCGGGTCGGATATCCATGAGGTGGGAGATGGAGTCGCGGCTCTTGCCCTCGGCATATTCCTCGAGCAATTCGCCCACCTGGAAGAAAAGCATGACAAAGACCGCCTCGGCAAATTCTGTCTCCGCTCCCGGAAGGAAGCCGATGACGAGGGCACCGATGGTGGCTATCGACATGAGAAGATGCTCGTTGAACGGTTCGCCATGGGCGATGCCCTCAGCCGCCTCGCCTAGCACATCGTAGGAGATGATGATATAGGGAACGAGGAAAATGCAGAGCATCTGCCATGTGGGCAATGCGCAGGTCTTCTCGATGATGACCGCCGCAATGAGAAGTACGACGGTAAGGATGATTCGAATGGTTTTTGTATTCATATCCGTTGGTTTTTGATGCAAAGATAGGGTGATATGACGGTGCGGCCAAGGGTTGCGGAGAGAATGTGCGGATATTTGCAACTGAGTTGCAAATGCTATTTTCAGGAGTTCAGGAGTTCAGAAGTTGCAGGAGTTCAGACAATAGCCCTGGATTCAAAATAATCTTCGATTTCTTTTGCTTTCCATTCGGTTTTCACTACTTTGCCGCTGCGCGGCGAAGGTAGGCAGCGGCTTGGAAAAGCAAAAAATCTTCGATTTATTTTGCTTTTCGCTCGCCTTGCACTACCTTTGCAGAATGAAAGGAGATCAGGGTTGAAAACCGTCTGAAAATATAATTATTTATATATTATGCTTACACTTAAACTTATCAGCGAAGAAACCGAGCGTGTGATTGCCGGTTTGGAGAAGAAACATTTCAAAGGAGCCCGTGAGGCTATTGAGAACGTGCTTGCCATTGACAAGCGCCGCCGCGAAGCCCAGCGCGAGTTGGACAACACAAAGATGCACGCCAAGCAGATGGCCGCCCAGATAGGCAGTCTGATGAAGCAAGGCAAGCGCGAGGAGGCCGAGGCCGCCAAGAACGAGGTGTCGAAGTTGAAGCAACGCGACAAGGAGTTGGAAGAGCAGATGGCCAATGCCGAGAAAGAGATGACCGCACTGCTGTGCACCATCCCCAACATCCCCAATGAGATTGTTCCTGAAGGCGCTGATGCCAGCGGCAACATTGTGGTGAAGGAAGGCGGCGAGAAGCCCCAGCTTCCTGAAGGCGCCCTCTGCCACTGGGACCTCTGCAAGAAATACAACCTGATTGATTTCGACCTTGGTGTGAAGATCACAGGTTCGGGATTCCCCGTATATATTGGCAAGATGGCCCGTTTCCAGCGTGCCCTTGAGGCTTTCTTCCTTGAGGAGGCCCGCAAGAGCGGCTATCTGGAGGTTCAGCCTCCCTACGTAGTGAACGAGGCCTCTGGCTACGGCACCGGACAGTTGCCCGACAAGGAGGGCCAGATGTATCACTGCACCCTCGACAACCTTTATCTTATCCCCACCGCCGAGGTTCCCGTGACCAACATTTTCCGTGACGTGATTCTCGACGAGGCCTCACTTCCCATCAAGCGCTGTGCCTACTCGGGCTGTTTCCGTCGCGAGGCCGGCAGCTACGGCAAGGACGTGCGTGGCCTGAACCGCCTGCACCAGTTCGACAAGGTAGAGATTGTGCGTATCGACACCCCCCAGCACTCGTATGAGAGTCTGAACGAGATGCTCGCCCATGTGGAGGGTCTGATGCAGAAATTGGAGCAGCCCTACCATATCCTTCGCCTGTGTGGTGGTGATATGAGCTTCACCGCCGCCCTTTGCTACGACTTCGAGATATGGAGTGCCGCCCAAGGCCGCTGGTTGGAGGTTTCGTCGGTATCCAACTTCGAGAGTTACCAGGCCAACCGTCTGAAGTGTCGTTACCGTCATGCCGATGACAAGAAGATAGAGCTGTGCCACACCTTGAATGGCTCTGCCCTTGCCCTGCCGCGCATCGTGGCCGCCATTCTGGAGAACAACCAGTGCGAGGAAGGCATCCGCGTACCGAAGTGCCTTGTGCCCTACTGCGGTTTCGAGATGCTCGACGACAAGAATTTTGACTAATCACAGCAACCATACACTCTATTATGAATCGCATATTAAGAAAAGAACAGTTCTCGGAGAAGGTGTTCCTTTTCGAGATAGAAGCCCCGCTGATTGCCAAGAGTCGCAAGGCCGGCAACTTCGTGATTGTGCGTGTGGGCAAGAAAGGCGAGCGCATGCCTCTCACCATTGCCGATGCCGACCTGGCCAAAGGCAGCATCACGCTGGTGGTGCAGAAAGTAGGACTCTCATCGATCAAGCTGTGCGACCTGAACGTTGGCGACTATGTGACCGACGTGGTGGGTCCGCTTGGCAACCCCACCCACATCGAGAACTTCGGTACGGTGATCTGTGCTGGAGGTGGTGTTGGCGTGGCTCCCATGCTCCCCATCATCAAGGCACTGAAAGCCGCTGGCAACCGCGTGCTGAGCGTGCTCGCCGGCCGTTCGAAAGACCTCATCATCCTTGAGGACCAGGTGCGTGCCAACAGCGACGAGACCATCATCATGACCGACGACGGCAGTTATGGAGAAAAAGGTGTGGTGACCATCGGCATTGAGAAACTCATCAACCAGGAACATATCGACAAGGTATTTGCCATCGGTCCTCCCATCATGATGAAATTCTGCTGTCTGCTCACCCAGAAATACAACATCCCCACCGACGTGTCGCTGAACACCATCATGGTAGACGGCACCGGCATGTGTGGTGCCTGTCGTCTGACCATCGGCGGCAAGACCCGCTTCGTGTGTATCGACGGTCCGGAGTTCGACGGCAGTCTGGTAGACTGGGACGAGATGTTCAAGCGCATGGGCACCTTCAAGCGCGCCGAGCAGGAGGAGCTGGAGCACTTTGAGGAGCATTTGGGCAACGTAGAGGAGCAGGTGGTGGTAGACACCACTGACATCGTGATGGACGACGACCCCACCAACGACACCATAGAGATACTGACCGACCGGAATGCCGAGTGGCGCAAGGCTCTCCGCTCGCAGATGAAGCCGAAGGAGCGCACCGCCATCCCACGCGTGGTGATGCCCGAACTCGACCCCGTATACCGTGCCACCACCCGCCTGGAGGAGGTGAACCAGGGTCTGACGAAAGAGATGGCACTGACCGAGGCCAAGCGCTGTCTTGACTGTGCGAAGCCCACCTGCGTGGAAGGCTGTCCGGTAGGCGTGAACATCCCCTCCTTCATCAAGAACATCGAGCGTGGCCAGTTCCTGGCCGCCGCCAAGGTGCTGAAAGACACCTCGGCGCTGCCCGCCGTCTGCGGCCGTGTCTGTCCGCAGGAGAAGCAGTGCGAGTCGCGCTGTATCCATCTGAAGATGAACGAGCCCGCCGTAGCCATCGGCTATCTGGAGCGGTTTGCCGCCGACTTCGAGCGTGAGAGCGGCAACATGAGCATTCCCGAGGTAGCCCCCTTCAATGGCATCAAGGTGGCCGTGGTAGGTTCGGGTCCTGCCGGACTGAGTTTTGCCGGCGACATGGTGAAGCACGGCTACGACGTGTATGTGTTTGAGGCCCTCCATGAGATAGGCGGTGTGCTGAAATACGGCATTCCCGAGTTCCGTCTTCCGAACCACATCGTGGATGTGGAGATTGACAACCTGCGGAAGATGGGCGTCCACTTCCAGACCGACTGCATCGTAGGCAAGACCATCTCTATCAGCGACCTTGAGGCCGACGGATTCAAAGGCATCTTCGTGGGTTCGGGTGCCGGCCTGCCCAACTTCATGGACATCCCCGGCGAGAATCTCATCAACATCATGTCGTCGAACGAGTATCTGACTCGTGTGAACCTGATGGACGCTGCCAACCCCACCACCGACACCCCGCTCAATCCCGCCACGAACGTGATGGTGGTAGGCGGCGGCAACACCGCCATGGACTCGGTGCGCACCGCCAAGCGCCTGGGCGCGAAGGTGACGCTGGTATACCGCCGCAGTGAGGCTGAGATGCCTGCCCGTCTGGAAGAGGTGAAGCACGCCAAGGAAGAAGGCATCGACTTCCTGACGCTGCACAACCCCATCGAGTATATCGGCGACGAGAAAGGAGCCGTCTGCAAGGCTGTTCTCGAGGTGATGCGCCTCGGCGAGCCCGATGCCAGCGGGCGTCGTCGTCCGGAGCCTACCGGCGAGACGAAGACCATCGATGTAGACCAGGTAATTGTGGCCATCGGTGTATCTCCCAACCCCTTGGTACCCAAGAGTGTAGAGGGACTGGAACTGGGTCGCAAGAACACTATCGTGGTGAACGAGAACATGGAGTCGTCGCGCCACGGTCTGTTTGCCGGCGGCGACATCGTCCGTGGTGGCGCCACTGTAATTTTGGCCATGGGAGACGGCCGTTCGGCAGCCGCCCATATGCATGAGCAATTATCACAAGAACAATGAACGGATTATATACCATTATCCTGCTCATCACCAGCAATATCTTCATGACATTGGCTTGGTATGGGCATCTCCGCTTACAGCAATCAGGGGTCAGTCAGAACTGGCCCCTGATTGGCGTTATCGCCTTCTCATGGGGTATCGCCTTTTTCGAGTATTGTTGCCAAGTGCCCGCCAACCGTCTGGGGTTTGAGGGCAATGGCGGTCCCTTCAACCTGGTGCAGCTGAAGGTGATACAAGAGTGCATCAGTCTGGGCGTCTTCGCCGTGATTGCCAACATCATGTTTCAGGGGCAGAGCCTGCACTGGAACCACACGTTGGCATTCCTCCTGATTATCTGTGCGGTGTATCTGGTATTCATGAAATGAGAGACCATGTCTATGCTTCGGGGATTTTTCCCAAGCATAGACATCACATCGCCATTTTGGCACGCATGAAGAATTGTGCGGGAAACACAGACTTGAAACACCAAAAAGCGTTTAGCGGTGATGGAGAACGACCTTGAGAAGAAACTTGAGAAGAAGCTGAAGGAGCGGTTTGTGAAGGCCATGGCCACCTACCACCTGATAGACGACGGCGACCGTATCCTTGTGGGGCTGTCGGGTGGCAAGGACTCGCTATGCCTTCTGGAACTACTGGCCCAGCGCAGCAAGATTCTCCACCCCCGCTTCGAGGTGGCCGCACTACATGTGCGCATGCGCAACATCCACTATGAGAGCGACACGAGCTACCTGCAACGATTCTGCGACGAGCAGGGTGTGCGCCTCTATGTGCGTGAGACCAGTTTCGACGCCTCTACCGACCGCCGGAAGACCCCTTGCTTCCTATGTTCGTGGTATCGCAGGAAAGAGCTATTCAACCTCGCCCAGGAACTCGGTTTCAACAAGTTGGCCTTCGGTCATCATCAAGACGACCTTATCCACACCACACTGATGAACCTCTTCAACCAAGGCCGCTTCGAGGCGATGCCCGTGAGGTTGAAGTTGGACAAGATGCCACTGACCATTATCCGTCCGCTGTGCATGATCAAGGAAAGCGACATCGAGGCTTATGCCGCATGTCGGGGCTACGAGAAGCAAAAGAAAGTTTGTCCGTATGACAGTGGCACCAACCGCACGGAGATGAAGCGGCTTTTCGCCGAGATAGAGGCACGAAATGAGGAAGCACGGGCCAATATATGGCGTGCCATCCAGGGAGGCATCATCTGATTCCCAGCTACTCATATTTCTCAGGGTAGCATCTTGAGCAAGCGTTGTATCAGTCGGGGGATGGCATATGTAGAGATTTCCTGTTCTGGAATCCAGATATAGTCATCGGGCAGTGCAGGCCTGCTCTCGGTTTGCCATAAATAGAAATCGGCCAAGATCACACGATGGGTAAGCACGTGTTTCACATCCGAAGCCACGAGGGTGAGCGTTCCCTCCTTATCCATCGCCCCGTTATCGCAAGTATTTCCATGAAGGCTTTTGCTTGAAGTATCCCCCGCAAGGCCATCCTCCGTCCTTACGGTTTCCTCCATTCTTAAATTGTCCTCCTCAAGATAGGGTTCCCACAGGCCTTGCCAAATGTCTCGGCCGGAACGCTGGTGGATGGCAGTGAACCCCTGGCATCGCACATAGAAATAAGTCATCCGGCGCTCCCTCACCTTCATCTTCCTCAGTTTGACAGGCAACTCCCCCACCCTGTTCTCGCGATGGGCCACACAAAACTCCTGCATAGGGCACTCGGAGCACCGAGGAGTCTTGGGGGTGCACTGGATTGATCCGAAATCCATCATGGCCTGATTGAAGTCGGCTGCCTGCCGAGAAGGGAGCAGCGACTGCGCCAAGGAAGCGAACATTCTCTTCCCTTCATTGGAATTGATGGGCGTATCGACGCCGAAGACCCTGCTGAGCACCCGGTAGACATTTCCATCGACTGCCGCCTTTGGACATCCGAAAGCGAAACTCGCTATAGCCGCCGCAGTATAGTCGCCCACACCCTTGAGCGCCCTTATCTGGTCGTAGGTCTCGGGGAAATGCCCCAATGACACTATCTGGTGTGCCGCCACATGCAAGTTGCGCGCCCGTGAATAATAACCCAGTCCCTGCCACATACGCAGCACCTCGTCCTCAGTGGCAGCGGCAAGAAGTTCGACGGTGGGCCATTTCTCGATGAACCTCCGCCAATAGTCCATGCCCTGCCCCACCCGGGTTTGTTGCAGGATGATTTCGGAGAGCCAGATAGCGTAGGGGTCTTTGGTATCGCGCCAAGGGAGCGACCTTCTGTTCTGGGCATACCAACCGAGGAGTGACAACGTGAAATGATGCATGATTCGGAATCGTTGGAATGGAATTGGGCACAAAGATAATCAATTAACTCAACTTTCGCAAGTTGAAAGGGGGTTAGAAGTTGAGCGAATGCGATACTTCAAATAAAAGATATTGGGAAAAAAGTGGAAAAGGCATTTTTTTTCAACAATTTGCATTGGCTTTTGAACAATTATTATTCCTATATTTGTGGAGTTATCATGATATTTCTGCTTGTTTCGTTTTGCAGCACCAAGACAAGAGTTAATTCCGACACGAAAGTCTCAATAATAACTCATTGTTGCTCAAAAAACTTACAAGAACATTCAACTAAAGTCCTACACCTTCCAGAACCTCAATGCCATCGACCTGACCAAGATTTATGACAAAGCGGTGTGCGACACGCTGTGGGACGACACCCACACCAGCTATGCCCCGCTTTTCCAATGCAACAAGGTGCTGCGGCTCACCTACCGCTCACCAGTGGAATTCGATGTCAGCCAGGTGGGAGCAGACGCTGGCTTTTTCGGCACCGACTCGGTGACCGTTAAAGTCACCGGTCAGGACGACGAGCGAGTGGCCGTGGGGATATGGCGCTCGGGTGCGATGATGAGCGGGTACTTCCGACAACAGAGGATGCCGTGGCTCAATCGACCACAGCATCCACAGTCACCATCCATGGCACACTGCAGCGCATCAGCACCGCCAATGCCGCAGAGAATTCTTATTATGTGCTACAGGCCAACAACGAATGGAAATTGGTGTCGGGAAGCTCTACCGTGACCGTTCCACCCTACCGAGCCTACCTCACACTCGACAACACACAGTCGGCCAGTATCAACATCGGTTTCTCCGACGAGACCGACGGCATCTCATCGCCCGAGAGCACAGTCCCCACCGATTCCTCTGCCAGCGATTGGTGGACGCTTGACGGACGAAAATTGGACGGCCGACCCGTTGCCAAGGGAATCTACATCAATGGGGCACGGAAAGTAGTGGTGAAGGAATAGGAAATGCAATGGGCGTTTTTCTCCTTAACGTGAAAAAATTCCTCTTAACGGAGTAAGTTTTTCAGATTTTATGTTTATATTTGTGGTGTTATCAACACATTACTATTATGAGGAGGACATTTTTGTTAATATGCATAGCACTGATGGGCCTTCAAGCGATGGCCCAGAAGGAGATAGTGAGCGGCACGGTGACCGATGCGAGAACCGGGCGGAAACTCACTCAGGCCAGTGTGACCGTAAAAGGCGAGGGAGTATCGGTGGTGACCAACGACGATGGCTACTTCACGCTGAAGACCGACACGAAGCCCGACTACATCCTGGTGTCTCACCTGGGATACGAGACCAAGGAAGTAAAGGTTGAGAATGACAAGAACACCTTGCGTATCCGTCTTCAACCCACAGCCATCCAACTGCGCGAGTTGGTAGTATGGACAGAAGACCCCCGCGAGCTGGTGCGCATTGCCATCAGGAAAATCCCGTCTAACTACAGCAAGCTACCCGAACTATACAACTGCTTCTATCGTGAGACCGCCATGAAGCGCAACCACTTCATCTATGTGGCCGAAGGCGTGACCGACATGTACAAGACCGCCTACAATCATGGTATGGCCCGCGACCGTGTGGCCATCAGGAAGGGGCGCCGCCTGATCAGCCGCAAGGAGAGCGACACCCTAGGCGTGAAAGTGATGGGCGGTCCGGTGCAGCCCATCCAACTCGACCTCGTGAAAAACACCGATTTCCTGTTGAATGCCGAGGAGCTGGAGAACTACAAGATGACGATGGAGGTACCCACCCAGATTGACGGCCGTCTGCAATATGTGGTGAGCCTTGTCCCTTGCCGCACCGTGGACTATGCCCTGTATTACGGCAAGCTGTATATCGACCGCGAGACCCTGGCCTTCACCCGTGCCGAGCTGACGCTCGACATGAGCGACCGCGACAAGGCCACCCGCTTCATGCTGATGAGGAAGCCCATTGGTGTGCGTTTCAAGCCCAAAGAGCTGAGTTGCCTAGTAGACTACCGCTACGAGGATGGTGTGACCCGCCTGAGCTATATCCGCAACACGTTCCGCTTCAACTGCGACTGGAAGAAACGCCTGCTCTCCACCTCGTTCACTGCCACCTGCGAGATGGTAGTGACCGACAAGTCGCCCACCGATGTGCGCCCCATTTCAGGCCGCGACTCCTTCGACTCGAAAGACTTTTTCTACGACCGTGTGGAATATTTCCGAGATCCTGATTTCTGGAAAGACTACAACATCATCGAGCCCACAGAGACCCTGGACAACGCCATAGGGAAATTGCTGAAGAGGTATAACTGAAGCCCCCGGCATGTATAAATAAAGGTTAAAAGTAGTCATTCCTCCCACCAAATTGAAAAATATTTTATATTTTTGTGTTTTACAACAGCCTGAAGCCCGTGTAAACTTTAAATACAAACGTACATGAAAAAGTATTTTCCAGAATCAGAACTCATCATCAACTCTGATGGTTCGTGTTTTCATCTGCATTTGCGTCCTGAACAGTTGGCCGACCGTGTGATACTCGTTGGCGACCCAGCCCGCGTGAACACTGTAGCCGCCCACTTCGACAGCATCGAGTGCGAAGTGCAGAGCCGTGAGTTTCATACCATCACCGGCACCTACAAAGGCAAACGCATCACCTGCCAGAGCCATGGTATCGGTTGCGACAACATCGACATCGTCATGAACGAGCTCGACACCCTGGCCAACATCGACTATGCCACCCGCACCGAGCGTGAGGAGCACCGCACGCTGACCTGTGTGCGCATAGGCACCTGCGGCGGTCTGCAGCCCTACACTCCGACGGGCTGCTTCGTGGCCTCGGTGAAAAGCATCGGATTTGACGGTCTGCTCAATTTCTACGCCGACCGCAACAAGGTGTGCGACCTTGAGTTGGAAGAGGCTTTCAAGAAGCATATGGAATGGGATCCCATCAAGGGAGCCCCCTATGTGGCAGTGGCCGACGCCGGACTCATCGACCAGATAGCCTGCGACGACATGGTGCGTGGCTACACCATCTCGTGTGGTGGATTCTATGGTCCACAGGGACGTATTCTGCGTGCCGACATCTCCGACCCCCATCAGAATGAGAAAGTGGAGTCGTTTAAGTATGACGGCATGAACATTTGCAATTTCGAGATGGAATCGTCGGCCCTAGCCGGCCTTGCCTCCTTGCTAGGCCACCGTGCCATGACCTGCTGCATGGTGATAGCCAACCGCTACGCCAAGGAGATGAACACCGAGTACAAGAATTCTATCGACACCCTGATCAGCAAGGTGCTTGACAGGATCTAGCCCATGGACTACCTAAGCGACGATACGATCTGCGCCCTTGCCACCGCCCCTGGAGGTGCGATGAGCATCATCAGGGTCTCGGGGCGCCATGCCATTCCCATTGCCGATGCCCTGTTTGCCCCCGCAGCAGGGCATCGTCTGCGTGACAGCCGGAGCCACACTGCCCATTACGGACATCTGTACGACCACTCCGGCCACCCCATCGACGATGTGGTGGCCACAGTGATGCGTGCTCCCCATTCCTATACGGGCGACGATACGGTGGAAATCAGCTGTCATGGCTCGCGCTATATCATCCGCCTCATCCTCCAGGCCCTGATAGAAGGAGGTTGCCGTCAGGCCCTGCCGGGAGAGTTTACCCAGCGCGCGTTCCTCAACGGAAAACTCGACCTGAGCCAAGCCGAGGCCGTGGCCGACCTCATCAGTGCCACCAACAGCGGCACGCACAAGATGGCCCTGAGCCAGTTGCGTGGCAACTTCAGCAACGAGCTGTCGCACCTGCGGGAGGAACTGCTGCGTCTGACCTCGCTTATGGAGCTGGAACTGGACTTCAGCGACCATGAAGACCTGGAGTTTGCCGACCGTGGGGAGTTGTTGCAGATTGCCCAATCCACGGAGCGCCGTATCAGCCAGCTGGAGCAATCGTTTGCCACTGGCAATGCCCTCCGCCAAGGCATTGCCGTAGCCATTGTGGGCAAGACCAACGTAGGCAAGAGCACTTTGCTCAACCGTCTGCTCCATGACGACAAGGCCATCGTGAGCGACATCCATGGCACCACGCGTGACGTGATAGAAGACACCACGCAGATTCACGGTATCACCTTCCGTTTCATCGACACCGCCGGCCTGCGTGCCACCACCGACACCGTAGAGCAGATGGGCATTGAGCGCACGTACAAGAAGCTCGACGAGGCCACCATCGTGCTCTGGCTCACCGACACTCCCCCCACACCAGAGGAGGCGCAAGAGATGGCGAAGCGGTCGGAAGGCAAGAAACTCATCGCCATCGTCAACAAATCCGACCTTTCGGCCACGACTTACTACCCCACGTCTGCCTTCCCCCATCATGAGGGCAAGGAGCCCGTTCCCGTATTGCGGATCAGTGCCAAGCACGACGCCGACCTCTCGCAGCTTGAGGAAGCCCTTTACCAAGCCGCCGCCATCCCCGAGGTGACAGAGAATGATGTGATTGTGACCAATGTGCGCCATTATGATGCCTTGGTGAAGGCACACACAGATATCAACGCCGTGATCTCCGGATTGGAGAGCGGCCTGAGCGGCGACCTCCTGAGCGAGGACCTCCGCTCCGCCATCGAGCATCTCTCGGCAATCGTTGGCGGCACCATCACCCCCGACGAGACGCTAGGGAATATCTTCGCTCATTTTTGCGTGGGAAAGTGATTTTTTGCAAAGAAAAGCATACTATATGCAAATATGGCTCGTAAATCGCATGATTTCAAGCATTTAAAATTTCGTCTATTTTTGCAGATTTTTGATTTTTAACGTAAGCGTCTCCGCGATTACGCATTGCAGGTTCAAGTAAAAAGCCTATAGATGTCGGTCTATAGGCTTTTTCTCGGTTTCCACCTGTCAGGAAGCAGG
>ONGG01000024.1 GCA_900317305.1 uncultured Prevotellaceae bacterium | reverse complement strand
AAGGGGCTTACTTTTTGAAAAACGAATCCGCAATGCCTGTTTATCGGCACTGCGGACACGTGTTCTGGCAGTTATTCATTTTTAGCGGACACCAATAAATCTGAAGATTATTTTATCAGCCGGTTGAGGTCGTCGAGTTCGCCCACCACCCAGATGATGTCGCCCTTCTCGAACCGATATGAAGGACTCACCTGCGACAGATTCTCCATGCCTTCCTCCAAGCCCACCACCATGCAGTTGAACTCATGGCGGATGCCACACTCGGCCATCGTCTTGCCCACAAACGGACTGTTGCCACTGATGACCATGCGGCGCAACTTCATCTCACGCTTCTCCAACTCATAGTCGTCGGCATAGACATCGGTCTGCATCGCCTTGCTGAATGCAGCCAACTGGTCGTCGCTGCCGATGACCTGCATCTTGTCGCCGGGGAAGATTACGGAGTCGCCATCGGGGATGTTGAGCCGGCGGTTGGCTCTGAGGATGCTGCTCACCAGCACGCCATAGCGCGAGCCCAACTGCAGTTGCTTCAGGGTCTGCCCCGACCAGACAGAGTCGAAAGGCACCTCGAAGTCGGCAATGTGGATATCGCGGTCGAGCAAGCGCCCCTCGTAGAGTGGCCGACGACGTCCGTGCACCTGCGCCTCGATGTCGCGCGAGCGCAAGTTGAGCACGAACATCCGCTCGAGCGTGATGCTGCGGTGCTTCAGTCTGCGCGAGAGGAGCATGAGCCCCACCATGGCCACGCCGATGCTGAGGATGATGGCATTGGAGAAGTCGGTGAGCGAATGGCACACATAGAACACAAACGCCACGGCGATGGCCAGCCTCACGACCACGGTGAACATCAGCGGGAACCGGTTGAGGCGGCTCTCCGTCCACAACGCCTTGAACTCCTCGCTGTGGTTCTTCTTCACCACGATGGCACGGAGGAATGGCGAGATGAGCGACACCGTGACCAGTCCGCACACCAGATTGCCCCAGAACAAGGGCATCAGCCTCCTTACGAATGGCAGGAAGAAGGTGAGCATCACCGCGATGACAGCCGCCGATAGGATGGAGTAGACACCAGTGTTGATGAACATCTGGGTAAGCAACTTCTTCCACTTGTTGTCGGCAACCTTGTTGGTGGGCTGGCTCAGGGTGAGGTGGTTGAGCCGTCTGATCCACGACTTGGGCATGTGCTTCTCGCAATACTCATGGCAGGGCACAGCAGCCCTCATCATATAAGGAGTGAGGAAGGTGGTGATGACCGACACGGCCACGACCACAGGATAGAGGAAATCGCCGATGACGCCGAGCGAGAGTCCGAGCGTGGCGATGATGAAGGAGAACTCACCGATCTGAGCCATGGAGAATCCGCAGCGCATGGCCGACTTGAGCGACTGTCCGCTGACGAGGAATCCAAGGCTTCCGAAGACGGCCTGTCCCA
This sequence comes from uncultured Prevotellaceae bacterium, assembly GCA_900317305.1. Classification (GTDB taxonomy): domain Bacteria; phylum Bacteroidota; class Bacteroidia; order Bacteroidales; family Bacteroidaceae; genus Prevotella. The sequence goes on along the minus strand of ONGG01000024.1, from coordinate 44,764 downwards.
CGAGGATGGCGATCACCAACACGATGATGGGACCCGCATACGAAATGATGATCTGCGGGTCGACAAGCATGCCCACCGACACGAAGAAGATGGCTCCGAAGAGGTTTTTCACGGGCTCCACCACCTTGATAATCTTGTCGGCCTCTATGGTCTCGGCAAGGATGGAACCCATGACGAAGGCGCCGAAGGCGCTGCTGAACCCCGCTAAGGTGGAGACCACGGCCATGAGGCAGCACAGTCCGAGCGACACGATGAGCAGCGTCTCGTTGTTGATGTCTTTCCGGAACTGGCGCAGCAGCAGAGGGATGAGGAAGATGCCCACCACGAACCAGAGCACGAGGAAGAACCCGATGCGCCCCACGCTTCCGAGGAGCATCATGCCACCCGAGGCTCCGCCGCTGGCGATGGCCGCCAGCATCACCATCATGACGATGGCCAGGATATCCTCGAGGATGAGCACGCTCATCACCAGACTGGCAAACTGCTGATGTCCGAGTCCGAGGTCGTCGAACGCCTTGTAGATGATGGTGGTGGAACTCATGGCGAGCATGCCACCGAGGAAGATGCAGTTCATCTTGCTCCACCCGAAGAGATGGCCCACCAGCATGCCTATGGTCATCATACAGAAGACGATGGTGATGGTGGCGATGACCGGTGCGGCTCCCATCTTGAAGTCCGTGGGAGAACAGGGTGAACATCGCGCCGATGTCGCCCCAGGTCTTCACAGCGGCCTGGTCCACCACCGACATGGTATAAGGCATGTGCGGACTGACAAGGAAGCCGGCCACGATGTAGCCAAGCACCAAAGGCTGCTTGAGCCGCTTGAAAACAAGGGTGACCACCCCCGCCACAATAAGGATGAGGGCAAGGTCCTTGACGAGTACAGGAAGTTCGGACATACGTAGTGTGGGGTGATGAGGGGAAGAGAAGGGTGTTAGCCCACCCTACTCTCCTGTGATTTAATCATTGTACTGGGCGGTGAGCTGGCAAATCCTCACGATCACCTGCATGGCCTTCTCCATCACCTGGATGGAGACAAACTCATAGGGACCGTGGAAATTGACACCGCCTGCGAAGATATTGGGGCACGGCAGGCCCTTGAACGAGAGTTGGGCGCCATCGGTTCCTCCGCGGATAGGCTCGACCTTGGCCGGCACGCCACAGTCGCTCATGGCCTTGAGCACGAGGTCGATGACATGCATGCAGGGGTCTATCTTCTCCTTCATGTTGTAGTACTGGTCTTTCACCTCGATCTGGCAGGTTCCCTCACCATACTTGTCGTTGATGGTCTGGGCACACTGCGTGATGAACCGCTTGCGCTGCTCGAAGCGGTCGCGGTCGTGGTCGCGGATGATATAGGAGAGTTGCGCGTTCTCGATGTTCGACTGGATACCCAGCAGATGGTAGAAGCCCTGGTAGCCCTCTGTGGTCTCGGGGGTCTCGTCGGCGGGCAGGAGGGCGGAGAACTCCGCAGCCAACAGGTTGGCATTCACCATTTTACCCTTGGCATAGCCCGGATGCACGCTCACACCCTTGAGGCGCACCTTGGCCGACGCGGCATTGAAGTTCTCGAACTCGAGGTCGCCGAGGTCGCCGCCATCGATGGTGTAGGCCCATTCGCAGCCGAATTTCTCGACGTCGAAATGATGGGCACCCATACCTATCTCCTCATCGGGGTTGAAAGCGATGCGGATGTCGCCATGCTTGATCTCATCGTGGTCGCGCAGATAGCACATGGCCTGCACAATCTCGGCGATGCCAGCCTTGTCGTCGGCACCCAGCAAGGTGGTGCCATCGGTCACGATGAGGTCTTCGCCGATGTGGGCATTGAGTTCGGGGAACTTGCTTGGCGACGAGACGATGCCCTCGGAGAGCAGGATGTCGCCACCGGGATAGTTCTCCACGATGCGGGCCTTGATGTTGGCGCCGCTGCAGTCGGGACTGGTGTCGTAGTGCGAGATGAAGCCGATGGTGGGCACTTTCTTGCTCATGTTCGACTTGAGCGTGGCATAGATATAGCCCTTGTCGTCCATCTCCACATCGCTGAAGCCCTCGTCGATGAGTTCTTTCTTCAGGTACTCGGCGAACACCAATTGCTTCGGGGTGCTGGGCACCGACTGTGACTCCTCGCTCGACTGCGTGTCGAACTGGGTATAGTTGAGAAACCGCTGTGTGATATTCATGGTGGTGTGGCTTGTTGGAGGTTACTCTTGTTCTTTGCGGTCGTCGATATTGTCGCCCTCGGTGGGTTGCATTTCCTTCTCGAAATCGGAGATGCCGTTGGCAATGAGGATGTTATACCACTGGAGCAGTTTGCGGATGTCGCTGTCGTGCACGCGGTCGCGGTCGAACTCGGGCAGCACCTCTGCGAAATAGGCCCTGAGTTCGGCGCTGGGAGCCTTCTTGAAGTTGAGCGAGCAAGCCTTACCCTCCTCCTTGTCGCGGATGGCGGCAAGCACATTCATCAGGGGCACGTCGTCGGCCTCGGTGTACATGGCGATGTCGGCAAGGCTGGTGACCCTGTCGGAAGAGAACACAGGTTGACGTTTATGCGTTTCATCGAACGATTCGACGATAAGATTTGCTTTTCCTCTCGACACCAGTTTGTAAAGCCCTGGTTTACCGGCTATGGAAAGAATTGTCTGTACCATTTTTCTGAAATGAATTAATCTATGAATTGTATGTGCAAAGTTACGAAAAGTTGAGCGGAGAACAAAACAAACTCGTTTGTTTTTTATCCCGAGACGGAGTAGCTTCGACGCATAGCGTCAAAGTTACGAATAAATGAGAGAAATGCAAAAGGAAAGCTTGCTTTTCTTTTCATTTCCGAAATAAGACCTTAAGGAGTTTAGAAACTTTAGAGACTTTAAGGACCTTAGAGACCTTAAGGACTTTAAAAACTCAGAATTCTCAGTATATTCCGTAGTTTTTTGATTTTAAAATCATCAGAATATTCCGTAGTTTTTTTAAAATCATCAGAATATTCCGTAGTTTTTTTACTTTCCCCAGTTGTTCAGTTCGAGGAGCACGCGGGAGATTTGCTCATCGATGTCGGCCACTCCGTCGTTGACGATTTCGTAGTTGGACCGGCGTACCACCTCCTCCTGCGGCCATTGCCGTGCCATCCACCCCAGCGTCTGCTCGCGTGATATGCCGTCGCGCGCCATCACACGCTCGATACGCGTTTCCAGTGGGGCGGTGACACACACGGCCACGTCGACATACCTCACGAATCCGCTCTCGAAAAGGATGGCACTCTCGAGCCAGTCGAGTCCGGTGGCATAGAAATCCTCGGCCACAGCGGGATGCACCACGGCGTTCACCCGCTGGGTGTTCTCTTCCGAGACCATGAGAAACCGTGCGATGGCCGCCTTGTTGAGACAGCCATCGAGGTAGGCGTCGGGCCCCACGAGGGCGGTGAGTTCTTCGCGGATGCGCGACGAGGTGCGCATGAGGCGCTTGGCGGCGCGGTCGCAGTCGTAGACCGTTATGCCATGCGCCTTGAGGCGCTGTGCGACGAACGATTTACCGCTTCCGATTCCACCGGTAAGCGCCACTTTAGGTGTTATCATTTTGAAGTTTCGCATTCGCTCAACTTTTTGGAGTTCTGCAGTTCAGGAGTTGCAAGAGTGCAGACAACAGTCAGAATTCACCTCGAAAGGCTCAAAGGTTATTCAGGGGGCGTAGATACCCGAAGTCGGTACCCCGAAACATTGATTATCAACGCCCCCTTCCCCCCTCTAATCTTAGAGGGGGAGGAAGTTACCACAGCGACGAATAAATAACCGAAGTCAAGGTAACTACTTCCCCTCTTGATTAGAGGGGGTGCAGGGGGCGTAGATACCCGAAACGGTACCCCGAACTGTGGTAATGTCTGAACTTCTGCAGCTTCTGAACTCCTTTCAACTTGACGAAGTTGAGTGTTATTCTTTTTCGATGAGAAAATCCACCCGGCTTACGGCCATCTTCTCATTTTTCACAAACTGGGGCACCTTCACCAGATGCAATGGCAGCGTCTTCTGCGTGCTGTCTTCAATCTCGTCGTATCTCACCTCGACGACAAAGTCATCGCCTGTGATCTGGTCGGCGAGGTTGGAGCGTGTGACGAAGGTGACTGCCACTTGCTTGGGGAAGGTGAGGATCATCTTCCCCTCAGGCACTCCGACCGCAGAAATGGGCACCTCGACAGTCCTCTCGGTAATCAGGTCGGCAGAGGCGGTCACCGTCACGATGTCGGGCTCGAACTTCACACCACTGATGCGCTGGAGCCTCACGGTGGTCTTCGCGTTCGACTTGATGTCGTCGAGGTTCACATACTCTGTCTTCACCGACGTGATGCCTTTCAGGATCTCGGAGGTGGAATAGATTTTCACGGAGTCGGGGGTGATGGTGGTCTTGACGAGGAAATAATTGTCGGCCGCCGAGACCTTGCCATAGATTTCCACAGGCACCTTGATATGGTCGCCGTTGTTGTAGTAGGCCTCTATGCGCTCGGGTTTCACACTCAGCACCTGGGTAGACGAACTGATGCGCTGCTTCACCATCTTCATCACCTCTGAACTGGAGAGCGAGATGCGCCCATCGCTCTTGGCGTATTTCGTGAAGTCGGCCGTGATGGGTTTTATCTCGCTGTAGAAGAGTCTGGCGATATTATATCCATCGTCTCTCACCGTGACCCTCAGCGTGTCGGTGCCGGTGTCGGTGATGACCACGTTCTTGGGCAGGTTGGTGATGATGAAAGGAATGGAAATCTCTTTCTCCATCGGCTCCTTGATGGTGAGCGCCACCCAGAACAGTCCGCTGATGATGAGAAAAAACAAAAAAACAAGAAACTCCTTACTCGCTAACCGTAATAAGGAGTTCCTGATAATTGACTTGAATCGTTTCCCTTCCCTGACCATGTGTCATTATTTGGACGGTTGACCAGCAGCCATCGACGAGGCATCGGCGAACACATACGACCTGTCGACCTCGATGACCACGCCTCTGGCGATTTCCACCTCCACCTTGTTGGTGGTGGTGTCGATGCGTTTCACGGTGCCGTAGATGCCACCGCCAGTGACCACCCGCGAGCCCTCGGCAAGCGAGTTTTGGAAGTTGCGTATCTCTTTTTGCTTTTGTTGCTGTGGACGAATCATGAAGAAATACATAATGGCGAAGATGGCCACCATCATGATAAGCATGCTCAGGCCGCCACCGCCACCTGCGTCTGCTTGAAGTAAGATTTGAGTGTTCATTTGATGTGTTATGATTGATGATTAATACTTCTTTGGCCTGAGGTCGTCGACCGGCTTGTTCAACTCACCGGTATCGACGAGGAACCGGGCGATGGTGTCGAGCATCCCGTTGATGTATCCCCCACTCTTGATGGTGGAGTAGAGTTTGGCCAGTCCCACATACTCGTTGATGGTGACGCTGATGGGAATGTTCATGAAGGTCATCATCTCGGCGATGGCAATCTGCATGATCACCACATCCATATAGGCGAGACGCGAGAAATCCCAGTTGCGCGAGGCGTCGCTCATATAGCGCTGGTACTGGTCGGCATTAAGGATGGTGGCACGGAAGAGTTTCCGGGCGAACTCCTTGTCCTCGTCGTCGTTATACTCGGGCAGCAGCTCCTGCTTCTTCCCGTTGGCAGGGTCGAACCGCTTGATGGTCTTCAGCACGAAGGTGTCGACAATCTCCTTGTCGTCGTTCCAGAAGATGCTCTTCTCCTCGAGCAAGGCGTCGAGGTCGTCGTTGTCCTGGATGATGGCCTTGTAGAGTTTGCGCCACACCTCGCGGTCGGCGTCGTAGCTGTCGTCCTCGGCAGCCATATACTCCTGATAGATCTGGCTCTGCTCGATGAGACCGCACATCTTCCGTATGAACTCCACGTCGTTGCTCCAGGTAAGTTTCTGCTCATCCACATAGTCGAGCAGGGCATTGTTGTTCTCAAGCTGCAAGGCAAACCGGTTGTCAACGAATTTGGTGGAAGGCGCCGGCGTGCCCTCTCTGTTTGCCCTGTTCGTATTCACCTCCACCCTATGCCTCATTTCCTTTGATATGGCAACAATGAGCAACAGCAGGTAATTGTAGAGCGAATACGCCTTCGAGAGGCTGAACATCAAGTCTTTCTCTGCATTGGTGAGATTGTTGCTTCCGTTTTGGTAATAAGCATAGGTTAACTGGACAATCTTAATTCTGATTAATTCCCGGTTGATCATTGTGGAGTGTGTTTTTAGATTTTACTGATGCAAAAATAATTGTTTTCCACATTATTTGCAAGAAATTACTATAAAATATCGGATTTTTTGTATTTTTCAACATTCAGTTGGTGGTATTCTAAAAATTTTGAGTACCTTTGCACCGCTTTTTTAGCGCACACCTATTCCGATAGGTTTTCGTGTGATGGCGAATTAAGCAAAAACAATTCACTTAATTTAGAGTAACACATTAACAATTAGCAAAATGAAAGAAATCAATGTCAAGGCCCTGAAGAGGGAAGGCACCGGCAAGAAAGCCGCCAAGGATTTGAGAAAACAAGGTTTGGTACCCTGCAACCTCTATGGTGAGGTGAAGGACGAGAACGGCAAGCCCGCCGCTCAGTGCATCGCCATTGCCGCCAAGGACCTCCGCAAGGTGATCTACACTCCCCATGTATATGTGGTGAACCTCGACCTCGAGGGTGAGCACCGCACCGCAGTGATCAAGGAGCTCCAGTTCCACCCCACATCAGACGCCGTGCTTCACGTCGACTTCTATGAGGTGAACGAGACAAAGCCCATTACCATTGGTGTCCCCGTACATCTCGTGGGTCTGGCTCAGGGTGTGCGCGATGGTGGCCGTATGAACCTCTCTATCCGCAAGATCAACGTCACTGCTCCCTACAAGCAGATTCCTGAGTTCCTCGATGTAGACGTGACCGACCTCCGCATTGGCAAGAGCATCAAGGTGGGTCAGCTGAGCTATGAGGGTCTGGAGATGGCCACCAGCAAGGAAGTGGTGGTTTGCTCGATCAAGATGACCCGTGCCGCCTCGAAGAACGCCGCTGCTGAGGAGGAAGAGGCTCCTGCTGAATAATCTCTCCCCGCATGGACAAGTATCTGATTGTGGGCCTGGGCAATCCCGGTGCGGAATATGCCGAGACCCGTCACAACATAGGATATATGGTATTGGACGCTTTCGCGAAAGCGTCCAATATTGTTTTTGACGACCGCCGATACGGCTATGTGGCGGAGACTTCGCTGAAAGGCCGCAAGATCTTCCTGCTGAAGCCCACCACCTATATGAACCTGAGCGGCAACGCCGTGAGATACTGGCTGAACAAGGAGAACATCGACGAGCACCGCATGCTGGTGGTGGTCGACGACCTTGCGCTGCCCCTTGGCACCATGCGGCTGAAGTCGCGTGGCAGTGCCGGCACCCACAACGGGCTGGGGCACATCCAGCAACTCATCGGCCAGGACTACCCGCGCCTGCGCCTGGGCATCGGCAACGAGTTTCCCCGCGGATCGCAGGTAGACTTCGTGCTTGGCCGTTTCGGCGACGAGGAGCGCCCCCTGCTCACCCCCGTGATAGAAGCATCGGTAGAGGCCATCAAGAGCTTCGTGCTCGCGGGCGTCGACATCACGATGAACCAGTTCAACAAGCGCAAGCCCACCCTGCCATCCAATGGATAACGGGGCTTGAAGCACTAACCCACACCCTCACATCGAATGGACAACGAGGCAAGAATAGACAAATGGTTATGGGCGGCCCGTATCTTCAAGACCCGCTCGATAGCCGCCGACGCCTGCAAGAACGGGCGCGTGACAATTGGCGGCATGAACGTGAAACCCTCACGGCCCGTGAAGGTGGGCGAGGTGGTGGACGTGAAGAAGCCACCGGTGACCTACTCGTTCAAGGTGCTGAAATGTATCGAGCAGCGCGTGGGTGCCAAACTCGTCCCCGAGGTGTATGAGAACGTGACCGACCCGCGCCAGTATGAGATACTGGAGATGAGCCGCATCAGCGGCTTCATCGACCGTGCCCGTGGCACCGGCCGCCCCACGAAGAAAGACCGCCGCCGGATGGACGCCTTCGTAGAGCCTGCAATGTTCGGGTTTGATGACGATGATGACGAATAGGAAAAAGCATAACGGAGTGAGCAGCTGACTATTGTCTGAACTCCCGAACTCCTGAACTCCTAAACTCCTGAAACCTCGAACTCCTGAACTCCTTAAGTTGAGCGAACGCGGAACTTGAATACAAAAACAATCCCCTGTATCTCAGCGAGATGCTGGGGATTGTTCTATCTGTTATCGAACGTACGTAAGGTCTTAGTCGATCATCATAGGGCCACCGAAGCCACCACCGGGACGACCACCGCCGAAGCCACCGGGACGGCCTCCACCGAAGCCACCGCCGCCACCAGGACGGCCACCGCCGCCACCAGGACGGCCACCGCCAGGCATACCTCCCGGAGGCATACCACCGGGGAATCCGCCGCCGAAGCCTTGGCCCTGACCTCTTCTTCCACCACCGAAGCCACCAAAGGCATTGAAGCGATAGATGACATGGAGCATGGCATAGCTGTTGATGGTGTTGTACTCGGTATCGCTTCTCATCATGGCATTGATGGTGCGGCTGAAGCTGCTCTGCTCGTGGAGGATGTCGTAGAACTGCAGGCTGACAGTGAGAGGCTTGCCCTTGAGGAAACCATGACTGATCTGCGCATTCCACAGCAACTCATTGGTGTTGAGCGAAGTGTCGTTGTAGCCACGGCGAGAGTTCTCGCTGATACCAGTGGAAAGACTGGTACCCCAAGGCAAGTAGACATTGAAGTTGACTCCGTAGGAGAACATCCAAGTGTCGAGATCACTGGAACTCTGCAACTTGTTGCGGCCATGGGTATAGGTGAGCGAGCCATTGGGCTCCACCTCCAGCCAGGAGTTGCGGTACGACAAGGAGAGGCGCTCCATCACCGTCGTGGTGCGGGTGTAGTTCTTCTGCGAGGCATTGTCGAGGAAGAGGTAGCTCACGTTGTTGGCATAACTCAGGTTGGTGAAGGTGTTCACATTCCAGAAACCGGTGCTGTCGATCGCGGTGTTGAACATGAAGGCGCCGTTGACGTTCCAGTTGCCGTTGATGTTCTCGGGGCGTGTGGTGCGTCCACCTGTCTTCTCATTGTATGTCACCATGTTGCTGATGCTGTTGCGTGTAGTGCTGAAGTTGACGAACGTCATCACCGAACGCTGGTGGCTCTGGATATAGGTGTTGTAGAAGAGCTGGAAGCTGTTGGTGAACGAGGGCCTCAGTCCGGGGTTACCCTCAGTGATGTTCATCGGGTTGCTGTCGTCCCTGATGTCGAGCAGGTCGGAGATATTCGGTTGTTGAGTCGTTCCACGATACTGGATGCGCAGGTTGCTCAACTGGTTGAAGCGGTAACGGAAGTCGAGCGTCGGCGACATATTGGTTACGTTTCTGACGATATCGGCATTTACGCCCTGATAATTCTGGATATAATGTGAGCGCAGCGGCTGCACCATGAATCCGGCATTGAGCTGGAACTTGGGATGAATCCACCGATAGGTGAGCTGGATGTCGTGGGTGTAGTTGGTATACTCGGAATAACGGCTCAGGTTATCATCCTTGTAAGTCTCGAGCGGGTCGGTCAGACGCGAGAGATACGGATCCCATGTACGGTATCTGGGAACGATGAAGGCGAAATCTGGTCCGGGGGTGATACCGCTATTCTGGATATCGTAGGTGGCACGGTCGCTCTCATTCACGCTGTAGCTGTATTTGTAGCTCCACTGCAAGAACATGGTGCGGGTGAGGGGCTCGGTATAGGTGGCCTGGAGCGAATAACCCTTCCTGGTACTTGGAGTGAGGCTATAGCGGTTGGTAATGGTAGCGGGCATATAGGTGGAATCAAGTCCCATCTGATAGTAATACACCCTGCTGATGGCGAAACTTGTATTGTCGTTGTCGCTGTAGTTGCCATCCACACGGAGGGTGAAGTTGCGGCCACGGTTGTTGAGTTTGCGGTTGAACTGCAGCATACCGTTCATGCTCTTCGAATCGCCGTAGGAGAGGTTGATGGTGCGCTGGCTGTTCACCAACACGCCATTGCTCTCAAGGACCTTCATCTGCAAGGTGTCGAGAGGATCGGCAACATATTTATAAGGATCATCGTTGTAAGAGCCCGACCTGTTGCTCTGGTTGCCATCGTTCGACGAGATGGTGAAGCTGGGGCGGAACATGATGTTGGTCATGGTGTCGGGCATCCACTCCAGGCGCATCTGTCCGTTCCAGGAGTTGCGGCGGGTGTAGTTCTGGTTGACGCTGTTGCTGAAGCTCTTCGTAGTACCCACAAAGTTTTCTGTAGACTGCTTCGAGAAGATATCGCCATCGCTGTGGTTCCACCTGATGCTACCGTCAATCTCAAGTTTGTCGGTATCCTCGTAGTTGAACTGCAGACCAAGCATCTTGGTGGAATTGCGGCCATTGCTGTTGCCACCAAATCCACCTCGACGGCCACCGCCACCACCATAGAATCCCTGGTCGTTGACGTTGTTGGCGCTTCCCATGAGCATGACCCTGTACTTCTCCTTGAAGAGGGCGCCCATTCCACGCTCGGCATAACGCTCCTTCGTTCCGATGCCGAGGTCGACATTTCCGAAGAAGCCCTTGTTCATACCTGCCTTGAGGCCGAAGTCGAGCACGGTCTGCTCATCGCCGTCGTCGATGCCGGTGATGCGGGCCAGGTCGCTCCGCTCGTCGTAGGCCTTGATGCGGTCTACGATAGAGGTGGGCAGGTTCTTCAAGGCTGTCTGGGTGTCGCCAGTCATGAACTCCTTGCCGTCGACCTTGATTTTCTTCACTTGCTTACCGTTGATGGTGATTTTTCCGTCGTCATCTACTTGTGCGCCAGGGAGTTTCCTCACCAGTTCCTCGATCACGGAGCCCTCAGGCACACGATAGGCAGCCGAGTTGTAGACGAATGTGTCTTCCCTCACCACCACCTTTGCAGCCTGTCCGGTGGTTGTCACTCCTTTCAGCAAGATAGCGTCGGGACTGAGCGTGAGGTTGCCCATGTCGATGTCCTTACCGTCGACCACCGTGACGTTCTTGGTGAGCGTTGTGTATCCCACGCTGGTGACCTTCACGATGTACCTGCCGGGCTTCTCGACAGGGATCTTGAAATAGCCGTTGTCGTCCGACAAACTGCCGGCGACAAAGGAGCTGTCGGGTTTCAACAGTTGCAAAGTGGCTTGGAACACACCTTCATTGTTTTCCTTGTCAACAAGTTTTCCTGTGACGCTTTGTTCTTGGGCATATGCGGAGGCTGTGAACAGCAACATCGCACATAGGCACTTCATAAAATTCTTCATCTTTTTCCTGAATGCTAATAATCACCTATTAAAAATAATAAGCAAGTTAGTATGAGTACGATAGTTTGATTGTTTGACGAAGCAAACGGCGTATGGTTTAAACTCCAAGCGAAAAAAAATACGAAACTGCGGCACGAAGGCCGAAAAATGCCGCTGTCGGAGAAAAAAAGTGGAAAAAGATTCATCAAAAGCGCAAAAATGCGTATTTTTGCAAAAACAAAGAATTTGAGCGTCTAATTTTCACCCTCTACTTCAGGATACGGGAACGACCAATTGGGTATTATATATAAATAAGGTAAAAAAAATGTCAGAAAAAGTCATCTTGTCACAAACACTGTTCGAGGATTTGGCCATTGCCATCTCCGAATGCAGTCATGACCGAACGTTTGTGCTCACCGACACCACGACGCAACAGTTGTGCTGGCCCCTGCTCAAGGATTTCGCAGGCTTGCGCCACGCCACCCACATCGTCATCGGTGCCACCGACACCCACAAGAATATCGACACCCTGGCTACGGTATGGCAAGCCCTTGGCGAGGGAGGCGCCACGCGCCACTCCTGCATGATTTGCCTTGGCGGCGGCATGGTGAGCGACCTGGGCGGGTTTGCCGCCTCCACCTTCAAGCGCGGCATCAACTACATCAACATCCCCACCACCCTCCTGTCGATGGTCGATGCCTCAGTGGGCGGGAAGACTGGCATCAACTTCAACGGACTGAAAAACGAGGTGGGCGTGTTCAGCCAGCCCCAACAAGCGATCATCCATACCCAGTTCCTACGCACACTCGACGAGGAGAATATCCGCTCGGGGTATGCCGAGATGCTCAAGCACGGCCTCATCTCCGACGACAACACCTGGGCAGAACTGCTCAATTTCGACCTTGCACGGCCCGACCTTGCCCAATTGCAGGAAATGGTGGGCCGGTCGGTAGCGGTGAAAGCACACATCGTGGAGGAAGACCCGCATGAGCATGGCATCCGCAAGGCGCTCAACCTGGGCCACACCGTAGGCCATGCCTTCGAGTCGTGGGCCATGCGCCACCAGCAGCCCATTCTGCATGGCTATGCCGTGGCCTACGGACTGGTGTGCGAACTCTACCTGAGCTGCCTGCTCACCCACTTCCCCACCGAGAAGATGCGCTCCACCGTGGCCTACATCCGCGACTACTACGGCAAACTGCCCATCACCTGCGACGACTATCCCGAACTGCTTGAACTGATGCGCCACGACAAGAAAAACGTCGCCGGAAGCATCAACTTCACCCTGCTGGGGGACGTTGGCGACATCCGCATCAACCAAACCGCTACACAAGTGTGCATCGAAGAAGCACTCGACTTCATGCGCGAGGGATAAAAAATCGCCCATGTGTGAACAAAAAAAGTCGCAGTGGTATAAAAAAAGCATAAAACAACTAAAAAGTCCAAAAATGTTGTCAATTCTTCACAAAATAGGAAAATTTACGATTTTTAAGAAATAAATATTGAAAAATCCTTTGTCGTTTCGGAAAGAGTTTATAAATTTGCAGCAAATTAGATGTTAGAAATTGTTGTGTCCGTATGCGCACACGAGTATTTCAAAGCTAAATACCACTTCGCTGGAACGCACAATTTAAGGGAGATCAAAGGCACCAATATCCTGCCAATCAACTAGAATCGAGGAATTTTATATATAAACTTAAATAATTTAAATTATGAGAAAATTTACAAAAGGTTTATTATTGACGTTTATCGCTTCGGCGATGAGCCTTGGCGCTTATGCCCAAGACGGTGGTGGAATTAAGGGCTACTACCGTATTATCAATGCCGGCTATCAGGGCCAGAAATGGAATAAAGGTGTAATGTACATCTCTCAGAAGACGACAGCTAAGCCTGAATTGAGCTCCGATGACGCCATCACCGAGCCTGGAACAGTGATGTTCCTCAATGCCATCCCAATGGAGGAGGCTCCTGAGACCACTGGCAAGTATGAGGATGTTTATCCCGAGAAAGACCTCGAGGTGCTCAACCTCCGTTCTCAAGGTGTAGACGCTTCTGCTGCTGTTTACAGCCCATTAGTAGACCTGCTTAAAGGTGGATTCACCGACGGATTGAAGTATGCCAACACAAAGGACAATTGGAAGTTCAAGGAGGCTGAACTGAATGAAATCATTGAGAAAATGTTCTCACTGATGAAGATGTACATGGAGCCTACCGATATTGATGGCAAGGAAGCATGGTATCTGAAGAGTACTACTCCAAGCACTCAGCCATTGGTTGACGCCCTTACAGAGAAAGGTATCGAGATTCAAGTAGATGGTAACACTCCTGCAGAATGGGCATGGAACAAACTGGTGTTCTCCGCACTCGCTTACTATGAGAGCATTGGTGCCACCCAGCTCTATGACACTTGGTGGAACTATGTTGCTTTCGAGGACCGTATCCATATGGGTCATACCTATTACCTGATTGGTGGTAAAGTTGACACCGACCTTAAGACCTATCAGAGATTCAACGACCAGGGTGGTCCAAGCATCTGGTTTGCCAACAACAACAAGTACTACAAGATTGACGGTTTCATGCCTGAGATTGAAGTAGCCAACGAAGCTGGTAACTATGCAAAATGGATCCTCGAGGAAATCGTTGAGGGTACCGACGTGAAGGGTCGCCACGACTACTTCGCAGTGAAGAATGGTGTGGAAGGTTTCAACGACAAGAAGATCTACACCACTATCTACACCGACTTCCCAATGAAGATTGTGGACAATGGTGACAATACTGTTCGTGTATGGGGCTTCCCCAACGCTCCTGCTATTCTTGATGGCATCACTGTTCAAGACGGGCCAGTAGCTGGTTATCTCGAGGCTGTTGAGATTAAGGATATCGTTCCTGCACGCACACCGGTGGTTGTAGAGTGCGCTACTACTGCTCGCGAGACCAACCTGCTTCAGCCCACTCTGACTCCGCTGGAGGATGACCCAGAGGCTCCTCTTGGCAAATCGTTCCTGAGTGGTATCTTCTTCAAAGAGTTCTTTGATGTGAATGGTGAGGAGCCAACCGACGAGGACGTGTTCAACTACTACAACATGCCTCTCGATCCTCAAGCCACTGTCGTAGCAAGAAAGCTCGTGCGCGTGTTCAACAAAGTTTCCGCTTACGATCCCAACCCCATCGGCTTCTACAAGTACAATGGCAAGTTCATTGCTCCTAACAAGGCATTCATGATTCTCGACAGCAGCATGGCCAACGCCAACATCTTCATTGTTGACAGCGAGACCTTCAACGCCCTTGGCATCGAAGAGGTTGCTACTACATCTAAAGAGAACAACACCATCTACGACATTCAGGGTCGCGTTGTCACCAATCCTACAAAGGGTCTGTATATCGTGAACGGCAAAAAAATGGTTATTAAATAATTAAAGCCCAATTTGAATTATGAAGAAACAATATATCAACCCGGTTTGCAAGGTGATGACCTTGTCTTTGAAGAGAAACGTTATGGACGAATTGCTGGGCAACACCTCAATCATTCCCGTTGGCGGAGTGCAAGGTGATGGCGAGCAGGATGGAGGTGTCGACGACATGTGGGCATCAAAGAGTAACGTTTGGGACTAATAATCAAAAGATTATCCTACATAATAAAAAGGTGGCATTTCTTGCCACCTTTTTTTATACAAATTTCGACCATCAATTTCTTACCATATCATCGCAACATGACGCAACATTCCATCTACGTTACAACACGTCTGTTCATTTCCATCGCATTGTTTCTTACGGGTATACCCTCATATAGCGCTGAAGATAAAAAGGAGCTCACCGACAGCAGCGATTTCGTGAAGGCCAGTGTGATTGTCAGCACACCCACCGACATCATCTATTCGAGTATGGGGCACTGCGCCCTACGCATGGAATGTCCGTCAGAAGACCTCGACTACTGCTTCTCGCTGGAGATGAATGCCCAACCCGGCGACTATTTGAAGTTTTTCAATGGCGATGCTGACGCGTCCGTTCGAGCCATCCCAACATCCGACTATATCTCCGAATACCAAAAAGATGGTCGTGGCATCAAGCAGTACGAGCTCAGCCTCACCCATCACGAGAAGCAACTGCTTTGGAAGAATCTCGACGAGGAGATGATGAAGCCACCTCATCTGAAGTTCAACTACCTGAACACCAACTGCGTGATGATGGTCATCATCATGGTGCAGAACGCACTCATCAGCGAGCACATTGACTATGGCAAACTCCCCTGGTATGCCACCACCAACAATGGCGACTGTGTTCGTCATCTCACCGGCAGCACACCATGGTACGAGTTTCTATATATCACCCTATTTGGCAGCAACTGCGACGACTATTTCGCCCTGGAATACCGCATGAGCCCCTTATCACTCGTCGAGGTGTTCAGCAATGCTCAAATCGTGGACGACAGTGGCGCACGGCGACCGCTGTTCAAGTCCGCACCCATCGAACTAGCTCATCAGACCCATTTCGTGAAAGCCAGTCCCGTCACTCCACGCATCCTGTTCTCTGTACTTCTAGTCATTGTTGTTCTCATCACCATCGGCGAATGGTGCTGGGGTTGGAAGAAAGCCGCCAAGGTGCTCGATGCCCTACTCCTCACCATCCAGTTTCTCGTTGGTCTGGCGCTCACCTACACCTCGACAGTATCCCATCTATTTGTCACCCGATGGAACTGGTACCTTATTCCCTGCAATCCCCTACCCCTGGTTCTCCTCCTTTGTCTGGGCAGGAAGAGAGACTTCGGGAAAATCTACCTTTTCTACACCATCATCCTCGTGCTCTTCATTCTTGCCACTCCCCTCTCATCGCAACTCGACATCGACCACCAGCTCGTTGTGGCCATGTTTGCCGTGCGCACGTGCAGCAAATATCTGCAATATAGGAAATCTGTGGAAAAGAAATAAAATTTGAAGTTTCGCATTCGCTCAACTTTAGGAGTTCAGGAGTTCAGGAGTTGCAGGAGTTCAGACAATAGCCCGAATTCACCTCGACGGGTTCAATGGCTGTTAGATTGTGGTAATGTCTGAACTCCTGAACTTCTGTCACTTCCGAACTCCTATCAACTAAAGTGGAGTAAAAATGCAATCAAATAGTGCACGAAAGCAAAATTATTCATTCAAAACGTGCTGTCTCAGTATTTTTTATTACCTTTGCACCAAATTGGAAATTGAGAACATAACTCGTTTTACGTCCACCATAATTCAACAAATAAGAATGAAATCATCCCTGACAAAACGTCTTTTGACATTGTTAGCTCTGGTCTGTATTTACAGCTACCAGGCTTTTGCTGCTGGCACCACATTCTATTATAGCATCAATACTGAGGCAAAACCCACAGGATATGGAAAGGTATATGTGTCGACCACCGAAATGACTCCTACCGATGACCAATACAGGAACTACAAAGGTACTGGTACCCAAAAAATTACAGTAGGAGCCACTGTACAAGCAACAACACTTACCGCATACCTCTTTGCCAAGCCCGAAGAAGGTTACATGTTCACCCATTGGACAAAAGTAAATCCTAGCAATGGATCTGAGACCACAATCAGCTATTCGAGATTTGCTTCCGACATCGTGACCACGGCCTCCACCGTAGAAGAAGAAGCGGAAAAAGTAAAATTCAATGCATATTTTGCCAAGAAAGGCCTAGTATTTCCAGTATCTTCCGATGAGGGTTTGGGTGCGGTAAGCATTGACATACCTGATAACAAATTGGGTGATGAAGTGACATTGACAGCTCTTCCCGACAAATTGATAGGAAGGTTCTTAGGTTGGCGTTTCGGTGATTCTTCCACACTAACCAAGGAGAATCCTTACACGTTCAAGGTAACAAACAGCACAGCCGGCACCTATACGGCCGTCTACGAATCGAAAGAGACAGAAACGAAAGGCATCTACTGCTATGTGCGCAACAAAAGCAGCAAACGCCTGCTTGGAGTAAGTGGCACTTCAGAAAGCACACTTGCTGCAAGCCAAAGACAGTTCAAGAATTCGCTGATGATGGTCGACCGCGACAATGCACGTGCCCATTGTCTACCCGCCTTGGTAATTAAAGCAGTTGGAAAATCCACACAGACAGGTGCCCTTGAAGGCGTGGAGATGTTCTCGCAAGGAATCTCGACAAGAGAAATCGGACACATGACATTCAGGGTCGAGAAAAAATACGATGGCAGCTACTATATCTTTGGTAGTTACGATGGATTCACTGGCTATATCAATGACAGAGGTAATACTACTCGAACCTACGAATTCATTGGCAATGTTCGTACGCCGTCGCTTTGGAACAGGTATGAAGAAGAGACCGTTGCACAGTGGTATCTCGACATCATCGACGAGGAGAATCCCGACAACTACTTCGGAGCGATGCCCGACCCGAATTGCAAGAAAGGTGCCAAATACTACACCACACTCTATACCGCCTTCCCCTACCAGTGTCTTGACGGTGTGAAAGCCTATACCATCGACAAACTGGATGGGAACGGACAGCCACATTTGGCTGAGATCAAGAGCGGTAAGGTGCCGGCTAAAACAGCCGTTATACTTGAGTGCACAGGCACACAGCCCATCGACAACCGACTGATGCCCCTTTCAGAGGACATCGACCCCATCACCACTCCCAACCTGCTGAAAGGCGAGATCTGGCTTGATGACGAGAGCGGCGACGAGGCCAACTACCGCACCCTCTTCGACCCCTCCTACATGCGTATTCTGGGCGACTATGGCAGATTCTATAACAAGAACGTGACCGACCCCATCAGCGGCAAGGTGCTCACCTATATCGCCAACAACACCTGTTATCTGGACCTGAGCGGTGAGGAGGATCCAGCCGAAGTGCTTGAGTTCACCACCCAGGAGGGCGTGCTGAAAGGCGATGCCGATGGCAATGGCCTGGTCAACATGATGGATGTGACCACCGTGATCAACTACATCCTGAGCAAGCCCGTTACCAAGTTTGTATTCAACAATGCCGACGTGAATGACGACAAATTAATCAACATGAACGATGTCACGGGAATCATCAATATCATCCTTGGCAGAAAGTAAAAATCATAGAAAAAACAACTTTGTCGTAAAATAAAGGTCAATTTTTTTGCCACGACTGATTTTTTTTATAAATTTGCATCGAAAAGTGAGGATTGATTGAATTGTGAAATACTCTCGGCTGAAAAACAATACGAGGGTCCATTCAAACAAAAGGCACGAGAAAAAGACGGATAGACAGAAGAAAAGAATAAAAATAATTATTAAAATATTTACCATCATGAAAAAAGAGTATTTGAAGCCAGAGGCAATTTACGTAGACATTGAACTCTACAATTCTGTACTTGAGAATCCTATGGGAACTCCCACCTCCGAGCCTGTAGAAGGCAACACTGGTGTATGGGATGACGCATACGATAGACTTCCCACCAGCAAGAGTGTTTGGGACGAGGAAGCTAACAAGGCCGAGGCTGACGAGAAATTCTAAATGATTGTTTTGGATGACGAATACCAAATGGTATCCGTCATCCAAAATCATTTACAAAACGTTTTGGCTTACCTGTCTCCGTAAGAGGCAGCTTCTCTACAGAATAGATTTTTCGAGGTCGCCAATATTTAGGGAGGACATTGCCAATAATGTCTTCCAATAATTTTTTATCCCTCTTCTCAACCACAAGGACAAGGATTTCACCGAACTTATCGTCCTTCTCCTTGCCCACAAAAAAGGGTGCGTCGATATAGGGCTGCAGTCTTTCTTCCACCTCCTCGGCCTGTATCTTCACGCCACCACAACACACCACATTGTCTTTCCGGCCAAGCACCATGAAGCGCTTGCCATCATCGTGCAGGCGCACCACATCATTGGTATGCAAGGGGTGCGGACAAATCGAGGGGGCGTCGATCGTTAGGCATCCGTCGTTGTCTTGACCGATGTTCACTCCCTCAAGCGGTGTATACCAAGAATCCGACTGAGGGCCGTTCAGGCGACGCATGGCCACGTGCGAGAGCGTCTCGGTCATGCCATAGGTGCTCCAAATGGGATTGGGCAAGCAGGCCAGCTCACGGGCCAGCGAATGGCTCACCGCCCCGCCTCCGATAATCAGTTGCCCCACCTTCCTGAGCCGTTCCTTCTCCTCTGGCACCAAGAGTGTGTCGTAGACTTGCAATGGCACCATGGCGGCGAAATCGATGGGTGTATCCCCCACCCCTGCGTCGGCAAGCGGATGGCCGGATGGTTCCACCGACACCAGCCTCAGGTTGCCCACCAAAGCCCTCACCACCATCATTTTGGCAGCGATATAATCGAGCGGCATGCAGAGGAGTGCCGTCTGTCCAGGGTGCAGACCAAGGAACCGCAGGGTCATCCTCGCACTGGCCTCCATTCTGCATTTCTCCACACGCAGCAGTTTCGGCGCGCCCGTCGACCCACTGGTTTTCACAACGATGCTGTCATCATCGTTATGCCATTCGTCAAGGAATTCCTCGAGTGTCATCTATGTGTTTCTGCTAAAAATCAGGATTATACCACAGTTTTTCTCCCTCGATGTGAAGGGGAGACTCGATATTGTCGGTGAAGAGTTGTCCGGTGCCCAACCCTTGTGGGGCATGGAGCCCGTCGGGGTAGATCTTTGCGGTAAACTGGGCGATGGCGTTCAGCCCGACATTGCTCTCAAGCGCACTGGTTATCCAACTTCCTATACCTTTCTGCCGGGCCAGCGCTATCCACTCCTCACTTCCCCTCATGCCTCCATGGAGCGAGGGCTTGAGGATGATGTACTGTGGACGGATGGTGTCGAGCAAGTCAGTTTTCATTTCAGGACTGTTCACCCCGATCAGTTCCTCGTCGAGGGCTATCGGTATCGGCGTGGTCTTGCACAGGCGTGCCATCTCATGCCACTGGCGCTGACGGATGGGCTGCTCGATGGAATGGATGTCGTAGGGGGCCAACTGGCGCAGTTTGTCCATGGCATCCAGGGGCGAGAAGGCGCCATTGGCATCCACCCTCAGTGTCATCACCTGCGACGAGAAGCGCTGCCGCAGACTCTTGACGAGGGCGAGTTCGCTGTCGAAATCGATGGCACCGATTTTCAGTTTCACACAACCGAATCCTTGGTCGATTTTCTCCTCCATACGCCGCCGCATCTCCTCGAACGACCCCATCCATACCAGTCCGTTGATGGTGATGCCCTCCTCGCCCCGTGTGAAGGGCGTATCGAAAAGCACGTCGCCATTTCTCAGACTGAGGAGTGCCGTCTCCAGTCCAAAAAGCATCGACGGGTATGGACGCAGCAGCGCATAGGGTATCTCTCCCGTGCGCTCCACCACATCACACATCTCGCGGAGCACACGCTCATAGTCGGGAATGTCGTCGCAACTGAGTTTGGGCAAGGGAGCGCACTCCCCCACCCCCACGCATTCGGGCTTGCTCTCGTCGGTAGCATGGAGCATCCACGAGGTGCGTGTGGTGTATGTCCCACGCGAAGTGCCTGCCGGTTGCCGGAAATGAAACAACCGCTTCTCTATCTGTATTCGCATCGTTGTAGTTATTAGCCCTGAAAGGACCTTAAGGACCTTAGAGTCCTTAGAGTCCTTAGAGTCCTTAGAGTCCACCAAGTGGCCTGTATCACGGCATCTTGGGATATTTCTTGAAATCGGGTTTCCGTTTCTCAAGGAATGCCTTTCCGCCCTCCTGGGCCTCGTCGAGGAAATAGTAGAGCATGGTGCAGTCGCCAGCCAGTTGCTGGATGCCAGCCTGACCGTCGAGTTCGGCATTCAGTCCGGCCTTGATCATCCTGAGCGCCATCGGACTGCGCTCCATCATGGTCTCGGCCCATTCCACGCACTCGTCCTCCAGTCGCTCGAGCGGCACCACCTTGTTCACCATTCCCATGCGCTCTGCCTCCTGAGCGGTATACTGCCGGCACAGGAACCATATCTCGCGGGCCTTCTTCTGTCCCACGATGCGTGCCAGGTAGGAGGAACCGAATCCGGCGTCGAACGACCCCACCTTCGGTCCGGTCTGTCCGAAGATGGCATTTTCGCTGGCGATGGTGAGGTCGCACACCAAGTGCAGCACATGTCCGCCACCGATGGCAAATCCGTTCACCATGGCAATCACCGGTTTGGGCAACCGCCTGATCTGCATCTGCACATCGAGCACACTCAGCCGGGGCACGCCCTCGTCGTCCACATATCCCCCACGGCCCTTCACATGCATGTCGCCACCCGAGCAGAAGGCCTTGTCGCCGGCTCCGGTAAGCAGCACCACACTGATATCCTGCGCCTCGCGGCAGTAGTTGAAGGCCTGAGAGAGTTCGAGCGTGGTCTTCGGGGTGAAGGCGTTGCGGTATCTCGGGCGGTTGATGGTGATTTTGGCAATCCCATTGTATTCTTCGAAGAGGATTTCATCGAAATCCCTGATTTTCTTCCATTCTCTTTGTGCCATATTGAAATGATGTTGATGATGTTTCGCTGGTTTATCGGGTTGGGGCGGTGAGCATCTTGTAGTATGCCCCGACAACGGCATTGTCGGTATCGGCGTCGGTCACCACCTCGAGGACCATAGGGCGGCGGGTACGCTCGGTGAGCAGCCTCACTATTCCCACCTTCATCGCATCGGTGTCGGTGGCGCGGATATACCCGATATCGTTCTGCATGCAGATGCCTTCTGCGTGCGTGGCATGGTCGCCCCCCACGAAGCGGTGCAGGGCATCGCTGTCACGCAGTCCAGGCAGACTGCCGAAGATGCCGCCCCTGCCGTTATTGAGCAGCACCACGCGCAGGTTGCCCTTCAGGTTCTGGTTCCACAACGCGTTCTGGTCGTAGAAGAAACTGAGGTCGCCCGTCACGCACACCACCATATGGTCGTCGCCTTTTGCGGCGGCGAAGCCCACGGCGGTGGACACCGACCCGTCGATGCCATTCACCCCACGGTTGCACCAAACGGGATGACCGGCATAGATATTGGCCAATCTCACGGCCATGCTGTTGGCGTAATGCACGTCATAGTCCAGTTCCAAATCCTCGAGTTGCTCCTCCAGATAGCGCACGGCGGCCATCTGCGAGAAGGGAGGCATATAGTCGTCGGCATGCTGTGCCACATTGCGCAACACGCTGTCCCATTGCTCACGATAGGCCATGCCATTTCCTGTAGGGGATGATACCAGGCTATCGCTGGCCTCGGCGGCTGCCAGCAACACATCCTCTGGCGAAGCCACTACCACTTGTGTGGCGTGCATGGTCACATCACTCACCTCGCCATCGGCCGTCACCATCATTACCTCGGCATGCTCTGCCCTTCGCAGGAATTGTCTCAGCCGTTTGCTCACCACCGTCTCGCCCATATAAACGACGAGGTCGGGCAAGAACGAAGCATCCTCGCCTACTACGGCCATCGCCTCGTCCACATGCCAGGAATGGTCGCTCAGGTCGGTGAGCCGTTCACTCAGCCACACCCCCTGTTGCCGTAGGAAGGTCACGCCCTTCAGGCAGGCGGCTTTGTCGATGCGGCTGTAGTCGCAGTAGTGTTGGCCTACCACCACCATCGGTCTTTCGGCCTCCATGATCCGCCTCACCACCATTCGGCCTGTCTCCAATGCTCCTGAAGCCACGCGTCTGATGACCCGTTCGTCGGGCAACCGGTCTACATCGAACCGGAAGAGCGGTTCGGCGATGGGCACGTTGATGTGCACCGGTCCGGCGACGGGAAATGAGGTGGCCAGCATCGCCTCGTTGACGAGCCGGTTGCAATGCCACCTGTCGGTGTCGTTGTCCACCGCCACCGGCAGGGCCACGGCTTTTCTCACCAACTGTCCGAAGACATGCTGCTGAGGCAGGGTCTGTCCGTCGAGCTGACCGATCCAAGGCTCCGGCCTGTCGGCCGAGACCACCACGAGCGGCACATGCTGGTAGAACGCCTCCGCCACGGCTGGTGCCAGGTTGAGCACGGCCGTTCCCGAGGTGACGCACACCACCACGGGTTGCCGTGCGGCCTGCGCCATCCCCAGCGCGAAGAATCCCGCGCTGCGCTCATCGGTCACCGGCCAGCACCTTATCTCACCACATGCGTTCAGGTTGTGCACGATGGGTGCGTTCCTGCTGCCGGGGCACACCACGGCCTCCCTTACCCCATGCTGCAGGAGCAGTGAGGTGAGGATATTCACGTTTTCGCTGTTTACAAACATGTTCTATTGGGTTTTCAGGAGCTTGCGCATGGTGTCCATCTTGAATTCCGTCTCCATCCACTCGGCGTCCATATTGCTGTCGGCCAGCAGTCCGCCTCCGGCATAGAGCGAGCATCCATCGCTGTCCACGCGCATGCATCTGAGCGACACATAGAGATGCGTGTGGCCATCCATGCCCAAGGGTCCCACGAAGCCACTGTAGTAGAGTCTCGGCGCAAATTCGTTCGCCACGATGAAGTCGAGCGACGACTCCTTGGGCAGTCCGCAGACGGCGGGTGTGGGATAGAGCGTGTTGATCAGGTCGCCGATGCAGTTGTCGTCGGGCAGGCTGAACTCGAAATCACTTCTCAAGTGCACCAGGTCGCCGGCCCTCATCGTAAATGGACCTTTCTCCACAATGTCGGAGGCATACTGTTCCAGGCACTCGGTGATATAGGTAGAGACAAACCGCTGCTCCTGGATGTTCTTTATGCTCCATCCTATCTCGCTGTCGTCGACAGGCTTGCCGGGCGAGGGAGGGTTGTCGAAATCGAGCAGTTTGCCCGTGAGGTTCATCGTTCCTGCCAGCGACATGGTCATCCATCGCTTGCCGTCGCCTTGGAGCAGCACCTCGGGAGTGGCCATGAGCCATGTGCCGCTCACCTTGGTGGAGACCAGCGCCACGAACATCCTGGGATACAGCTCGCAGGCCTTCACGAAAAGTTGGATGGGGGTGATGGCATCGGGACGCTCCTCACGCGAGCACCTGGCAAGTACGATCTTCGTGAATTCGCCCTCGAGGATATGCGAGTGGAAATTGGCGAAGTCGATGTCATAGTGGCGTTTGTCGTTATCTCTCACCGGTTCGTCCGACGGCCGGTCGAAGGTGTTCTCCGCCAGCCTCTCCAGCAGCCCGGCCAGCGGGCTACTGTCGTTCACAAGCAGGTCGTCGGGCGAAGCCGTCATGGTGACATCAGGCTGAAGCAAGATCACGGGATGCCGCATGTCGGGCTTGAATGGCGCCACCACAAAACCGCTCCTGCCCCCGAGGGCACTCGTTGAGAAGAGCCGCTCGGGCTTTCCTTTTGTCTGTGCCACGATACAGCATTCCTGCGCGTAGGGCAGCCGGTATAGGGCAAATCCTGAGATATTTCTGCTATTTGTCGCTTCCATTTCCATATTTACTTCTGCCTCTTTTATTTCTTCCACGTCCATGTTCCTCCTACATTATTTGTTCTTCGGACTCACCACATAGTTGGTGACGGAGACCAGCGAGATCAGTTCACCGGCCGAGTTGTTGATTTCCACATTCCACACATGCAACTTCTTGCCTTTCTGCACCAGATGGGCAAGCGCCGTCACCGTGTCGCCCTCTATCACCGCTTTCACGTGGCTGCCGCTCACGTTGATACCCACGCAGATTTTCCCCGGGCAGAGCGCCGATGAGCCCACACCGGCCACATTCTCGGCCAGGGCCAGCGATGCGCCACCGCTGAGGAATCCGAAGGGTTGCCTGTTGCGCTCGTCCACTTTCATCGTGGCCATGCACAGGTCGTCATCAGGCGTGGAGATGAACTCCATGCCCAGCGCTGTAGAAAGATTGGGGCTTCGTTCAATAATTTCCTTGATATGGTCAACATTCATAATAATTGGTTCTAAACGGAAATTCCATTCTTTAAACTGCCCTTCAGGCAGATGTTTTTCGTTCTAACGGGCAAATTTACGAATTTATTTCAAATCTTTATGCCTTGAGGGGTATTTTTTCTAAAACCCATGCGGCAAAACACGAAAAAGCACCGATGAGGGCAAATCGCCTCTGTCGTGACGAGGAAAAATAAGAAAAAGATAGGTCACTTCGGAAATATTTCGTAATTTTGCAGCGTTGTTATCATATACACACACATACATTCATGAATATTTTAGAACTTAGCGAACAAGAGATAGGCAGGCGCCAGAGTCTGCAAGAGTTGCGCGCGCTGGGCATCGACCCTTATCCCGCAGCCGAATTCCCCACCAATGCTTTCTCCACCGATATCAGGGCATCGTTCGACGACGACGCCGAGCCCCGTGATGTGGTCATCGCCGGCCGCATGATGAGCCGCCGCGTGATGGGCAAGGCCAGTTTTGCAGAGTTGCAAGACTCCAAGGGCCGCATTCAGGTGTATATCACCCGTGACGACATCTGCCCCGATGACGACAAGACCCTCTACAACACGGTCTTCAAGCGCCTGCTCGATATTGGCGACTTCATTGGCGTCAAGGGATTCGTGTTCCGCACCCAGACGGGCGAGATCAGCGTGCATGCCAAGAGCCTCACGTTGCTGTCGAAGAGCCTCAAGCCCCTGCCCATCGTGAAATACAAGGACGGAGTGGCCTACGACAAGTTTGACGACCCCGAGCTGCGCTACCGCCAGCGCTATGTCGACCTCGTGGTGAACGAGGGTGTGAAGGAGACCTTCCTGCAGCGTGCCACGGTGATACGCACCATGCGCCGCGTGCTCGACGAGGCCGGCTACACCGAGGTGGAGACCCCCACGCTGCAGACGATTGCCGGTGGTGCCAGTGCCCGTCCGTTCATCACCCATTTCAATGCGCTCGACCAGGACATGTACATGCGCATCGCCACCGAACTCTATCTCAAGCGCCTCATCGTGGGCGGCTTCGAGGGTGTCTACGAGATTGGCAAGAACTTCCGCAACGAGGGCATGGACCGCAACCACAACCCCGAGTTCACCTGTATGGAACTCTACGTGCAGTATAAGGACTACAACTGGATGATGTCGTTCACCGAGCATCTGCTCGAGACCATCTGCGTGGCCGTGAATGGCAAGCCGGAGTGCGAGATCGACGGACAGATGGTGAGCTTCAAGGCTCCCTACCGCCGACTGCCCATCCTCGACGCCATCAAGGAGAAAACAGGCTACGACCTCGACGGCAAGTCGGAGGAGGAGATTCGCGCCATCGCCCAGAAACTGGGCATCGAGGTCGACGAGACCATGGGCAAGGGCAAGCTCATCGACGAGATCTTCGGCGAGACCTGCGAGGGCTCTTTCATCCAACCCACCTTCATCACCGACTATCCCGTGGAGATGTCGCCCCTGACGAAGATGCACCGCTCAAAGCCCGGACTCACCGAGCGTTTCGAACTGATGGTCAACGGCAAGGAACTGGCCAACGCCTATAGCGAGCTCAACGACCCCATCGACCAGGAGGAGCGCTTCAAGGAGCAGATGCGACTGGCCGACAAGGGCGACGACGAGGCGATGATCATCGACCAGGACTTCCTGCGCGCCCTGCAGTATGGTATGCCGCCCACCAGCGGCATCGGCATCGGCATCGACCGCCTCACCATGCTCATGACCGGCAAGACCTACATCCAGGAGGTGCTCTTCTTCCCACAGATGCGCCCCGAGAAGAAGGCTCCACGCAGTACGGTGGCCGAATGGGCTGCCCTCGGCGTGCCCGAGCAGTGGGTGCCCGTGCTCAACAAGTGCGGCTACTACCTGGTGAGCGACATCAAGGACGTGAACCCGCAGAAACTGCAGATGGACGTCTGCGGCGTGAACAAGAAATTCAAGCTTGGCTACGACAATCCCAAGGTCGACGAGTTCGCCCGCTGGATAGAGGCCGCTCAACCCGAGACAAAGGAAGACTGATATGCACGACTGCGGGAAGATAGCGATAATCGGCGGAGGTAGTTGGGCTACCGCCATTGCCAAGATCGTGGTGGGCCACACCCACCACATCGGATGGTATATGCGCCGCGACGACCGCATCGCCGACTTCCGCCGCATGGGCCACAACCCCGCCTACCTCACCAGCGTCCACTTCGACACCAATGAGATTTTCTTCTCGAGCGACATCAACAAGGTGGTGGAGACCTACGACACCCTCGTCTTCGTCACCCCGTCGCCCTACCTGAAGAACCATCTCAAGAAGCTCAAGACCCGCATCCGCGACAAGTTCATCGTCACGGCCATCAAGGGCATCGTGCCCGACGAGAACCTCGTGTGCTCCGAATATTTCCACCACGTCTACGACGTGCCCTACGAGAATCTCGCCTGCATCGGTGGTCCGTCGCATGCCGAGGAAGTGGCGCTGGAGCGGCTCTCCTACCTCACCGTGGGCTGTGCCGACCAAGAGAAGGCCCGCGCCTTCACCGAGGTGCTCTCGAGCAACTACATCAAGACGAAGACCAGCAGCGACGTGCTCGGCATCGAATACTCCTCGGTGCTCAAGAATGTCTACGCCATCGCCGCCGGCATCTGCAGCGGCCTGAAATATGGCGACAACTTCCAGGCCGTGCTCATGTCGAACGCCGTGCAGGAGATGTCGCGCTTCCTCACCGCCATCCACCCCCTCGAGCGCAATGTATACGACTCCGTCTACCTGGGCGACCTGCTGGTCACGGGCTACTCCAACTTCTCGCGCAACCGCGTCTTCGGCACGATGATCGGCAAGGGCTACAGCGTGAAGAGCGCGCAGATAGAGATGGAGATGATTGCCGAGGGTTTCTTCGGCACCAAGTGCATGAAGGAAATCAACCGCCACATGCACGTCAACATGCCCATCCTCGATGCCGTATACAACATCCTCTATGAGCGCATCTCGCCACAAATAGAAATCAAACTACTCACTGATAGTTTCAGATAAAACTAAGTCGAACATAAACTAAGTCAAACATAAACCAAATCAACAATGAAGAACATCAGTTTAGACATTTCGAAAGCCGCCCAATTCCTCAGCGAGGGCGCTGTGAAAGCCTTTGAGCCACAAGTAAAAGCAGCACAAGAAGCCCTCGAGGCCGGCACCTGTCCGGGCAACGACTTCCTTGGCTGGCTCCACCTGCCATCATCCATCACCCCAGCGTTCCTCGACGAGGTACAGGCCACTGCCGACGTGCTGCGCGCCAACTGCGAGGCCGTTGTCGTGGCTGGCATCGGCGGCAGCTACCTTGGCGCCAAGGCCGTGATCGAGGCCCTGAGCAACTCTTTCGCATGGCTTGTGGCCGACAAGTCGAACCCCACCATCCTCTTTGCCGGCAACAACATCGGCGAGGACTACCTGTCGGAGTTGACCGAATACCTGAAAGGAAAGAAATTCGGCGTCATCAACATATCCAAGTCGGGTACCACTACTGAGACCGCCCTCACCTTCCGCCTGCTCAAGAAGCAGTGCGAGGAGCAGATGGGCAAGGAGATGGCCCGCAAGGTAATCGTGGCCGTGACCGATGCCAAGCGTGGTGCCGCCCGCACCTGCGCCGACAAGGAAGGCTACAAGAGCTTCGTCATCCCCGACAACGTGGGTGGCCGCTTCTCCGTGCTCACTCCCGTGGGTCTGCTGCCCATCGCCTGCGCCGGTTTCGACATCAAGCAACTGGTGGCCGGTGCCGTCGAGATGGAGAAGGTTTGTGGCAAGGATGCCGCCTTCGACGAGAACCCCGCCGCCCTCTATGCCGCCGTGCGCAATGGCCTCTACCAGTCGGGCAAGAAAATTGAGATCATGGTCAACTACCAGCCCAAACTCCACTTCATGAGTGAGTGGTGGAAACAGCTCTACGGCGAGAGCGAGGGTAAGGACAAGAAGGGCATCTTCCCCGCCTCCTGCGACTTCACCACCGACCTCCACTCCATGGGACAGTGGATCCAAGACGGCGAGCGCACCATCTTCGAGACTGTCATCAGCATTGAGCAGCCCAACCGCACCCTCCTCTTCCCCAACGACGAGGAGAACCTCGACGGACTGAACTTCCTTGCCGGGAAGCGTGTCGACGAGGTGAACAAGATGGCCGAACTCGGCACCCGTCTCGCCCATGTCGACGGTGGCGTGCCCAACATCCGCATCTCGGTGCCCGAACTCAATGCCTACTACATCGGCCAGCTCATCTACTTCTTCGAGATTGCTTGCGGCATCAGCGGCAACGTGCTCGGCGTGAACCCCTTCAACCAGCCGGGTGTAGAGGCCTACAAGAAGAATATGTTTGCCCTGCTCGACAAACCTGGATATGAGGCCGACAGCAAGGCCATCAAGGAGCGTCTGGCCAACGAGGCATAAATCACCATTGAATGTTTGAGAAAAACATACAAGCATACCTGAGAAAGCACGGCTTTGGGACCTTCGCGCCCAAAGCCGTGCTCTTCGACATGGATGGCGTGCTCTACGACTCCATGCCTTTCCACGCGCGCGCATGGAAGGAGTCGATGGCACACTATGGCCTCGCCATGTCGGAGGCCGACGCCTATGCCTGCGAAGGCATGAGGGGCGTGGAGACCATCCAGAAACTGGCCAAGGCGCAAGGCCGCAACGACATCGACGAGGAGAAAGCCAAGGAGATGTATGCCTACAAGTCGGCCCTCTTCGCCCAACAAGGTCCGGCACGGAAGATGGAGGGCGTGGAAGACCTGATGCGCGCCATCGTGGCCGACGGCCTCGCCATCGGCATCGTGACCGGCAGCGGACAGCACACCCTGCTCGACCATCTGGAGCAGGCCTTTGCCGGACTGGTGTTCAAGGAGCGCATCGTCACGGCCTACGACGTGAGCATCGGCAAGCCCCACCCCATGCCCTATCTCAAGGGACTGGAGAAATGCGGTGTCGCGCCCAATGAGGCCATCGTGGTGGAGAACGCCCCGCTGGGGGTGCGAGCCGCCGTGGCCGCCGGCATCTTCACGGTGGCGGTGAACACGGGACCGCTGCCCGACAATGCCCTCCTCGACGAGGGCGCCGACCTCATCTTTAGCCGCATGACGCTCTTCCGCGACCATTGGCACGATTTATCCACACACTTCAATCCGAATAAGAAATGAACAAGCATCTGGCCACCACATTGCTCGCATTGCTGCTGCTCCCCATCATCGAGGCCTGCCGCCCCAACTCTGGCGAAGGGGTGATGGAGCGCCCCAACTACACCATGGTGAACTACCAGCTCACGTTCACCGACCATTTCCTCCAGTTCTACGACGTGACGGCCACCTACCACACGGTAGACGGGAAAGAACTCACCGAAACAATGACCACACAGACGTGGCAATACAAGGAGAAGTCAGAGGAACAATACTCCAACCTCTACCTTTCGGTCGTCGCCACCGCCAAGCCCAAGGATAAACGGGGTACGCTGAACGACAAGGTAGAGACAATAGAACTGTCGTGCGACTACAGTGTGGAATACTATTCGAAGGCCACCAGTGCCAAGCGCATACACAACAAGGGGGCATACGCCTCCGTGAAAAAGGAAAACATCGATGCCTACCTCGCCGACCACCCCAATGTGAAGGTGTGCGAGGTAGACATGAATTCTTTCTCGGAATAATTTTCAGGAGTTCAGAACTTCTATACTAAATAGTAATCTCTGCCGAGCCGAGGCAGCGGTGGTGCCGGCTGTCGTAGACCACGCAGAACTGGCCTGGCGCCACGCCCTGTATGAGTTGCGAGGCATGCACGGTGAACGCCCCCTCGCCTGTAGGCTCGAGCACGGCACGATGGAACTCGGGCGTGTGGCGTATCTTGAACGTCACCTCGCTCATTTCCACCTTCTCGGTAAGATAGTGGAAATGGTGTATCTGGAAGACATCCTTGTAGGCCGTGCGGGGCTCGTAGCCCTTGCTCACATAGAGCACGTTCTTCTCCACATCTTTCTTCACCACATACCATGGTCCGCCGCCAAATCCTAATCCGTGGCGCTGACCTATGGTGTGGAACCACAACCCACGGTGCTGGCCTATCCGCTTGCCCGTCTCCCATTCCAGCACCTCGCCGGGGTTGTCGCCCAGATAGCGCCGGATATAGTCGTTGTAGTTGATCTTGCCGAGGAAGCAGATGCCCTGCGAGTCCTTGCGGCGGGCATTGACCAGATGCTCGCGCTCGGCTATCTCGCGCACCTCGTCCTTCATGTAGTGGCCGATAGGAAAGAGGGCCTTGCGCAACTGCCAGGTCTCTATCTGCGCCAGGAAGTCGGTCTGGTCCTTCACCGGGTCGGGACTGGTCACCAGCCATTTCTTCCCGTCCTCTATCTCGGTCTGCGCATAATGGCCCGTGGCTATCAGGTCGTAGTCGTGCCCCGCCTTCTCGTCGAAGGCGCCAAACTTGATGAGGCGGTTGCACATCACGTCGGGGTTGGGGGTCAGTCCGGCCCTCACCTTGTCCATCGTGTATTTCGTCACCTGGTCCCAGTACTCGCGGTGGCAGTCCACCACCTGCAGCCGGCAACCGTATTTTGCCGCCACGGCAGTGGCCATCTCCATATCCTCCTCCGACGAGCAGTCCCACTCCTCGTCTTCGTCGGGCCCTATCTTGATATAGAAACAGTCGGGCTTGAGTCCTTTCGTGCACAACTCGTGGAGCACTACCGAGGAGTCCACACCCCCGGAGAGCAGCACAGCGATGCGCTTGTCGTCCAAATTTTCCATTTCAGTGATTTTGATGGCGAAGATAACATTTTCTTTTGAAATGCACAAACATTGGAGCCATTTAGGGAAAATCCTTTGAAAAATAGGGTAAATCCCATTGCCACTGTCCAAAAAGTCGATAGTTTTGCAACGAGAACAAGTAAAAAAACCATAAAACCCAGAACGATATGAAGAATCTGAATTCCACCAAATTATTCCTGACGACGGCCATCCTCTGTGTCTTTGCCATCATGCCCGTCAACGCCCAGAGCCGTTTCGGCCACTCACGTCCCTCAGGCCGCTACGGCACGGTTCCTCCCTCCCGCCGCACCTACGACGTCAACACCTACTATGGTCTCCGCTTCGGCCTCTCTGCCTCGCACGTGAGCAGCGACGCGCCCGACCTGAACGGCAGCAGCAGCAAGACCGGCCTCAATGTGGGAGCCGTGGTGGGCATGCAGTTGTCGCACTACCAGCCCATCTTCTTCGAGACTGGCCTCAGCTATATCGAGAAAGGTGGAAAGAGCAAGGTGAGTGGCGAGAAGTTCAGCATCGGACTCAACTATCTCGAAGTGCCCCTGCTGCTCAAATACTCCGCCTATGTGGCTCCGGCCACTGCCGTCGAGCCGTTTATCGGCGGTTATCTGGGCGTGGGTGTGAGCGGCAAGGTGAAGGACTATAACCACCGCGAAGCCTACAGTTCGTTCGACGACGGCTATGGTGCCAACTTCAAGCGCTTCGACGGAGGTATCCGTGTGGGCTGCGGCTTTGCCTACGAGATGCTGTATGCCGAACTGGGCTACGACTTCGGTCTGAGCAACATCGGCGACAATGCCTTCGACGACACCCACAATGGCGCCTTCTTCGCCAATATCGGTATCAATTTCTAAAAAGATTCGGATCGTCAGGAGCGCTTGCGGCGCACGAAAAAGAAGGCCGCCAACAATGCGGCAACGGCGCAAGCACCTCCGATGAGATAAGTGGTGTGCTCATCGCCCTTCACCAACGGCAGTGAAGAGGCGATGAGATTTTTTTCCTCCTTCTGTGGGGCCACGCTGTCGCCGTGCTCGAGCCATTCGAGCACGGCGGCACCGTCGGTATTCTTGAGCACAGGCTCGGCTTCCTCGTATTCCACCTCGTAGATGTTCACGGCATTTCCGCCCTGGTTGCCCCTGCCCTGCGAGGTCACAATCACGTAGCGGCCGTCGTTGGAGATGTCGAGGCCCACGGGATAGGAGTCGACCTCGATGCTGCCCACGACTTTCATGTCACGGGTGTCGACCACATACAGGCGGCTGGCCAGGTTGCAGGCGGCAAACACGAAGTGGCCGCTGGGCGATAGTTCGATGGTGCGTGCGCCATCTCCCACCTTGCAGTTCTCCCATCCCTGCAGCGTGACGGTCTTGCCGGTGAGTCGTTTGGCGGCCTCCAGGAACTTGTCGAGCTTGATGCGCTGCACATAGCCGGTCTTGTTGACGCTCAGGTAGAGGTAACCGTCGCGGATGACGAGGTGTCTCACGTTGGCCATCATGCCCATCACGCGGCCCATGTATTTCTGTGTCTGCATGTCGATAACGGCGATGCCTCCGTTGCTTCCCATACATCCCACGAGCAAGTATTTGTCGTCGGGGGTGTAGACGGTGCCCCTCAGGCAGTAGCCGCTCTTGTTGTCGCGGTCGATCTGCTCGGTGAGGCTGAAGTTGAGCGGCAGCACATAGTCCACCACGAGGAGCGACTCATGATACCACTCGTCGGGGTTCAGGCTGGCCACGTTCACCAGTCCCACGGTGTTGTTGCCCCAGTGGGTGATGGCCACGTGCTTGCCATCGTGCGAGCAGGCCACCATCTTGGGCAGCGGCCCCGTCTCCATTAGTTTCACGATAGAGTCGTTGCGGGTGTCGATCACGGCGATGGCCGAGGGGTCCTGGGCATTGATGTCGTAGGTGCGGCGGTAGAAAGGTATCCACAGATATCTTCCGCCATGCGAGAAGGTGCTCTCCACGGGTTTTCCCATAAAGGTGTTCAGGTGCTCCGTGTAGTGGGTGAACGGATAAAACTCGCTGGGTTTGCTCCACAGGTGGGCGTCTTTCTCGTCCTTGAAGTCGTATTTGATCACCTTCAGCCGCTTGTGGGTGCTCATGTCGTAGACCACGGTGGCACAGCCTTCCAGGGAGTTGACGTAGTATTTCGTGCCATCGGGATGGATGTTGGCCGATTTGGGCGAGTTGATGTACGGATCCCTGTAATCGTCAGGGCAGCGGGTGTAGTTCACGTGTTTGTTCACGATGGTCATCTTCACCTTCTGCGCATCGACCGATGTGCCCACGGGCGGATGGACCACCGATGGGTTGGTTTGCTGTGCGACGGCACCTGTCGTGCTCATCAGGAGCACGATGGTGGCGGCCAGACTAGCCAAAGTCATTTTTCTCATGCTGTAATTCTATTGGTAAAAAATGGTCGTTGAAGACCCTCTGTTGATGAAAAACCGGCACAAATACCACCGGTGGTGCAAAAGTACGAATAAGTGAGTGAAATGCCAAATTTATTTAAGCATTTCCGAACGGGAGTACTTTCGCGACAGAGTCGCAAAATTCGAATAAGTGAGTGAAATGCCAAATTTATTTGAGCATTTCCGAACGGGAGTACTTTCGCCACGGAGTGGCATACCCCTTTCCTTGCCACAGGTCGTGCTGCTCCATATACTTGTTGAGCAGCCTGGCAAACTCCTGACTCTTCACGCCCCATCGGGGTGCCACCACCATCCCCGGAGGCAACTGGCTGACGAACCGCTCAAGGATGATGTCGGGCCGCAGCCGGGCGATATAGTCGGCCAGCAAGGCGATGTAGTCGTCGATGGCGAACACGGGCAGCGGTGCCTGCTCGTGGAGGAGTGCCAGACGTGTGCCCCTGACGATTTGCAGGTGGTGCACCTTGAGGATGTCGATGGGCAGGGTCGAGACGACGGCAGCCTGCCGCAGCATGTCCTCCTTGTCCTCGCCGGGAAGTCCGAGTATCACATGTGCGCCGGTGGTGATGCCCCTGGCAGCTGTGGCCTCCACTGCCGCACGGCTGCAAGCGAAGTCGTGCTCCCGGTTGATGGCCGCCAGCGTGCGGTCGTTCACGCTCTCGATACCATATTCCACTACGACGAAGGTCTGCCGACTCAGGTGCTCCAGATAGTTGAGCACACCGGTGTCCACACAGTCGGGCCGTGTGCCGATGACGATGCCCACCACCTGCTCGTCGGCAAGCGCCTCCTCGTACCTTCGTTGCAGGGTGTCGAGGTCGGCATAGGTGTTGCTGAACGATTGGAAGTAGGCCAAATACCTCATGTCGGGATATTTGCGGCCAAAGAACTGCTTGCCTTTGGCTATCTGCCGCGTAATGCTGTCGCGGCGGTCGCAGAAAGAGGGGGTGAAGGCGTGGTTGTCGCAAAACACGCAACCACCGTTGCCTTTCGTGGCATCACGGTTGGGACAGGTGAATCCCGCGT
The DNA here is from genome assembly GCA_900317305.1 of uncultured Prevotellaceae bacterium. Lineage (GTDB taxonomy): Bacteria > Bacteroidota > Bacteroidia > Bacteroidales > Bacteroidaceae > Prevotella. Next base: position 9,381 of record ONGG01000024.1, on the reverse strand, counting down.
CGACAGGCAGTTTCTGCACCCGGAAGGGGAAACGCCCCCTGAGCCAACTGCCATAGTCGTTGTATCTCTTCTCGCTCACTGCAAAGGGAATGGAGGTTCAGAACGCCTCGCGGTATTTCGACTCGTCCTTGTCGTCGAGCATCGACACATACGAGTTGTAGCGGCTGGCAGCGATATAGTGGTCCTCCACGGCCTTGAGCACGGCGCATCCGGGCTCATGGGTATGGGTGCAGTTGCCATACTTGCAGTCTTTCGAGAAGTGGAAGATCTCGCGGAAATAGCCCGATATCTCGCCCGGTTCCATGTCGAAGGTGCCAAAGCCCTTGATGCCCGGGGTGTCGATCACCCATCCGCCTTCGGGCAGCCTGATCATCTCGCTGAAAGTGGTGGTGTGCATGCCCATCTTGTGGGCCTCGCTGATCTCTGCCGTGCGCAGCGACAGTCCGGGGATGAGCCGGTTGAGGAGCGTCGACTTCCCCACCCCGCTGTTGCCGCTGAACACCGAGATCTTGTCTTTCAGCAGCGCCTTGAGCTGGTCGAGCCCCATCCCCGTCTCGGCCGACACCTGCAGACAGGTATAGCCGATATTCTCGTAGAGGGTGGCCATCATCTCCTGCAGACGGAGGTCGTCTTCGTCCATGAGGTCGGTCTTGTTGAGCACGAGCACTACGGGAATACGATAGGCCTCGGCCGAGGCCAGGAAGCGGTCGATAAAGGTGGTGGAGGTGACGGGGAAGTTGACGGTGGCGATAAGCACCGCCTGGTCGACGTTGGCAGCGATGATGTGACTTTGCTTCGAGAGGTTGGGCGATTTCCTTATAATATAGTTGCGGCGGTCATCAATCTCGTTGATGAACGCCGTTCCTTCTTGGTTGCGCACAATGCCAACCCTGTCGCCCACGGCCACAGGGTTGGTACTGCGTATGCCTTTGAGACGGAAGTTGCCTTTGATCTTGCTCTCCACCGTCTCGCCATCGTCGGTGAGCACGGTATACCAACTTCCGGTATTTCTGATGACGAGTCCCTTCACAGGCCTATACAGTCATGATCTCCTTGTTCTTGGCAGCAAGAATGTCGTCAATCTTCTTGATGAACTTGTCGTGCAGTTTCTGCAGTTCGAGTTCGGCATCTTTCTCGTTGTCCTCTGAGAGTCCGTCCTTGATGGCTTTCTTGAGTTTGTCCTTGATGTCGGCCCTCACGTTGCGCACCTCCACCTTAGCCTTCTCGGCAATCTTGTTGCACTGCTTGGTGAGGTCGCGGCGACGCTCCTCGGTGGGTTGCGGTATGGCCAGACGGATAATCTCGCCATTGTTCTCGGGAGTGATGCCTACATCAGAGTCCATGATGGCCTTCTCGATGGTGCGTATCATCTTCTTGTCCCATGGGCGGATGGCGATGGTGCGTGCGTCGGGCACGCTCACGTTGGCCACCTGGTTGAGTGGCACCATGCTTCCGTAGGAGTCTACTTTCACTCCGCTCACAATGGCCACGTTGGCCCTGCCGGCCCTGATTTTGGCCAGAGCATCCTCAAGGAAGAGAGCGGCCATCTCCATTCTCTCCTCACTCTCGCTCAATGTTGCTTTTACGTCGATCATTTTTCTTGATATTAGTTTCGATTGGGCACAAAATTAAAATATTTTTTCTTATTCTGCAACAAATCTCCATAAAAACTTAAGCATCCCCATTCTGATTCACCTTTTCCAACTCCTGCCCCACAAGGTTGGTGAGCGCCACGAACTGGGGTATGGTGAGTTGCTCTGGGCGCATGGTCATCATCGGGTGCTCAAAAAGGTCAGCGGCAGCCCCCTTGGGGAAGAGTTGCCTCAGACTCACCCGCAGCATCTTGCGGCGCTGGTTGAATACGGTCTTCACCACGGTGCGGAAGAGGCGCTCGTCGCAGTCCAGGTGCTCCACGTTGTTGCGTGTCATCCTGATGACAGCGCTCTTCACCTTTGGCGGTGGGTTGAACACATGTTCGTCGACCATGAAGAGGTATTCCACGTCGTACCATGCCTGTATCATCACGCTCAGTATGCCGTAGGCCTTGTTGCCGGGCTGCGAGGCGATGCGCAGGGCCACCTCGTGCTGTATCATGCCGGTGCAGCAGGGAATGTAGTCCTTGTAGTCGAGCATCTTGAAGAAAATCTGCGACGAGATGTCGTAGGGGTAGTTGCCTGTGAGCACAAACGGCTGTCCGTCGAAGAGGCGTGAGAGGTCCATACGCAGGAAGTCGTCGCTGATCACCTGCCCCTTGAGTTGAGGGAAATGCTCGTTCAGGTAGGCCACCGACTCCTTGTCGATCTCCACCACCCTAAGCGGCCTGGACTTCTCGGTGAGATATTGGGTGAGCACGCCCATACCGGGCCCCACCTCGAGCACGGGGATGTCGGGACAGGCGTCCACGGTGTCGGCAATGGCCTTGGCGATGCCGAGGTCGGTGAGGAAGTGCTGTCCCAGGTTTTTCTTTGGTCTAACGGTTTTCATCAACGATGCGAAATGGTGATGATGCAAAGTTATGCCATTTCGGCGAGAATGCCAAATGTTCGCTGAAAAAACGCCTTCCGAAGTTTCTCACACGCTCAACGTCAGGAGTTCGAATAGGTATGCTTAATTTGTCACGCACTCCTGAGCTTCAAGAGTAATGTCTGAACTCCTGAACTTCTGAACTTCTGAACTCCATGAACAATGTCTGAACTTCTGAACTCCTGAACTTCTGAACTCCATGAACAATGTCTGAACTTCTGAACTCCTGAACTCCTTAAACAATTTTTTGTCAAAATAACGCCATTCCTTCGTCGTTTTCATCAAATCTTTGTATTTTTGTGGCCGAAGGCATGAAGATATTCTCTTAATGGACCTACACCGACTAACCACACAGACAGGAAAGATTGTGCTCCCCTTGATATTGGGGGGTGCCATCTTGTATTGGATGTACCGGGATTTCGATTTCGGCGAGGTGCGTCAGGTGTTGCTCCATGAGATGGACTGGACATGGATGCTGCTGTCGATGCCCTTCGGCATCACCGCCCAACTGTTCCGAGGCCTGCGCTGGCGGCAGACACTCTCGCCCCTGGGCGAGGAGGCTCGCCTGTCGACCTCGGTCAATGCCGTCTTCCTGAGTTATGCCTCGAGCCTTGTCATTCCCCGTGTGGGCGAGTTTGCCCGCTGTGGGGTGCTGAAGCGCTACGATGGCGTGACCTTCTCGAAGGCACTGGGCACGGTGGTGACAGAACGTGCCGTCGACACCATCGTGGTGATGGCCATCACCGTCATCACCCTGCTCCTGCAACTGCCCACCTTCCACAACTTCTTCGTCACCACGGGCACACGCCTCGACACCTTCCTCGGGCAGTTCACCACCACGGGCTATATCGTCACGTTCATCTGTCTGGTGGCCGCCCTCGTGCTGGTATGGATGCTGCTGCGCACCATGTCGGTATACAACAAGGTGAAGACCACGCTCGGCAACCTGTGGCAGGGGGTGATGTCGCTACGCCATGTGCGCAACATCCCCCTCTACATCGCCCTCACCCTGGGCATCTGGTGCAGCTACTTCCTGCACTACTACCTCACGTTTTTCTGCTTCGAGGAGACCTCTGGCCTGGGCATCAGTTGTGCGCTGGTGTCGTTCGTGGTGGGCAGCATCGCCGTCATCGTGCCCACGCCCAATGGTGCCGGCCCATGGCATTTCTCGGTGAAGACCATGCTCATCCTCTATGGCGTGAGCAGCACCACCGCCCTCTCGTTCGTGCTTATCGTGCACTCGTTGCAGACCCTCCTCGTGGTGCTCCTGGGCATCTACGCCATGGCGGCCCTTGCCCAGACCAAGAAAGCCGGATGAATCGCAGAGTTCTTAGAACTTTCAGAGATCTCAGAGTTTTCAGAATACTCTGATTACTCTGAATACTCAGAATACTCGGAATACTCAGAATACTCTGATTACTCTGATTACTCTGAATACTCTGATTACTCTGATCACTCTGATTACTCTGATTACTCAGAATCCTCAAAGACCATTAACCTTAAAAAATAGAAAAAATATGAGTGAAATCAAAAACCTGAACCCCACCTGCATCTGGAAAAACTTCCATGCGCTCACCCAAGTTCCACGTCCCAGCGGACATCTGGAGAAAATACAGCAATTCCTCCTCGACTTCGCCCGTGAGGCTGGCGTAGAGGCCTTCAAAGACCCTGCCGGCAACATCGTGATGCGCAAGCCTGCCACTCCTGGCATGGAGAACCGCAAGGGCGTGATCCTGCAGGCCCACATGGATATGGTGCCGCAGAAGTCGCCCGAGAGCACCCACAACTTCGAGACCGACCCCATCGAGCCTTGGATCGACGGCGACTGGGTGAAGGCCCGTGGCACCACCCTGGGAGCCGACAACGGCATGGGCGTGGCCGCCATCATGGCCGTGATGGAGGCAAAGGATATGAAGCATGGCCCCATTGACGCACTTATCACCGCCGATGAGGAGACGGGTATGTTTGGTGCCAACGACCTGCCCGAGAACGAGTTGCAGGGCGACATCCTGATGAACCTCGACTCCGAGACTTGGGGCAAGTTCGTCATCGGCAGTGCCGGTGGCATCGACGTCACCGCCACCCTCGAATACAAGGAGGTGGAGACCGACGCCGACGACGTGGCCGTGAAGGTGACGCTGAAAGGTCTGCGTGGCGGCCACTCTGGCCTGGAGATTCATGAAGGCCGTGCCAACGCCAACAAACTGATGGTGCGCTTCGTGCGTGAGGCCATTGAGGAGTGCGAGGCCCGTCTGGCATCGTGGCAGGGCGGCAACATGCGCAACGCCATCCCGTTCAAGGCCGAGGTGGTGCTCACCCTCCCGAAGGAGAATGTGGAGGCGCTCGAGGAGTTGGTGGCCGACTGGCGCGACGACTTCGCCGATGAGTACAAGCAGATTGAGAGTGGCATCGAGTTCTTCTGCGAGAGCGTGGAGACGCCTGCCACCGAGGTGCCTGTGGAGATACAAGACAACCTCATCAACGCCATCTATGCCTGCCACGACGGCGTGGTGCGCATGATACCGTCGTATCCCAACGTGGTGGAGACCTCGTCGAACCTCGCCATCATCAATATCGAGGGAGGCAAGGCCTCCATCAAGATCCTTGCCCGCTCGTCGCGCGAGGACATGAAAGACTATATCGTGAAGACCCTGGAGAGTTGCTTCAACATGGCCGGCATGCGCGTGGAGACCGCTGGCAGCTATGGTGGATGGGATCCCAACCCCGACAGCGAACTGCTGCATCACCTGCTGCGCGTCTACAAGGAACTCAACGGCAAGGACGGCATCATTCAGGTAGACCACGCCGGACTGGAGTGCTCTGTGATCCTGGGCAAGTATCCTCATCTCGATGTGGTGTCGTTTGGTCCCACGATGTGCAGTCCGCACACCACCAGCGAGCGTTGCTTCGTGCCCAGCATCGAGCCCTTCTGGCAACTGCTGCGCAAGGCGCTCGAGGAAGTGCCGGTGAAATAGGCCGAAGGCAAAATGGCCCTAGAAGGCTCTTGCTTGCATACACAGAAACGAGGCGCATCCCTGATGGATGCGCCTCGCTATGTTTTCGGCTATTGATGCCTCGAAGACTTACTCTTCGGAAGCAGCGTTCTCGGCGTCGATGGCCTTGATCTTGTCGCGAACGAGGGCCAGGTCGTCCTTGAGTTTCTGCACCTTGCGGTTCATCTCATCGATGAGGCTGCTGCCCTTCTTGCTCGATACGCTGAGGAATCCGATGTTGTTCTCGTAGGTCTGGATTTCCTGACGCAGCGCATCGTAGCGCTTCATCAGACGACCACGCTCGTTGTCGAGTGCTCCGACACCCTTCTCGGCCACATTCTTGAGGTTGCTCTTGAAATTGTCGAGACGGCGGCGCTGCACCGAGATGTTCAACTCGTCGCGCAGTTTGTCGAGCACTTCGTGATACTCCTTGTAGAGGCGGTCTTTCTCACGATAAGGCACATGGCCTATGCTGTTGTACTCGTCGCAGAGTTGCTGCACCTTCTCCTGCAGGTCCTCATCGTCCTCAGAGATGGCTTTCAGGCGTGCGATGACGTCACGCTTCTTGGCCAGGTTGTCGCGCTCCTCGTTGCGGGTGCCGGCATTGGCGGCATTGCGTGCCTCGAAGAACTTGTTGCAGGCACCGAGGAAGTCGGCCCAGAGTTGGTCGCCCAGTTTCTTGGGCACCATGCCGATGGTCTTCCACTCCTTCTGCAACTCGGTGAGTTTGGCGGCGGTAGCCTTCCAGTCGGTGCTGTCTTGCAGGGCCTTGGCCTGCTCTACGAGCGCGCGTTTCTTCTCGGCATTCTCGGCGAAGCGGCTCTTCAGGTCGCGGAAGAACTGAGTCTTGCGGCCAAAGAAGTCGTCGCAGGCGGCACGGAAGCGCTCGAAGATCTTCACGTTCATCTTCTGTGGGGCAAAACCGATGGTCTTCCATTCGGCCTGCACCTCGATAATCTCACGGGTATGGCGCTCCCAGTCGGCAGCACCCTTGTTCTCCTCCTTGGCGATGGCCTCCACCTTCTCGCAGAGAGCGGTCTTGCGCACCAGGTTCTCCTCTTCCTTAGAGCGGAGTTCCTCGAAGTGCTGCTGGTGACGCTTGTTGATGACCGTAGAGGCGGCCTTGAAGCGGCCCCAGATTTCCTCGCGCAGGTCCTTGGCCACGGGCCCGGCCTCGCGGTATTGCTGATGGAGTTCCTGCAACTGGTGGAAGGCGCTGATCACGTCGGGCTCGTCGGCGAGCTTCTCAGCAGCCTCGCACAGGCGGGTCTTGATCTCCAGGTTCTTGCGGAAGTCGTACTCGCGGGCCTCGCTGTTGAGCTTGAGCAGGTCGTAGAACTTCTCCACATAGAGCTGGTAGTTGCGCCACAGTTCACTGGCCTTCTCTGGCGGAACGGCCTTGATTTCCCTCCACTCCTGCTGGAGCTTCTTGAACTCCTGATATGAGCGATTGGCATTCTCGGGCGAGGTGACCATCCCCTTCACCTTCTCGATAATATCGAGTTTGCGCTTCAGGTTCTCGGCCTTCTCGTTCTCCTGCTCCTGGAACAGGCGTGCCCTGCGCTCCTTGATGAGACTCATCTCGGCCTTGAACTTCTCCTCGTCCTGGTCGGGGGCCACTTGATATTTCTCGGGATCACCGCCAGCATCTTTATAGGCTTTCAGCGCAGCCTCGCGCTCGGCATTGTGAAGCTTGTAGAAGATGGTTTTCAGTTGGTCTACCTCCTCCTTGCTCGGTGTCTCCTCACCATGAGCCAGCTCGTACACACGCTCGAGCACCTCCGCCTTGGTCTTGTAAATCTTCTTGGAGGGTTCAGCAGCAGCTTCCTCGGCAGCGGGGGCTTCCTCAGCGGCTGGAGCCTCTTCAACGGCAGCGGGGGCTTCCTCGGCAACGAGGGTTTCCTCTACAGCGGGAGCTTCCTCTGCAGCCGGAGCCTCCTCTGCGGCAGGAGTCTCTTCAACGGCGGCAGGAGTTTCCTCTGCAACTGGGGCTTCCTCGACAATAGTAGCTTCCTCAGCGGCTGGGGCTTCCTCAACGGCTGGAGTTTCTTCTACTGGTGCTGTGCTTTCGGTGTTAGTTTCGGGAGTTTCCACTACGTTATTCTCTTCTACTTGCGATCCCTGATTAAGGGCATTTTCTTGAGAGTCCATCATTTAACAATTAGGTTTATGATTCGATTGTTCACATTATCAAAATGCAAACTTAAACAAAAAAACTGAAAAGACCTAAAAATTCTTAATTTTTTTTTGATTTTTCCTCAAATCAATCTCTTGTGCCTGAAAATCCACCATAGCAGCACCGATACGGCCACGGAGAGGGCAAGGGCCACGAGGAATCCGAACGGACTTTCCTCCATGCCATTGACGAGGTTCATTCCGAAAAGGCTGGCGATGAACGTGGGGAACATCATGATAATGGTGACCGAGGTGAGCGTACGCATCACCGTGTTCATGTTGTTGTTGATGATGCTCGAGTAGGTGTCCATGGTCGACTCAAGGATGTCGGAATAGATGTTGGTGGTCTCCTTGGCCTGGCTCATCTCGATGTTGACGTCCTCGATCATGTCGGCATCGAGCTCGTCGATCTGCAGTTTGAACTTCAGTTTGGCCAACAGGTTCTCATTGCCCCGGATAGAGGTGGCGAAATAGGTGAGCGAGTCTTGCAGGCGGCTCAGTCCGATGAGCGACTCGTTGTTCACCTCCTTGTCGAGGTTGCGCTTGGCCTTGTCGATGAGGTTGCTGATCTGCTTGAGGCGTTTCAGATACCACACGGCCGATGAGAGGAAGATGCGGAAAATCATGTCGACGTAGTCGATGAAGCCCTCTCCCCTTTTCTGCTGGTAACTGACGAAGTCGATCATCATGTTGGTCTCGTAATAGCACACGGTGATGGTGACATCGCGCTTGTGGATAATACCCAGCGGCACGGTGGTGTAGGGTGTGCGCGACCTGATTTCCTTCACATAGGGAATACGAAGGATGATGAGCATCCATCCGTCGTCGTACTCATAACGTGCCCGCTCATCGGTATCGCTGATATCGGTGAGGAAATAGTCGGGAATGTTGTAGGTTTGCTCCAGGAGCTGACGGTCTTCGTCGGTAGGACAAGTGACCTGAATCCAGCAATTCGGCCTCCACTCCTGGAGAGGTGTAAGACCGCCGGTAGTGTTCCAAAAAGTTCTCATTTGCAATCCTCCATAAAGGTTTGGCGCAGTGCAAGGTACTCACGCATGAGGATTACAAATGCCATGTATCCTCACGCCAACATCCTAAAGCTTTCCGCCGGGTAATCGTCCATGTTTTATCTGTTTTTTGGTTTTCAAGTGCAAAAATAGAAAAAAAACTCGAAACAACAAATATATTCAGACAAAGAAAAACCGCCAAAACCGTTTTTTACTTCCGGCAACAGGGTTTCTTACCTTAATATTATGCTTGTTTTTCAGACAGAAAGAAGAAACAAGAAAGAACCGCGAACACGCTCCGCCGTCGAACAAATGGGCTTTCCGGTGTCTGGCTGCGGAACTCGCGGCTTCGCCGCTCAAACAGTCCTCGCCCGAGACGACACCGAAAAGCCTCATTTGTTACCGACGGCTCCCGCTATTGTTCGCCCAGCTAACACCCCGCCACTTGTCGTGACATTGCTCATCTAGTTTTATCGAAATGGTTCGTATTTTGTTTTGTATTGTCTTCACCTTTCAATAATTTACGACTTCATCGCGAATATAGGACGCGGTTCGGAAATGAAAATAAAATCTTCGCTTTTATTTCCTGTTTTCCGCAACGGGGTGACCCAAATCGGGGGTTAGAGCTTCAAGCCGATAGTGTCCAATAGTTTCACGACCTCCTCATCATAGTCTGTGCGGAG
>ONGG01000003.1 GCA_900317305.1 uncultured Prevotellaceae bacterium | reverse complement strand
GATGATCTTGCACGAAGAACTGTCTCACGTCCTTGTTAAGCCTTACAGACCAGCCTCTACTATGTCCTTATTGCACTTGCTGGTGCAAACATAGTAACTAAATGGTGAGTCCGCATCAACACGCGACTCTCTTCACATACTTACTTGATTCGATATACCTATAATTTATGGGTGCACCTCGCTACGAGGCGCACTCTTTTTTTGAGTATGCAGTGGCACTATCTCATGCTAAACTGGATTGCGATGTGAAAAAAAGACTTGAGGGTTATGATTTTGACAATTATTTCGTACCTTTGCCGAGTCAGAGAAGCAGGAGGACCATTGGTGCTATCGGCTTTGCATGTCAACTGAAAACGAATTTAATAAGGAACAAAGCTTTTTATGAAAAGATTTTTTTCTCTTCTCCTATTAGCTACCCTTTGCCTCACTATGATGGCCCAGGGCAAGCTAACGCCTCAAGCCAGGATGGGCATTATGAGGCATAAGGCAAAAGTGGAGCGACAGACTGCCGCTGCCCGCGCCAAGGGACAGTCGGTGGACGCCCAGCAGCCATCGTGTGTGACTTTGGTGGTGACGGTGTCGGCCAATGACGTGGCAGGAACAGCAAGGCAAATGAAGGCCGTTGGTGCAGAAGTCAAATCGCGTCTGGGACACCAAATTGTAGTGAGCATTCCCGTCGACAGCGTGGATGCCTTACAGCGTATTGAGGGCGTGAAGCGCATCGACAGAGGGCACAAGGGCCGTATGAAAAGTGATGTGACCCGTGTGGAGACGGGTGCCAGCCTGCTCAACGGACCTACATTGCCCGAGGGCGCCACCGCCTATACAGGCAAAGGCGTCACCCTCTGCCTCATCGACGCTGGCTTCGACTTCCAACATCCGGCTTTCAAGGATGCTGAGGGCCGTTCGCGCATCAAGTGTGTCTATAGGTTAGGCGACGAGGGAGGACACAAGTTCACAGTCAACGACCCCGAATTGGGTGAGTATACCTTTCCAGGCTCCGTCTACGATACTCCCGAGCTCATTGCCACGCTGACCACAGACGACAGCAACGAAACTCATGGTACCCATACCGCGGGTATTGCTGCCGGTAGTCTCACGCCCCAAGGCTATGGTGGCATCGCACCCGAGGCCGACCTGGTGCTCATCCCGATGGAGGAAGTTACCATAGAGGGATTCGAGGATATCGACCTCGATGATTATATGGAGTTGGCACTGGCCTTCATCGCCGCCTATGCCGAGCAGACCAGTCAGCCTGTGGTACTGAGCTGCAGCGGCAATAGCCATTTGGGTCCACATGATGGCACGAGTAGTGTGTGCGAGGCGCTCAACGAACTGTCGCAGACCGTTATCCCTGTCTTCTCGGCAGGTAACGAGGGAGGATATCCCATCCATCTTTACCAGAAATTCTCTGCCGACAAGCTTTCGGTGAAGACCTTGCTCGTTGCCTTGACCGAGGATGAGACGGGTGAGTATGAATACTTCTATCAGCCTGAAGTGATGGGTTTTACCCGTACAGGTGACGAGGTGAGCATACAGTTGGCGCTGAAATCAATCAATCAGTTCACGGGTCGTCTTACCACCGTCTGGACAACAGAGAAATTTACGGCTACACCCGACTGCGAGGAGCAAATCTCTATATTCTCAAGCGACGATGATGCCACACTGGCCAAGTATTTTGAAGGCACGGTGGCTATGCTGGCCACACACGATGAGAATGGCCGCCTTTGTGTAGGTGTCTCTGCCCTAGGTGGTGTGCACAACCTTTATCTATGGGAACTTACCGTGGGGGGCTCCGAAGGAACGGAGATTGACCTATGGGACAATATGGTAGGTTTTGGTGGCAAAAACTATCTCGGTCTGCCTAATTATGTGGATGGTGACAGCGAGATGTCGGGAGGCGACTTCACATCTACCGACCGTGTCATCAGCGTGGGTGCCTATTGTGCAAACGAACTGTATCGCAACTGTGATGGCACCGTGACCGACACATCGATGGGCAGCGAAGATGAAGAGCCGTATGTGAAGGATGATATCGCTTGGTTCTCCAGCTATGGCATGACGTTAAATGGTGTTGTACAGCCCACGGTATGCGCTCCAGGTGTGAACGTTGTCTCTTCGGTGAACCACTATTTCTACTCAGATATGACCTATGCCGACAATATGCAGTGGCAAGACTATCCTTATGATGCCGAGAGTGGCACCTCGATGTCGTGTCCCGTCGTGGCTGGCTCCATAGCGCTTTGGATACAGGCCAAGCCCGACATGACGCTCGAAGATGTGTTGGATGTGATGAGCCACACTTCACACACCGATTCCTATACCGATGCCGATACTAAAGGCCGTTGGGGCTTTGGAAAGATTGACACCGCCGCTGGTATCCGCTACATCAACAACGACACAAAGGTCAACCCCAATATCTCCGACCTCATCACAACACCATCCTCTGTCACTTACGACCTGCAGGGTCGCCGTGTCACCCATCGTCCTGCCCCTGGCTTGTATATCAGGGATGGACGGAAAATCGTAATCAAGTAAGCATTTGTCCTGGCTGGATAGATAGGATGACAACAACCATAAAGGGTGCGCCTCAATGCGAGGCGCACCCTTTGTGGTAATACTGACTTTCAGCCAACTACTCGGGCAGGGTGTCCGACAGGGGGTCGAACAGTCCGTCGGCATTGCGGCCCAGGTCGTGCCATCCCACCGTTTGGTGCAGGGTGGGGTTGGTCTGCATGGCGTTCTGGCGCAGGCCGAGGAAGTAATAGGTGGGACGGTACTGGATGGTGAGCGCATTGTCGTTACCATCGGTGTTCACGTCCTTGCGGCGAAGGAAGATGTCGTAGAAGTCGGCCAGCTCCCTCACGCCATTGTCGCTGATAGCACCATTCTGGCTGGTCAGGTCCTCATCAAGACTGATAGGCATGGGGCGGTTGCCCTCGGTGGGGTCGGTGGTCGACGGGTCGATGCAGTAGAGCACGATTTGGTGACGCTTCGTTCCGTTGAGAGGCTTCACACCCAGATAGTTGCAGGTGTTGCCTCCAAAACCGGTGAGCGTCCAGGTCGACTTGATGGCGGCCTGTCCTTCTCCTCCGTCAAAGAGCATCCAGCGGTGCATGTCGCCATAGCGGTTGCCCTCGTAGGCCAACTCTATCTGGCGCTCGTAGAGGATGGCGGCGAAGAGTTTCTGGCGGTTACCGTTGATGTCAGAGGGCAGACCAAAGTTGTTGGCTGCAGTGTAGCCCACGCGGGCACGGATCTGACGCAGCGCGTCCAAAGCCTCATCGAAGTGTCCGGCACCACAGGCTGCCTCGGCATAGTTGAGCAGCACCTCGGCATAGCGCATTGAGATGAGCGGGGCGGCATTCTTCATGAAGCCCTTCGGGTTGCTCTGGCTGTTGATATACTCGTAGAATGGAGCAGTGTGCAGATGGAAGTCGTCGGAGCGCTTGCGCACATAGATGGAGTGGCTGCCACCCTTGTCGGTGGTCTGCGTCAGCAGGTCGGCCCAGTAGCCGTTCGAGGTGGTGACCTTGTCGAGGTCGTCCTCATTGTCGTTCCACATGTAGCTCCACAGCGAGTAGTCGCGGCCCGAAGTGTAGACTTCGGTGGGGATGATGCCATTGAGCGATGCATCGGTGAGGCTAACGCCTCCCTCGTTCCACTCCCATTTCACACCAGGGAAGGCGAAGGTGCGGTAGAAGCGTGGGTCGCGGTTGAGCCAGAACTTGAGCTTGTCGTAGCGGATGCTGCTCTCGCCAGGTTTCAGACCATCGGCCATGGGGAAGAGGTCCACCATCTCGGCCGTAGGGGTATAGCCGCCGCCACCATTGGTGTTGCGCGGACGGATGCTGTGCTCCCAGCGGTTGTACTTGCCGTAGTCGGGTTGGCCCGACACATTGTCCTTCGTGTTGTGCAAGGTGATGAACACGGCCTCGTTCACGCTGCCGTCGCTGCCGGTATAGTCGGTCCAGATGCGGGCCCAGTTGGCACCGTTGTTCTCGCCACCATTGCCGGCATAGGCCAAGCCGAAACCACCAGCGGTGAGCTTTTCAATGGCAGCACGGTTGGCCTCGTAGGCTTTCTCCCAGCGTGATGGGTCATCGGCGCGGTTGAACACCGGACTGGCATAGTAGAGCAGCATCTTGCCGAGCATAGCCTGTGCAAGGCCCGAGGTGATGCGGCCGAAGTCGTTGGCCTCGTTGGGCCAGCGGGCGGGCAGCATCGAGGCGGCACGTTCAAAGTCGGCGCACACGAAATCCACACAATCCTTGGTGGTCTGGCGCGGCACGATGAGGTCGGAACCATCACCGTCAGAACCCAGGATGGGGTCTTGCACATGGTCGATGATGGGCACACCGCCATAAATGGTCACCAGATGGTAGTACATATAGCCACGGAAGAAGTAGGCCTGTCCGAGCAGCAGGTTCTTCTCCTCGTCGGTAAGCGATGATTTCTCCACGTTCTCTATCACGTCGTTGCAGTTGCGGATATGGCCCCACGGACTGTATACGTCGTTGGCCACGTAGAAGAAGTCGAAGTTGCTGCCCGTGAAGCTGTAGGTGATTTCCTCCTCGGGATTCACGAAGATGGAGAACCCGCCATACTCCTCGGTGCTCTTCGACCACTTGTCGGGATTGCCCACAGGGGTCCAGTCGTTGGGCTTGTTGGTGCCGTTGCCATCACCACCATCCGATACGGGCAACAGCCAGTAGTAGATGTTGTTCAGACGCTCCTGGGCACCATTGAAGTCGCTGTAGACCGTAGTCTGGTTGAAGTTGCCGTAGTTCTTCTTCTCCTCCAGGAACTCGTCGCTGCAAGCCGCCAGGCTCATCAGGACGGTCGACAATACCAAGGCTTTGCCTATTATATTCTTGTTTTTCATCTTGATAGTCCTCATTTTTGGTTAGAATGATACGTTGATACCCATGGTGTACTTGCGCAGGTTGGGATAACGGCCATAGTTGCCGCCCCATGATGCCCAGCTCTTGTCGGGGTAGTTGTTGATGAAATTGAGGGCGTTCTGAACGGTGAGGTTCAGACGTACGTTGCTGATGCCGATGTGCTTCACCCAGCTCTTGGGCAAGGTGTAGGCCAGTGTCACGTTGCGGAGGGTGATGGCCGTGGCGTCGATCAGCCAGAAGGAGGATGCAGCGGCGTTAACGTTGCTGTAGCGCATGTTGGGCATCGAGGCGGCCAGGTTGACAGGCACGGTGATGTTGCCATTGGCGTCGTAGATGTCCTGGTAGTTGAACATGTCGCTGAAAGCAGAGGGCATGTTCACATACTCATAACTGCCGTAGTTGCTGTTGGCGGCATTGCGGAAGTCGGTGTTCACGAGCATCTTGGCTCCCCATCCAGCCGAGAGCTGGGCCTGCAGCGAGAGACTCTTGTAGGTGGCACCGAGGTTGAGGGTGCAGCCGTAGGGGTTGCTCGAGTATTCCGACAGGCGGATGAAGTCGTTGCCGGCGGTAATCTTGCCGTCTTTGGCGGCATAGGTGCCGTCGCCATTGTTGTCGCCGTGGATGTCCTCGTAGATGAGCAAACCCGGACGTACCTCGCTCTTCGTCATACCTAGATACTCGGTGATGTTGTTCTTGGCGAAGTATTCCTCGATGTCTTGGTAGCTGCGGAACATGCCGAGGCATTTGAAGCCCCAGAGACCACGGTCGGTACGCTCGCCATAGACCATGTCGTCGTATTCGGGAATGGCCTGGAAGTTGGTCTTCAGCATCTTGTTGTCGCTGAAACCGGTAGAGAGTTTGATGTTGTATTTGAAGTCCTTGCCGATCTTGTCGCGCCAGCCGAGGTTCAACTCCCATCCCCAGGCGTCGAGCTCACCATAGTTCTCAGGGGTGGCCTGCGTACCCACGGTGGTGGGGAACTGTGAGGTTCCGGTGCGGGTGGCGAAGAGCTCACGGCCCCGGTCATAATAGTAGTTGAAGTCGACGGTCAGACGGTCGCGCAGGAAGTGGGCGTCGATACCGAAGTTGGTCTTGTAGGTCTTGTCCCAGTGCACGTCGCTGTTCACACCGGCCTTGGGCATGATTAGAGCGTAGCCCACGTCGCTGTTGATGCCGCTGGTACCGAAGATGGCACCCTTGGCGGCGTTGCGCTCATAGAGCTGGGTCCAGAGCCAGGCGCGGATGTTGTCGCGGCCCATCAGACCCCATGAGGCACGCAGCTTCAGGAAGTCAATCCATTTCACTTTGTCCTGGAACCATTTCTCCTCTGATACCACCCATCCGGCACTCACCGAGGGGAATTTGCCCCAGTAGTTCTTCGGGGCAAACTTGGTGGAGGCGTCGGCACGGAAGAGGAACTCGAAGAGATACTTGCTGGCGTAGGCATAGTTGAAACGGCCCACATAGGAGAGCATACCGCTCTCGCTGCGTCCGAACGACACGTCCTTGTCGCCTGTTCCCGAACTCGACTGTTCGTCCTGATAGGCGATGAGGTCGGTGATGCTGCCGTAGAGGGGCTCGGCCCATGCCTCAGTCTTCTCCAGAGAGAAAAGGCCGCTTACATCGTGTTGGCCGAACTTACGGGCATATTGCAGGGTGAGGTTGTACTGGTAGCTGTCGCTGCGGCTCATATTGCGGCTCAGCATACCGCCGTTGCTCACCAGTCGCAGTACGCTCATTGTATTGTCGTTGTAGACGGCATCGGGACCTGTGTAGAGGTGGTTGCCAGAACCAGTGCGGTCGAGCATGCGGTAGACATCCTGGATGGTCTGCACGGTGTTGGTCTTCGAGTTGCTGATGCTCTTCGAATAGGATATTTTGGCCGAGAGACCCTTCAAAGGCTTGATCCAGTCGAAGTCGAGCTCAATGCTGCCGTTGATGTTCAGGTTGTTGGTAAGGTTCTGCACATGGTCGCTGTGGTTCTGCACTGCAGCGAAGTTGTAGAGCTGGGTGGCACTGGTGGGGATGCCGTTCTCCATGCCGCTGTAGACCAGGGGATATTCACCCACATAGTCGGGCACGAAGGGCAGGTGGGTCATCAGCCAGCGATAGTCGTAGTCGGTACCACCACCCTGCGGGGTAGTAGAGTTGGTGCGCTCGCCCCAGTCACCGCTCACTTGGAGCACGGTCTTCACGTGCTGGCCTATCTTGGCATTGATGCCGGCACGGAAGTTCCAACGGTCGTAGTCGAGGCGGCCGATGTTACCATCTTGGGTGAAGTACGACACGCCTGCAAAGTAGGTGGCTTTCTCGGTACCGCCGTTGATGTTGATGTTATGACGCTGGGTGAGGGCTGCCTTCCACTCCTTGTCGAGCAGGTCGAAGTTCAGACTGCGGGCTGCCTCCATCTCGTCGAGTTGGAACAGTTGAGTGCGCAACTCAATGTTGTCTTGCGTCGAGGTGTTGGCGGCACGCATCGTATTATATACCTTCATATAATCGTAGGAGTTCAGCATCTTCGGGGTGTAGAGGGCGTCGGTCCAACCGAGCTGTCCGGAGTAGCTGATCTTTGGGGCTCCGCTCTCGCCTTGCTTCGTTTTCACCAATACCACACCATAGGCGGCACGGGCACCATAGACGGCGGCAGAGGCATCCTTCAGCACGGTGATGCTCTCTACCTCACTGGCGTCAAGATTGTTGAAGGCCGTTTCAGTCGAGATGAAGCCGTCGATGACGTAGAGTGGGGTGGGGTCGGGGTCACCACCACGGGTGGCATCGGGGGTGGTGGTTTTCGCCATCACGTCGCTCTGGCGGATGTTGAGCGAGGGACTCTCACCGGGGCGGCTGCCGCCGGGGTTCACGCTCACGCCGTTGAACATACCCACGAGGGCATCGCCGAGGTTGCCCACCGAGAGGTCTTGGATCTCTTTGGGCGAGAGGGTCTCCACGGCACCGGTCACATTCTTCATCTTTTGCACGCCGTAACCCACGACAACCACTTCTTCCAGACTCTGGAGGTCTTCTTGGAGTTGCACTGTGCCGCCGGGCTTCACGGTCTGGGTCAGGTAACCGATATAGGAGATGGTGATTTTGGCATTCGAGGGAACAGATATCTCATAGTTTCCGTCAAGGTCGGTCACGGTACCGCCGCTCTTGTCGCCCACCACTTGGATAGTGGCGCCGATAACGGGCTCACCGTTCTCGTCGAGCACCGTACCCTTCACCGTCTTGTTCTGTGCGCACACCGACAAAGGTGCGAGCAGCAGGGCCATGCCCATGCATAAACTGATGATGAGTCTTCTTTTCATATCGTTTTTTCTTTTTTCGTTCAACATGGGATAGGGTTATTTCAGCCAACGGGGATCACCGGTCTTACGAGCCACTTGCTCTGCACCAGTCGGGGTGAAGTTGCCATTGGCGGCATCCACGAAGGCGGGGTCGGTCTGCAGGGCGTTGTTGCTAGTGTCATACTGGTTGGTAGAGAATCCTTCGGTCTCAGGGGCGCCGTCAAACCAATAGGTGTTGTAGCCGAAGATGTTGACAGCAGAAGTGCTGATACGGCCTGTCAGACGGCGGGGCACCTGACCGTTTCCGCAGTCTACGAAGATGTTGCTCACAATTTGGTAGTTAGAGGTGTTGCGGCCGTCGAATCCGCTGTGGTTGGCCATCTGTCCGGTCTTGGCGATGTTGTAGAACGTACAGTTCATCAGGTTGATGGAGTTGGTCAGATAGCCGGCACGGTCGCAACGGCATGAGTTGTTGTAGCGGATGAAATACTGCACGGGATTGCTGTTGGCACACCAGAACGTGCTGTTGGTAGCGGTGAAGTCGTTGATGAAACCGCCACCGTCGTAAATCTGGAAGTATGCGGTGCTGCTCATCTTGTCGTCGGGAGTGAACTTCACCAGCGAGTTGGAGATGGAGAACGTCTTCACGCAGTATTTCACCTTGTTGTCGAACATGAAGGTGCGCACCACGTTGTTGATGGTACAGTTCTGGAAACTCACCGGGTCCACAATCTGGTAGTAACTGTTATGGTCGGCATCCAGAATCGAGGGGTCGGGCTCGGCGCTCAACGCCAGGACGGGCTGAGTGGAGGCTCCGCACTCGAAGGTGATGTATTTGGCCTTGAAACCGCTGCAGGTGGCCAGTCCGCCTTCTACGCTATAAGTGATGGTGGCGTTGTTGGCCTTGCTGCTGGTGCGCAGCGTGACGGTGAACTTGCCAAAGTCGAGTACCTGCGACACGGTGTAGTGGCCTCCGGGAGTGAGGTCGAAGTTCAGGTTCTGGCCCTTGGCACTCTCGGGGATGGGGTTCTGTACAAACCATTCATAAAGGTCGCCCTCGGGGATGGCAGCAAAGGAGGCCTCGAACGTGTTGAACAGTTTTTCCGTGGCTTGGACGGCGGCGGTGTTGTTCAGCTTCTCGTTGCCCAAGGTGCGGATAGCGAGCATGTAGTTCACGTCTTCCTCACGGCTGGTGGTAAGCGAGCAGCCATCCACCGTAGTGTTGACCAACGGGGTATTGGGGTCGCTCAGGTCGTAGAGCACCACTTCATAGCCCCCGGCGCCATATACCACTGGCCAGGCGATGGTCATCTGGTCGCCGTCGGTGTTGGGCGTGATGGTGATGTCGCCTTCTGCCGGTGATGCCAGTTGGGTGTTTCTCACGTCACTCTCGAAAGTGTCGTTCCCATCATAGGTATCGGCACAGGAGGTCATCAGCCAGGCGCCCACGACAACCGTGGCAAGAGCGCATAGCTTCTTGCTTGATACAAATGAGAATTTGTTCATAAAATAGTTATTAAGTTATACATGTATAATTCGAATCTATTATGAAGACGTGAGCGGGTGGGCTTTGTAATCAGGACGGTACAAAGAAAATAGTGTGGCTGCCTGATACAAAAAAAGGGTGCGCTCCTTTTTTGGAGCACACCCCTATGGGTTGATGGAAACTCACGGTGGAATTTCCCGAAAAGGTCGGTTTAGCGGTTCACGAACTTCTTGCCGTTCTTGATGAGGATACCCTTGGTGTCGGGTGTCACGCGCTGGCCTGCAAGGTTGTAGACCGGAGCGTTGGCATCGTCGGCAGTGGTGACGGTCAGGTCGCTGATGGCGTTGGCAAGCCAGCGTGGGTCGCCGGTCTGCTTGGCCAACTGCTCCTCACCCTTCGGGGTGAAGTCGCCATTGGCGGGATCGGTGAGCTGCGGATCCGACTGGATGGCAGTGCCGCTGTTGTCGTAGTTGCCAGTGTCCTCGGGAGCACCGTTGAACCAGTAGGTGTTGTCCTCGAAGGTGGCAGTGGCCTGGTTGTCACGTCCACCCAGATAGCGGCGGCAAATCTGGCCACTACCGCAGTCAACGAAGATGTTCTTCTTCATCACCCAGAAGGAGGTGTTGCGTCCGGCGAAGCCGCTGTAGTTGCCCCACTGGCCTTCCTTGGCCACGTTGTAGAATGTGTTGTTCTCGTAGTTGATGCTATTGCCCTCTTCTTTGAATCCAGCGCGGTCGCAGCGGCCGGAGTTGTTGTAGCGCACGAAGTAGTCCTGGTCGGCACCCTTGTTGTAGAAGGTGCTGTTCTTCACGGTCAGGTTGTTGATGAAGCCCTGCTTGCTGAAGTCGAAGACGGTCTTCTTCGAGCTGGCGTTGAGCGACACCACGCAGTTGTCTACCAACATGTTGTGTACGCAGTACTTCACGTTGTTGTCGTTGATGATCTGGCTCACATTGCTGAGGTTGCTGTTCGAGATTTCGATGTTCTCGATGATATAGTAACCGCCCTCGGCATTGATACTCGACTCAATAGGAGTCTCGTTGAGTTTGATGAGAGGTTCGCTGGTGGCGGCTGCATCGATGTCGACGTTCTTCAGAATCAGGTCGGATTTGGGTGAGAAATATGATCCGGATGCCATCTTGATTTTGGCGTTGGCTCCTTCCACACCATTGATGATGAGGGAAGGACTGTTAATCGGTCCTGACATGGTGTATTCCTTGTCGGCTTCCAGATTGAGGATGACGGGCGTCTCAGAATGCACACTTACCATCACAGTCAGGTCGTTGCCCTGTGGACCAGGCTCGTCGCCAGTGGTGAAGTCAAAGCCGCCGAAGCCCACCTGCGAGCTGTCCTGGAACAGCCAGTAGCTCTTGCCTGCCTCCACGTCGAAGGTAATCCAGCCCCAGAAGGCCTGGTTGCCGCCGGCGATGATGTAGGGACCATAGAGGGGGTCTTTCTCGGTGTAGATGATGGTGCCGTCGGGCTGCTCCTCAGCGGTGCACTGCACAGCCCTGTGGATGGAGTCGATCTGCTCGGGGGTGAAGTAAACCTGATACTGCTCCCAGATGGGATTGCCCTGGTTGTCGAGTTTCTGCTCGCCGGTCTCGGGGTCGATGACGGGAGTGGTGGTGTTGGCACGCTGACCGTTGATGTAGCCCTCGGCCTGGTATTTCACGGCCTCTTTGGTGGCATCGTCAATCACATAGGTGTGGCGGTTGCCCTTGTTGGCCCAAATCTGCACCTTCAGTTTGCCGCTCACCTTCGGGGTGAACTTGTAGTAGAGACCTACGAGAGGCATCACCTGGCCGCCGGGCACGTAGTACTCATACTGGGCCCTGTACTTGCCGGTAGGAGTAGGACCATCGGGGCCTTCTTCGTACAGTTCCTCACAGAACATCTTCACGTAGGGGTTGCCGGTACCCATCACATAATAGAGTTTGGTACCCTTGCCGTCGTTGATGTCGAGCTTGTTGTTGCCGTTCTTCCATTGGATGGGGTTCCATGAGCCTACCGAGGCAATCTCGTAGGTGTGGTTCTCCTCGCTGATTACGGCACCGGGAGTAAGGTCCTGGCCCAGGTTCAAGGTTGGGTCATCAGGGTCTTTCTTGTCGGCGATGGTGGCGCCACCTACGGCCTCGAGGGTCATGTTGGTGGTGTTGATGGTGACAATCGACTTGCCATCGGCCACGTTGGTGGCATTGTTGCTCTCGTCGATGACGGCGGCAAACTCGGGTGCGAGCGTGATGTTGTCGCCATCCACGATGATAGCCTTGTAGCTTTCGGTTTGTGCATTCACTCCCATGGTAATGAGAGCTGCAGCGATTAGAGTAAAGATTTTCTTCATGCTGTTATAGATTTGGATTAGTAAATATTTGTAGTTGCTTGTCGAGAGGGTAGTACCTTTTTTACTCAAGGTACGTGCTTTATGGTGGTGCCAAAGTTAATTCTTTTTTCCCAACATATTATCGGATGTCGACGTTTTTATAAATAATTAACGCACAATAATGCGAAATGTAACGATACTAAAGTGGAAAAAATGTCTTGATGGTGAACTATTTAATAAAAAGAGGTATGATCTCTACCCATTTCTCTAAAAATCACGCTATTCTTTTGTTCCGAAGTCTTGTTGCTGTCGCTCCACTTCCTCGAGCGATTTGCGGCGTTCTTCCTCGCTCATGCCGACCTTGGTGGGCGATGGCTGAAGAGAGACGTTGCTCCTTACGGCCTTTTCTTTCAACAGTCGCTCGTCATAGCACATCTTTCCTTCGTAAGGACGGCTGTGGATGACGAGGGTGTCGGCAATGGGGGCATGGGTGCCCTCGAAGGTGCAATGGGCAATGACGCGTATCTCGCCTGCCTGATGGGTGCTGCGGACGAGGACGGGAGCGCTGCCCCATTCCACGGCGCGGGGGTTGGCCTGGTTGCTGTCATCGCCGATGATGGTGCCCTCGCCCTCCACGCTGAACGTGATATGCTCACGGGCCATGCGGCGCACATTGCCGTTGTCGTCGGTAATCTCGGCCACCACCACGATGAAGTCGCTGCCGTCGGCCACGAGGGGCTTGCCCATCTCATCGGCCACGAGCCGTATCTTCGTACTGCGGCGCGAGGGCATCTTCTTCTCCTGGCACACCACTTTGCCACCGATGATACCCTCTGCCACGAGCGACACGTTCTGCCACGAGCGTTTGGTGTAACTCTGTTCGCGGGCTGCCCAGAAGTCCCAGAAGTCCTTGAACACCACGGGCACATTGGGAATGCCCTCGGCCTCGTGGCGCACGGGCAGGGTGGCCACCTTCGCTCCGTTGAGGGCGGTGAGGCGTACACTGTCGCAGTTGCTGAACACCACGACGTCGGCATCCGAGAAGGGGGTGAGCTCATGTGCGATAAAGACCATCGGCTCGCCTTCTACGGTGGGGTTGGGAAGGGTCACACCGGGTGCCTGGCGCTGTGAGCGGAACATCTCGAAAGCATATTTCTTCTGGCGGAAAGCATCGTAGATGCCACCAAGGTAGGCATCGGGATGATAGCCGCGCTGATGGTCGAAGGGATGCCACTGGCAACCGCCGATGAACTGTCGCTGTCCACGGAACATCATGCCATAGGTGTCGGCGAGTGAGAGGGCCGCCACAATCATAGGGCGCTCGCCCCAGTTGCGGGCGGCACGGTTGATGGCATTGTGGGCATACCAGTCGTCCACATACTCGCCCCATTCGCGGGTGAAGATGCACTTGTCGGTGTCGAGTTTCTGCTGCCCGATGTTGTAGGCCCAGTCGTAGAGCACGTCGTAGTTGTCTTTCACGCCTTCCGAGTTAAGGTCGGCGGCGGCCACTGGCCGGCCAGGATAGGGAAACTCCTCACGGGTGATGTTCAGAGCCTCGAGCGAGAAGTCCTTGGGGTAACGGGTCTCGTTGAGAATGGGCTCCCACATCAGTACACAGGGATGGTTGCGGTCGCGGCGGATGATGTCACGGGTGTTCTGGTGCACCTTCTCGGCCCATCCCGGGTCTTTGTTCCAATACTGCCAGCCGGGGGTGGGCACGATGATGAAGATGCCTAGTTCGTCGCAGGCATCCATAAACGAGGGGTCCTGTGGGTAGTGGGCGGCACGGATGATGGTCATGCCGGCATCTTTCAGGCGCTTCACATCGCGCCACTGCTGACTGTTGGGCAGGGCATTGCCCACATAGGCGAAGTCTTGGTGACGATTGCCGCCCACCATCTGGTGGTAGGGCTTGCCGTTGAGCCAGAAGCCGTCCATGCCCCTGAACTCGGCCTTGCGGATGCCCATCCTCACCATGCCTCCGTCGGTGCAACGCTTGCCGTCGAGCACCCTCACCTCCACATCGTAGAGATAGGGGTCTTCGGGCGACCACAGGTGGGGATTCTTCAGGGTGGTCTTGAGTTCGGCGCAGCACATCAGTCCTGAGAGGTTGGCAGGCAGGCTCACCCGCTGTCTGATGGTCTGCACCACCTTGCCGTCGCGGTCCTTGATGCGGGCCTCGATAGTCGACTTGGGCGACCGCTCGCTGTTGTTGCACACTTCGACGTTGACGAATACATCGGCGCTTTTCTCGCTGATGTTGTCGTAGTGAAGGAACACTCCGCCACCGGCCACGTCGTTGCGCTCCAGGGCATCGGTGATATGCAAGTCCGACTTGCCGATGAGCCACACGTCGCGGTACATCCCGCCGTGGTAGGAGAAGTCGAGTTGTGACTGCTTCTTTCCTGGAGGATAGTTCTTGTCGTCGCTGTTGTCGGCTTTCATGGCGATGAGGCAGGTGTCACCGGCTTTCACACCCAGTTCGGAAAGGTCAACGATGATAGGCAGGTAGCCACCCTCATGCTCTTTCACCTTCCGTCCGTTCACAAACACTTGTTGCTTGCCCATCACGGCCTCGAAGTGCACGGTGATGCTCTTGTCTTCCATATCGGCAGGCACGGTGAAGCACTTGCGATACCAGCAGACGCCTTGGTAGTTGCGGCCACCGCTTACCTCTGAGGGGTCGAGGCGCACGGGGTGTGGCGCGCACACCACTTCCCACGATGAGTCGTCGAACAACAGGCTCTCGGCATTGGGGGCGTCTCCCAGATGGAAACGCCATCCCTCGTTGAAGTTGTAAACGATGCGTCCGCTATTCTCCAGCGGGTAGAATCCTGCCACGGATGTCTGTTGGGCGGCTGCTCTCAGGGCAAGGCACAATAAGACTGCCAATAGGATGGTTTTTCTCATGATAGTTGTGAGGTTTTTCCGGGTTATCTGGTTTTTTATCGAAGTTTCGTGTTGGCTATTGTAATGTCTGAACTCCTGAACTCCTGAACTTCTGAACTCCTTAAATAAATTATTCTTCCAAAGTGAGTTCCACATGCTTCACACGCAGTCGGCGCCAGGTATACACCACATGCAGATGACCGTCGCGGCTCTGGATAATCGAGGGATAGGAGTATTGCGATACCGGACTGTCCTCCAATGTGATCCAGTGGCGCCAATGCACGCCATCGTCGCTGCGTAAGATGGAGAGTGGGGTTCGTGCGCCTTTCTCCTTCGTAGGCTCGATGGGCCAGTCGTTGCATATGAGTGCGTAACCACCATCTTTCAGACTCACGGCATCCAGTCCGCTATTGTTGTTGGGCACGTCGCAGAGTTCAAGTTTGCTCCATGTCTCTCCATTGTCGCTGCTGTAGGTCACACCCACCTGTCGGCTACGCGTACGGCAGAGGGCTTTCAGCCTGCCGTCGGGCAGGACGATGATGCTGGGCTGGATGGCTTTCACGCCAGGGTCGCTTTCCACAAAGGGGGTGCGGCGCCAGGTCTTGCCCATGTCGTCGCTATACTCGAAATACACCTTCCAACCATCGCGCTCGTCGCTGGTGGGCGATATCAGGCGGCCTTTGTTCAGGATGGGCTTGTTCTTGATGGGACCATAGAGACTGTCGGGCAGTTGCTCGCGCTTGCTCCAGGTCTTTCCACCGTCTTTCGACCTTGCCATCCATCCCTTCCATCCGGCCACATTCGGACCAATTTTGAAGTAGAGTTGCAGCTCACCACTGGGTGTCTCGAAGAGCACGGGGTTCCAGCAGGCTTCGCGGTAGTCGGGTGCGAACACGCCATCGGCCACCAGTTGTGGCTCTGTCCAATGGCTGCTGCCTTTGGGTTTCCGACTCACCCAGATGCATACGTCGGGGTTGCGCTCCCTCGTGCCGCCGAAGTAGGTGGCCACCAAGTCGCCCTTTTTCGTCTCCACGATGCTGGCGGAGTGGCACTGGGGGAAGGAGGCTGTCTTGTAGAGGAACTCGTCGACCACCACTTGCTTTCCGCGCTGGGGCAGTGGACAGGTCAGGTCGTGACTGCCTGAGCCCAGCGTGCGTGTCGACAGGTCGGGCATCCTCAGTTCGGCGGTGGTATTGGCGGGTATCTCAACATGCCATTGCAGCTGTCCGTTGTCTTTCTTCCATCGGCTCACAATCTTCCCGTAGATGCTCTGGTAGCTGGCGTCGATGTCGTCTACCTCGTCTACGCTGAAGTCGGGGGCAAGCACGATTTTCTTGTATCCATTCTCTTTGGGCGTGATGCCGGCCAGACACTCATAGAGCCACGAGACGAGGTCGCCCAGGAGCATCACGTGATTGCCGCTGTTCATCTTCGGACTGGCGGTGTCGCCGTTCCATAATTCCCAGATGGTGGTGGCGCCATGCTCTGCCATGTAGCCCCATGAGGGATAACTCTTGTTGGTGGCCAGCAGCCAGGCGATGTCGGTGCGGCCCATCTGGGTGAGGGCGTGCATCAGCCATCCTATGCCGATGACGCCACACGATACATGCCCGTTGTTGTCGGTGATGATGTTCTTGATGATGTTCTTCTCCACCTCACCGCGCACATAGTCGTCGGGTGTCATGCCGAAGACGAGGGGGAGCAGGTTGGCGGTCACGGTGTTGTTGCCATAGAAGGTACTGTCGGGGTAGAGCAGGTGGCCGGGCACGGTGGTGGTGCCTTCGTTGCGGGTAAGGAACCGTTGGTTGAAGGCATTCTTCGAGAGCGTGGCCTCGTCGGTGAAATAACGGACGTCGGTATCATATCCCAGCAGACGGGCAAACTCGCTCATCATCAGGCACACTTTATAGTAATACGCGGTGGAGATGAGTGTGCCGTCGGTCTGGCGGGCGGGGTCCTGGCTGTGGATGAGTTCCTCGCTCTCGGGGGGAACGCACCAGTCGCCATAGCGGTCGGTGGTGATGAGTCCGTCTTCACCATACTGGGTCTTCAGGTGCTCCATCCATCGTTTCACGTTGGGGTAGAACTTCCGTAGGGGTGCCTCGTCGCCATATTGCCGGAGCAGCATGTCGAGTCCCATCACCAGGGCGGCGGGCCATGTCACGTTGTCGGAATAGTAGTTCCAGAAAGCGGGAGCCACGTCGGGGATGCAGCCGTCCTCGCGCTGTGCCTCGCAGATGTCGCGCATCCACTTGGCATAGAGGTTGGCGTTGTCGAAGACATAGGCTTCGCCATAGCAGCCGCGGGTGCGATCGCCGAGCCAGGGCTGGCGCTCGTCGCGTTGCGGACAGTCAACAGGCAGTCCCTTGTAATTGCTCAGGATACCCCACCAGGCATTTTGATACACTTGGTTGAGCGTGGTGTTGCTGGTGGACATCATTCCGGTGCTACGCATCTCGTCGGATACCACCTCGCCCATGAAGTCGCTCAGGCTGGCGTCACCCAGTCCGCTGATCTCGGCATAGCGGAATCCGTGGTAGACGAAGGTGGGATGCCACCAGGTGCCTTGTTCCTGTCCGTTGGCATAGTAGCGGTCGGTGCTCCAGGCATGACGGAGATTCTCTGTCCAGATGTTTCCTGTAGAGTCGAGTCGTTCGGCAAAACGGATAACCACGCTGTCGCCCGGATGCAGGCGGCCCATTCTCACTTTCAGCCATCCTGCCATGTTCTGTCCCATATCGAGCACTACTTTTCCGTCTTTCTTCGTGATGGCCACAGGTGTCACCTGTCTGATGACTTTCATGTTGGGGGCCATCGCTCCGCGAAGGGTGCCCAGGGGAATGGCGGTGCGCTCGGCTTTCATCCAGCGGCTGTCGTCGAAGCCAGTGCGGGTCCATCCGTCCCACACCTTGCGGGCGTCATAGACCTCTCCGTCGTACTCGTTGTTCGAGCGTATGGCTCCATCGGCATTCAGCCGCCATTTCTCGTCGGTGGAGATGGTCTTGGTCGAGCCATCGGTAAAAACCACGACAAGGTTCAGGCGCAGGGTGGGGTAGCCGAAACGGGTGATTTTGTAGGGCTTCTTGTTCTGCTGCATCGTGTAGTAGCGGCCATTGCCCAGTACCACGCCGATGGCGTTGTCGCTGCCAAGCAGTGAGGTCACGTCATAGCCGTTGTAGAGCACGGTGCGGCGATAGTCGGTGGGAGCTGGTGCGAGCACATCGTCGCCCACACGCTGGCCATTGATGTAGGCTTCATACATGCCCAGTCCGCTGATGTAGAGGGTGGCATGGCGCACCTCCTTGTCGAGCGTGAACTCCTGGCGCAGGTAGCGGGCGCTCAACTGGCTGTGCTCTTCTTCCACGTCCCAGGGCATGGCATGGTCGTAGCCTATCCATCGCCCCTTCCAGTCGGCCTCTGCCAACAGACCCACGTTCCACATGGCGGTCTCGCTCCAGTCGCTGTCACCCTGGGTGGTGCTCACCTTCACGCGCCAATAGCAGCGGGTATTGCTGCGCAGGCGCTTGCCGTCGTACTTTACCCATTGCGACTGGTCGGTCTGCAGCGTGGCGTCCCAGAGGTCTCCTTCCAGCGCCTGGGCCTTTTCAGGGGTCGACGACACAATCAGGTGGCAGGAGGTCTGCATCACGTTGGTCACTCCGGCGTCGGCACTGATGACCCATCCCAGACGTGGGGTAGGGGTGTCGATACTCATCGGGTTGGTCATCAACTCGGTGCGCAGGTCGCCCACATGAATGGGGGGGAGTTTCTTCTTGGCTGCCATGGCCGCGAGGACCGCGAGGCACAACAGCATGCAGGTCATCGTTCGTCTTACCATTTCTCTTCTAGTTTGGTGGCGTTCTTGTCGATATACTGTTTCTGACTGTCGATGGCAATCAGCACGCGGTCGCTGCCGCGAAGGTAGGCTCCGTCAAGGGTGAACTCCGTGACTTTGCTCTCATACTCGCCCAGATAGGCGAGGGTGCCGTCGGCAGGGTTCATCATCCACACGTTCTTCTTCGTGCCCGAGATTTTCGTCAGGTCTATCTGCATGGGCTTGCCACTATAGTTGTAGGCCAGCAGGTAGTCGTTGCCACGGGTGGCTATCACACGGTCGTAGCGCTCGCCGTTGGTGCCGGCCACAATGCTTTGGTCGGCCACGCGGTCGGTGAAGGGCAGGGCGAGCATCAGCCATTTCAGGTAGCGCATCTGCTGGTAGCCAGGGTCTTTCATGGCGTCCCACCAGGCTTTCTCTGCGCCAAACGAGGCGAGCACGCCGGGGCGCATGAACTGCATGATGCTGTTGTGACCGTAGGTGTGGCCGAAACATCCGGCAAACACGGCCCAGTAGGCATAGCGGCGCACGTCGTAGTCCTGCCAGCGTGGAGCGGAGAAATCGTGTAGTCCTTGCGGGATGTCCTCATAGGAGGGCTCACCGTCGATGACGGGATGCAGGGGCTGCCGCTCCTGACTCATCTCCACATAGCGCCAGTTGTCTTCCTCGGTGTTGTCCTTGATGGTGTAGTCGCCGTCGCCATTGCGCTGGCCGTAGCGGCGGTGTCCACTCTGGAACATGTTGAAGTCGAGCCACTCACGGTCGTTGTACCACCATGCGCTGGTGGTGCGCCCACGGGGATGGAAGGTCATCACATGACCTGGGTCGGCCTTCTTGATGGCGCGTGCCAGGGCATCCCACGAGGCCGTGCCTTTGTCGCCCATGATGTCACCGCCTATCATCCAGATGATATTGGGCTTGTCCTTGTAACGCTCGCCTAGAAATTTACCGTATTTGGCGGCTTTCTTCTCGTCCATCTTCCCTATCATCGACCCCCAGATGCAGTCCATGGCGATGTAGATGCCGTTGGCGGCAGCCATGTCGACGATGTAGTCGAGATGGTCCCAGTAGCCATAGTCTCCCTCGCGGGTGAATCTGGCGAAGTCGAAACTCTCGTCGTTGGCCTGGGCACCATAGATGTTGAAGGTGGGGATGGCATTGAGTACTTGTATCTGTTCTACGTTGTAGCCCATCTCGCGCTCACGTGTGAGGTAGTATTCCACTTCGTCGCGGTTGAGCCGTTCGGGCATCAGCCACGAGGTGTTGCCGAGCCAGAAGAAAGGAGTGCCGTTCTCGTGCACGAGGTAGAGGTGGTTGGCCGATACGGTGAGGCGGCCGTTCTCCCATGGTTTGTAGACCTTGGCGGCCTGGAGTGTGGCGCAACAGGCCACCAGCAGCAGGATAAGGAAGGGTTTTCTCATAAATCTATTGTGTTTCTTTTGAATATTCGTAGGTGATAGGGTGGGGTTAGCGGGTAGTGGCGCTGGAGAGATTGATGGCGATGCCTTTCTTCGTCTTGATCTCATATTCGTAGTAGGCTCCCGCTTTCTTGCCTTTGTGCTTCAGGGGTGTTGCGGTGCGGAGGCGCAATGTCCCGCCATTGGCTGGAATAATGGTGGCACGTTGCAGCCGGCCACCGCTCCATTCCATCGTCACCTCGTAGCCGCCACGGGCCTTCAGTCCGCTCACTTTGCCTTCTCGCCATGCGTCGGGGAGAGCGGGCAACAGATGCACGTACCCGTCATGGCTCTGCAGCAGCATCTCGGCAATGCCCGCGGCACAACCGAAGTTGCCGTCAATCTGGAAGGGGGGATGGGCATCGAGAAGGTTGGAGTAGGTGCCGCCCTTTTTCTTCTCAGTGCGCACCAGGGTGAGTTGGTCGCCAATGAGTTTCAGGGCGTGGTTGCCATCGAGCAGGCGGGCCCAGAGGCACACCTTCCATCCCATACTCCAGCCTGTGGAGGGGTCGCCGCGGTGCTCGAGAGAGGTCTTTGCGGCGGTCGCCAGTTGGGGTGTGCCAAGTGGGGTAATCTGGTTGCTGGGATAGAGGGCATAGAGATGTGACACATGACGGTGGTTGTCATCGGGATTGTCCCAGTCGTCGAGCCATTCCTGCAACTGTCCCCAACGGCCTATTTGCAGCGGGGGAAGCCCACAGAGCTTGTCGCGCAGGCTGTCGTTCAGCGTGGTGGGTCGCTGCAGCAGGTCGGAGGCCTCGAGCACATGGCTGAAGAGGTCGCGGATGAGTTCGTTGTCCATGGTCACACCAGCGGCAGTGGTCGACTGGTAGGGGTGCTGGTTCTCGGGCGAGAGACTGGGGCATACCAGCCAGTAGCCTTTTTCGGGATGCCTTACCATAATCTGGTTGAGGAAGCGGGCGGCTCCCTCCATAATGGGGTAGACGTCGCTCAGAAATTGCCTATCGCCGGTGTAGAGCCAATGCTCCCACAGGTGCTGGCACATCCATGCGGCACCGGTGGGCCAGAGTCCCGACGGGGCTTTGTCTATCGCTCCTGTCACCCTCCAGATGTCGGTGTTGTGGTGCAGCACCCATCCGTCGGCACCATACATGATGCGGGCGGTGGCGTGGCCTGTCTCGCTGATGTCGCGTATGAGCGAGAAGAGGGGCTGGGTGAGCTCCGACAGGTTGGTCACCTCGGCAGGCCAGTAGTTCATCTCGCAATTGATGTTGGTGGTGTATTTGGAGTCCCAGTTGGGGAACATCTTGTCGTTCCATATGCCTTGTAGGGTGGGGGGCTGGCAGCCGGGCTGTGAGGTGCAGATGAGCAGGTAGCGGCCAAACTGGAAGTAGGTCTCCACCAGGTGCATGTCCTGATTCTCCTTGAAACGCTCCACACGCAGGTCGGTGGGGGTATTGGTGTAGGCATTGGCCCCCAGGTCCAGCACCACTCGGTCGAACAACTGCTTGTAGCAGGTGGTGTGCTTGTCTTTCATCGTGGGGTAGTCGATGGCCAGGGCGGAGGCCAACTGCTGTTCCGATTTCACGGTGTCGTTGCCGGTGATGTCGTCGTAGTGCTTGAAGTTGGTGGCAATGGCGATATAGATGACCACCTCGTCGGCGGCTGTGACCGAGATGACACCATCGGCACAGGTCATCCGTCCGCCTTTCAGCCGGGCAGTCACGCGTCCGGTGAAGTTCACTTTTCCTTTAAGTCCCTCGTGGTTGCTGCTGGTGGCGCTGAGCACCACCTCGTTGCCCTCGCTCCTGATGTTGGCGTCGGCATGGGGGGTGGTGAGCATGGCGGTGAGGGTGATGGCGGCAGGACGGTCGGCAGTGATGCGCACGGCCATGACATCGCTGCCAAGGGGTGCGAGATATTCGCGCTGGTAGTGGATGCCATTGGCGGTATATCGGGTGATGGCACGGGCTGAGTCGAGCGACAGCTCACGGTAGTAGTCGGTGTAGGCTCCCTGACCGGGGAAACTGAGGTAGAGGTCACCAAAGGGTTGGTAGGGCATGCCGTGGTTGGTGCGGCTCTGCACATGTTGGGTGGCCAGGTCCTGGGCTTCCTTGTAGCGGCCTTCCCAAACCAGTTGGCGCACCTTGGGCAAGTATTCCAGGGCCTCGGGGTTGGCGTTGTTGTTGGGTTGCCCGGCCCAGATGGTCTCCTCGTTCAGTTGCAGCCGGTCGGCGGCCACATTGCCGTAGATCATGGCTCCCAGACGGCCGTTGCCGATGGGAAGGGCCTCGTTCCAGTTCTGGGCGGGTCGGTCATACCACAGCAGATGCTGACCGGAGGCATGCACCGAACCGGCATAGAGCGAGGCGAGCAGGATGAGAATCACCAGCGCGGTCTGCGCGATGGTGGGCCGCTCAGTGAAAAGTTGTGAGCCTGCCATGTGGGTGGAGGGTTGCTTGTGATGTGCGTTCATGGTTGGATGCTTTTAGGTTGAAATCTTAGGATGTTCTCGTCCTCGATGGTCACCTTGTCCTCGTCGAGCATGGTGGCGTCGAGACCGAAGACGCTGATGAAGAAATCGTATACGGCCTGGCGTTTGTTGGGGCCGAAGTCGTGGCGCTCGTCGGGCAAGTGCACGTTGCCCACCTGGTCCTTTGCACCATAGAATCCGTAGATGCGTTGCAGGTAGGGGTACTCCAGTGCGGGAGTGGTGCTTGTCCAGTCGCCACCGTCGCTCACCACCATCATGGGCTTGGGGGCGAAGAGGGCGGCCAGTTCGGCATTGCAGGTGCCACCGCCAGCGAGTTGGATGGGCATACCGCTCTCGCAGGGACAGCCGCCGTCAAACCACGACGACATGCTCACCACCGGGCATGAGGCAGCAAAACGGTCGTCGAGCACGCTGAGCAGCATGGTCTGTGTGCCACCGCCCGAACCACCGTTCACACCGATACGCATGGTGTCGATGTCGACGCGCGACGCGAGCAGGAGGTCAAGGATGGTCAGACCATTGAAGGCTTGCATCACATGGGCCTCGCTGGTGTGGTGCGACTCGTTGCCTACCTCCTCGGCACTCTCGCCCCAGCCCCATAGGTCGTAACTCACGCAGATGGCACCCATTCGGGCCAGTGTGCCATAGCGTTTCTGCAGGTCGGCATTGTAGCGCCCTTGGTTGAAGTGGCCGTTCGGACAGACGATGAGTGGGTGTCGCCCCTTGCTGTCGGCTCCCTTGGCTTTCTTTCCCGTGAGGGGCAGCGGCGCGTAGATGCTGCCGCAGACGGTATGTCCGCCAATGGTGTGGCAACGGAAATTCTGCACCGTGTATCCATCGTGCTTGCGGAGGGCTCCATAGTCGGCCTTGGGTGCCTCTCTGAACTCCAGCAGCGGACTGATACCCAACCGCTCTTTCACCTCTTGGCGCAGCGTGTCGCGCCGGGCCTCCCATTGTGCCTTGTCGGCATAGAGACCGCTCAGGTAAGCGATGAGTTTCTCGCCGTCGGCGGGCTGCCGGCGTGGATATTCGTAGCGTTTCACCTTCCACACGTTCTTCTGCTGATAGACGGGCTTGAAGTCGAGCGGGGCAAGGATGTTGGTAAGGGTCTCCTCCACGCTGTAAGGTCTTATGCGGAAGTCGGCATAGGGCACCTTGATGCCCGTGGTGTCCATGTCGTATTTCAGGCGGATGCCGAACCGTCGTTGCACGTCGCCCATCACGTCGCTCAGCGAGCGGGTGAACTGGTTCTCGAAGTTTTGTGCCGTAGCACTTGCGGCTACCGACAGCAATAGGGTGGCGATGATTTTTCTCATGTTAATGTTCGAATAGGTATTCTATTTTGCCCAGGTCGGGGCGGTGGGCACGGCATTGGCCATCGACAAGCAGCGTCAGACCGCTGCCTTGGTGATAGTGCTGACCGTCTTTGTCCCAGATGATGGTGAGCATATGGCCGCGGTAGTTCACACCGTCGAGACAGAAGTAGTCCCATTGGTTGTCGGGCAGCAAGGGGTTCACCACGATGCTTCCGTCATCCTGCGGCCGAAGTCCCACGATGCCCGTTATCATCAGGTCGTTGAAGGTGGAGTGGTTGTAGTAGCGGCTGCGCTCACGGTCGCCCATGAGCCAGGCTCCGTTTTTCTCGTCAAGGTATTCGCCAATGTAGGGCCGTCCGCGGTGGTGCTGACTTTCCACATATAGTTCCATCTGCCTGAAGAAGACGGAGTCGCCCACCACATGTGGGGTGCGGTAGTTGTTGAGGTAGTTGGCCAGGGCGGTGAGTGTCTGTGAGGTGGCGAAGGGCCAGATGGCACCGTCCCACTCACATTTGCCTACGCCATGCGAGCGGAACTGTGGATGGCGGCGCTCGGCGGTGGTGAGTCCGTAGGGAGCAGAAAAGCCTTGCTCGTCGAGGATTTGCTGCCATGCCACATCATATTTCGGATTCGTGTAAGTGAGGTTGAAATACCAGGGGATGTAGCCTATCGCCTCGCGTACTGCTGCCAATGTGTCGGCTACGTCGCCGCGACGGGTCTCGAAGAATTGGTCTTTCTCATTCCACAGGTGAGTCACGATGAGGTGGCGCAGCGTATCGGCTTTCGCTTTGTAGCGTCGGGCCTCCTCGACATCCCAAGTCAGCATGCTCATCCAGGCCAGGGCCTCGGCATTGCCACACATGTAACTGTTGATGGTGGGGCGGGCATACTGCTTCTTGCGCCCGCCGCTGATGCTCTCTTCCATGCCGTCCTGCACGTCGCCCTGCCAGTAGAGTCCGGAGGGCAGACGGTTGGTCGACTCCCAGCGGGCATACTCCTCTTCCAGGCGTGGCTTCAGGGAAAGTATGAAGGCGGTGTCGCCCTGCACCTTGAAGAGTTGCTGCACGGCATAGGGGTTCCAACTGGAGAACTTGTTCATCTTCGACATCGCCTTACCCTCGTTGCCGAAATACCAGGTGCGCAGTATCTGGTGCAGGTAGGTGGTGTCGCGCAGCCACCGGCTCTCCATCACATGATGGCCAATGGCGCAGGCAATGAGGTTGTAGCGGTCGGCATACGAACGGTCGACCAGAAACTCGGTCATGCCATAGCCCACGGGGGTGCGCTTGATGTGCTTGCGCAGGGTCCACCAACGGTAGTAGTACATCTCGCGGAAATTCTCTTGCGGACAGTCGAAGAGGGGGATGTTCTTGCGCATCCATTCCGACGACTGTGCGTTGGGGATAGTGGTGACGATGTTCTCGTCTTCCATCGTGTTGAACCGCTCGGCATAGTGGGCGAAATCGTCGTAACGGAGAACGGCAGTGATGTTGTCATCTACGGAACGGCTGATGACGTTGGCGATATGATAGCCCACCGCTGGGTCAAGTTCATCGGCACGGGGCATGTCGAAGTCTTGGTCGGCGGGCGTGTTGAAGTCGGGCTTGTCGAAGGGCATGCCTGTGCGGAAGACGATGCGTGAGATGCTCTCCACCGGGGTGTCGAATTGCCGTTCACAGGCTTTCTTCCCATTCAGGTAATAGATGGCACGGTGCAGGGAGGTGGAGAGCACGGCTTTAATGTGATACTCCACACCGGGCTCATAGCGTTTCAGGATGGTGCCATAGCGGGCACCGCCCTTCACCCTGATGGTCTGGGTGGAGTCGACGACGATGCGGGAGCATACATTCCCCTCATCATCCAAGAACTCGATGTCAAGTTCGCCTTCATCCTCTTGGTCCATCATCAGGTCGAACTCCACCTCTAGTTCTTTCGTATTGGGAATCACGCGCTCAGCCTTGGCATAGTCGTAGGGGTCGCAGTCGTAGAGATTCAACCACCCGTTCTTTAGGATAACGGAACATAAACGGGGAACATACAGGTTCCAGTCGGTGAGATCCGACAAACGTTCGGTTTGTGGGAAGGCCTGGGCGTGGGTGGTGGCGTTGAGGCGCACGGGAACCGGAATGTGGCTCACCCAGATGTCTTCCTTGTTGTTCGAGTAGGTCACCCAGAGGTCGCTGTCGCGTGGGGTGCCATTGCCTTCCTGTATGCCACGGGTGTACTGCGGACCATAACTCTTGTAGTTGCCGCCATGGCGCAGGGGTGTCACCTCGCCGTGCACCAGTGAGAGGGTGGTGTACTCCAGTCCGTCGCTGCTGAGCGAGATGGCCAGGGGCCAACGGTATTCGGCAGGATTGTAGACGGTGGCGTAAGTGCCGTCGGTGAGTCGCTGTCCCCAGATCTTCGCATTGGAGTTGACGAAGCCGGGGGCACGGTCGCAGGGCACGCGCCAGGTGTTGCCTCCATCGGCCGACAGACTGGTCACGGCATGTTTCCACAGGGCCACCTTCCGGCCGTCGGGCAGGGTGTAGCCGCTGAATGCCTTGTAGGGTTTGTTCAACGGGATGAGCGGGTCGTTGCGGTCGGCTTCCTCCACCCACTGCATGCGTTGCATGGGGTCGGCCATCAGGGCGTCGACAGCCCGCACGAAGGCCTTGTCCTTCGACTTCTTGTAATAGGGATAGATGGTGTTGCGGGCATTGAAATCGTGGTTGTAATAGATGAAGTAAATGGGGCCGAAGGTCCCGTCTTCCTTCACCTCACGCACCACGCGCCCGATGCCGTTGCCGTCGTTGGGGTCGTCCTTGGGCGTAAGGGCAATGCCGTAGTTGCCAATGGCAATCAATTTCCCATTTGGGGCCACGTAGAATCCCACGCGCTGGTGCATGATGGCCTTCAGGTTCTTCGCCTCGATACCGGGCAGGGTGGTCTTCGTGAACCCATCGGGAACGGGGTATTCGGGAAACAGTTCCACAGGGTCGCTCCACGTATACCCGTCGTCGGAAGTCTGCAGCATGGTCTTTCCTGGTGGCTCATGCTCATGCCGGGGGTCGGTGAGGTAGTGCATGTAGAACTTGCCGTTCCAGTAGGCCATCATGGGCTGGTGGTTGTAGGTCCAGGGACGGCTGCCGCGCATGGTCTGGATATTGTGCACACCCACCACGGGCTTTAGTCCGCCATCGTGGCGCTCGGGGCGGGCGATGGTCTTGCCGGTGTAGTGCACCACGTCACGGTTGTATTTGATGAGTCCCTCTACAAGTTCCTCGGGGGCCATGAACACGGTGCCGTGCTTATGGCCAACGGGGAAGTTCACGGCGCCAGTGCGGTCCTCGAAATGCACGAAGTCCTTGGTGCGGTGTGCGCCATAGATGCCGTGGCGGTAGGAGTCGTAGTAGATATACCACCAGTCGCCCACGCGGGCGGTGCTTGGTCCCTCGGTGAACGATTCGGTGAACGGTTCCGAAGCTTTGCTCCAAGGACCGTAGGGCGACTCGGCGAAGGCCACCTTGATGTTGCGCATGGGCCTCGAGTTGTCTTTCACCACCATCACATAGTCTTTCGCTCCTCTCTTCACCAGAGTGGCGTCGATATCGCTGAAATCGGGGTCGTAGAAGAGTTGGGTCTTGGCAAAGGTCTTGAAGTCTTTCGTCGTGGTATAGTAGAGCCGGTGGTTGTTGAGGTGCTCTTCCTGATAGTCGGGAAACCGGCCTGGCACGCACGAGGCCCAGACGATGAGGAATTGCTTGCGCACGTCGTCGTAGAACAGTTCAGGAGCCCACACGTTCACCGTAGTGGTGTCGCTCATCACTTCGATGAAGCGTTGCTCGCTCCAGTGTATCAGGTCTTTCGACGAGGCATAGCCGAACCCCCGGTCGCCTCGCCACGAACTGGTCCATACCAGATGGAACGTGCCGTCGGGACCACGGACGATAGAAGGGTCGCGCATCACTTTTTGCTTGCCTACCTGTGGGGTGAGAAACACACCTTGGATGGAGTCCCACCGCAGTCCGTCGGTGCTGTAGATAAAGCGCAGTCCTTCGGTGGCGGGCTCATGGAAGGAGGTGGAGACATAGATGTCCTTGGCATGAACCGTAAGGAGGCTCCATGCCATAAGTAGCAGAATCGTCAGATATTTATTCATAGAATAAAAACAGTCTTTTCTTAATCGACGCATAAAATTCGGATTTGTACTTTTTATATAATGTTTTTTATATATTGCGAATGGTCTTTGTCCGTAGAAGCGATTTTTATTTGGTCATCACTTGTATGGAAATCGGACAGATTGAGCAGTGGATACCGATGGATGTCGCATTATGTGGCCTCTGTCTGATGATTTTCCTGCATTTTATCTGATTTGGAGAAGAGAAAAGAATATTTGATGCTAAATTTGCCAAAAAGAAATTCATTAAGAAAAACAAACATGATGAAAAATACTGACAATTTGCAAGAAAAGGCTTTCCGTTCGCCCAAAGATCAGGTGAGCGTGCTCTTCCTCCATCTTATGGTGGCTTTCACGCTATGCCTTGTTGCGTCCAACATTTTGGAAACCAAGCAAATCCTCAATAGTCCC
Source organism: uncultured Prevotellaceae bacterium (assembly GCA_900317305.1). Classification (GTDB taxonomy): domain Bacteria; phylum Bacteroidota; class Bacteroidia; order Bacteroidales; family Bacteroidaceae; genus Prevotella. The sequence continues at coordinate 84,699 of ONGG01000003.1, read as the reverse complement.
ATCGGCCTCACCGGCGGACTGTTGGTGTTCCCCATCTCTTACGTCATCAACGACATTGTGGCCGAGGTGTGGGGCTACCGGCGGGCGAGTCTGCTCATCTGGACTGGATTCGTGATGATGGAACTGTTTTTCGTTCTATGCGCATTGGTTGATGCCATGCCTGGGGCACCGGGATGGGATAACGAGGCAGGATTTCATGCCATCTTTGGCCTGACGCCACGCATCGCCATTGCCTCGTGCGCCGCATTTGTCTGTGGAAGTTTCGTCAACGCCTATGTGATGAGTAGGTTGAAGGTGAGGCAACAGGGACAACGTTTCGCTGTGCGCGCCGTAATGAGTAGCGTATGCGGAGAGGCTTGCGACTCGATTATCTTCTTCCCCCTGGCATTCTGGGGTGTATTGCCCACCTATCTGGTGCTCCACATGATGGTGGTGCAATTCATCCTGAAGACGCTCTACGAGGTGGTGTTGCTGCCTGTCACCAGCCGTGTCATCAAGTGGGTGAAAGCCAATGAGGGCGTGGATGTCTACGACCACGACATCAGTTACAACATTCTGGATATCTTCAGGAAAAAGAAGTGAGGTTTTCGGGGAATGAAGACCGTATGGGGGTGGGTACTTTCCACCCCCTTTTCCGTCTTGAGGAAAAGAACCAATCCTTCATACCCATGATAAACAAAAAATACAAGGGGGTCGTCGTACCCATGGTGACGCCAGTGACCAAAGAAGGCCGGGTGGATGTGCCCGCAGTGGAGAGAATCATCGGGATGTTTGTCCAGAATGGGGTGGCACCCCTGCTCCTGGGAACCACAGGAGAGGGCAACTCCGTGGCCAAGGACGAGGCTGTGACGCTTGTCAAGTCGGCCGTCCGTGCTGCCGACCACCGCATTTTTGTCTATGCCGGACTCACCGGCAACTGCTTCAGTGAGCAGTTGGCTCAAGCCGAGGCATACCACCAAGCCGGGGCCGATGTCATCGTGGCCACCCTGCCCACCTACTATGCCCTTACGCCCCAGCAGATGCTCAACTACTACACGATGCTTGCCGACTCCATCACAGGGCCTCTCATGCTCTACAACATCCTCGCCACCACCCATATGAGCATCCCGCTCGATGTGGTGAGACAGTTGGCCGACCACCCCAATATCGTGGGACTGAAAGACTCGGAGCGCAATATCGAGCGCATGACCGAATGCATCGCTTTCACCAAGGAGCGCCCCGACTTCTCGTTCTTCTGCGGATGTGCGGCGCTGTCGGCAGAGACTCTTCTGATGGGTGCCGATGGTATCGTGCCTTCAGGGGGCAACTTCATTCCCGGGATGTATCAACAACTCTATCAGGCGGCCATAGATGGTGATAAAGACGAGGCTTTCCGATTGCAGAAAGCAACAGCCGACGTGTGTGGGATTTACCAGAAGGGCCGTACGCTTGGCGACAGTCTAGCAGCCCTCAAGGTGATGATGCAGACCAAACATCTGTGCGACCCTTGGATGCTCATGCCGCTCAACCGTTTGACCGATAGTGAGGAGAATGAAATTATTTTACAAGTATCCAAAATCTAACTCCCGACAGAAATGCATTGGATAGACTATTTCATCGTCATTGTCTCTATCTTGGTGGCCATCGTCATGGGCGTTTATTTTGCCCATCGGCAGAAAGACACCAGTACCTATTTTGCCGCAGGCGGACGTATCCCGGCTTGGGCGGTGGGCATGTCGATATTCGCCACGCTCATCTCCAGTGTCACTTTCCTGGCCTATCCGGGCGCAGCATACGCCGGCAACTGGATTCTGCTGGTGCAGGGACTCATGGTGCCCATCGTTCTGCTGGCGCTCATCGGGGTCATCGTTCCCTTGTTTAGGAAGGTCATCCGGCTCTCCACCTACGAGTATTTCGAACGGCGCTTCGGACTCTTCGCGCGACTCTATAGTTCGCTAGCCTTTACCCTGGGGCATTTCTCCAAGGCGGGCACGGTGTTCTTCCTCGTCTCGATGGCGCTCGCCACCTTCCTCAACATCAATATCTACTCTGTGGTAATGGTGCTGGGCATCACCATCATCATCCTTACCCTGCTTGGTGGCATGGAAGCCATCGTGTGGATGGACGTGGTGCAGGGGGCTCTGCTCATTGGTGGAGGTCTCATCTGCGTGGCTCTGCTCTTGTTCTTGCCCGAAGGTGGACCGTCGGAGGTGTTCCGCATCGCTGGAGAGTACGACAAGATAGGATTCGGTCCCTACGATTTCGACTTCACCACACTCACCTTCATCGTTATGGTGCTCAATGGCATTTTCTATGCCTTGCAGAAGTATGGTACCGACCAGACCATCGTGCAGCGCTACCTCACTGCCCGCAACGACCGCGAGGCCAAGAAGGCGGCGTTTATTGGTGTGCTGATGAGCGTGCCTATCTGGGCACTCTTCATGTTTATCGGAACTTGCCTCTTCGCCTATTACCATTCCACGGGAGCTCCTGTGCTCCCCGAGGAAATCAAGAGCGACGAGGTGTTCCCCTATTTCATCAGTCACCAGTTGCCCGTGGGCATACGCGGACTGATTATCGCGGCATTGGCGGCAGCGGCCATCTCGAGCCTTGATGCCGACCTGAACTGTCTCTCCGCCATCGCCGTGCAAGACTACTACGCCCGTTTCAAGAAGGATAGCACCGACCGTCAGCAGCTGCGCTTTGGGAAGACGATGGTGGTGGTCGCCGGAGTGGGGGCGATGGCAGTGGCCTGCCTCTACATCTCATGGGGTGGAGAGGGCGTGCTCGGTGCGCTGTTCTCGCTTTACGCCATATTCTCGGCTGGCATCGTGGGTATCTTCATCCTCGGACTGTTCAGCCGGCGTGCCAATAAGCAGGGACTCTATGTGGGAATTGCCGTGGCCGTGCTTTTCACAGCCTATGCCGTGCTCACTTCGACAAAGGTCGACCTCAACGGCGATGGGGTGAAGGAGACGCTCCTCGACCTTGGCGAGTGGAACTTCAAGCACCACAACTATATGCTGGGGGTCTATAGCCACCTCATCGTGTTGGTGGTGGGCTATCTGGCGAGTTTCCTCTTCAAGACGCCTCTTGCCGACAAGGAACTCACTATCTATGGCTATTTGGAAAACAAGAAAAACGAAACTCATCCTGAATCATGAATGCCATCACGCTACTTCAGCCCCAGAAAATCGTTTTCGGTACGGGCTGCATCCAGAATTTCTGCGACGACTATCTCCGTCTGGGCTTTCACCGGCTCTTTGTGCTCACGGCACCTCCTATCTTGCCGCTCATCACGTCCACGCTCGATGCGTTGAGGCTGAAAGGAGTGGAGATTCGTGTGTTCCACGATATTACCGCCGAACCGACGGTCAGCGACTTCAAGAACATCCTCCGCGAGGCACGTGATTTCGGTACCGACAGTGTGGTGGGTATCGGCGGTGGCAGCGTACTCGACTTGGCCAAACTGGTGGCGGCTCTCGTCGATAGCGACCAGCAGGTGGAGGACCTCTTCGGAACTGGATTCGTCAGGCAAAGGGGCAAGTGGCTGGCTTGCCTGCCTACGACGGCAGGCACGGGCAGCGAGGTGTCGCCCAACGCCATTTTGCTCGATGAGCGCGACCAACTGAAAAAAGGCATCGTGAGCCCGTTCCTCGTGGCCGACGCCGCTTATGTCGACCCCCGCCTCACATGGACCGTTCCTCCGAAAGTGACGGCCGACACGGGAATGGATGCGCTCACCCACTGTATCGAGGCCTATACCAACAAGTTCGCACATCCTGCGGTCGATATCTATGCCCGTGAGGGTATCCGGCTCATCTCGGCAAATCTCAAGAAAGCGGTCACTAATCCCGATGACAAGGAGGCTCGCGAAGCCCTTGCATTGGGCAGCCTCTATGGCGGACTGTGTCTGGGACCGGTCAACACGGCGGCGGTGCATGCGCTTTCCTATCCGCTGGGTGGCGAGTTCCATATCCCCCATGGCCTGTCGAACGCCGTCCTCCTTCCCTCGGTGATGAAATTCAACTTGCCTGCCTGTCCGCAACGCTATGCCGAGGTGGCCATGGCCTGTGGCATAGCTCTAGGTGGCAATGAGAAGGAAACGGCCCTGAAGGGCGTGGAATTGATTGGCGAACTCTCGGCAGCTGTGGGCATTCCGCAAAAGCTCTCCGACCTGCATATACCGCAGTCGGCTGTCGATGGTATGGCCAAGGCTGCCATGCAGGTGCAGCGCCTGCTGAAGAACAATCCGCGTGAGGTGACCGAACAGGACGCCCGCGATATCTACAACTCCTTGTATTGAAGAAGTGACCGGCTTTCCGGATTTCCTATTGTTGAATCGAAAAAACGCAATCATCATGAAACCAATCTTAGCCATAACCATGGGCGACCCTGCCGGCATCGGACCCGAAATCGTTGTCAGGGCACTGAGCCATGAGTCTACTTACCAGAAATGCCGTCCCATCGTCACAGGTGATGCCAAAGTGATGCGGAAGGCTGTCAGCCTCCTGGGCCTCGACCTCCAGGTGAATGCCGTGGACGAGGTGAAAGCGGCAAAATTCGAGTATGGCACCATTGATGTGTACGACCTGAAGTGTGTCGATGCCGACTCGTTCGAGTTTGGCAAGGTGGCAGCACAGTGTGGCAATGCCGCTTTCGTGTCGATAAGAAAGGCCATCGACCTGGCCATGGCCGAGGAGGTGGACGGCACGGTGACGGCCCCGCTCAACAAAGAGGCGCTCAATCTGGCTGGTCATCATTTCGATGGCCATACCGAAATTTACGCCACTTTCACCCATACCAAGAAATATGCCATGCTGCTGGCCGACGAGCATCTGAGGGTCATTCATGTGTCAACCCATGTGCCGCTCCGAAAAGCCTGCGACCTGGTGAAGAAGGCCCGGATCATCGAAGTCACCGAACTCATCGACGATGCCTGCCGGCAGTTCGGCATAGAGAATCCACGGATAGGTATCGCGGGCCTCAATCCGCATTCCAGCGACAATGGCCTGTTTGGCGACGAGGAGGCCCTCGAGATTATACCGGCAGTGGCCGAACTGGCGGCGAGAGGTTTCAACGTGTCGGGACCTGTTCCACCCGATACACTTTTCGCCAAGGCAAAATGCGGACAGTTCGACGGTTGTGTGGCGATGTACCACGACCAGGGTCATATCCCGTTCAAGGTGGTGGGCTTCAACTGGAATGCCGAGACAGGAAAGATGGACAGCGTGAAAGGAGTCAACATCACACTCGGACTGCCAATCATCCGTGTGTCGGTAGACCATGGCACGGCCTTCGATGTGGCGGGTAAGGGCATAGCCAGCGAGGACGCCATGATGATTTCCATCGACTATGCCACGAAGATGGCCATCAACCGACGAAACAAGAAATGATTGTTGTCATTGCCGACGATATCACGGGTGCCGCCGAGATGGCGGGCGTGGCCTTCGATTATGGGTTGAGGGTGCGGCTGGTGCTGGGACTTGACGAAGGGCTGCCCAACGCTGATGTCGTTGTCGTGGCTACCAATACGCGGTCGATGTCGGCATCACAGGCGGCAGTGGTCACCAAAGAGGTGATGAACCGTCTGTTCGTGCAGGTGGCAGAAGGCGTGCCTCCTCTGGTTTTATTCAAGAAAACCGACTCTGCGCTCCGTGGTCATGTCATGGAGGAGTTGGAGGCTATTCTTGCATGTGGCCCCTACAAAAAGGCGGTCTTTCTTCCTGCCAACCCGTCGAGAGGAAGGGTTATCAGGGATGGAAAATACTACTGCGGCGATGTGCCCATCTCGAAAACCGATTTCGCCTTCGACCCGGAGTTCCCCGCCCGTACCGACAGCATGCGTGCTCGTTTTCCCGATGCCGAGAGGTTGGGTGTAAGCATGCCCGATGCCTCGTCGGCCGATGATGTGGAGGCCGTGGTGTCTAATTGTTCACCCGACACGCTCCTTGCCGGAGCCGCCGACTTCTTTGAGACCTTGCTCGTTCATCGTGGGCACTCTCGGAAAAAACCACATTCGCCAATGACACTCGATGCGGACCATACGTTAGTGGTGGCTGGCAGCACACAGAGTCAGCCTTGCCAATTGGGCCTTCCTGTGGAGATGATGCCCCGTGAAGTATACGATGGTGGTGCTGGTGCCACGGAATGGATTCAAAAGATTCTGCCTGCCTATCTACATTCTCCGAGGATGGTCCTTGCCATTCCTTTCCGTCATCTCACGGGAAAAGCGGTGGCGGTGCGGCTTCGTCAGACCATGGCCGATGTGGTGAGAGCCATGGTGGAGGCTTATCCGCCAACCACATTGGTCCTGGAGGGTGGAGCCACGGCATTTTGCTGCCTCGAGTCGCTTTCATGGTGTCAGTTCGCTATTACCGAGGTATATGCGCCCGGGGTCATCCGGATGGTTACCCCCCAGTCGGTGAGCATCATCCTCAAACCTGGCAGTTATCCATGGCCTGTCTAGATGATAGACTGACATGATGAAATGCTGACATATGTAATGACTAAAAGTGGGGAGGTGAGGATGTGGAGTGAGAGAGGTTGCGGGCGAGGAACTGGTGGTAATTTTTCACCTTTTAGGTGAAGGAAGAAAAAGAAAATGGGGGCGTTTGGGTGGAAAATTGTAAATCGGATGTGTCGTTCTTGCATTTTTCCTGATTGGGATATCCAATTTTTTTTGTACTTTTGCACCCGATTTTTAATTTTGAAGCAGCCTGGTAGAGCCCTGTGGATGACTCGCATCCACGAAAACTCCGATTGAAAATGACAAAGACAAACGTTTCAAGACGGGTGACGGCTACCATCCTTTCCATGTCGCTGCTCACCGTGATGGCCGGAGCCGCCATCGCCCCCGCGCTGGGAATCATCAAGGCTCATTTCAGCGAGGCACCCGCTATTCTGGTGCAGTTCATTGTCAGCATGCCCGCCCTGCTGATTATCGTCACCAATCTTTTCTTCCTTCCTCTGAGCCGTGTGCTGCGCACCCGTGCCATAGCCACTACGGGACTGCTGCTCTATATCGTGGCGGGAGCGGGATGCTTCTTTATGGACGACATCTACTTGCTTCTGGCTATGCGTGCATTGCTGGGTGTCAGCGTCGGACTCATCATGCCGCTTCCCACTGGTCTGCTGGCCTACTATTTCCCGCCGGAGCAACAGGCAAGGCTGATGGGACTGTCGGCAGCCATGAACCAGATGGGTGGGGTGGTGGCGACACTGCTGGCAGGTCTGTTGGCGACGATAGAATGGAACTATGCCTTTTTTGTCTATTTGCTGGGGCTGATAGCCCTGGTGATGGTGTGGCTGTGGTTGCCCGACGAACAACTGGGCAGTGCCAACAAGCGTGGCGTACCCTTCCATCCGAGGCAGTTGCTGAAGTTCCATCCGTCGGTTGTCGGTATGCTTCTGCTGATGATGATATTCTTTATCTTCCCCACCAACTTCGCTATCGTTGCCAGCCAGCAACAGGGACTTTCCACGGAGCTCATCACGGTCATCATGGTGGGACTTGATGTCGTGGCCTTCTTTGTCGGACTTGGTTTCGGAAGTCTGATGAACCGTTTTCGCCAAAGCGTCAAATACTTTGCACCGTTGCTGTTCCTATTGGGATATGTGTCTTATCTAGTGCCCACTGTAGTGATGGCTATGCTTGGCTCTGCATTCATCGGAATGGCCACCGGCGTGGGCGTTCCATACCTGAACACCATAGCGAGCATCAAGGGTGGCAAGAACTCCGCCACAACGGTCATGCCGCTGCTCTCGGCAGCCCTCTATCTGGGACAATTCGTTTCTCCTTTGATTGTCATGCCCCTGTCCAGGGCCATTTTTGGCGTGGATGACATCGTGGCACCCTATAAGGTAGGCATCGCGCTTTGCCTGGTATTCCTTCTTCAGGTCTATGGCACGCGGCACTTCCAGAGCCTGCCGCCAGTAGGCGAAGACGGACAATGAAATTAATACAAATTGCAATATGACTATGAGAAAGATTTGTTTGAAAATCCACCGTTGGCTCGGCTTGGTTTTGGGCGTCATCATTTCCGTTATCTGCCTGACAGGAGCCGTCATTGTGTTTCAAGACGAAATCAAGGAGGCTATTAATGCCGACATCAGGCATGTGAAGGACAAAGGAAACGGTCGACATCTGGCTAATGAAGCCCTTGTTGATGCCATCCGGGAACATGCCGGCAAGGGCCTGACATTGACAAGCATTCAACTGCCCTCAGGCTCAGATGATGCGGCATACGCCCAGTTTGCCGAGCGTGGCCATCAGAAACTTGCCGTCAATCCTTACACGGGTGAGTTGATTGGTTGGGAAAAGGAATCTGCAGTGGTCAATACAGCCAAGCAACTGCACCGCTATCTGCTGAATGTGCCTTCGGAACCCCACGAAGGCATGTCTGCCGGACGGTTCATCGTCGGTGTCACTGCCATTGGAATGACATTGATACTACTGTCGGGCATTGTCATCTGGTGGCCGCGCAACAGGAAGATGCTGAAGAACCGGTTGAAAGTCAGTACCGGCAAAGGCTTCCGCCGCTTTGTTTATGACAGCCATGTGTCGCTTGGCATCTATGGCGTTGTGTTCCTGCTGCTGATGTCTTTGACGGGGCCGAGTTGGTCGTACCACTGGTACCGACAGGGAGCTATGGCCGTGCTTGGCGGTGATGTGCGCGACATGGAGCATCACGGCCATTTTGAGCAGCAGCAAAAGCCAGAGGAAGTGAGTATCATGCGGCCAGACATGATGAACCACGGTCATGAGAAGATGCCGCCGCAGGTAGTACTGATGCAACTGCATACCGGTGGATGGGGCGGTATGGCGATCAAGATCATCTATTTCCTTGCAGCCCTCATCGGTGCACTGCTACCCTGGAGCGGCTATTACATGTGGTGGAAACGGACGCATCCACGGAAGAGCAGTTCATCATAAATGGGTGTGAAAGGAAAAAGCAAATTACATACCCCTTCCTGCCACTTTATGGCAGAAAGGGGTTTCTGTTTTTTGGATGAAACAGAAAGGAACATATGGCAGCAATAAGGCATGCTGCACTCGGCGCTATTCAGATGAACGATCATTCATAAAGAATATAAAAATCGGGAAGTGGCATAAAAATAATAGCGCGATTTTCACTACCTTTGTACTGCATTTTTCCATTATTATTCACCCAAGGTCTTGGCAGAGACCAGAGCTACGACTCGAAACACTCCATCTACATTATGAAAAAGATATTCGCTTTTATTGTTGGTGCCAGTATCTCCATGGGAGTCGTGGCACAATCAGCATTGCATTTTGACAGCAGTGCAGGTGTGAAATCGTCGATGACTGTCTATGACGGAACAACAGTCAACTTTACAGCCTACGAACGGCTGTTCTATGTGACGAATGTAGAGGACTCCACCTATCAGTATTTGAATGTGTATGTGCCAGATGGTGCAACACAGCAGACTCCGATTTTCCTTCGCACATACGTCGGCGGCTATATGGCTTCTCCGGCAGCACAGCCACAGGCTGGCGACGCTACGGGCAGGGCGCTGAAAGAGGGCTACGTGGTGGTCATACCGGGAACCCGAGGTCGAAACTCTTCTGTTGTCGCTGACAAGGTCTACGCCAAAGCCCACAAGGGAATAAAGAAGGGCCAGACCATTTATACAGGTCGTGCGCCGAAAGCCATCCTCGACCTGAAAGCAGCCATCCGTTATCTGCGTCACTTCGACAAAGAGATGCCCGGCGATGCCGAACGCATCATCACCGACGGAACGAGTGCCGGTGGAGCCATGTCGGCACTGATGGGAGCAACGGGCAACAATCCCGAGTATGCGGAGTTGCTGAAGGCCATGGGTGCGGCCGATGAGCGAGACGACGTGTTTGCCTCCGTGTGCTATTGTCCCATCATCGACCTCGAACATGCTGACATGGCCTACGAATGGCTCTTTCAGCAAACAGACTCCCGCCAGGCGCTCGATGACCTGCACAAAGGCTACACCAATGAACTGGCAGCTATGTTTCCTGCCTATCTGGCAAGCCTGAACCTTCGCAAGCCTGACGGTACGCCATTGACTGCCGACAACTACCTTGATTACATCAAGAGCGAGATTATCCGTGCGGCTCAAATTGCCAAGAATGCTGGAGCCGACATTCCCGACAGCCTCGGTTTCACGTTCAGCAGTTCGGCTGGTGGCATGTTTGCCGCTCCTATAAACGGCGGTGCTCGTCCACAGATGCAGGGAGGCCCGCGTCCGCAGGGCATGCGTCCCATGCGTGGCGGTATGGGTGGCAAGCAGGTTGGCGAATACATCACCAGCCTTGACATGAAGAAATACATGGACTATGTGGTCTCCACCCAAGCCCTGAAGGGTGTTCCAGCCTTTGACAGCAAGATAGAAGGTGTCAACGAAGCAAGCGGAGAGAATGAGGAGTTCGGCGACTGGACTGGCAGCAGTGTGAATTTCACCGACTTCACGGCTCAGAAGAACAACACCACCGTTAGCGATGCCATCCGCCAGAACGTGAGGTTGATGAACCCCATGAGCTTTATCGGCGACGGAAAGACAACGGTTGCTCCACATTGGTATATCCGTCACGGAGCACGCGACCGTGACACGGCTTTCCCCGTTCCTGTCAACTTCGCCACCAAACTTCAGAATGCGGGCAAGGATGTGAACTTCCTGCTGTCATGGAACCGGCCTCATAGTGGAGACTATGCTTTGGACGAACTTTTCCAATGGATTGGTGAGATTACGAAATAGAGGAATAGTTGGTCGTAGCTTTCCGGACGGAAAGATTGAGGAGTAGAAAGTTTGTCTATGATATTCTGCCTTGTGTGAACAACTAAAAAAAGTGTCTCTTTTCTGTTAACAATTCCTAAATAACTAAGGGTTTTAGTTCTATCAAACTAAAATATTTAGTTATTTTGGGGTGGATAAGATACAGACGCGTTTGATGGATGTGAAACAAAAAATCAAGACGCGGCCTGCAGTTTCGTGAAAGACGAAAAGATTTCCTTGGGGAAGCGGAAAGAATTGATCATGCAAATTGAGCAATCTTCATACAAACTCCAACAATCTCAAGTTAAAAGTAATAATATCTTAGAAATGAGAAAATCCCTATATTATATCTCTTTGGCATTGTGTCTTGCAGGTTGTGCAAGACACAGCATGCCGCCGTTCAGTATTTCTGGCGACTGGTCTTTACAGAATGGCACTGTCCATAATGAAGATATCACTTTAGACTTCGCTGAAAACGGCAGTCTTGCAAATGCTTTCAATGGAGAGTATGAATTGAATTTTGTCACATCCCAGTTGAAATTCAACGCTTACGATTCCAAATGCTCCGAATACCTCTGCGATGTCGTAAAGCAGATTCCGTTGGAAATCGACTCCATCAACGTTATTCTTGCCGACCAGTTCTTGATTTTGACAATAGATGCCGCTAATGAATGGGAGCCCGATTATGTCAGGCAAGCCGATGGCATGGTCATGACGGTGCAAGCCAATCCAGTCAACACCCTGATACAGCCTCATGATGAGTTGTGGCGCAATCTCATCATCAACAAGAGCAAGCATCAAATCATTGTTGTCGACCGACTCATCAAGAATGACAAGCATTACGCGCTTGTCTATGTATTGCAAAGTGACAGCAAGGGTTCGCCTTTTACAAGATGTATTCAATATGATATTACCAATCCTCGTAATATTCAGTCTGTTGGGACATTGATAGATGGAATAATGAATATTTCGGTCAATGCGTTTGAAAGCGATGTGAAATGCTTGGATTACGATGATTGCATCATGAAAGCCGACGCATGCTTCATGCAAGGCGACTATTTAGGCGCCTGCAATGCTTTTGACAAAGCTTTCACTATAAAGGAAAAGATACAAGACAACCATCTTTACAATAGTGCCTGCGCCGCTGCCATGGCAAGTTTGAATGACAAGGCTTTTGAGCGATTGAATATGAGACTGCATAGAGACCCTGATTGGTATGTCGAAGATCCCAATCGGGATAATGACCTCGCTAACATCCATTCCGATGAAAGATGGCAGGCCTACTGCGACACGATAGCCCGGCGTCGTGACAGGATAGAAGCCAACTACGACAAGCCGCTGATGTTGCGATTACGTAAAATTGGCCGTAGCGACCAAGATATACGACATGTATTTCTTGCGGCCTACAATGCGCAACCACGTGATCAACACTTGGTCGATTCACTCACCGTAGAGATGCAGAAAACCGACAGCATTAATCAAAAAGAGATTTGCGACATCCTTGATACAAGGGGATTTGTGGGCAAAGAGGCCGTAGGTGATGCTTGCACCGTATATTGGCTCATCATTCAACACGCACCGATGGAACTGCAAAAGAAATACTTCCATGTGTTTGTAGAGGCCATGGAGCGAGGCGACATCTCTAAATCGCAAGTCGCAATGATGGACGATAGAATAGCCATGTTTGAGCGAAGACCACAAAAATATGGTTCGCAAATCGTAGAAAATGAGAAAGGTAAACGAGTTATTTATCAGTTACTAGACCCCGGGAAAGTTGACGAATGGCGAAAGGAGATGGAACTCAATCCACTGGCCGATTACATGAAAGAGATGGGGGTTGAACAATAATGTAAAAGAATTGAAGTTTCGCATTCGCTCAACTTCTTGCAGTTCAGGAGTTACAGGAGTTCAGACAATAGCCCGAATTCACCTTGTTAGGCTCAATGGTTGTTAGTAGGAGTAATGTCTGAACTCCTGAACTTCTGTAACTTCTGAACTCCTCTCAACTTGCGAAAGTTGAGTAAAAGAACTCAACTAGATGTCTTGATTCCCAGAAGGGCATGGGCCTCTTGGGTTAGCCAGGGATAAAGTCAATCTGGCAGAGAATACGAACTCACTTAAACTATGCTTGCAATCCCTTAAACTCAGTAAAACATTGGAGTATAGTTTGCCCAGCCTTACTAGTTTGAGAACCCGTTATCTTTCAACCACTCGTCAAGTGACTGCTCTGCATTGTCCATCTCTCTGTCGTAAATGGCTGGTCCCTGAACAACATTTGCCTTGGGGAATAACTTGCGGACTGTAGGGATAGTCCTGCAGAAGCGATTTCCGCCATGAGTGGTGAAAAGCACGATGGTCTTGCCGCTGAAATCGTACCCGTCGAGGAAGGAATATATGGCCATCGGCATGTCGTACCACCACAGGGGATAGCCAATGAAGATAACATCATAGTCGGAGAAGTTCTCCACCCTCGATTTCAGTTCCGGTTTCGAGTGGCTGGTATTCTCCACCTTGGTCTCGTCAAGCAGGGCTTTGGGTTCCGTAGGATAACTCCGTAAGGTTTCTATCCTGAACAAATCGGCATTGAGTCTCTTACTCAGAATACCGGCAACATATTCTGTGTTGCCATAGAGTTTGCCATCCTTCACGATATTGCTGGCTCCGGACGTTGCATCCAGATCAGGATAATCAGGACTCGGCCAGGAGAAATAAGTCACAAGGAATCGGGAATCCTTGCCGATGGCCTTGATACCCGCCGCCTGCTCTTCCTGGCCTTGCTCGTACTTGTCAAAACGGTGGCGATACATATATGTACCTATGGCAGCTATGATAATGGCAGCCAACAACACACCTAAGACTATTTTCTTTTTCATATTTAATGATTTGCGAGAGACGATGGTGACAAGCCGTATTGCTGCTTGAAGATACGGCTGAAATGGGTGGGGTTCTCAAAACCGAGACTATATGCGACATCAGCAACGGACATCTGAGACGACTGGAGTATCTGACGGGCTTTAGACAGCCGTTTCTCACGTATCCACTTTGCTGGTGTCTCTCCGTAGATGCTCTGGAAGTCGCGCTTGAAACTGGAGAGCGAACGTCCAGAGAGATAGGCCAATTCTTCAAGCGATATGGGCGAAGTGTAGTTTTCCTCCACCACGCGATGGACGTCCACTTTTACTGGCTGGCGCAACTGGAGCATCTGGCGGAAGATGTTCTTTGAGCAGTCCATTACGTTGAACAGGAGTTCCATCACTTTCAGGCGCAACAGCCCTGGATTAATCTGTGAAGGGTCGTTGAAGTAGGGAGCCAGCGACCAGCAGTAGGCCACGAGTCGGTCGCTCATGGGTGACACCTGTGCGCCCAGTTCCTCTGTCATTGGCGGCACATTGACTTGCTGTGAGGTAAGGAAGTCCTTCAGCAGTTTGTCGTTGATGGCAAAAAGCTGGCTTTCGAAGAGTCCCGTCTTGGACGAGCCCTGCTTCTCGTAGCTGACGCTGTGGGCCTTGCGCAGCAGTATCATCTGGTTCTTGCCCACTGTCCACGACTGGCGACCACAAGTGAGCTTCACGCTTCCACCCAGCACCACATAGAGTAGGTGCTGTTCGAGGAAGAATGTGCCTCGCTCGCCAGCCGTCACGATGCACTGGTCGATGATGCTGCCGCCATCAAGCAGAAGCGACGACGTGGTGCAGTCGCCACTGATCAATGCCGAGGGGAACTTGGTTATCTTGCTCATATTTACACAAACGAATTGGTCTGCAAAGTTACGGAAACTTTCGCAGACCAATGCCGTTTTCACATTTTTATCAATTTCGTATGGTATATCTTGCTTACGATCTTCCACTCACCGTCTTGTTTTGCGAGTGTGAACATGTCATCATAGGAACCCAACTTGCTGAAGGTTGACGAAATGCGAACGTAGGCCACATCTCCAGCTACTGTCACATCCTCGACCTCGTATGTCACCTCTTCCTCACCAGTCTGCTCCAGACCGTCATAAAGTGCGGTGATGGGTACGGTGGTAATCTTGCCGTTTTCCACCCACGACATAGTGGCCTGTTCGGTAAATGCCTGCTGGCCAATTTCACGGCTGCCTTTGCGGCCAGCCTCTGCATAGAGCTCCACTGCTTTCAGGATAGCAGCCACCTTCTCACTTTGCTTGCTCATAGTTACTTCTTGATCGTATTTGAATTCTGATTATACGCCTTTGCCACGCATTTCCACTCACCGTCAATCTTCAGCAGAAGCAATACATCGGTGAAGTCGATGCTACCGCCCCAGCCCTCTTCCAATACACGGACGACGGCCAGCGTCTCTTCCAGTTCCAACACGTCGATACGGGTCTTGAACTCCTCACCGGCACCCACGGTGTCCACGTTGTGATAGAACTGCTCAATGCTGCCGCGCTCAAGCTTGCCGTTCAGGAATCCGAACAGGCAGGCATCCTCCGTAAACAGTTCCTTTGCATACTTGCTGTTGCCTTCTGCAACGCTCTTCGTGAACTTGCTTGCAGCCTCTACCACTGCATTGTAGTCTTCAATCTTGCTTCTCATAATCGTTCTTACTATTACTTGTTGATGATTAAATATTCTGAATGCAAAGGTATGACGATTTCAATCTATAGGCCTTTCTATTTAGTTCAACTTTTCTTTCTTTTTTGTCCAAAAACAACCCCCTTTCTGCCATTACGTGACAGGAAGGGGAATGCAATTATCTTCACCTGCAGCACAGCTACTTTTCCTTATTCTTCATTTTCCTCCTTTCGGTTGACTACATTTTCTCTCTTTGCGCGTCATATATAAAATTACGCGTAATAATTATGAGACGAATTCTAATTCTATGCTGCACGATGCTGCTTTCGGCATCGGCGGCCTTTGCACAGTATCCGCAGCTTACCGATGAGGCAAAACGCCTTATCGACTCTCTCGAAACTCGTTGGAAAGCACATAGCGACTCTGCGTGGGAGGTGGCTTTCCCCATCGTGGTGAAAGAAGCCAAGGAGGGCCGGCCTTATGTACCCTGGGCCGCAAGACCCTACGATCTGAGACAGGCTAAGATTCCCGCTTTTCCCGGTGCTGAGGGCGGTGGTATGTTTACCTTTGGCGGACGGGGCGGAAAAGTGCTCACCGTGACCAACCTCAACGACGACGGACCAGGCTCCTTCCGTTGGGCTTGCGAGCAGGGCGGCGCACGCATCGTGGTTTTCAATGTATCGGGCATCATCCACCTCAAGTCACCCATCTATGTCAGGGCACCCTATATCACCATTGCCGGACAGACCGCACCTGGCGAGGGCGTGATTATCGCTGGCGAGTCGTTCCAGGTAGATACCCACGATGTGATCGTACGCCACATGCGCTTCCGCCGGGGCGAGACCCTGGTGTGGCACCGCGAGGACTCTTTCGGTGGCAACCCCGTGGGCAACATCATGATCGACCACTGCTCCTGCGAGTGGGGACTCGACGAGAATATCTCGTTCTACCGACATATGTTCGACCTGGGCGACGGAAAGGCCAAGCGCAAGGAACCTACGGTGAATGTCACCATCCAGAACACCATCTCGGCCAAGGCCCTCGATACATGGAATCACGCCTTCGGGTCGACCATCGGTGGAGAGAACACCACGTTCATGCGTAACCTGTGGGCCGACAACACTGGGCGCAACCCGTCGATAGGGTGGGGTGGAGTGTTCAACTTCATCAACAACGTGGTCTACAATTGGGTGCACCGCACAGCCGACGGAGGCGAGTACACCACCATGTCGAACTTCATCAACAACTACTACAAACCGGGTCCGCTCACCCCCAAAGACACTCCTGTGGGGCGCCGAATCATCAAGTCGGAGAGCCGCAGCGAGCACCTCTTCCCCTTCAAGCAGTTTGGCAGGGTATATGCCATGGGCAATGTGATGGAGGGATATCCCGAGATTACCAAGGACAACTGGAACGGTGGTATCCAGACTGCCGACAAGGATGGCGCTATGGATGACACCGAACTCGCCCTGATGCGCTCCGACGAGCCGTTCGAGATGCCTTTCGTGAGCATCATGGGAGCAGAGAAGGCCTTCGAGTGGGTGCTGCAGAACGTGGGTGCCACAGTGCCTTGCCGCGACATTGTCGACCAGCGCATCACCGACGAGGTGAGAACGGGCGTGGCCTACTATGTCGACAAGTACGAGAAGAAGGTGAAAGACCATCCCTATGGCGACACCTGGGGACTGCATGAGAAGTCGCAAAACGAGGACGGCCTTTTCAAATACCGCCGACTGCCCAAAGACTCCTACAAGGATGGTGTCATTACCGACCCACGCCAGATGGGAGGTTACCCCACCTACAAGGACTGGACTCCAAGGGTGGATACCGACGGCGATGGCATGCCCGACGAGTGGGAGAAGGCCAATGGCCTGAATCCCAACGATTCGTCCGACGCCAACGGCGACTGCAATGGCGATGGATATACCAACATTGAGAAATATATCAATGCCATTCCCACTAAGGGAAAGGTGGACTGGCGTAACCTGAACAACAATTATGACACCTTGGCCGAAAAGGGCAAGGTGATGTGAAAATGACAAAGACAGACGAATGAAAACGCAAGAACTAAAACTTCTGGCAGAGAGAAACCGCAAAAGGCTCGTCGAGGTAGTCTATAAGGCCAAGGCCGGACATATCGGCGGCGACCTCTCTTGCCTCAACGTGATGACGGCTCTCTATTTCAATGTGATGAGAAACCTTGACCCACAACAGCCCAAGGCTCCCAACCGCGACCGGTTCGTGCTGAGCAAGGGCCACTGTGTGGAGGCGCTCTACGTCACCCTCGAGGCCAAGGGATTCCTGAAAAGTGAGGTGCTCGATACCTTGGGACAGTTTGGTTCCATCCTGAGCGGCCACCCCACCATCGAAGTGCCTGGCATCGAGGTCAACAGTGGTGCCCTGGGACACGGACTGAGCATCGGCGTGGGCATGGCCATCGCAGCCAAGATGGACCAAAAAGACTACCACACCTATGTGCTCATGGGCGACGGCGAACAGGGCGAGGGCTCTATCTATGAGGCTGCCATGGCCGCCAACTGTTACCATCTCGACAACCTCGTGGCCATCATCGACCGCAACCGGCTCCAAATCAGTGGCAACACAGAGGATGTGATGCCGCTCGACAGCATTCCCGAGCGATGGACGGCTTTGGGATGGGAGGTGGTAGAGATGAATGGTGACGATATGCAGAGCATTGTCGACACATTCGCCCGTATCGACTATCACAACAACCGCCCGCACTTGCTGGTGAGCAACACCACCAAGGGCAAGGGAGTGAGTTTCATGGAGGGAGTGGCCAAATGGCACCACGGCGTTCTCAACGAGCAGCAGTGCATCGATGCCGTGGCCGAAATAGAACAACGCATAAAACAATTGGAAAAATGATTGCTTGCAGGAAAATGTTTACTGACACGCTGGTGGAACTGGCCCGTCAGGACAAGGATATCATCGCCGTCACCACAGATGCCCGTGGGTCGGTGACTTTGGGCGACTTCGCTCAACAACTGCCAGAACAATTTGTGGAATGTGGCATCGCGGAGCAGAATGCCGTGGG
The DNA here is from genome assembly GCA_900317305.1 of uncultured Prevotellaceae bacterium. Lineage (GTDB taxonomy): Bacteria > Bacteroidota > Bacteroidia > Bacteroidales > Bacteroidaceae > Prevotella. Next base: position 66,360 of record ONGG01000003.1, on the reverse strand, counting down.
CATATCGGCCGGACTGGCTCATAGCGGCAAAAAAGTATTCTGCTGTGGTCCCGCTTGCTTCTATGTGGCTCGGTCGCTCGAGCAGGTGAAGGTCGACCTGGCCTATAGCCAGAATCCTGTCACCATCCTGGGCGTGAGCGGCGGCGTGGCCTATGGCGCATTGGGCGCTACCCACCACTCGCTCCACGATATCGCCGCGCTGCGCACCTTCCCGGGTATGACCATCTGCCTGCCCAGCGATGCGAGGGTGACCCGACGATTGGTGAAAATGCTCGTCGACTTCGACCAACCCTGCTATGTGCGCGTGGGAAGGGCTGCCGTGCCCGAGGTCTATGCCAACGACAACTTCACTTTCGAGATAGGAAAGGCCATCACACTGACCGAGGGCAACGACCTCACCATCGTGGCCACAGGCGAGACGGTATACCATGCATGGCAGGCCGCATTGGCACTCAGGCAACAGGGTATCGCGGCCCGCGTGCTCGACATGTCGTGGATCAAACCCTTCGACAGCGAGGCCATCGTGAAAGCCGCCCGTGAGACAGGACGCATCATCACCGTCGAGGAGCATAGCCAGTTTGGCGGACTGGGCGCACTGGTTTGTGAGACCATCAGTGAGCATCCTGTGCCCGTGCGCATCATCGGTATCCCCGACGAGAATGTGGTGCATGGTTCCAATGCCGAAATCTTCCATCACTACGGCATGGATGCCGAGGGTATCGCCCGTGCCGCTGTCGATTTCATCAAATAACACTTTTTTTTGGAAAATACATGAATAGGATAATCGCTATCGACCAAAGCACTTCGTCGACAAAGGCGATGCTTTTCGACGAGGAGTGTCGTATGCTGGCACGCCAGAACGTTGATCACCATCAGTATTATCCGCAGGCGGGATGGGTGGAGCACGATGCCGAGGAAATCTACCAGAACCTGGTGGAGGCGGTGCGCCAACTCGTCGCTCCAGAGCCCAATCCCGACATCCGGTATTCTCTGGCGCTTACCAATCAGCGCGAGACGGTAGTGGTGTGGGACAAGACAACGGGAAAGCCTGTCTACAATGCTTTGGTGTGGCAGGACAACCGGGGGGCTGCATTGTGCCAGCAACTCCGTGAGCAGGGCTATGGTCCCATGGTACTCGAACATAGCGGACTGCTCATCGACCCCAATTTCTCGGCCACGGGCGTGAGGTGGATTCTCGATAATGTGGAAGGGGCACGCGAGGCGGCCAATGATGGCAAGTTGCTCTTGGGAACCATCGACACCTGGCTCGTGTGGCGGCTCACTGGCGGACAGTCGTTCTATACCGATACCACCAATGCGTCGAGAACCATGCTCTTCAATATCCATACCATGGAATGGGACGACGACTTGATGCGCCTCTTCGATATCCCTTGGACAATGGTGCCCGAGGTACTGCCGTGCGACGCCATCTTTGGCGAGACCACCGTCGAGGACATCTTTGCCCAACCCATACCCATCGCCGGTGTGCTCGGCGACTCACATGGCGCACTCGTCGGACAGATGTGCTTCGGCAAAGGGTCGGGAAAAGTGACCTACGGCACGGGCTCATCGGTGATGGTGAACATCGGCGAACAGCCGCTCCCCGCTCCAAAGGGTCTGGTGACATCGGTGGGCTTCTCTGCCCTCGGTTATCATTTCTATGGCTATGAGGGCAATATCTACAGTACTGGTGCCACGCTGAAATGGATAGCCGACCAACTCCAACTTGTGGGACATCCTTCGGAAATGGAGGCGGAGGCTGTGAAGGTCGAATCCACGAATGGAGTCTATATCGTGCCGGCCTTCGCCGGACTGGGTGCTCCTTGGTGGCAGCCACAGGCCAAAGGTGCCGTGGTGGGTATGACCTTCTCCACCAACAAGAGCCATTTCCTCAGGGCAGCGCTCGAGTCTATCGCCTATCAGGTGAGAGACTTGGTGGGCGTGATGGCAGAGGCCACTGGCGGACGGCTCAGCGAAATCTGCGCTGATGGTGGTCCTACGAAGAACCAGTTCCTTATGCAGTTCCAAGCCGACCTGCTCGACACCCCCGTGGTGTGCACAGAAGTCGAGGATGCCTCGGCCATGGGCGCGGTCATCGTCAATGGCTTTGCCCGCAAACGGTGGACCTCGTTCGATGACGTGGTGCAGTTGCGCAGGGTGACCAAGATAATCGAGCCTCACCACACCGACGAGATGGAGCATCTCTACCAGGGATGGCGAAAAGCCGTGGAGAAAATCATTTAGAAACATAAACGATATAACCTGATAACATTATGAGAAACGGAAAAACTTGTTTTGGCGTGATTATAGGAACACGCGCCTATTTCAACTCCGAACTGGCCCGCGACGTGCGCAAGCAACTCCTGGCGACCATCAGCCAGTTGGGATACGAGTATGTCATCCTGCCCGAAGATGCCACACCCACCGGAAGCAGTAGTATTGAGACCCGTGAGGATGGTCTGAAGGTATCGAAGCAATTTCGTGAGCACCGCGACGAAATCGACGGTATCGTGGTGTCGCTGCCTAATTTCGGTTTCGAGATTGGCATCATCAATGCCATCAGCGATGCCGACCTCAACGTGCCGGTGCTTGTGCAAGCCTGCGACGACGAGAATGATAAGGTAGACCTCGACAGTCGTCGTGATGCCTTCTGCGGCAAGATCTCGGTGTGCAACAACCTCTACCAATATGGCATTCCCTTCACCGACACCACGCTCCACACCTATTCCATCTACAGTCCGTTGCTGGCTGAAGACCTGAACCGGTTCGCTGCCATCTGCCGTGTGGTGAACGGACTGCGCCACTGCCGTATCGGCCAGATAGGAACGCGCCCGCTGGGGTTCAACACCTGCCGCGCCAGCGAGAAGTTGCTCCAGCGCAGTGGCATCACCGTGGTGCCCGCCGACCTCTCCGAAATCCTCTTTGCCGCTCAGCGCATCAGTGACGACGACCCCAAGTTCATCGCCATGTGCGAGCGGGTGAGCCAGTATGCCGAGGTGCCAGAGAGTTATCGCGAGAAACTGAAACTGCAAGCCAAGTTTGGCGTGGCGGTGGAAGAGTGGATAGCAGCCAACGATGTGCAGGCGGTGGCCATCCAGTGTTGGGACTCGTTGGAGCAGAACTATGGTTGCGCGGCTTGCGTCACCATGTCGATGTTGGGCGACAAACTCATTCCTGCTGCCTGCGAGACCGATATTGCTGGGGCCGTGTCGATGTATGCACTCTCATTGGCCTCGGGCAAGGCTCCGGCATTGCTCGACTGGAACAACAACTTTGCTGAGGACCGCAACAAATGTGTGTGTACCCACTGCGGCAACTTCCCCAAATCGTTTGTGCAGAACAACCTGAAGCTTGGTCCGCTTGGTGTGCTCGGACGCACTCTGGGCAAGATCAATACCTTTGGCGCAGTGTATGCCAAGGTGACTGCCGGCGACTTCACCTTCTTCCGCATCTCTACCGACGACCCGAAGGGATGCATCAAGGCATACCTGGGCAAGGGTGTCATTACCGACGACCCCTATGGCATGGATGGTTGCATCGCCGTGACCAAGGTCGACAACTTGCAGAAACTCATGAAGTATATCTGCAAGAATGGTTTCGAGCATCATGTGGCCATGTGCCGCACCGATGTGGTCGACGTGCTCAACGAGGCGATAGAGACCTATCTGGGCTGGAACTTGTATGTGCATGAATAAACTTTTTTTCAACACTCTTGCGGTTTTTTTCGCATATTTTGACTAACTTTGCCAAATCTCGCGGAATTTAGCAAGATATTAAAACTAAAGTTATTCATCAATCATTAAAAAAATGGCATATCAAGAAGTTAAGACAACCGGTTATGGAACAAGGGTGAAAAACTCCTTCGGAGGCATTATCCCCAGTTTCTTACTGTTCTTCGCAGCCACTGCCCTGCTGTGGTGGAATGAGGGGCGTGCGGTGAAAACCGACAAGATGCTCAACGAGACCGAGAAAGTTTGCGTCGACATGGAAAACCCCAGCAAGAAAGACGCGTCGCTCGATGGAGAGGTGGTTTGCGCCTCGGCATTGGCCACGACCGAAGACTCGCTCTTCGACAAGGAATTCAATCTGGCCGAGAAGGCCATCAGTCTGCAGCGAAGAGTGGAGTACTACCAGTGGGTGGAGCATGCTCAGAGCACCAGCGAGGATAAGTTTGGTGGTAAGGAAGTCACCACCACTACCTACACCTATTCCAAGGAATGGGTGCCAAGACCCGTCGATAGTGGCGCATTCCACGACCCTGCTTTCCAAGGCAAGAACTATGTAGTGGCCAATTATGAGGATCAGGGACAGTGGGCCGAGAATGTGACTTTTGGTGCCTATAAACTGAATGAGTCACTCACCCATATGATTATGTCGAGAGAGGCCGTGGTGCTCAACCTCGACCCGAAGGGCCTGGCCGACATCGACAAGAGCGTGGCTGCCATATATGCCAAGAACAAGGCTCCACAGCCTGCTCCCACACAGCCCGCAGTGACCAAGGATTCGGCATCCGTGGCAAAAGACTCTGCTGTTGTAGCTAAGGATTCGGTCACCGTGGTGCCCGATAGCGTGCCGCAGGAGAACAAGGTCGACCTCGACTATGTGCACCAGGCAGGCAATGTGCTCTTCCTTGGAAAGGACACCAGCAGTCCGGAGATTGGCGATGTGCGCATCACCTTCGAGAAAGTGGTGCCCGCTACCGTTACCATCGTGGCCCAGGTGAATGGCGACACCTTCAAGGCTTATAAGGCCAAGAACGGCAAGCGTTTCCAGACGCTGCGCATGGGCAAGAAGGATGCCGACGAGATTTTTGAGTCAGAGCATAGGGCCAACAATATGTGGCTCTGGGTGTTCCGCATCCTAGGCGCAATATTGGTCATTGCCGCACTGAAGGGTATCTTCGGATTCCTCTCCACGCTGCTCAAGGTCATTCCCTTCCTCTCCAACATCATCGGTTGGGGTGTCGGAGTGGTATGCACTGTGGTGGGCATCGCATGGTCGCTCATCGTCATCGCTGTGGCTTGGCTGTTCTACCGTCCGCTCCTGGGCATCGGCTTGCTCGTGCTCGCCGGCTTCCTCGTGTGGGTATTCGCTTTCAAGGGGAAGGACAAACTGGCTGCCATGGCAAGGAGAAGTGGGCAGAACCCCATTCCCGAACCAGGTAAATGATTCATAACTCACTGATATTGGGGTGTCGGCAACGACACCCCTTTTTTCTTGTTGTAGTTTAATTTTCACTTTCGCTCGACTCCTTTCAACTGGAGTAGTATATAGAACATGGGATTGCTCGCAGACCTGTATGCGGATTTCAGTTCGGATGGCAAAAAAAGCGTTAAAAGTTTTGCGAAAAACGTATTATTCGCTATTTTTGCAAAAAGATAACCTTTGCAGAGAACAAATTGTCAATAACCAAAACCATACAATTATGAAGAAACTCTACCTTATTGTCTTAATGGCTGTGCTTTCTCTTGCCGTCAATGCACAGCAGAGAGTGGTGCTCAACACGGTGAGTGGTACCAACTTGCAACGTTACAATGGTGTGGAATGCCAGATTTCGGCCAACAGATACTTGTTCCATGGCTGGAATACCATCGCTCTGCCTTTCGAGCTTTCTGCCAGCGAGGTCAACGAACTCTTCGGTGCCGACTGCCGTCTTGAGCGTCTCGTGGCTGCTGATGGCGATGCCAACAACGTGGTGCTTTATTTCCAGGACTGCAAGGCAGAGGGCCTGCAGGCCAACGTGCCATATATCCTCTACTTTGCGGGTGAGAATGCCAATAAGAATATCCAGAAACTGGCCACCATCTATGATGAGACGGCATCCCTCTCTTTCAATGTGAGGAATTCGAGCGAGACCGTTTCTATGGTTGGCACGAAAAAGCATGTCGATGGCGTGGGCTACTATGGGGTGCTCGCCGCCGACAATGCTGAGGCCAAGTTCGTGAAGGTGGATGAGTCGAAGAGCGGCTTCTATGCCACACGTTGCTTTATCGAACTCTCCTCGGGCAACGATACACAACTCATCACCCGTCACTTGGCTGCTGGTGAGATTTCGGGCATTGCCGATATCGTCGCTTCCAACCAAATCGTGGATGTGTACAACATCTCGGGCATGAAGGTGGCCTCTGGCATCAGTGCCTCGCAGGTGAGCAAACTGCAGCCTGGTGTATATGTGATCAACGGACAGAAAGTGCTCGTGAGATAACACGCGCAACCGGATAATGGTCAAGAAGGCCCCTCGCATCTGCATGCGAGGGGCCTTGCTGTAGGATTCCTTGACTATTTTTTGAACGGGTCGCCATTGGGATCTCTGCTCACTACCCAGCGGAATGCGTTGACGAACATCAACTGCTGTGTGGCATCGATGAACCCCTGGTCGCCATGCCCCATATTGAAATATACCATCCTGTATTTTTTGTTCGTCCACACGATGGGGAAATCACCGAATTTCACCACGTCCTTCAGTCCGAAAGGATACATTTTCTGCGAGATGCTCACTAGCACTTCCACATCCTCATTCTGCCGTGGAGAGGGCTGCCATTGGTAGAACTCACTTGCCGGGGCGACGAATTCTTTTGGCAGGGTGATGGTCACGGGATGGTCGGTCACGTCACATTCCACAAGGGCGGGTTGCGGGGGCCAGTTGTTGCAATAGAACTGTCCGCATCCGAGAAATTGATTCAGCCATGGCCAGTGGGTGTTGAGGTCGTTGTAGGCTGAGGCATGGAAACCCAGCCATCCTCCGCCATTCTCCATGTATTTCTCGAATGCCTCACGCTGTTGCTTCCCGCCGGGAGAGGCATTCAGACTGACAATGACGCTGTATTCCTTGAGACGCTCGTAGGGATATTCGTCCAAGGAAGTGGTCACGTCCATGATCCATCCCTCTCCGTAGGTGAGATGATGGAAGAAATCTATGGCCTGCTTGTCAAACTCCACATGAGCCTCCTCGGCTCCTGGCTGCCAGAACACCAATGCCTTGAAACGTGGCGCACGGGCATAATTGGCAGCATACTCACCTTCGTTTTGTGCCTGAAGGGCAGTGCAGAGGCAGGTCGCCGCCATCAACATAAACAATACTTTTCTCATTTCTTTATTTCGGTTAATATTCAGACAATAGTGACAGGAATTTAGCGGCCGAAGTCACCCATACCTCTTTGTAACAGGCATTGTTGGTGTGTGGCCAATAGGGTAGGTCTTCATTTCCCCATGAGCGTATGCCGACAGGTATCTCACCCATGATCTCGCCAGAGGAGAAACTGTCCATCGATGGGTAACGGCTGCCTTCGCCGTAGATGAGCGACTGGCAGAAGGGGTTCTTCCCTACGGTCCAATACAGTTGCTCGCGCCCGATTTGCAACAGGTCGTCGTCTCTCAGGAAGTTGCCGCACATCGCAGCCGCCTTGCCCGTTGAGAGGATGATGGCCTCATTGCCGTTGAAGATGTTGAACCAGATGGGGAATCGGCGTACGAAGTGATTGTCATCCAGTCTTGCTCCTTTCTTCAGTTGCTCATCGTAGAGAAGATGGGCATTTTGGGGAGCGAAGATATGGAGAGCATGAAAGCCGGCAGAGTCGGCATACTCCTCCGTCTGGTAGACTCCAGAAGGCATCATACCATAAGGTGCGGCATACTGGAATATGCCTTTCAGGTAGTTGGCATATAGTCGGATACTGCGCATCCAGCGGCCAAACTCCTCATGCTTGGGCTGGCTCTCACACAGACTGATGAGCGCCTGCATGAACAATTGCTCGCGCGACTGATGAATGAAGTGAACGATGGATTTCCGCGTCTTGTCGCGATAGAAATAGCCTGGGCATACCCCCTCGCCTTCCTGACATTCCATGGCATAGCCAATGCTGCTCACGGCTATCTCGCCATATCTCTTGTTTCCCGTGAGCATGAAGAGTTGTGATGCCGCCCAACTCATGGTGGCATGATACAGCGATGGCGACGTGTTGTAGGTATGCTCCATAATATGCGGAAAATGGTCGTACCCACAGTGCTCAAACTTGTCGAGTGCGAACTGAAAGTCCTCGATAGCGGCCTGCTCAAGACTGTCGCGCAAGGCTGAGGCTGGCATCACTCTGGCTGCAAAGGCCTCGTATGCCGCATACAGGAAATTGTCGTATGACGTGTCTTGTGAGCGCACAGTGAAAATGTCGTCGGCAGTGCCCACAATGCCATCGGTCCAGTGCAATAGTCCTATGCTGCTTGCATGAAAGCCTTTCCCCAACCTGCTCCTCAGCACGAACCGTAATCCCCACATCGACTCTTCTAACAAACGGGATGCCAGGTCGGAACGTTTGTCGGCTGTCCGTTGCCATGCCTCAAGGAGCGCTCCGGCCGTCTCGCACGTTTGAAGCGTTTGTTGCGACAAGTCGCCTGCGTCATGCCAGCCCCCTGAATAGAGGATATGCTTGTTCTCGAATGTGCAGAAGACATCGTTGTGACAAGCGCCATGAACGCCTTCTACCTCGTATCCGCAGCGTTGGCAGAAGATGAAATTCAGCAACAGTTTCTTCGCATGCACGAAAACATCATCACCGATATGGAATGGGACTGTGCTCAGCCCATTGCAGACCAACCGGTAGTCTCCTTCTTTTTTGAAAGGGGAAAAATCAAGTACCCCGAATGTTCCGATAGTGGTCGTTGTGGTTTGCAAGGTGTCGGTGTAGACCGTCTCGCCGCTCACCACATCGACAAGTTGGAATGGATGACCATCATCTGGCAATTCCTTTTTGCCGGCATCAGGAAGACGGAGAATAGCCGTCTTGCTTCCATCAGCGAAATAGCCGGAAAAAGAGTGCGCGATATGTCCTTCTATGGGACTCCAACCTGTCTCTTCCTCAGAGCCAGACACGAGTTCCAGACGGATGTTACGGATGAGGTAGGAAAACGAGTCGCATAGTGCCTGGTTGCGGCCTTTCAGGTCGGTATAGATGTCAAGACCACTCACTCTGTCACGTTTCAATCCCGAAATGTCGACCACTACCTTGTTCCATTGGTTATTTCTCAGGTTCACCAAATGGGCTCCCAAATCGCTTTTCTCCTCGTTGTTGAGAAACACGTTGAGGTTCATGATGGCCACGCCCTCGCATTGGGGAAAGGCTTCGAATGAGATACGGTTGAAATGTTCCAGGTCGCGCTGGTGAAAGTTGTAGGATATGGTGGAACGTCCGAAAGTGGCATAGTCGGGGTCATCGGCAGGTCCTTGCGCCCGTTTGCCTGTATTGACAGGCAGGCACATCCGGATTTGTCCGTCGGCTACATAGTTCATCCTGCCAAGTCCTTGATGCTGCCAGCCCGACAACGTGGGTGTGATGGCCACCGACTCTCTGCTGATGGCCACCTTACGCTGTTGCTCCGCTTCCCAGGAGTTGCTCCTGTCTATCGCTAATGGCACCTGTGCCTGGATGTGCGACCCTAAAGACAGGAGTAAACAACCAACAATTTTGCTTATTCCATCTCCAAGGTCCATTTCAGGGCATTTTCCAACAACTTGATGAAATCGGGACTTTCGAACAGCTTCTTGCTGTGTCCGAACTGGAAATACACGTTTCTTGCGCCTTTCGACGGATTGGTCCAGATGACGGGATGGTCGCCCATTTTGATATTGGTCGGGATGGTATAGCTTGCCTCATCCACATGGGCCAGGACATGAACATGCTGACGAGGGTCTTTGTTGTAGGTGTACCACTCGTCGTCGGGAATGACAAAGGTGCCAGGAATGTCCTTCATCACAGGATGTTGCCGGTCTTCCACCTGCACCTGTCCATCACACTTTTCGGCAATGTAGTTCTCATACCTGATGCCACCCATGAAATCGGAAAACCACTGCCACATGCCGTATCCGTCGAACTCGCCGAGCAAGGAGGCATGATGAAACCCAATGTAGTTGCCTTGGCCACGGTCGATATACTTTTGGAAATCTCGCTGCGATTCTTCGCTCCATGCATAGGGTGGATGGTTCAACTGAAGGATGAGATGGTACTTCCCCAACTCGTCCTTTGGAATGTTCTCGGCCGAACTCAGAACGACGAGTTGCATGTTGAATCTCTCCTTGTTGTCCTCAAGCCATTGCAGGCCAGTTGCCGTGAACGGCTCATGCAGTCCACCTCTCTCTGCCAGTACCAATACCTTGCGTGGGGGCAGTGTGGCTTTCTTGTTTTTGAGAAGCGACAGGCATACCGTGCTCCGCTCATCGCCTTGGCTGTTGTCACTGGCATAATCCCAATACATGCCGCCCCTGAGATGATGGTCAAGGATGAATTGGCATTTTGCAGCCAGAGAGTGTACATTCTCGTATCCTCTGACCAATTTGCCCTCGTGGTTGGTGATATAGGGCACCTTGCCGGTATCGTCCCATCGCTTTTCATACCCTTTGGGCAGGATGCCCGTGCGGTCGAATTCTCTCAGTCCGCTGTCATCACGTGCCCCGCGCCCATAGAATGGCATGCCCATCACCAGTTTGCTGGCAGGCACACCCGCTTTCAGGTGCTCATCTACCGCCTGCGACGAGGTGATGTGACTTGAAATGGCGGAGGGGTATAGGGCGGCGTGGTGATGAGGTGGGTTGCCCATGTCGTAGGCCATGACATTGACGAAATCCATATATTGGATGCACGACTGGAAATCGATGTATTTCGCATCGCACACGGTGGCCGCCGTGAGGAGTTTCTTCTTTCCCAGTTCTCGACGGAGGTCGCGCATGAGCAGCGTGAAATTTTGCGTGTCGTCGGGCGATGCTGAGATACCCGCCGACGACTGAGTGGGGTATTCCCAGTCGATGTCGATGCCATCGAGTCCGAACTCGTCTACCTTACGGCGACAGTCTTTTGCGAAAGCCTTACGGTTCTGTTCTGAGGAGGCCATCTCGCTGAACCTTCCGCTTCCCCAGCCGCCCACGCTGAGCATGACTTTGAGTGATGGCTTTTGCTGTTTCAGGCCGACAATCATGCGCAGGCGGTCAGGATTGTCTATCCTCACGGCATCGAAAGAGTCGCTCACGTGTCCGAAGGCATAGTTGATATGCGTCATCACAGTGGGGTCGGGCACCTCATTGGTCCAAGAGGTGACATAGGCCACAACCACCATGTTGTCGGTCTTGCCCTGTTTCGCGTAAGCCGTAACGACCATCATCAGGGCTATGGCCAAAGAGAGGAATGTTTTAGTATTCATCATGTTTATGTGTCTTTTCTGGTTTGGATTATCTTATGATTTTCTTTCCCTTGGTGACAAGGATTTGCTTTCGGGGTTGATTGCTGGGGGCGTCCTGAGGCATTTGGCCTACTTTTCTTCCCGTCAAGTCATAGTAGGCGCCATCGTGCCATTGTCGGGATTGGATGGTGCCACTGATGCCCGTGGTGATATTCTCGGTCGACAGGACAACGTGGTGAATGTCGCTGGTGTCAATGGTGAATACATAGATGTCACCGGTGGTCAGTTTCTTGCCGCTTCTGAGTTTGATGTTCCCACAGTCGGGCGTGTTGTAGTTCACGAAGAAGATGTCGCTGGTCGTCGTGATACTGGGGTCGGTGAAGGGCGTGAACTCATCGTTCGCGTCGTTGCCGAATGAGTTTTGGTGGAAGAATTTGAAATTCACTTTGTCGGGATTCAGTTGCCGGCCCACCTCGAACGTGATCTGGTGGTGGGTGTCGTCTATCCGTGCCATGGGCAAGGCCCTGCCCTCTGTCCATCCGTCATCGTTTCCGGGAACGAAAGAGGGCTTCCCATAACTGGAATTGGCCCCAATTACCCAGATGCAGCCTGTGCCGTCGGAAACATGGTATGTGAGTGGTGCCCCGGCGTCGTCGAGGGGAGTGACATGGAAGCACTGATTGTTGAAATCGGCCGAGATGCTGTATTTTCCCGATACGGCACGGAACTGGTAGACGCCCTCGCCGGTCTTGACAAAGAAGTCGGGATCGGAATACCAACTGTCGTCCTTCATCTCACTGGCTCCGTCGGCCACATAAGTGGCACCTTGCACCATGTCGAAGACATTGCCATACTTGTTGGCTCCGATGTAGTCCAGGGGCTGGCCTCCCAATGTGAGGTTCTCTTTCTTGATGGCATTTCCTACAAGGCAGTCGAATACGGTGCTGCGCTCCGTACCGATCAGGTTGTCGTTGGCATATTCCCAATACATGCCACCTGCCAGGTCGTAGTCGACAATATACTGGCACTTGGCCGTGAGCGACCTCGCATTGTCATAGCCAAAGACAAACTGGCCGCTCGTGTTGGTCACATAAGGCACCTTGGCCACATCATCCCAGTGGTCAATCCATTTGCCTTCGGCAATGCCGTTCTCTATCTCCTGCAACGACACCTGGTTGGCAGAGCCGCTGCCATCGCCATTCCCGTTTCCATAGAAGGGCATTCCCATGACTAGTTTCTCGGCAGGAATGCCGGCATTGAGATGGTCTTGTATCGACTCATGGACCACACGCCAGCCGTTGCCCACCGTCCCGCCACGGTAAAGAGCGGAGTGATGGTGGGGTGGACTCGCCATGTCGTAGGTCATCACATTGACGAAATCCAGGTATTCGATAAGGTTACGGTAGTCGTAATAGCCCGGACTCGAAGAAGAGGCCATGGTGAGCAGCAACTCGTCGCCCAGGGCGTCGCGCAGGTCGCGCATCAAGAGGGTGTAGTTGCTCTTCTCGTTCGAGGGAGAGGTCTCTCCTGAGGAGTTGCTCCCCGGGAATTCCCAATCGATGTCAATGCCATCGATGCCATATTGCTCGCAGAAATCAAGGCACGACTGCGCGAAAATCTTCCGCTTGGTCTCATCGGCGGCTACGGGAGTGAAATTCCCACGTCCCCATCCACCGATGCTCAGCAATACCTTCAACGATGGATTCTTCTCCTTCAGTGCCACAATCTCCATAAAACGGTTCTTGCCATCTACGTATACACGGCTGTCACTGCCTATTCCGCCGAAGGCGTAGTTGATGTGTGTCATCATACTCGCATCCACCGGCACCGAAGACCATGACGTGACATAGGCGACGATTTTCTTGGCAGTGGCGGGCATCGGTTTCTTGTATACACGCACGTAGTCAACAAGCAATTCGGTGGGCAATGCCGACTCGTCCACACCCTGGGCTCCGCCCCATGAACCGCCCCAGGCCAGGTTCAGGATAGGATGAAACGCATAGTGGAAAGGCCACACGGCATGGTCGTCGCTTTCTTTCAGAAACTCCATGTGCTTTTGTCCGTCGATGAAAAATGAGATTTTCTCCGATGTCCATTCCATGCCATAGATATGATATTCATCCTCTGCGGTGGAAACATATACCGAGTGGGTCTTCTGTGTGTTGATGGTGTGGTTGTAGGCCTCGCAGTGAATCGATGAGGAGACATTCCCTGGAGAGTATCCCACCTCTTCCATAATATCTATCTCGCCGCACCGTGGCCAGGGATTGGTAGACCAGTCGACATTCACCGGCATCATCCAGAACGCTGGCCATGTGCCCTTCCCCTTGGGCAATTTGATGCGCGCCTCGAAATACCCGTAGCGCCAACCTGTGGCAGGGCGTGCGTTGATACGCCCCGACACTACTTGCCCGTCGATTTTTTGAGCACGGATGGTCAGATGGCCATCTTCCACAAACACCACCTTGTTGCCTTTGTAGGTCTTGCCCACATACCGCTGAAGTTCGTTGTTGACCCATCCCGGGTCGTGGATCTCGAACTTCCAGTCGTTGGTGTTGAGTTCGTTTCCTTCAAACTCGTCACTCCAGTCCAGCTGATAGCCCTCAGGAATGAATCCCGACTCGTCATTGGTGACATCCAATTCTGGATTCGTCTGAGCCATGAGCCCCAAAGTGAACAGCGAAAACAAAAATGATGCAAAGATGGATAGGCGTCTTGTCTTTTTCATTGTAAAATGTTTTTTGTGATTGGGTGGCGATGACAATCCCAATGGTGCAAAAATAGCGAAAAAAAAGATGATGCCAAAGTTCGTTATCTGCGAAAGTAGATTCAAAGTGGATGTGCCGTAGATATAATTTCGTGATTTTTAGGATGTTATTAAAAATCCAGAAGTCCGGAAAAGTAGATTTCTTGTCAATGAATCCAACTGAAAAAAGAAAAAAAAGGCGGCAGTGAAACGAAAAAGCCTATTTATTTTGCACTATCATGATTTTTTTATACTTTTGCCCAAGAGAACCTTTTACCAATAAATCTGCATAATGGAGAAAAACAATTTTGTTCAGTTTGTCTTTTTGTCTCTCTTCTTGCTTTTCCCATTGGGTGCGAGAGGCAATATGACGGGCGACAACAACCCGACTACACGCTCCTTGTTGCAGCAATTAGACTATGCCTTGGCTCATGTCAAGGATTATGACGCGGCCCATGAGAAAGTGGTCCGTTCCATCAAGCAGCAGTTAGAGCATCATAAAGGTTCCATCGCCCAGGAAATCGCCCTGACCGATAAACTTATTGAGGCCTACTCAAAATTCAATTACGATTCCACCACCTTATATATTAATCGCAACCTGCAACTGGCAGAACAGAGTGGCAATCTTGGAATCATTATCCGTACGAAACTGCACAAGGCGCAGTATTATGCCAAGACTGGCTCTTATCTTGAGGCGACAAGCATTATCAGTGACATCAACGAGGAACAACTGCCCGACAGTTTGCTTCCATATTATTATGATGTATGCAGGGATGTGTATGGAGAGTCGGGATACTATTCGCACGACAATGCCATCCATGACGACTATCTCAGCAAGGCCGGACGTTACCGCTATTTGCTCCAGCAATACTATAGCAATAATCCCGATTGCGATATCTCGCTCGAACTCCTTGAGATGCGTGCACGCAATGAGCAAAATTTTGATTTGGCGCTCAAATACAGCGACAAGAGGCTTGGACTCATCGATTCGCTCAACAAGAAATATTCCGAGATTGCTTATTTCAGATCGTTGATCTTCAAGGGAACAAAAGACAAGGAGCAGGAGAAGCAATGGCTGATCAGGTCGGCCATCGGAGATTTGCAACATTCCATCAAGGACCAGGCCTCGCTCTGGACCCTTGCCGACCTTCTGAGTGAGGAAGGTGATGTAAAGAGGTCCTATCTCCTGATTACCGTTTCGCAAGAAGGACTCCAGCAGTACAACTCACCTTTGCGTAACCTGCAGAGTGTCAATATTCTCAACAATATTGCCCACAACTACCAGTTGATGACCAACAACCAAAACCACAAACTGAGCATCATGCTCATCATTGCTGGTGTGCTTGCCTTTCTGTTGGCCATTGCCGTGGTCTATGTCATCCTCCAGATGCGCCGGCTGCGGGTGGCTCGTGGCGAACAGCATGTGAGCAATCAGAATCTTACCAAACTGAACGCCGAATTACACCAAGCGGTGGAGAAACTACACAAAAGCAACAGTTTGCTGAGCGACAGCAACCGAATGAAGGAAGTCTATATGGGCAACTTCCTCACGCTGTGCTCCGACTATATCAAGAAGATGGAGAACTTCCGTTCGATAGCGCTGAAAAAACAGAAAAGTGGCCAGCTCGCCGAATATTTGTCATCGAAAAAGATGAGCGAAATGAAGTCGCGCGACTTCGAAGAGTTGCTGGGCAACTTTGATATTGCCTTTCTCAATATTTTTCCTACATTTATTGATGAGTTCAATGCCTTGCTGCGGCCAGAGAACCGCATCGTACCCCCCAAGGAGAATTCGCTAACCACCGAATTGCGTATCTTCGCATTGATACGTCTCGGCATCACCGACAGTTCGAAGATTGCCGAGTTCCTGAATTATTCCATCCATACCATCTACAACTACCGCTCAACGGTAAAGAACGCCTCGATAGGTCCACGCGACGAATTTGAGAGTGCGGTTAAACAGATAGGCAACACCCTTTAGCCTTTTCTGGCTTGTATGGCTCAAATGTCGCCAAGCAGTTGACATTTTTGTATTTTCATCTTCTTTTGAAAATCTACTTTTCCGGTTTCTAATGTTTGTCGTAAATAGCTTAGTATTAGTTATTTATGTAATAACAGGTGTTTCACAAATCCACTTTTTTCTTTTTGATGGAAAAACGTGCTATTGTTTTTATTAATTTTGCCACAGCAATTCGCTCTTCAAAACCTAAAAACAATTTGATTGAATTTTTAATACCTTAAATACCTGTTCAATGAGAAAAAAACCTTTAAAACAGTTCTTTGCGATTTTGGTGTTGCTGGTCTTGAGCTCACTGCCTGTCAGTTCACAGCAAATCGTGAAGGGACTCGTAGTCGACAATGAAGGCACTCCACTGCCTGGTGTCACGGTGGTTGTGAGGGGAAAGGAGACAGAAGGCACGGTTACCTCAATCGATGGAAGATATGCCCTCAATGCAGAGTCGCGTGACACCATCACCTTCTCCTACATCGGTTTTGCCACTAAAAAAGAATATGTTGGCAAGCGTACCGAAATCGACGTTGTCATGAAAGAAGACGAGAACACGCTCGACGAGATGGTGGTCGTGGCTTTTTCACGTCAGAAGAAAAACTCCGTAATTGGTTCTATCGAGACCATCAATCCTGCCGAGTTGCGTACGCCTAGCACCAACCTGACGAATACAATGGCCGGCCGTATAGCCGGTGTGGTATCTTATCAGCGTACGGGTGAGCCGGGAAAGGACAACGCCAATTTCTTTATCCGAGGTGTGAGCAGCCTTGAGAGTTCGCTGGCTGGACCGCTGATCCTGATTGATGGTATCGAGATGTCGACCGAGGACCTGGCCCGCCTCGAACCAGAGAATATCGCCAGTTTCTCCATTATGAAAGACGCTACTGCCACGGCCCTTTATGGTTCGAAAGGCGCCAATGGCGTGATTCTGGTCACTACAAAGTCGGGAAAGAAAGGTAAACTGAGGATTACGGGCCGTTTGGAGTCGCAGATTTCTACTCCCACCAAGATTCTTGAGTTTGTTGACGGTGTGGAGTATATGAACCTCTACAATTATGCGGTTCGCACGCGCGACGTGCAAGGTGTCACCAGCGATGCTTATCTGATGGAGAAGATAGAGAACACGCGCAATGGCGTGGACCCCATGCTCTATCCCAATGTCGATTGGTATGGCATGATGTTCAAGAATGCCGCCTTCAACAACAAAGTTACGGTCACCGCCTCTGGTGGTGGCGAGGTGGCACAGTATTATCTTTCTGCCGCCTACACCCATGAGAACGGTCTGCTGAAAGTGCCGTCGGTGAACAACTACAACAACAATATCAGCATCAACCGCTACAATATCCGAGCCAACATCGACGTGAACCTGACCAAGACGACGAAAGTGGCCGTGAAGGTATATACCTTGCTCGACCGCTCGAACACGCCTGCCGCGTCGACCACCCATCTTTTCGACCAGATCATGCGTGCCAACCCTGTCGATTTCCCGGCCTACTACGACAAGTCGATAGACAACACATGGTATTATGCCGAGCACGTGCTCTACGGTAATAATGTGGGAAGCGTGCGCTATCCCAACCCATATGCCGAGATGATGGTGGGCTACTCCGATGCTTTCTCCTATACGGGCAACTCCATCTTCACCATAGAGCAAGACCTCAAGATGATCACCGAGGGACTCACTCTCCGCGGACTGGCATCATTCACCTCTACGGGTTCCAACACCAACACCCGCTCCATGACGCCTTTCTACTATGCGCTGAAGACCGAAGTGAGCGAACTGGGCACGAAATACAACCTCGACCAGGTGCAGGAGGGTACCGACCGCCTGAGCAACCCCACTCAGCAACTTTCCACCAGCAGTTCCTATTATTTCGAGGCTGCCGTGCAGTACAACCGCGAGTTTGGCAAGCATGGTGTAAGTGGAATGCTGGTAGGGCAGATGAAGGAACAATTGCTTGGTAACCAAGGTGGCGCTTTTGGCTCACTCCCCATCCGCACATTGGGCTTGTCGGGCCGCTTCACCTACAGTTATGGCGAACGCTACTATTTGGAGGCCAACTTCGGTTACAATGGTTCGGAGAAATTCGACCGCAACAACCGCTGGGGCTTCTTCCCCTCCATCGGTTTGGGATACATCATCTCGAACGAGAGTTTCTGGAAGAACTCCTTCCTGGGCAAGGTGTTCCCGATGTTCAAGTTCAAGGGCAGCTATGGTCAGGTAGGTAACGACAACATCATGTCGACAAGCCAGCGCTTCTATTATCTCGCCGACGTGAACACCAATAACGGTGGAGTGGGCTACTCATGGGGACAGGATTTCGATGTCAGGTACAATGGCTACTCCATCAACCGCTATGCTAACTCAAAGATTGGCTGGGAGGCAGCCACCATGCAGAACTATGGTGTGGAAATCGACCTTTTGCACAAGGCCACCATCCAGTTTGAGTACTTCCGCGAGGACCGCGAAGACATCTACCAGCGCATGGGCTCCGTTCCCCAAGCCATGGGTGCCACAGCCGACATCTATGCCAATATGGGCAAGACGAGCAAGCACGGTATCGACGCCTCTGTCGACATCAACTGGAGCATCACTCCAAAATGGTGGTTGCAGACCCGTTTCAACTACACCTACTCCACCAGCAAGTACATCCGCGGTGGCGACCTCATCTATCCTGAGCCTTGGCGCAACCGTTTTGGCTACAACCTGAGCCAGCAATGGGGTTACGTGGCCGAGCGACTGTTCATCGACCAGAACGATGTGGAGAACAGCCCACGCCAGGAAGTGGTGGCAGGTGCCACCTATATGGCCGGCGACATCAAGTATGTTGACATCAACAAAGATGGTGTGATCAACTCGAAAGATATGGTGGCCATCGGCTATCCCACCGACCCTGAAATCGTTTATGGCTTCGGTGCCTCTACAGGATACAAGAACTTCGACGTGTCGTTCTTCTTCCAAGGCTCGGCACACTCGTCATTCTTCATCCAACCCTCATCCATTGAGCCTTTGGCCAACCACCGCAATGCGCTGAAACTGGTGGCCGGAAACTTCTGGAGCGAGGAGAATCCCGACCCACATGCATTCTGGCCCCGCTTGTCGACAGCCGGTGTGGCCAACAACACGGTCAATTCCACATGGTGGCTGCGCGATGGCTCGTTCCTGCGCTTGAAGACCGTCGAAGTGGGTTACTCCCTTCCCACGAAGGTGGTCAGGAAATGGGGCGTGAGCCTGCTGCGCTTCTTTGCCTCAGGAAACAACCTGTTCTGCTTCAGCGACTTCAAGTTGTGGGATCCTGAGATGGGCGGCTATGGTATCGGCTATCCCACACAGAGAGTCTTCAACATTGGCGTGAATTTGGAATTCTGATGAGCGACGTTAAAATGAATAAGAAAATGAAAAAGCATATAAAATATATATTGTTTGGTATCCTGGCCCTGACAGCCAGCGGTTGCTCAGACTATTTGGACGTGGTGCCAGACAACACTCAGGAGATTTCAGCCCTTTTCAATAGAAAGGAGACCGCCTATAGGGCCTTGGCCACATGCTATCACTATATCCCTGAGTACGACAACACCTACTCGTTCCTCGGCATGAGCGACGAGATGATCATGAGCATCAACCGTGTGACCGACGGCAAGAACGCTGTCCTGGGCAAGATCAGCGCCGACCAGCCCATCATGAGTTTCTGGTATGGCGACTGGGGTGGCAGTTGGAGTGAGCACGCACCCTGCGAGGCATCGTTGTTTATCCCCCTGCGCATCTGCCACACGTTCCTGAACAATATCGACCGTGTTCCCGATATGTCGCAGAGCGAGAAGAGCCGTTGGAGTGGAGAGGTGAAATTCCTCATTGCCTACTATCACTTCCTGCTGTTCACACAATATGGAGCGATTCCCCTTATCAAAGAGGAGACTCCCCTCGACGTGTCTGACAAGGCCAACCAGCAAGCCCGCGAGCCGGTAGACTCTGTGGTGAACTATATCGTGAGGATGCTCGACGAGTCGGTCGACGCACTTCCCGTACGTATCATCAACACCTCTGAACTGGGACGCATCGACCAGTTGATCAACCGCTGTTTCAAGGCCAAGGTACTGCTGTATGCCGCAAGTCCCTTGTTCAACAACAATCCGCTCTATTACTCGCTGGAGAACAACGACGGCACCAAACTGTTCCCACAGGACGACAAGCAACTGGAGCAGCAGAAATGGCAACGTGCCTTGGCTGCTTACGAGGAGGCGATGAACATGTGCAGGTCGGCCAATGTCCGCCTTTTCAAATATCCGGCATCCGACTACTCGAAGACCGTCGATGCCCGTAACTTCAGGAACGACTCCATCCGCCTGCCTTATATGTACAACTATCAGTATGCGATGGTGTCGAAATGGAATGAGGAGGTGATCTGGGGTTGCTCACGTACCACCAACCAGATTCTGGAGTGGCATGAGATACAGCGCTCCATCAACTACAAGAGCTCTGCCGCCACTTCCACTGGAGATGCCTGGCAGTGGTTCGGACCTACTTTGAATGCCACGGAGTTCTTCTATACACAGAACGGACTGCCTATGGACGAGGACCCGACATTCGACTATGAGCACAAGGATTCGGTCGTCACCATCACCGCCGATCATAACACAGTGGCACAGGTGGGAGAGCAGACCGCATACATGTTCATGAACAGAGAACCGCGATTCTACGCCTCTATCGGTTTCGACCGCTCCAGGGTGCGTGGCTATGGCACCCTCTACAACCTGAAGATGCGTTATCAGGAAGCCAATGGACGGCAGACCCACGACGATATCGATGTGCCCACATCGGGTGTCTTCCTTCGCAAACTGATGCATCCCGACACGCAGGGCAATGGTACCATCACCCGTTATCCCTGGCCCATCATTCGTTACAATGAGATGATGCTGAGTTATGCCGAGTGTCTCAACGAGGTGTATGGCGAACAAAAACAGAGCGAGATTCTTGCCCTGCTCGACACCATCCGTGCCCGCTCGGGTGTGCCCTCGGTAGAGACGGCCTGGGCCAATGCCAAGCATACCAACAAATATATGACCAAGGAGGGCATGCGCGAGATCATCAAGCAGGAGCGCACCATCGAACTGGCTTTCGAGGGCTACCGCAACGATGATGTCCGCCGCTGGCTCGAAGGCTCGAAGTATTTCAACACCAACATCTGGCAGTGGAACTCGGATGCCACTACAGCCGCCGAGTACTACAAGCGAGTGCAAGACCCCGAACTGCTGCATGTGTTTACCACTCGCAACTACCTGTGGCCCATTCCTATCGACGAGATGGTGAAGAACCCCAATCTCGTTCAAAACCCTGGTTATTGATGGCGTAATGATAAGATGAACAACAAACAAGAAAGGAATATGAAAACAATGATCAAATATTGGGCTCTGGCCATAGGATGCCTGGCAATGACGTTGTCGTTCACGAGTTGTAGCGAGGACGAAACCTCTCTTACTGCCCCAACTAACCTGAGCTTTGAGCCCACAATGGGTGGGGCAATCATCAGGTATACTCCCCCCAGCAACAGCGATTTGCTTTATATCAAGGCTGCCTATACCAACTCGTTGGGTAAGGATGTCTACCGTACGGCAAGTATCTATGACAACAAGATTGAGATCGACGGACTGGCCGATGAGACGAAAACCTATACGGTACACATTTCGGCTGTCGACAAATGGGGCGGCGAGACCAGCTCTACACCCATCGATGTGAAACCTGGCCGCTCGTTTATCAACGTCATCAAGGACAACCTCATCATCAATCCCATCTGCGGTGGATTCGCCGTGATTTGGGAGAATCCAATGGGGGCTTTCGACCAGTCAGCAGATAACAGCGTGGCCAAAATCGTCTACATCGTTGTGGAATACACCAATGCCGAGGGCGAGACACGCGTACGCTACCTGAGCAGCAAGCAACGGAACGTGAAGGCCAACATCCGCAACGTGTTCGCCGGCAACTACAAGGTGAGTTTCCATGTCGAGGACTCGTCGGGCAACAAAACCGAGCAGAGTTCGCCATCCATTGTCGAGGTGCCCGAGGAGCAGGAGTCGTTGAAGTTCGTGGAGCATGAGGACCCCATCAACGGAGTCGTCAAGGAGTTCGTGTGGACCCTGGTGCCCAAACTGACAACCCTCCAGCCCGCATGGGAGTACAAGAACGAGGCCATCTTTGATGGCATTATCGACAGCAACACCAGCAATACACAGAATTATTGTGGTACCGACTGCGACAACTCAAGCGTCACCTATGGGGCTTCCATTCCTTGGGACACCGACCAGGTCGACATCGTTATCGACATGCACCAGGTGGTATCCATCTCAAGACTGAAGGCATGGCAAAGGGCCTATACTTACGACAGCCAACCCTACTCGGGTGCAAGCGGACAGACGAGTGGCATCTCCGACGACTATTTCTACTATCAGCCACAGAACCTGAAGCGATTCAAACTCTTCGGTTCGATGACACTGGAAGAGGGCGACTGGTTCCTGATCAAGGATTGCGACATCTCGTCCAATTCCACCGCAGGCACACTGCCCATCTATTGGACCAATCCGTCGTATTTTGGTCACGAGAATGTCTATATGCCCACCAACGAGAGTTACCAGTATGCTATTGATGGCCATGAGTGGGAACTGGATGCCATGACCGACTCGGTGCGCTACATTCGCGTACGTATGGTGGAGAACTGGGACCTCTCGAAGCGCAACATTGCAGGTATGTCGGAACTGAATCTCTATGGCTCAATCCTCGTGCCGCACGACGAACTGGCGGCCCGGGAAGCCAGCGAAGCCAAAAAGCCACGTAGAAGATAACAAGCAGTAGTAAACAACAACAACCAATCATATGAGACGACTGATTTATTCTATAGCCATTGGCTGCATGGTGCTGTTCACGGCAGTCTCGTGCGAGGATATGGACGACAATTACAAAGAGTATTTGGACAACATACCCACCTACGCTCCGGCGGTGCGCAACCTGAGGGCCGTGTCGCCTGAGCCTGGCCAACTGACACTGATGTGGGACATTGTCGATGCCACCCATCTGATTCAGAAAATGCGTATCGTGGTAAAGAAAACGGCCACCGACATACGCACGATAGACATTCCGGAGGTGGTCAACGAATATACGGTGACCGACCTGGAACTGCAGGGATACGAGTTCGAAGTCTTCACTATCGACGGCTTCGGCAATCTTTCCATACCGGTGACCGAGACGTTCACCCCCATCCCAGGACGTGAGTAGAAATGATGGGAAAGGCGACAAGACATATGGCAGATGGTTTGAGGAGAATGCTTTTCTTCTCAAGCCTTCTTGCCGCCTTGACGCTGACGGCGTCGTGCAATGAGTCCGACGACGATGGACCTGACCCCGAGCCCACGGTTGTCCGCTCACTCGACATCACTGTCACCGGAGAGAAGATTCAGGCCCCACGTGGCAATATCTATCTCTTCCATAGCAAGGAGACAGACCTCAACTATGCCGTGGGACGTGAGGCCGACCGCTCACTGATGCCCAATGGCGAAAAAGCTCCTTTGGTCGATGTGTCGCGCCAGTACAGTCCTGTCGTGCGCTTCGAGAAAGACGGGAAGCCGTTCGCCATACACCCCGTAAGCGCTTATGGTAGCGTCGCCGCCGGCAATCTCGACACCTATGGCTCTCTTCGCTACAGCCAGATACATTTCGACATCTCCCAACTGTCTGACGAGTATGGAACGATAGAGAAAGGAAGCCTGGTGCTGGTGGTCATCGTGCTCAACGACGAGGTGTCGCGCACTTGGGTGGTCCACCCGTTGGAACTGCGTCGGAATTTCACCGTGCATGTGGCCTTGCCCGACCATACTTCACCCACTTATGTGCCCAGCAGCGACCTTGGTGTCAAATGGTGGCAGGTAGAGGGAAACGAGTAAAACCATTAAACCGAACAACAAGATGAAGATACGACTACTTATCTTTTTTCTCTTAGCAGCAGTCATTCCCGATGAGCTGAACGCTCAGGAAGGAATCGTCTACACCACCGACGGCACACGCACGTTCTCGCTGACGCGCACCGACATCACGGGTGAGAAAGACGACAACATACATAGTGCCATCGTGCTGAAACCGTCAGAGACCTACCAGTCGATCGACGGCTTCGGCTTTGCCATCACTTATTCTTCTTGCTACAACTTGCTCAAGATGAGTAAGGAAGACCGTACCCGGCTGCTCACTCAGACCTTTTCGCCCAACGAGGGCTATGGGGTGTCGTATGTGAGGATTTCCATTGGCTGCAACGATTTCTCCAGTACGGAATATTCGCTCTGCGACGAGAAGGGACCACAAGACGACCTGCTTCGTCATTTCCGTCTCTATACCGACGAGACCGATTATGTGATACCCGTTCTGAAAGAGATTCTCGCCATCAATCCCGACCTCAAGATCATCGGGTCGCCATGGACCTGCCCCCGATGGATGAAGGTGAAAAGCCTTGACAACCTCACCGCCCATGACAGTTGGACCGATGGCCATCTCTCGCCCAGTTACTACAAGGCCTATGCCGACTACTTTGTCAAGTTTATCGAGGCCATGGGCAGCGAGGGCATCAACATCTATGCCGTGACTCCTCAGAACGAACCTCTGAACCCTGGCAACTGCGCTTCGCTCTATATGCCGTGGAACGAGGAGGCTGGTTTCGTGAAGCGCATGGCTACCGCATTCAAGCAGGCCGGCCTGTCGACCAAAATCTATCTCTTCGACCACAATTACAATTACGACGGGAAAGAGAGCGAACAGCAATATCCTGCCAAAATCTACAAGTTGTATGAGAACGCTGAGTTTGAGGGCAAGGAACTCGTCGTGGGTGCCGCCTACCACAACTATGGCGGCAACAGCGATGAACTGAATGTCATTCACGACATGTACCCCGATAAGGAACTGATCTTCACCGAAGCGTCAATCGGTACATGGAACAATGGCCGGAACCTTGATTCCTCGCTGGCCGACTGTATGGTGAACATCGGCCTGCATACGATGAACAAACACTGCATTGGCGCCATCGTGTGGAATTTCATGCTCGACATGCAGCGGGGACCCAATCTGGATGGTGGATGCCAGACTTGCTATGGCGCGATCGACATTGCCGACGACTACAAGTCGTATACGCTCAACTCTCATTACTACGTCATCTGCCACCTCTCGGCTGTGGTCCGTCCGGGTGCCTGCCGGATAGCCACCGAGGGATGGTGGTATAATGGCGTGACCTACACCGCATACCGCAATCCGGATGGTACGTTGGCCGTGGTTTTCTACAACGCCAACCACAGGCAACTCAAGGTGAACATCACCGATGGCGAGAACCGTTACAATCAGGTGTCGCTTCCACCTCGGGCCGCCGTCTCGGTACTGATGAACACCAACGGCGGAACTGGTCTCCAGTCGGTGCGTGTCGCCTCACCCTGTAAGGATGCGGAATGCTACTATACTCTGGCTGGCGTGAGGACATCCACACCTGCCACTCCTGGCATCTATATTTGCCAGGGAAAGAAATCCTATACTAAAGAAATCGTCAGAAAATAGGATGGTAATCAGGAAAAGAAGAAAAAGATAAATCCTGAAAAAAGGAAATAAACAATCTAATTATATTATTCATTCACTAAAAACAGCACATTATGAAAAAATGGTTTACTCGATTAGGCGTGGCGATGGCAATATTCGCGAGCGCCACAGCAGTGCAAGCACAGACGACGCTGGTCATCGATGGCTCCAAGGGTTATGATGGCACACTGGTGAAAGGACAGGACTACATCCTGCCTGGCACTGACGAGACATGGTATGCAATGCCCGACATCTTCACCCACAAGTCGGGTGAGGTGTGGACTTTCCAAGCCTACGGACAGGCCGACTATGCCTATTGGTTCACGGCCGACCCCGACAAGAAGTATATCAATGTCGAATATCGGCAGGTTGACGACGATCCTGAATCGGCTTTTGCCAACTGGGACATCAACCATGCACTTTACATTAACGGCAGCAACAACATCGGTTTCCCAAGTTACCAGACGAGTCCCATCAACTGGCAGGGAGGTGCTGACGTCGTGCTTCCACAAGTAGAGGCTAACGTGTATCGCGTGACGCTGGTCTTCGGTGAGCAACTGAATGCCGACGCACAGGTCAACTTCAAGTTCTTCAAGGGTAAGAACTGGGGTGGCGACATCCTGCCTGGTACGGGCGAAGGCAACATCTGGATGGAGGAGAATCCTTATCTCTATGTTGGTGGACAGGATGGTGCCAGCGGCGACAATGGCAACATCTACTCGCAGAGCACAGCCTCGTTTGGCAATGGCGACAAACTCACCGTCACTGTCGATATGAACCAGACTCCGGGTAAGGTGACTGTGGATTATCAGGAGTATGTGCCCACCGACTTCCCCACCTTCAATGGTGTCAACATGATCAAGGCTGGCAACAACTACTTCTATGAGGCTTCTCTCACTCAGGGTGGAGAGTTCACTCTTGGCAACACCTCTACAGTAGGCATGGACATCGCCAGCGCTTATGTCGATGAGTTCGCTGCCACCAACCAGGGCAACGGCACTTTCAAGTTCAATGCCATCAGCGGCCACTATACCATCATGGTGATGCCTACGATGAACTACGTGAAGATATTCCCCGGCTTCTATGAGGCACCCGGCACATTCACCAACGATAAGGCCTTGTGGATTATTGGTTCTGACATAGGTCAGCCCACGTCGGCACAGAACAACTCCAACTGGAGCGCATCGCTCAATAACAGTATTCCTGTGGCCCAGGTGAGCGAGAATGTGTATAAGATTGCTTTCACCTATGGCAAGGAACTGACAGGTGTAAACTTCAAGTTCTTCGGCCAGTATGGCTGGGGCACCGAGTTCCACGGCGAGGACCTCGCTATGGAGCCCAACGACTATTTCTACATCAACACCCCACAAGGCGAATGGGTATACGATGAGAACGGAAACGAGATTTATCAGCGTGGTGGTGATGATGGAAACATCTTCTCTGGTCCCGCTCCTCTGGGCAAGGGCGACAAGGTGACGCTCACCATCGACCTCAACGGCTTTGTGGCCGGCGACCCGGTCAACGACATCCAGGCTGTGCCAGGAAAGGTCACCGTGGAATACAGTCCTTCTCAGGCTCCCAAACCTCAGTTCAATGGTGTGGATATGGTTGCCAATGGCGACAACTTCGTGGCAGAGGTTGACTTGAACCAGGGCGACATCTTCACTGTCACCGCACCCGATTTCGATATCGACAATGTCTACACCGACAACCAATTCGCCGAGCATAAGGGCAACGGTCAGTTCGCTTTCGGCGCTGTCAGTGGCAAATATACCGTCGTGCTGATGGAAGGTCAGAACAACTTAAAGATATTCCCCGGCACCATGAGTGCGCCTGCCAACATCCACGAGGGTGGTCTCTGGATTATCGGTGAGGGCATTGGCCGTCCGAATGTCAACAACTACGCACCGGGATGGAACACTGGAGCAATGGTCGACATTCCTGTGGCCCAGGTGGCACCAAACATCTACCGCTACGTCGTGACTTGTGGCGTGGAGATGTGGGACAACTGGTGCAACTACAAATTCTTCGGCCAGCCCAACTGGGGCATCGAGTTTGTACCTGGCACCGACTATGCCATCACCACCGACAACGAATACCTGCAGATTGGCGAGAGCGACGGAAATGTGTCTTTCAAGGGCGTCTTCGAGTGGGATAAAACCTACACCGTGACCATCGACTTCACCGCAGGTCTGAATGCCGGCGTGATGACCGTGGTGGAAGGTACTCCCGACACGGGCGTGAAAGACATCGAGACCATCGGCATGCATCCGGCAGGTGCCATCTACACCATCTCTGGTGTGCGTGTGGAAAAACCTGCACAGCATGGTGTCTACATCATCAATGGTAAGAAGGTTGTAAAATAGTTCTATTCAAGGGAAACGGCCATGACACTTGGTTTGTCATGGCCGTTTTAAAAAAACGTCAAGAGCCCTCGCGTCATTGTCGGCGCGAGGGCTCTTGGCATTTGGGGCATTTGCCCCTTATCAGATGTCGGATCTTATTTCAGTGGGTTCCATCCCTGGGCGAGCAGGTCGAGTTCGTTGCCGTCACGGGCCACCAACTTCATACCCATGTTGGCATCGGTGATATGGCCGATGAGACGCACTCCCTCCATCTGCTCCACTTTCTCGTAGTCGCCGATGCTCACAGTGAAGAGCAACTCATAGTCCTCGCCGCCATTCAGGGCGCAGGTGGTCACGTTCATGTTCAGTTCCTCGGCCATCAGGGCGGTCTGGTAGTCGATGGGCACGTTTTTCTCGAAGATGCGGCAGCCGCAGCCACTGCGCTCGCAGATGTGGTGCAACTCGCTGCTCAGACCGTCGCTCACGTCCATCATCGCAGTGGGGCGCACATTCATGGCACGAAGGCTATTGATGATGTCGCCACGGGCCTCGGGCTTGATCTGCCGCTCTATCAGGTATTCCTTCCCGGCGAAGTCGGGCTGGAAGTGGGCCAGCTCGTCGAGTACGGCCTTGTTGCCTGCCTTGCGGGCCTCGTCCACCTGCTGGTAGTATACCGACTTCTCACGCTCGAGCAGTTGGAGTCCCATGTAGGCCGACCCCAGGTCACCGGTCACGCAGATGAGGTCGGTGTCCTTGGCGCCACCACGATACACAATGTCTTCCTTGCTGGCCTCACCGATGCAGGTGATGCTGATGGCCAGACCCGTCATCGACGAGGTGGTGTCGCCACCCACGATGTCCACGCCCCATTTCTCGCAGGCCAGGCGCAGTCCGTCGTAGAAAGCCTCCAGGTCTTCCACACTGAAACGCTTGCTCAGGGCAATGCTCACCAGCATCTGGCGGGGTGTGCCGTTCATGGCGAAGATATCGCTGATGTTCACCATGGCCGATTTGTAGCCAAGGTGCTGCATGTCGATGTAGGTCAGGTCGAAATGGATGCCCTCCATGAGCATGTCGGTGGTGATCAGCACCTCCTTGTCGGGATAGTGCATCACGGCACAGTCGTCGCCTACACCCACAAGTGTCGACGTGTTTTGGGGCTTGATGTTGTCGGTGAGTCGGTGTATCAGTCCAAACTCACCCAGTTTTGATATGTCCATAGTCGTTATCTCTCTGCTCTGCGAATCATCTCTCTCATCAGTTCGGTCATCAGGGGCTGTGCCTTGTTGGCGGCTTCCTGTACCTCTTCGTGGCTCACCTCCACGGCCTCGTCGAAACCGCCAAGGTCAGTGATGATGCTCACGCCGAAGCAGCGGATGCCACAGTGTCGCGCCACAATCACCTCTGGCACGGTGCTCATGCCGATGGCATCGCCACCCATGATGTGGTACATGCGGTACTCGGATGGCGTCTCGAAGGTGGGGCCTTGCACACCCACATACACGCCGTGCTGCAACTTGATGCCTTTCTCTTTGGCAATGGTGTCGGCCTCGGCCACCAAGGAGAGGTCGTAGGGCTCGTGCATGTCGGGGAAACGTGGGCCGGTAGGGAAGTTCTTTCCACGCAGCGGATGCTCAGGGAAGAGGTTGATGTGGTCGGTGATGACCATGATGTCGCCAATGCTGAACTTGGGGTTCATGCCTCCTGCGGCATTCGACACGAAGAGCGTCTTGATGCCCAGCTCGTACATGGTGCGCACGGGGAAGGTCACCTCTTTCATATTGTACCCCTCATAGTAGTGGAAGCGGCCCTGCATGGCCATGATGTCGACACCGCCCAGTTTGCCGAAAATCAGCTTGCCTGCATGCCCCTCGACAGTGGAGACAGGAAAGTTGGGTATGTCGGAATAGGGTATCTCATAACTGTCGGTGATCTCGGAGGCCAATTGCCCGAGTCCGGTGCCCAGGACGATGGCGGTCTTAGGCTGTGTGGTCATCCTTTCCTTGATCCAGGATGCCGTCTCTTGTATTTTCTGATACATAGTGTTTGATTTTTTGGTCGAAAAGTGTTTGTTTGTCTTCAAGTATCCTTACCCTGATGGGCAGTTGGTAGATGTGGTGGCGGGCCTCGTCGCTCAGCATCTTGGTAGCCGTGAGCCTCACGGCATCTTTCTCGGTGGTGATGATGCACCGGGGGTGGGGCAGTGCGTCGAAGGCGGCCTGGATGTCGGCGATGTCGCCCGGCGAGAAATGGTGATGGTCGGGATAGGAGAGGTGGCGCACATGGCCACAGTATTTTCCTATTTCTTTCAACAGTGGGGTGGGGTTGGCAATGCCACTCACCACCAGCACATGCTCCTGAGGGGGGAGTTGTGACAAGGCAATGTCCTCACCGCAGAACAGAGGCTGAAGCGACTGGTACTCCATGCACGAGAAGAACAACTCCTGATGGGATGCCGGCTGCAGCGAACGGGTCACACGGCTTATCTCCGTGGATGGGAGCGGCTCAGGGCATTTAGTCACCACGATGATGTCGGCCCGCCGCTTGCCACTCGCAGGCTCTCGCAGTCGCCCGGCAGGGAGCAGCAGGTCGTCGGTGATGAGCCTGTTGAAGTCCACCAACAGGATGCTCAGTCCGGGTTTCACATAGCGGTGCTGGAAGGCGTCGTCGAGCAGCACCACTTCAATGTCGCGGGTGAGGGGTGAGGAGAGCAGGTGGTTGATGCCGTCTACGCGGTCTTCGTCTACGGCTACGGCCACATTGCCAAACTTGCTCTTGATTTGCTTGGGCTCGTCGCCGATGTCGCTAGGGGTCGATGAGTCATCAGCAAGTACGAACCCACGGGTGGCACGCTTGTAACCCCGGCTCAGCACGGCCACTTTGAAACTCGACTGTAATAGATGGATAAGGTATTCCACGTGGGGGGTCTTGCCCGACCCGCCCACAGTGATGTTACCTACAGAGATGACGGGAATGTCGAAACAGCGGCTCTGCAGCAATCCCTTGTCGAAACAGAGGTTGCGCACACGCACGCCCAGACCGTAAAGCCAACTGGCGGGCAGAAGCCATTTGTACGTCTTGAAACCGCCTGACATGCACCGTGGTGAGGTTATTTGATGTTCAGTACGAATGGCACGCGGGCCTGGATGGCGTCCTGGTTGTTGATGTCTACCATAAGGCGTACGGGCTCGTACAGGTCGCCAAGATAGGAGCGCATGGCCTCGTCAAGATAGTTGCCGTTGCTGCCAGTGGCGTTCGACAACAATTGTTCAAACATGTCGGGCTGTGCGGGATACGATGCGGTGTGGTATTCCTTGAGTTTGGCCAACTGAGCGGCTTTGGCCACAGCTACTTCAAGACCGCCAAGCTCGTCTACCAATTTGTTCTTCAATGCGTCCTGTCCCAGCCATACACGGCCTTGGGCCACTTGCTCGATGGCGTCCACACTCTGCTTGCGGCCGTCGGCAACGCGCTTGCGGAACAGTTGGTAGCCACGGTCGATGTAATGGCCCAGATAGGTCATCTCCTCCTCGGTGAAAGGACGCGACCTCGTGCCGAAATTGCTGAACTTGTTGGTCTTCACCTCGTCGAAGTTCACACCCAGTTTGTCTTTCAGCAGACCGCTGACGTCGGGGAACATGCCGAAGATGCCGATACTGCCGGTGAGCGTGGTAGGTTCGGCCACAATCCACTGGCTGCCGCAACTGATGTAGTAGCCGCCAGAGGCTGCCATGCCACCCATCGAGACCACGAAAGGTTTCTTGGCCTTCAGGTTCTCCAACTGGTGCCAGATTTGCTCCGAGGCGTAGGCACTGCCGCCACCGCTGTTAACGCGGAGCACCACGGCTTTCACATTGTCGTCGTTGGCGAGTCGCTCGAGGTCCTTGCAAACCACCTGGGCGTCAATCACCGGACCGCTAGAGGTAAGGCCCTGTGAGTCACCGTCCACGATGTCGCCTACAGCGTAGTAGACGGCTATCTCTTCGCCATCGTCACCCTTGCCTTTCACGTTGGCCATCTCGCCGAGGGTCACCTGGCTGATGGTCTCGTCGTCCTTCAGTCCCAACTTTTTCTTTACCTCGGCTTTTACCTGGTCGGTATAGAGCAGACCGTCGATCATCTTCTTCTTGATCAGGTCCTCGCCCTTGCTCAGCATGATCATCTGGTCGGCATAGGCGTTGAGGGAGTCGACACTGATCTTGCGGCTCTCCGAAACTCCCTTGACCACATTGTCCCAAAGTCCGTTCACATACACCGTCACCTGCTCGCGGTTGGCGTCGCTCATCTTGTCGGCGGTGAATATCTCTGTGGCACTCTTGTAGGCGCCCACTTTGGTCACCTGCATCTTCACGCCAAACTTGGCCATGGCGTCCTTGAGGAACATGGGCTCCGAGGCGATACCTCGCCATTCCACCTCGCCTTCAGGGTTCATATATACCTTGTCGGCCACAGAGGCCAGGTAGTAGGTCGATTGGGTGTAGGCGTCGCCATAGGCAATGATCCACTTCTTGCTTTTCTTGAAATCAAGCAGTGCACGGCGTACGG
This sequence comes from uncultured Prevotellaceae bacterium, assembly GCA_900317305.1. Taxonomy (GTDB): domain Bacteria; phylum Bacteroidota; class Bacteroidia; order Bacteroidales; family Bacteroidaceae; genus Prevotella. The sequence goes on along the minus strand of ONGG01000003.1, from coordinate 33,964 downwards.
CCTGGAGAGAAGCATAGGAGTCGGCAGAGAACATGCCTGCCTCGATGTAGATGCCCTTGATGTCATCGTTGTCCTTGGCTTTCTCGATGGCCTGGAGAACCTCGTCAAGTCCTATCGAGTTGACACCATTGCCTGCCAGAAAGTTCAATCCAAGATTGGTGTTGGCCCGTTCCTCAAGTGCTCCATTGAGATTGAGCACCATCACGCTGTTCGAGTCAATCGTTTTCACGCTGCTGCCCGAGGCTATCATGCCCACGATACACATCATCCCGATGATACCGGCAATCAGGAAAAAAAGGAAAATGCCCACTATCGTGGCACAGGTCATTTTGAAAAAATCTTTCATTGTCTTTGCTTGTTTATTCTTAAATGATTCTGCAAACTTACAATTTTTTTTTCATTATCGCACATGATGAATATGAAATATTTGAAATCATCACACAAAAGCAAAGGATTTGCAACAAAAATGAATGGATGCGTCTTTTATCTCATTTTTTTTATTTACATTTGCAGAAACAAATTACTGACACAATGAAAAAACTATTCCTTCTGATGCTTGGCTGCGCCATGGTGGCTGCCGCCAGCGCGCGCAAACCCAAAGTGAGACTCGAACTGTTCCCCGACGGCACTCCTATTTCAACTTGGTTCAGTGACACCTCAAGGGTCGACGTGAACAGTTTGGGCAAGAAATACGCTCTCACCGATTATGGTGTGAAGACCGACAGCAATTTGGTGCAGACAGAGGCCATTCAGGCTGTCATCGACCTCGCTGCCCGCGAGGGTGGGGGTGTGGTGGTGGTGCCACAGGGCACCTTCCTCAGCGGGTCGCTCTTTTTCAAGAAAGGCACCCATCTGAAGGTGGAGGGACGGTTGAAAGGGTCGGACCGTATCCGCGACTTCAAGATTCTCGACACGCGTATGGAGGGGCAGTCGCTCAAGTATTTCGCAGCCCTCGTTAATGCCGATGGCGTGGATGGGTTCACCATCTCCGGACCTGGCGTAATCGATGGCAACGGTAAAGCCTATTGGGAGGAGTTCTGGATCCGAAGAGAGTACAACCGCCAGTGCACCAACCTCGAGGCGATGCGTCCACGACTCACCTATATCTCGAATAGCTCCAACGTCACGGTGCAGGATGTGAGGCTCATCAACAGTCCTTTCTGGACCAACCATGTCTATAAGAGCGACCATGTGCGCTTCCTCGGTTGCCACATCTTCTCACCCACTTCGGGCATCAAGGCGCCGAGCAGCGATGCCATCGACCTGGATGTGTGTCACGATGTGCTTGTGCATGGATGCTTCATGAGCGTGAACGATGATGCCGTGGTACTCAAAGGTGGAAAAGGCACCTGGGCCGACAAGGATCCCAACAACGGTCCTAACTACAATATTATCATAGAGGATTGCGTGTATGGCCGAGTGCATGGATGTCTTACGCTGGGCAGCGAGTCGCTCTACGACAAGAATGTTATCCTACGACGCTGCAAGGTCACAGAGGCCACCCGCGTGCTCTGGCTCAAGATGCGCCCCGACACACCCCAGCATTATGAATATGTGACTGTGGAGAATCTGGAGGGCAACTGTGGCAGTTTCCTCGTCGTTCGTCCCTGGACACAATTCTTCAAGCCCGAAGACCGTGATGACATGCCGCTCTCTACCTGCAACAACATCGTGATAAGGAACATCAACATGGACTGCAAAAACTTCTTCGATGTGGGAGCATCCGACAAATACCAACTCCGCGACTTTACCTTCGAGAACTGCAAGGTACGCGACCAGAAGAAGGCCTTTGATGCCAGCCTGATAGAGAACTGCGTGGTGAAGAACCTCGTCGTAGAATAATCCTTTAAGAGCCTTCTTTAATTTCTAGGTTTTACTAGTTATCCTAGTTTTACTAGTTATCCTAGTCTTACTAGTTATCCTAGTCTTACTAGCCCCCAAAGACAGAGGGGTAAAAAATACCGGGGATGCATCCGCATCCCCGGTAAGTGTTTCAATGAAAGTTCAATTGATTATTTCTTCTTCAGCAAGTCGCGAATCTCACCAAGAAGCTTCTCCTCTGCAGATGGCTCTGGCTCGGGTGCGGGCTCCTCTTCCTTCTTGGCAGTGAGCTTGTTCATACCCTTGATCATGAGGAAGATACAGAATGCGATGATCAGGAAATCAATGATGTTCTGGATAAACGTACCGTAGTTCACTGTAGCATCACCCACCTGAGCTGTGAGCTTGGTGAAATCTACCCCTCCGGTAAGCATACCGATGACAGGCATCAGCACGTCGTCGACCAACGAAGTGACAATTTTGCCAAATGCACCGCCGATGATCACACCGACAGCCATGTCCATTACGTTGCCCTTTACGGCAAATTCTTTGAATTCTTTAATAAATCCCATAATGTTATAATTTAAATGTGAAACATTGCCTAATACGATAACTGCATAACTACATCCTGATTTTTGCTAACTGCATTTTGCAATCTTGGATGTCAATGGGGCATTTTACGTTTTTTTCGAACTTCACCCCCTAATTTTCATTTTATTAATACTCCTTTGTGATGCAAAATTAGAAAAAAAATGTAACTTTGCACGCAAATAAGTAAAAAAAATGTCTCAAGGGACAAAATTTTTGAATGTTTCTGCCTTTTCAGGGTTTTGAGAAGAATTAAAAGATATGACTTTTTTCCAACCTTTTAAATTATAAAGTAAAAACATGATTAAAATTGCTATTAATGGTTTCGGTCGTATCGGCCGTCTCGCATTCCGCCAAATGTTCGAGGCTGATGGTTATGAAGTAGTCGCTATCAACGACTTGACAAGCCCCAAAATGCTCGCTCACCTGCTTAAGTATGACACCGCTCAGGGTGGCTTCGCCGGAAAATTTGGCGAGGGCAAGCACACTGTGACTTACAAAGACGCTGAGGTGGCTGAGGATGGCAAGACCGTGACCGCTCCTGGTTCAATCACCGTCGATGGTAAGGAAATCACTATCTACGCAAAACCCAATGCTGCTGAACTGCCTTGGGGTGAGCTGGGTGTTGATGTAGTGCTCGAGTGCACAGGTTTCTACACATCGAAGGCTAAGGCTTCTGCTCATATCGAGGCTGGTGCCAAGAAAGTGGTGATCTCTGCTCCTGCTGGCAAAGACCTTCCCACCATTGTTTACAACGTGAACCACAAGACCCTCACTCCCGAGGATACCGTGATTTCCGCTGCTTCCTGCACCACCAACTGCTTGGCTCCTATGGCTGCCGCTCTGAACGCTTACGCTCCCATCTGCTCGGGTATCATGTCGACCATCCACGCCTACACTGGCGACCAGATGATCCTCGACGGTCCTCAGCGCAAGGGTGACCTCCGCCGTTCACGCGCAGGTGCTTGCAACATCGTGCCCAACTCTACTGGTGCTGCCAAGGCTATCGGTCTCGTTATCCCCGAGCTCAACGGCAAACTCATCGGTTCTGCTCAGCGCGTTCCCACTCCCACTGGCTCGACCACTATCCTCATCGCTGTGGTGAAGGGTAAGGACGTGACCGTTGAGGGTATCAACGCTGCCATGAAGGCTGCTGCCAACGAGTCGTACGGCTACAACGAGGACCAGATCGTTTCTTCCGATATCATCGGTATGAAGTTTGGCTCGCTCTTCGACGCTACTCAGACCATGGTTTCACAGATCGACGACGACACCTATCAGGTGCAGGTTGTTTCTTGGTATGACAACGAGAACTCCTACACTTCTCAGATGGTTCGCACCATCAAGTACCTTGCTGAGCTCAAATAAGACCAGTTGAAGATACTACATACAAGAGCCGCCCAGTCACGCTGGACGGCTCTTTTGCTTTGCATGGCTTGGTTTACCAAAAAAGAATAATTAAATAAGATTCCTTAAATAATGCCATGCAAATCAGGGTTTCATCATCATCCTTCCTCAACAACACAAAGCAAAAAACTTTGTCTTTTGCTTTGCATTGTCTCCACCTTTCACTAAATTTGTAGCCGTTATGAGGCAGATGATTACTATACTCGGACCCACAGCCAGCGGGAAAACCCGTTTGGCGGCGGCACTCGCTGCCAATATAGGAGCCGAAATCATCAGTGCCGACAGCCGGCAGGTGTATAGACGCATGGATATCGGCACGGGAAAAGATCTCGAAGACTATGTGGTGAACAATACACCAGTGCCCTATCATCTGGTGGATATCTGCGAACCGGGCACCAGGTACAACCTGTTCCAGTATCAGAAAGACTTCATCGATGCCTATGAGGATATCAGAAAGAGAGGAAAGAGGGTGGTGCTCTGTGGCGGAACCGGACTGTATATCGAGGCGGTGCTGAAAGGCTATCAACTCTCGCCTGTGCCACAGAACGATGAATTGCGTGAGCGCCTTGCCGGGAAAAACCTCGACGAACTGACTGCCATCCTTGCCGACCTGAAACAGCGCAACCACTCCAATATGCACAACCGCACCGACGTGGACTCGCCTCAGCGGGCCATCAGGGCAATAGAGATAGAGGAGTACAACCTGAAAACTCCTGTGGCCGACCGCTATGTGCCACCCATTCCATCACTAGTTGTGGGAGTGGATATCTCACGCGAGGAGCGAAGGGCACGCATCACACAACGCCTGAACGACCGACTCGAAGGGGGAATGGTAGATGAGGTGCGACAACTCATTGCCGATGGGGTGGAGCCTGAAAACCTGATCTACTACGGACTGGAGTATAAGTTCGTCACCGAGTATGTAATCGGGAAACTTTCCTATCAGGAGATGTTCAACCAACTCGAAATTGCCATACACCAGTTCGCCAAACGGCAAATGACTTGGTTCAGGGGGATGGAAAGAAGAGGCGTGACCATACACTGGATAGACGCCATGCTCCCCCTCGATAAAAAGGTGCAGTCTGTCATCGACCTCGACCAACAATAGCCTCGCCTTACCCAAAAAACTAAATCTGCAACTGCTGACGATAATTGAAAACCAACCTTATAGCGTATGTCTGTCGATAAAAACAAATGGGGAGTCCTCTTCTGTCCGAAAAGTGGGGCTTTCCGGCCACAAGCCAAGTGGGAGAAAGTAGAGAAATGCCTCAAGGAGAGGGGTGTGTCCTACGACTTCGTGCAAAGCGAGAACTCCAATAGCGTGGAACGGCTCGTGAGAATGATGCTCAGCAATGGCTACAAGACCATTGTCATCGTGGGCGGTGATTCTGCACTCAACGAGGCCGTGAACTGCATGATGCAGTTGCCTAAGGAGGAACGCGACGAGGTGGACCTTGGTGTCATCCCCAACGGACTGATGAACGACTTCGCGCATTTCTGGGATTTCAAGGAAAGTGATGTGGAAAACACCATCGACCATCTCATCAAGCACAGGGTGAGAAAGGTCGACCTGGGATGTATCAGATATACCAACGCGAAGAATGAGAAATGCCATCGCTATTTCCTCAACTGCCTCAGTATCGGCTTGGTGGCCTCGGTAATCCAGAAGCGTAGAAGGGCAAGCGGACCATTTGGTTGGCGAAAACTCACGTTCATCCCCTCATCGCTGCTTATGATTTTCCAAAGGCTGGAGTACAAGATGCGACTGCGTATCGACACTGATGTTATCGACAGAAAGGTTATGACCGTATGCGTGGGTAATGCACAGGGGTATGGCTTCACACCCAGCGCCGTGCCCTACAACGGACTGCTCGACGTGTCGGTGGTCTACCATCCCGAGGTAGTGCAACTCATCGAGGGGTTTTATCTGCTGTTTAGTGGGAAAATCCTGAATCATAGGAGCGTGCACCCCTATCGCACAAAAGAAATCATCGTCGAAAAAGCCGAGCGGGCGCTCATCGGTGTCGACGGACGACTGATGAATTCGCCCGTGGGACCTTTCAAGGTCGGTGTAGAGCAGGAAGTGATTAATTTTATCATTCCCAGCTGAGCATCATTCGCCCCCAAATACCTTTTTGTCTATCCCATCTTCGACACTTTGTGGAGCTCTTCCTCGTCCACAATCTTGATTTTCTTGCCATCGATGGCGATCAGCCGCTCGGTGGCAAAAGAGGAAAGTGTGCGGATGGCATTGCTCGTGGTCATGTTCGACAAACTTGCCAGGTCCTCACGGCTCAGGTAGATGCTCAGCGTGCTGCCATCCTCCTCTACACCATAGTTGTGCTTCAGAAACAGCAATGCTTCTGCCAGACGGCCCCGGATGTGCTTTTGGGTGAGGTTGATGGTGCGGTCGTCCGACTGTCCTAGAAGCACCGACAAATGGCGCACGATACAAAGACTCACCTCGGGGTTCTCACGCATCAACTGCTCAACGATGGCCATCGGCAATGTGGCAACGACCGAACTCTCGAATGCAGTGGCAAACGTGCGATGCCTCTCGCCTGCAAAATGGGCACGGTAGCCAAACATCTCGACTGGCTTGATGACCCGGATAATCTGGTTGCGGCCACCCACACCGTCTTTTTGAACTTTTGCCTTGCCAGATACCAAAATGTATATCTGGTCGGTGTTGTCGGAGTTGCGGTAAATCTCGTCGTTCTTCTTGTAATGGCTGATATGAAGATGACCGGCCACCAGGCTACGCTGGGCCTCGCTGAGCGAGGGCCAGAGCCTTAATACCTCATCAAGAACGCTGTCTTGGTCGATATTTATACTGCGGGCTGACATCGGCTTTTTTGATTGCATTACCAGAGAAGGAATATCCTACCGTCTGGCTCAAAGTGATACATGAATTGCAAAAATAACAAAATTTTGTAAAAACACCTTGGTTAACTACTAAAATTATATTTTAAAACATAAAAACGGGAAATAAAGGGAAAAAAGGACAAAGAAAATTTGTGCAAATTTCCTTTTTTTATTACCTTTGAGGAAATTTCAACAGCGTGCGCAAAACCTGTGCACACTGATGCTATGGAAATCAATCAGATACGTTTTTTAAACCTTAATAGAACAACTATGAGTTATCTTCGATTAGAAAAGGCGCTGATGACCAACTTGGAGGAATCGCTGCCAAGAGAGTTGCTGAGAACCAACCGCTCGGGCGCGTATTCTTGTTCTACAATTGTCGACTGTAACACGAGAAAGTATCACGGACTGCTCGTTGTTCCCATTCCCGAATTGGATGATGAGAACCATGTGCTCCTGTCTTCGCTCGATGCCACAGTCATTCAGCATGGGGCTGAATTCAATTTAGGACTCCATAAGTATCAGGGCAACAACTACAGCCCGAAAGGGCACAAGTACATCCGTGAGTTCGACTGCGACAAAGTGCCCACCACCATCTACAGGGTGGGTGGAGTGGTACTCAAGAAAGAGGTCGTCTTCCAGCATTATGAGGACCGGATTCTCATCCGCTACACCTTGATGGAGGCACACTCTGCCACCACACTGAGGTTCAGGCCTTTCCTGGCTTTCAGAAGCGTGAGGCAGTTCACCCACGAGAACTATACCGCAAGCCGCGATTACACGCCCATCGACAATGGTATCAAGACATGCATGTATGCCGGCTATCCCGACCTCTATATGCAGTTCAGCAAGAAGAATGAGTTCATCTTCCATCCCGATTGGTACAGGGGCATCGAGTATCCGAAAGAGCAGGAGCGCGGATATGCTTCAAACGAGGACCTCTACGTGCCCGGCTGGTTTGAGATGCAGATCAAGAAAGGTGAGAGCATTGTCTTTGCTGCTTCCACCTCGAAGATCAGGACCAGCACGCTGAAGAAACTTTTTGAGGCTGAAGTGCAGGAGAGAAACCCACGCGACAATTTCTTCCACTGCCTCGTGAATGCCGCCCATCAGTTCCACAAGAGAATGCCCAACGACGACAGGTATCTGCTCGCTGGTTATCCTTGGTTTAAGTGCAGGGCACGCGACACCTTCATCTCGCTGCCCGGACTAACGCTGGCTATCGAGGAGCAAGACTATTTCGAGTTGGTGATGAGTACCGCCGAGAGAGAACTCAGGGCATTCATGGAAGACAAACCGATCAAGGGACAAATCTATGAGATGGAACAGCCCGATGTGCCGCTCTGGGCAATTTGGGCTGTACAACAGTATGCCAAGGAATGCGGAAGGCCGAAATGCTACTCCATGTATGGAAAACTTGTTGACGACATCCTCGACTTCATCATCGAAGGCGGACACCCCAACCTAACCCTCGAGGAGAACGGCCTCCTGCACACAGAAGGACGCGACCGTGCCGTGACCTGGATGAACTCCACCGCCAATGGCAGGCCAGTGGTGCCCCGCACAGGATTTGTCGTCGAGTTCAATGCATTGTGGTACAACGCCCTCAGATTTGCCGCATCGCTCGCCGCAGAGAATGGAAAGGAAGAGCGGGCACAACTTCTTGAACAAAGGGCAGAGAAAGCCAAGGTGGCTTTCGTCGACACTTTCCTCAACGAGTATGGATATCTCTACGACTATGTGGATGGCAACATGATCGACTGGAGCGTAAGACCCAATATGATCTTCGCTGTGGCATTCGACTACTCGCCACTCTCACAAGAGCAGAAGAAGAGCGTGCTTGATGTGTGCACACGCGAACTGCTTACTCCAAAGGGACTGCGCTCGCTCTCACCGAAGAGCGGTGGATACAACCCCATGTATGTGGGACCACAGACACAGCGCGACTATGCCTACCATCAGGGTACGGCATGGCCCTGGCTCGGTGGCTTCTATATGGAGGCTTGCCTCAAACTCTACAAGCGCACAAGACTCAGCTTCATCGAAAGGCAAATGGTGGGATATGAGGAGGAAATGGACTACCATTGCCTGGGCACCATCAGCGAACTCTTCGATGGCAACCCGCCATTCCTCGGAAGAGGTGCCATGTCGTTTGCCATGAACGTGGCCGAGATCCTGCGTACGCTCAACTTGCTCGAATCGTATAACTATACAAAATAAAGGAGGAGGAAATATATGAAAGTTTTAATGTTTGGATGGGAGTATCCTCCTCATGTATACGGTGGACTCGCTACCGCTAATTATGGAATCTCTGAAGGACTGCACGCCCAGGGCGACATGGATATCACACTGTGCCTGCCCAAGCCATTTGGCGATGAGGACACATCGGCCTGCAAAATCGTGGGTATGTGTGCCGTTCCTATCGCATGGAGGGATGTAGACTACGACTATGTGAAGAGCAGGGTGGGGAACATCATGGACCCCGACTATTACTTCAAACTGCGCGACCATATTTATGCCGACTTCAACTACATGCATGTGAACGACCTCGGATGCATGGAGTTTGCCGGAGGATACCCCAAAAACCTGCACGAGGAAATCAATAACTACTCGGTCATCGCTGGCGTGGTGGCCAGGACAGAGGAGTTTGATATCATCCACGCTCACGACTGGCTTACCTATCCCGCAGGTATCCATGCCAAGAACGTGAGTGGAAAACCGTTGTGCATCCACGTACACGCCACCGACTTCGACCGAAGCCGCGGAAAGGTGAACCCAACGGTCTACTCCATCGAGAAAGACGGTATGGACAACGCCGACTGCATCATGTGCGTGTCCGACCTCACACGGCGAACGGTCATCAACCACTACTACCAAGACCCGAAGAAGGTGTTCACCGTGCACAATGCCGTTTATCCTTTAGTACAGGAACTGCAGGATATTCCTCGCCCCGACCACACCAACAAAGAGAAAGTGGTGACCTTCCTCGGACGTATCACCATGCAGAAAGGACCGGAGTATTTCGTCGAGGCTGCCAATATGGTGCTCCACCGCACAAGAAACGTGAGATTCTGTATGGCAGGATCGGGCGACATGATGGACGCCATGATCCAACTGGCCGCCGAGAGGGGCATCGCCGACAGGTTCCACTTCCCTGGATTCATGAGAGGAAAACAGGTGTATGAATGCTTGAAAGACTCGGATGTATATGTGATGCCCTCGGTGAGCGAGCCATTCGGTATCTCGCCGCTCGAGGCCATGCAGTGTGGCACCCCGTCTATCATCTCATGGCAGAGCGGATGCGCGGAAATCCTTACCAACTGTATCAAGGTTGACTATTGGGACATCCACGCGCTGGCCGATGCCATCTACTCGATCTGCCACAACGACAGCCTCTTCCATTTCCTGCAAGATGAAGGAAAACGAGAGGTCGACCAAATCACATGGGAGAAAGTCGGAAGATGGATCAAGGAACTTTACATCCGCACACTTAATAAGTAATTTAAAATAATACCAAAATGAAAACAATTTGCTTATATTTCGAGATACATCAGATCATACATCTCAAACGCTACCGCTTCTTCGATATCGGTACCGACCACTACTATTATGATGATTACGAGAACGAGCGCTCCATCACCGATATCGCCAACAGGTCGTATATGCCGGCTCTCAATGCGCTCAAGGAAATGATCGACCAGAATGGTGACTATTTCAAAGTGGCTTTCTCACTCTCGGGAACAGGTATCGAGCAACTCGAGATGCACGCTCCTCAGGTGCTGGAGAAACTGCAGGAACTCAATGAGACGGGATGCGTGGAATTCCTCGCCGAGCCCTACTCGCATGGTTTGGCCGCTCTGGCCAATGAGGCTTCCTTCGCCCGCGACGTGAAGAAGCAGGCCGTCAAGATCAAGGAATACTTCGGACAGGAACCACAGGTGCTCCGCAACTCCTCGCTCATCTATAGCGATGATATCGGCGGACAGGCTGCCGCAATGGGATTCAAGGGTATGCTCACCGAGGGTGCAAAACATGTGCTGGGATGGAAGTCACCACACTATGTCTACAATTGCGCCATTGCTCCCAACCTGAAGCTCTTGCTCCGCGACGTCACCCTGAGTGATGACATCTCGCTGCGATTCAATAACAGCGAGTGGGAGGGATATCCGCTCTTCGCCGACAACTATGTGGAGCGCATCGCCAACTTCCCCGAGGAGGAGCAGGTTATCAATATCTTCATGGAACTCTCGGCACTGGGTATCGCCCAGCCGCTGTCGAGCAACATCCTCGAGTTCCTCAAGGCCATTCCGGGTTGCGCCAAGGCAAAAGGCATCACCTTCTCGACACCTACCGAAATCTGCATGAAGATGAAGAGCGTGGGCGCACTCGATGTGCCCGATACCCTCTCATGGGTCGACGAGGAGCGCGACGTGAGTTGCTGGCTCGGTAACCCCATGCAGCGCGAGGCTTTCAACAAACTCTATAGCATCGCCGACCGTCTCCGTATCGCCGACGACCCACGCATCAACCAAGACTGGGACTATCTCCAGGCTTCCAACAACTTCCGCTTCATGACCACCAAGCCCTCTAATGTTGGACTCGACCGTGGCATCTACAGCACTCCGTTTGATGCGTTCACCAACTATATGAACATCCTTGGCGACTTCATCAATCGTGTCAACTCGCTCTATCCTGAGTCAATCGACAATGATGAGCTCGACGCTCTGCTCACTACCATCAAGAACCAGGGCGATGAGATTGAGAAGAAAGACAAGGCCATCACTCGTCTGCAGGCCAAGATCGACAAGATGCAGAAAGAGGAGGACAAACTGAAGGCCAAACTCGAGAAAATGGGTGCCGAGGCTCCTGCCAAGAAACCGGCCGCAAAACGCACCGCCAAAAAGAAGGAAGAGAAACCTGAAGAGAAGAAAGAATAATAATCGTTTCTTCACCATACATGGAAAAGGCTCCCAAACAAGGGAGCCTTTTCTATTAGTGGTGTGCCATGATGTTATTGGTTGATAATGGCGCTCCATCCGCCACCGGGGGCGAGGTGGACGGCCAATCGCTCGTTGGCGCTGACAGTGGTGACAATATGCTTGTAGTCGGTGGCCTCACGGTCGGCATTCATGCCATCGCAGAAAATCTCTGCCCGATGGCTGCCCGATGAAAGGCCCAGTTTGCCGAGGTCGATGGTGAGGTCGCGGGCTGTCCAGTTGGTCATGGCGGCCACATACCATCGGGCTCCCTTGCGTCTGGCAAGAATGGTGTATTCGCCAAGTTCACCGCCAAGAGCCACCACTTCGTCCCATGTGGTGGGAATCTGGGCGATGAAGTCGGTGGTCTCCTGCTCCTTCATATATTTCGATGGCGAGTCGGCCAGCATCTGCAATGGGGCATCAAAGGTGGTGTACATCGCTACCTGATGGGCACGCGTGCCTTGACTCATCGGGTGGTTGTTGTTGCCGAAGAAACAGTCGCGGGTGGCATTGAGCATCGCACCGGGGGTGTAGTCGAGTGGACCCACCAACATGCGCAGATAGGGGATGCTTACGTCGTAGCGGGGCTGGTCGTGTAGCGGACCATCCCCCGAGCGAGGCTCCCATTTCGAGTTTTCCAGACCTTTCACTCCCTCAAAGTTCAGAATGATGGGGTAGGCATACTGGATGCCTGTGGGACGGTAGCCATGATAGTCGAGCAACAGATGGTTGCGGGCAGCACAGTCGGCTATCTGCCAGGCCGACTGCATGAGGGCCTGGTCGTCGCGGTCGAAGAAGTCGACCTTGAAACCGCAGACGCCCATCTCGGCGTAGTGTTTGAAGTCGCGCTCCATGTCTTTGATGCAGTTGCGCCAACTCGACCAGAGTATGATGCCCACACCATGCTCCTTGGCATAGGGAAGCAGTATACCGAGGTCGATCTCGGGATTCATTTTCTCGGTGAGTGACTCGTCGCTGCTCCATCCCTCGTCGATGATGATATACTCCAGATGGTTGCGCTGGGCAAAGTCGATGTAGTATTTGTAGGTGTCGGTGTTCATGCCGGCACGGAAGTCAACACTGGTGAGGTTGGTGTTGTTCCACCAGTCCCACGCCACTTTTCCGGGCTTGATCCACGAGGTGTCGGCAATGCGGCACGTTGGGCCGTAACGACGGGCTACATCGCAGGAGAGCAACTGCGCGTCGTTGTCCACCACGGTCACAATGCGCCATGGCATGATGGTTTTCGAGGTGATGGTGGCAATATCATTGGCACGCTGGGTGGGTACGAGGTTCAGACGGGCATGACCGCCAATCTCTTCCTTGATGGCACGGGGTGCGAAAGCGGCTTTCAGGCCATGCTGCCCGTTCTTCACGAGGAACATGCCGGGATAGTCGACAACGGAGGCATCGAGAACCACGGCCAGTTTGCCTTTGGGCAGGCGTATGGCCAATGGATTGATGGCCAGCGAGTCGGCAAACATTTCCGAAAGCCGCTGCTCGTCGTAGTAACTCTCAAACGAGAAGCACCAGCGCTCACCACTGCGGTTGTCGTTCACGTAGGGCACGAAGGCGGGGTAGTCGCCGGCGAAGTTGAACTCCGCAGTCTCGTCGACTACCGTCAACTGTCGATTGCTCTTGGTGGCAATGCGGTAGGCGGCGGCATCGTTGTCGGCACGGAACTCTACGCTGAACTTGCTGTTCTGGGCTAAAGCCGTATGGCCTTTAGTGGTGCATTTCATTTTCTTCAATGCGCCGTTGATGTCTATGGCAGAGGGGGTGAGCACCACCACGCCGTCGTGGCTGACCGCCCACGACAGTTGATTGGCATCGGTGTGAATGGTAATCACCATACGGCCATCTGGCGATGACACACGGGTGTCGGCACCCCAGGAGAGAACCGATGACAAAAGGACGAGGGCTAGGATAATGGTCTTTTTCATTTGATGAAGATTTTCTTGTTACCAATAATATAAACGCCTTTGGGAAGCGACTGCAGGTCGATGGTATTGGCATCCTTGACGACAAGGATGCCATCGAGTGTATATACGTTGTTGGTTGTGGGAAGTTGCAAGCGTTCCTCAATGCCTGTGGTGCCGGTGAAGAGTATCAGGTTGGCCACAATCTGGGCATCCTTGGTGATGAATGAGGCTTGGGTCGTGGCAGGCACGGGAAGAGGAATGTCGAAGGTGACGGCCACTCCTCCCTTGCGCGAGGGAAGCACATAGTCGGTGGGGGAAAAGACGTTCTCGCCCAACTGCTGGATGTAGGCGGTGCTGGTGTCGTGATTGCTGTATCCGGTGAGCTCCACGCGGGTGATGGTGATGCCATCAGGGATGTTGATCTTGTAGTTGGAGTTGCGGGAGTACTTGATGCCTTTGATGCCGCAGCCCGAGCCTTCTGCATAGCCGTTGCCCACGCTGATGCTGAAACCATTATTGAAGGTCCAGTCACCATTCGAGGTCTGTGGCGATAGTTCATACGAACTGACCTCCGAGGGGTCTTCTTGCTCCACGATGCTGCCTTGTTGCACGCCACCCTCGTATTGGGCCTCGGTAATCCCGGCCACGATGGAGTTCAGGTAGTGCTCCAGATTGGTGTAGCCGTCGCTGGTGGTGATGGCTCCGTCGCTGGCGTCGTTGGGGTTGAGGCCATTGGCGGCCTCCCAGTCGTCGGGCATTCCGTCGCGGTCGGTATCAGCAGGGGCAGGCGCGCTGTTGAGCGTGGGCCAGGCACTCCAGTCGTCGCTGGCATCGGCAGGACGGTTGTCTTCCTGCGAGTCGATGATGCCTTTGTGGTTGCCTGCACCGGTGTAGGTGGCCAGACCCTCACGGGTGTCGTTGACCATGAGGTCGTCGAAGGTATCACGATGCAGAGAGGCTCCGGCATAGGCGAGCACTTTCTCATAGGCTTGCTCGGCGGTGTGGGTGGTGGTGACCACATAGTCGATGGGCTGACTCAAGCGTATGGAGTCTTTCACTTCTTCATTGTAGAGTCCGTCGTTGCTGGAGGCATTAATCTGGTTGTAGATGCCATATTGCCAGTTGTCGTTGGTCACGGCGTTGTACTTGGGATTCACGTTGCCCTCGACGAAATACTTGCCCCATACGTGCAGGGTGGGGGCGTAGTCGGGATACGAGGTGATGTACGACTCGGTGCGGATTCCCAAGCCTGCGATGCGCTCCTGCTTGGTGGTGCCAATCTGCGCGGTGCCGGGTCCAGGCTTGTAGTAGTTGTTCACGATGTTCACGTTCATGGCCTCGCCGCCGTAGCAGCCGTTGCCACAGTAGTTGTAGAACACGTTGTTGCGCATGTCCATGCGCTCGTCGAGCTGGGTGGTGTAGCGCGGACCCAGACGCGGCACACGGCTCTCGTGGTGGGCCATCAGGTTGTGGTGGAAGGAGGCACCGCTGCCACCCCAGTTGCCGCCATAGCCATGGCTGCCTTTCGAGTGACCTGCATCCTGCAGACTCTGGGCCACGAGGCACCACTGCACGGTGGTGTTCTTGTTGCCATAGATGGAGAGGCACTCGTCGATGCTCCAACTCACCGAGCAGTGGTCGACGATGATGTCCGACTGGTCGAAGCCTCCGAATCCGTCCCATCCGTCAGCACCATTCACTTGCACGTTCTTGTTGCCCAGACGGAAGCGCATGTAGCGCACAATCACATTGTTGGTCTTGATCTGCATGGGATAGTCGGCCACGCAGATGCCGTCGCCTGGAGCGGTCTGGCCGGCGATGGTCACGTTGCCCTTGCTGATGTCGAGCGAGGATTTGAGGTGGATGGTGCCCGACACATCGAAGACGATGGTCTTGGCTCCGTTCTGGTTCAGTGCCCAGCGCAACGACCCTTCTCCGGCATCGTTCAGGTTGGTCACATGATAGACTTTTCCGCCTCGGCCACCGGTCACATAGCGGCCAAAACCCTCGGCTCCTGGAAAGGCGGGCGTCTTCTCCTGGCTTGAGGCTGGAAGACTCATCAACATACCTGCCATGAAGGTAAGCAATACTTGGATTATTCTCATCTTTTTGTCTTAATAGATTGTAGGTGAAATCGCATTGCAAATTTAGCAAAAATAATCTTTCTTTTCCATTTGTAGTTCGGAAAAATACAAAAACAGGCATGCGAACATGCCGCATGCCTGTTTCTTCGTTATTCTGTAACTCCAAAATTATCTCCAGCGTCCGTCGCCAAGTTTCTTGAAGTCGACACCCGACTGCGAGCCGATGATGTAGAACTCGCCCTTTGAGGGAGCGCTCCACAGTTCTGTCTCGCTCAGGCTCAACTCGCTGAGTCCATCGATAGGATAGATCTTGGGCTCCTCGGCGCCGAGGTCAAGATAGGTGAAGTTGGTCTTGTAACCATTTTCCACCAGCAGGTTGTTGGGCGTTCCCGAAAGGAGTACCGAACCAGCCACACCTGCCTGATAGGTCTGAATCTCGCTGCCTTCTGAGTTGGTGGTGGCCATGGTGGGACCAATGAGGGTGTTCTTGATGGTCAGGTCAACATTGCCTGAACCCAGACGGAACAGCGGGGTGTTGGCATTGGCTGTGGTCTCGATGGGTGCATAGCAGAACGTACAGTCGGTGATGGTGAAGTTGAGTGTTCCGGCTGTGGAACGGAGGTCGCAGAGCATCACGATATTGGTAATGGTGCAGTTCTTCATCGTCACGCTGCGCCAGTCGGCTGCCTTGTTGGTGGTAGTGATAACACCCTGGTCGCCGATGCAGTTGATAAGACAGTCTTCCATGGTGATGTTGTGCACGGCGTCGTTGTCCGACTGGGCACGGCATACGGCACGGTAGCCGGTGAAAGAGCAGTTCTTGTAGGTGAGGCTCTCCATCGTGGCCTTGGTACCGTTCACGTTGAACACCTGGCGGCCGCCCCAACCCTTGTCGTGGTTGGTTTCCACAGGGTTGCTGCCGTTGTTCACCTTGTCGCTCACGAAGTCGATCTTCTCAAACACCACGTCGTTGATCTCGGCTCCCGAGGCCATGGTGAATCCACCGGTCTGCACAAAGCGGGCATTGCCCTCAAGGGTAAGGCCAGTGACAAACTTGATCTTGTTGGCTGTGGAGGGTAGGGCCGTGCCACCCGAGATCTTGTAGTCGAAACCGCCCTTCAGCACATAGGTGAGGTCCTGCCCGGTATACTCGGCCACATCAGCAGCCATTTGGTCGGTAGTGATGTAGGTCTTGCCCACACTGTCGACCACCGAACGCAGGTCGATGACGGCGCCAGAGAAGTTCTCGGCGGCAGCGGTGGTGAAGCGCTTCTTGCCTTTATACACATTGTTCTTGAAGGCTTCCACACGATAGGTGGTGCGTGGCTGGAGTCCATTCACTATAGCGGCGCGCACGGCTTGCATGTCGCTCGTCACGGTCACCTCATGCACCAGTGAGTCGTTGCTGTCCTTGTACACTTTCAGCAGGTCGTAGTCACCATTCTCCGACCAGCGGATGCGTGCGGCATTGTCGATGATGTCGGTAGCGGCCACCGAATTGAGGTTGGTGGGGTAGTCGATGGTGGTGATGCTGAGCGAATAGGGCTTCGATGTCAGGCCGGTGTTGGTGTTGGCCGAACTGATATAGACAAAGTATTCCTTGTCGTACTGCAGATTGTCGAAACGGCAGGTGAGGTCGCTGGTGGTAATCTCCTTGACGTCGCTGCCATCGGTGGCTTCCATCTTCACGGTATACTGATTGGCACTGGTATAGTTGTCCCATTTCACGATGACATAGGGCACGAGGTTGTCGTCCAGACCTTGCTCAATATTGTCGGTCTCGCTGATGATGGGGCGGAAGAGGGCATCGGCCTTTGCCAGGTCGTCGTCGTCGCTACAGCTGACGAATGATACCAGTCCTGTCGTGATTGCTGCAAGGAGCAATATCGATTTGATTATCTTTTTCATATTTCTCTCCAATATTATTTATATTCACGTTCAATAGTTGCAACCTCAACGTTCACGCCGTCTTCCATGTTGGTGTCCAAGATGTGATAGCCATCGTTGTTGAGCACGGAACTGGCAGAGAGTGTCTCGGTGGTAATGGGGAGTACGTAGGGCACTACGCCGTTGCCTTTCAGTGCACCGTTCGAGTAGCCGCGATAGAGGCGTGTGAAGTAGTCGCTGGCAGCGTATACATCCTTGCGGGTGATGCCAGTGGGGTCGCTGCTGTTCACGGTCACCACTTTGGTATTGGGGGCGGTTCCCAGGGTATAGGTCACGGTGCCGTCACCATTGTCTACCTTCACAGGGGTGGTGGTGCCATAGTCGGTGCCACCATAGATATAGGTGCGGGTGCGCTTGATCATCTGCGAACCCCAGTTCACCGACTGCCATCCGGCAGCAGTCATCGTAGCGTCATCCTCTGCAATCCTGTATTTCTCGTTATACCACTTGATGTCGGTCTTGAGGTTGTTCTTGCCCACTTTCACATACCAGAGTTTGGGAGCCCAACTGGTGTAGTTGATGGCCTCAGGATACTTCTGGAGCACGGCCTCGTCCTGCATCAGGTCGTCGTTGGTGGCGATACCCCAGCAAAGGGCGGTGCGCATGGCCTGCTCAATCTTCACGGCATAGAGGTTCCAGCGGATCAGGTCGAACTTGCGGAGTGCCTCGCTGCCGAACTCCCATGCACGCTCATCGACGATGGCATTGAAGAAGGCTTCTTTCGAGTTCAGGTTGTTCACATATTCGGTGACGTCGGCGTTGTAGGTGGGACTGTTGGCGAAAGCACGGGCGCGCACCTTGGTCAGACAATCCTTGGCCAGGGCGGTCGGACCATTGAGCTCGTTCTCGGCCTCGGCCAGCATGAGCAGCACGTCGGAGTAGCGCATGAGCGGGAAGTTGATGCCGGTACCTTTCGATGAACCACTACCCAGGTCTTTGGCAGCCAGAGCACGGTCCCATTTGCCAGCATACATACCTGTGGCGGCCGATGCCTTCACGGTGTCGTTCTCATGGCTGTATTTGGCACAGCACACGTCGCGGCGACTGTCGTTGTCGGCAAACGACATGTAGTAGGTGGGTGTTACGGCCACCTGGGCTGTGGTGTTGCCCTTGGCACACGAACCGGTGTTGGCCACGCCGAAACTCCAGCCAATATCGCCACCATAGTTCTGCACGAAGGCCACCTCGTAGAGCACCTCGCCGTTGTTGTCTATCGTGTAGTTCATCTCATTGACGAACGACTGCTCGAAGTTGGGATACAACTGGCGGGGTCTCAGTTGGATAAGTTTCTGGCAGTAGTCCTTGGCCATCTGTACATAGTCGTTGTGGCTGTGGGCAGTCTTCTCGGCACCAGTGATGTCCTTGTAGGTCACGCTCAGCGAGTCGGCTGATACGTCGAGATAGTCGTCGGCACGCTTCATGGTGCCGTCCTTGGTCATGCCATAGCCTGCACGGAACAGGGCGATACGGGCAATCAGACCGATGGCGAAGTCGCGGTTCATACGCTCGATGCCACCTGTGTTCACGTCGCTCCACTTCATGCTGGGCTCGATGTCTACAAGTTGCTGCAGGCAGCGGCTGTAAACCACGTTCTTGTCGGTACGGGGTTTGTCAATCTCATCACCCCACTTGGCTGCCACATCATAGTAGGGCACATCGCCGAAGAAGTTGCACATCAGGTAGTAACGATAGGCCTTCAGACAGGTGGCCTCGCCCTTGATCTGCTGCATCTCGTCTTGTGAGCCAATGCTGCTGTTGTCGACACCGGCACGCACTTGGTTGGCGCGTTCGATGGCCTGCAGGTTGTTGTCCCACACTTTCTTCACGTCACTCCATCCTACGTTGCCGGCTCCTTGCAATGGCCATACGGCATTACGGTGGTTGGTGGCTGTGGTGGCACTCACACCCATGGCCTCTACATCAGTGTTCTGCATCCACACACCGCACATACGCGAGGTGTAGGGGTCTTCGCCGAACAATACATATACGCCGTTGATGGCATTAGTGGCAAACTCTGTGGAGTTGTAAACCATCGTTTGGTCCATCTGTGAGGGTGATTCCACGTTCAGCGTGTCGTCGCAGGAAGTAAGGGCAAAAGCCCCGACTGCCGCAATTGCTAATAATTTGCTATATGGTTTCATATCGTGATTCTTATTCTTGTTTTGTTTCTTCATCTACCATAAATTAAAGGGTGACGTTCACACCGAAAGTGAATGCACGGCTCTTGGGATACGATGAGAAGTCGATACCAGGTGTCAGGCCCGAGTAGCTGCTGTTGCGAACGTAAGAGCTGACCTCAGGATCGAAGCCGGGATAACTAGTGATAACAAACAGGTTGGTGCCTGTCACATAGAAGCGCACACGCTGAATACCCACCTTGGTGGTGAGCTTGTGGGGAAGGGTGTAACCTACAGTCACGCTCTGCAAGCGGAGGAATGAGGCATCGTCCATAGCCCAGTCGGTGGGCACCACCACGGCGTCGCCAGTGGAGAAGGGGCTCCACATCTTCTTGGCAGCCTGTCCGTTGCCACCCTCATTCCAGTATGCCAGGTCGGAGAGTTCGGTGAGCAGCACGCCGGTCTCGGGGTTGATGTAGGAGTAGGCGTTGCTCTGGCTCATGGTCTCACGCATGTTGGGCCATGTACCGGCGCGGTAGCGCGATGTGGTCTGTATCTTGTTGGCGTTGTAGATCTCGTTACCCACCTTGTAGGTGAAGTTCACGTTGAAGTCGAAGTCATATACGTTGCCCGAGAATCCGAAACCACCGGCGAAGTCGGCATTGGTGTCACCGATGACGGCGATATCATTGGCATCCACCACACCGTCGCCATCAAGGTCCTTGAGTTTCATGGCACCCGGACGTATGCCGATGGCGCCACCGAGCAACGACGTGGTGGGCACGCCGTCTTTCAGCGTATAGGTGCCTGTGGTGGCATCGTAACTCGAGAAGTCGTTGGTGGTATAGTAGCCGTCGCTCTTCCAACCATACACCAGACCGATGGGGTCGCCGATGCGGACGATGTAGTCTTGCTGGTTCTTGTTGTCGGTGCTGGCCCATCCCGATGCGAATGTCATCTCTTGGAGACCATTGGCAAGGGCTTTCACGTTCGACTTGTCGAAGCCGATGTTGAAGTTGGCCACCAGAGAGACGTTCTTCTTCTCGATGATGGATGCGTTAAGCGTCAACTCCACACCCTTGTTGCTTGTCGAGGCTGAGTTCTCCCAAACGGTGGTGTAGCCTGGGGCTGCGATATTATGGTTGATGAGCAGGTCGTCGGTGTTGTTCCAATAGACATCGATGTTACCATTGATTCGCTCGTGGAAGAATCCGAAGTCGAGACCGATGTTTCGTGTGGTGCGCTTCTCCCAGGTGAGCAGCGGGTTGGCCAGCACGGTGGTCACGGCCAGATGAGAGTTGGCTGTCTCGCCCACACCATAGCGCTTCGAACCGCTGTTGGTGCTGTAGAGCTGACTGAACATGTAGCTGGGCAACTTGTCGTTACCCACTTTACCGTAGGATACACGGAGCTTCAAGTTCGACAACCATTTCTTGGCGCCTTCCATCCAGGGCTCCTCGATGATACGCCACGATGCGGCGGCAGCGGGGAAGAAGCCCCATTGGTGGCCGTCGGCAAACTGCGAACTGCCGTCCTCACGCAGGGTGACGGTGAGCAGGTAGCGGTCGAGCAGGGTGTAGTTGATACGTCCGAAGAACGACACCTTGTTCTGGTCGGCAGCCACGTTGCCGGTCATGGCCTGCATGGTGCCCAGACCGAAGTTGGCAAACACTTCCTCTGCCGTGAACGCCTTGCTGAAGTTGTTGGCGTCCATCTTGTTGTAGTTGGAGCGGCTGGAGCGATACTCCTGACCGGCCATCACGTTCAGATGGTGTATCTTGTTGATCTTGGTGTCGTAGTTCAGGGTGAAACTCTCGCGGATGGAGTTGGAGTTGGTCTTCTGCCAGTCGGCCAGAGGCATACCGCCTACATACGAGGCCTGGGTGGTGGTAGAGCCATACCAGTTTTTCACCTCATTGAAACCATAGGTGTAACCTCCTTCGAGGTGGGCTTTCAGCCCTTTCAGCGGGGTGGTCCAGTCGAGAGAGGCGTTGAACACGAAACCGCGGTTGTTGCGGCGGCGCCAGTACTGCTCCGACTGCTCGGCCAGCGACATGTTGGCACGCTGCCACTCCACAATCTCATCGTCTGACATCGTAGAGAAGTCGGGGGTGATCATTCCCGACAGACCCTTGGTGGCCACACCATAGAGTGCCTGCTCGGTACGCACCTTATAGGTACCACCCTGTGTGCCTTGACCGTTGGCGGTCTGGTCGTTCACACGTGCGGTGATCGACATTTTCAGGTTCTTGTTGATGTCGTGGTTCAACTTGAACAGGAACGCATAGCGCGAGAAGTCGTTGTTGGGCATCAGACCGGCGTTGAAGTCGTAGGTGCCAGAGAGTGAGTACTTGGTCTTGTCGGTACCACCACTCACGCTCGCATTGTGGCTCTGCGACAGCACGTTCTGGCCGAAGAGGTCTTCCTGCCAGTCGATGGCCTTGACGCTCTTATAGAGGTAGAGGTCGTCGAACACGCCAAACTGCTTGTAGAAGGAGTTGAGAGTGCTCTCGCCACGCAGTGCGGCATACTCGTAGTTCGACATCACATACTGGTAGGCATCAAGCACATCCATGCGCTTCGACACGGTCTTGGTCTGCAGATAGCCATTGTAGCTCACCACGGTCTTGCCACCTTTGGCATTCTTGGTGGTGATGAGGATTACACCATTGGCACCCTCCGAACCGTAGATGGCGGTCGAGGAGGCGTCTTTCAGCACGGTGATGTCCTCGATGTCGTTGGGGGAAAGGTCGCTGAGCGAACCGCCCTGGAAACCGTCGATAACGATAAGCGGGGTGTTGTCACCAGTGATGGAGCCACCACCACGCACGCGGATGAGCACCTCGGCGTCGGGCGAACCGTCGGTGGTGGTCACCTGCACACCCGAGAGCTTACCAGTGAGTGCTTCCGAGATGTTGGGGGTAGGAATGGCGGCCAGTTTGTCACCACCCACGGTGGCTACCGAACCAGTAAGGTCTTTCTTCCTTACTGAGCCATAACCAATCACCACCAACTCGTTGAGGCTGGCTGCCTCGTCCTCGAGCACGATGTTGAAGGTGGTCTTGCCGTTCAGCTGAACGATTTGTGTCTTCATTCCGATGTAAGACACGGTGATCGACTTGCCTTTCACGTTCTGAAGGGTAAAGTTTCCGTCGAAGTCGGTCACCACACCATTTTGCGTGCCTGTCTCCATGACAGTCGCACCGATGATGGACTCACCGCTCGAATCGGTCACCGTACCTTGGATAGTCTGCGCTGTGATATGGCCTGTGAGCATCACAAGAGCCAATAATAGCGCCAATCTAAAGAATTTTAAAATACCAGACATAGATTTTATTTTAGGTTTATAAAAAGTAGCAAGTTGCTTGTAGTTTGTTGTTCAGAGGTGACAGGTAAAGATTCTACCTTCACATTTAAATGCAAAGATAACTAAAAATATCAAAAAAACAATAACTTTGGGGTAGTTTGTTGGTTTTTTAACCAAAAAGGGCAGGTTTTGTAAAGAAACCTGCCCTTGACGCCCATTGTGGCGTGATGTCTGCCGATGAGGTTAGAAAAGTGCCCTTACCTCATTGTCGCTGCCTTGGCCACCGACGCTTTGCTCATAGCCATCGCTCACGGCGGTGATCTGCATGATGTCTTTTGAGTACAGCACGCTCACCTTCATCTGTGGTGTGATATAACTTCTTTTCATATAATGTGTTTTTTTATGTCGGCGAGTCAAGCGGGTTGGCTCGCCGACGGGTTAGATAATATGGTTTCGTTTTTACTTATTTGATCATTACCTTCTTGCCGTTGATGATATACACGCCACGCTGGGCACGGTTCACCTTCTGGCCATTCAGGTTGTAGATGTCGCCGGTCATCTGGTCGAGCAACTGGGTGGCCTCGATGCCGTCGACCACCTGCTCGTCGAAGAGGAAGGCCACGGCGGCCTCGCTGGTGCCCACTTTCTTCATGTAGGCACGGTAGGCGCGCATCTTGTTGCCTCCGTTGGCTTTCACAAACTCGTCGACATCGGCTATCAGGTCACCCTCCACGATGGGCGACTTGCCGGCCTCGTAGGCGGTGTAGGTGCCCACAAAACTGTACTCGCTGTCGCTCACGGTCAGGTCGTTGGCCTCTACCACGGTCTTGTTCTCATACTTCTCCAAGGCCTTGTCGCCGTCAACAAATACGGCATAAGGGGTGTTGGCCTTCAAGGTCTCCACCGACTGGAATTTCAGATACAGGGTGCCTTCGCGCAGTTCGCTACCGGTGTATTCCAGCACTTTCTCCGCACTCAGTTCTTCCTTGGTGGTCTCAAAGGGGAGCACGATGGTGTTCAGTCCGTCGAGCAGCACGCGGTCGGTGAGGATTTCCTCATACTCGCCAGCGGCGGGGGCCTCCTGGTCGTAGTCGTTCACGGCCACGGCTTCCAGTTCGATGGCTCCGGCCTCGCCGAATCCGCCCATGCTGTTGGCGGCACGTATGGTGAGTTTGTCGCCTGCGGCGGCCTCAACGGCGAAGGTGGTGCCGTCGGTCACGATTCCTGCAAACACGTTGTTCTTGAAGATGGCGTATGCGATGGCGCCTTCCACTGCCTTCCAACTCAGCTTGCCGTCGGCATAAGCAACCTCGGGTGCTGCCTTCTGGATGGTGAGGCTGGCGGGATCCCAGGCATTGGCATTCTCCTTGAACATCTTGTCGTAGCTGTATCCGGCGGCTTGCTCGGCGGTGAGGATGGTCTCGAGCTGCACCTTGTAGAAGGTCACGATGTTGGAGGCGGGGGTGATGTCCTCGCCGGCCTCGTTCTTCGTGGCATACTCGCCGAAGACTTTCGGGTCGCGGTTGTTCATGCCCTTATCGGTCCAGCGGTTCTTCACGATGGTCTTGGCAGCATTGTCATCGAAGGTGGTGTTGAGGAACACCACGATGGGGTCGTTCTGCCAGGTGCGGCTGAAGTTCCAGTCGCCCTTGCCCTTGGCCAGGTCTACTATCTTGCAGTTGTCGAACACGTAGCCGAAGTTGCTCGTGGTGGTGGCTGCGCTGATGGTGCGGCCGCCAGTGCCGTTCAGGTTGCGTGGCTCGAGCGAGAGGGTGGTGTTGACGAAGCGCACGTCGCCACCGCCGCAGATGAAGTCAACGGTGCCGTGGATGTCGCAGTCCTCCCAGTACGACTGCTTGGTGTTCTGGCTGTAGTAGGTGTCCTGGAACGAGAGCAGGTTCACGTTCTTCATGATGGCACGGTCGCCCTTGTCTTGCAGACAGACGGCACGTCCGCCTACTTGTCCGCCCGAGAGTGCGCCGTAGTAGTCGAGGTCGTTCCTCAGCGTGAGGTCCTGCATGTAGAGGTTCTGTCCTGAGTTGAGCAGCACGGCGGTGGTGCCGATACCCTCTATCGACTTGTCGGGAGCGTTCCTGATGATGGTGCCTTCCTTCGACTGGCCGATAATCGAGATGTTATGGCCGCTGATGGCGGTGAGCACGGTCTCGCCCAGGTCGTAGGTGCCGTCGGGCAGGAAGATGAACGAGCGCTTGGCATCGCGGCTGCCATTCACACCGTTCACGGCGTCGATCACGTCGATGAGGCTGCTGGCATTGCCGGGCTTCACGAAGTACCAG
Source organism: uncultured Prevotellaceae bacterium (assembly GCA_900317305.1). Taxonomy (GTDB): domain Bacteria; phylum Bacteroidota; class Bacteroidia; order Bacteroidales; family Bacteroidaceae; genus Prevotella. The sequence continues at coordinate 8,630 of ONGG01000003.1, read as the reverse complement.
TCACCGGCGAAGTCGTAGTTGGTCTCGCTGGTGTTCACCACACGGATGTTGTGGATGTAGACAGCGCCTCCCGACTCGATGTCGATGTAGAGCTTGCCTTCCTCGCCCTCATAGTTGAAGGCGGCTATCTCGCCGTCGCCCTCACTCACACCGGCGATGCGTCCCACTTCCTCGCCAGCGGCGTTCTTGAACACGAGCTGTGCCGAGGCGTTCGAGTACTTGCAGTTGGTCACCGAGACGACGGCCTTCTTGCCCACGAGCAGCTCGATGCGGTCGCCGTTGCCGAATGCCCATCCATGCTGCGTGTCGTGCCAGTAGCCGCTGCCTACGGATACGAATCCCTCATGGTCCTCGGGATAGAAGTTCACGTCGGTCAGGTCGTAGTTGTACTTCTTGTAGGGGCTGGGACCCTCAATCTCCGTAGCCACGGCATAGAGGGTGATGTCGCTGGTCACGATGTCGGTCACAAAGTATTTCTTGCCACCCGACTTCTTCACGAACCAGCCGCGCACCTTGTAGCCCTCCGGGGCGATGGCGGTGGTGTAGTCGATGGCAAACTCGCCGATGGCAGCGTCTTTCTCCACGGCCTGTGTGCCCATCGTCGTACCGTCGGTGTTCAGGTAGGTCAGGGTGAAGTCGGGCTTCTGCACGAAGTTGGCGATGTAGTTGATGGTGATGCCTGCGAGGGTCACGGGGATGGTGACAGCACACTTGGTGTCGTCGCCCTCATAGGTGATCTCGCCCAGCTCGCCAGTGGCGGCAGTGACATCAGTGATAGGATTGGCTGCCGAGATCATCTTGTCTTTCTTCGACAGTTCGATGGTGGCCACATACTGCTCGCCGTCGGCCTCGAAGATGTCACCGGCAGCGTAGGTCACGCCATTGGCTACGAATGAGCCGAGCACGGGCACCGAGACTTCCTCGCCATTGAGCAGTCCCTCGATCACGATGTCGGCAAAGCCTATCTGCTTGCCGTTCTGCAGGTGGTAGAGGTTCACGAGCAGCGCTACGGGACCCTCGCCAGGAGTGGCGCCCTCTACATTGTAACTCAGACTGCTGTATTTCAGTCCTGCCTCATCTTCATTGGCGGGATTGGTGCCGTTGTTGCGGTTAGGCTTCACCTCGGTGGCGAGCACCACTTTCGTGCCGTCGGGGTTCTCCCATGCGATGTCGAGCAAGCCGTTGTCGGTACCGAAACGGGTGGTCTTGAGCGATACTTTCTTGGGGGTGAACTCCAGACCATACTTGGGCTGGATGATGAAGCGGATGGCATTGGTCTCGTCGGGCGAGTTGTTCTGGTCTACGGGGTCGAAGCGGGTCATGTCGATGCCCGAACCATTGTTCTTGTCTTTCAGCACGAGTCCTTCACCGTAGGTCACCTTGCTGCTGATGAAATGGTCGGCAGCCTCGCCAAATTCGGCTGTCTGCCCCTCTGTGCCCAGGTTGAACGGGAAGGTGGCGGTGGCGGCAAAGTCCTTGAGCGATGCGGGAGCCTGTGATGGCTTCTGCGTCACGCTTACCTTATATATATAATTGTTGCCGGCTGTGGCGGTCACCTCCACATAGCCCTTGCTCACCTCGGCCGAGGTGGCTTTGTGGGCCACGGTGGTCTCTTCGCCATTCTCCTCGCCGCCCACGGCGAAGTGGCAGTAGCCGGGATATCCCACCACGGTCACCACGTCTTCTTTCGAGACGACGGGCACCTGCAGCACGGTTCCGGGGTTCATCTGTGCGTTGTTGCGGCCCACGCAGTAGAGTTTGCCGCTGGTGGCATCCACATGCATCACGATGCCCTCAACGTCCGATTTCACGTCGGCCTCCACACCTTGGTAGTTGGTGCTTGCCTGGATGCCTGCCGGGATGTCGTTCTGGAAATCCCAGTTGGCGGTCACGTCGGTGGCCAGCGCTTTCTCGTTGTTGATCACCACGCTCACCTTGTAGATGTAGTTGTTTCCTGCGGTGGCGGTCACCTCCACATAGCCTTTGTTCACCTCGGCGGTGGTGGCTTTGTGCTCCACGGTGTTCTGGTCACCGTTCTCCTCTCCACCCACGGCGAAGTGGCAGTAGCCGGGATATCCCACCACGGTCACCACGTCCTTGGTGTCGGTCACCGGCACTTGCAATATCGTGCCGGGATTCATCTGTGCGTTGTTGCGGCCCACGCAGTAGAGCTTTCCGCTGGTGGCATCCACATGCATGAAGATGCCGGCCACGTCCGACTCCACGTCCACAGCCACGCCTTGGTAGTTGGTGTTTGCCTGAATGCCGGCGGGGATGTCATTCTGGAAATCCCATGTGGCGGTGGTCGCAGCACCTGCCCACAATGCCGTCAACAGCATCAAACACAACATACCTGCTTTTTGAATTTGTTTTCTCATAAGCTTTTCGTTTGATGGTTAGTAATTTGTTTTTAAATGCTTTATATACAATAGGTTAAATCAATGCTTAGGAAGAAGTGACAATTTCACACTTATATGTTCTACAAAATTAGAAATTTATCACGAAACTTCCAATTATTTCATCAAAAAAATCGCCCAAATCCGCAGACTTGGGCGATTTTGTCTCTGGCTAGTTCATTCTAGTCATTCTAGTCATTCTAGTCATTCTAGAATTTCTAGTTCTTCTAGCTTTCTCTCTATCTCCTTAATGACTTTTTGCCTTTCTTGATCACCACGCCCTTGTAGCCATTGTCCACACGCTGGCCGGCAAGGTTGTAGACTGGTGCGTTGTCATCGTCATCGGTGGTCAGGCTCTTGATGCCAACGTCGTGGTTGACGAGGATGGGATATACCTGGTACGAAGTCTTGAAAATGACCAAAATGCCCTTCATCCAGAATATGCTGTTGTCGTAATCCTCGGGCGACACTTGCTGCTCCATGAACTTCCACTTATCGTAGATCTGGATGCTGTTGTTGTTGTCATCGTAGGCGTAGGTGTTGCCGTCCTCAAGCTTCAGCTTTATCTCGTCAAGTTGGATAAGGTCGCATAGATACTTGTCGCCGTTGGCCTCGGCAATGGAGATGTTCCAGGGCTTGGCCTCGCTATCCGTGAAGAAATTGATGTTGTCGGCATTGGTGTTATCGGTCTTGGCCAACTCAGGCAGGTTCTGGTAGAAACTCAGTTTGCCGGTGATCTTGCCGTTGAGCATCTGGTTGGTCTCAAACTCGATGCCGGTGTTGTAGAAGTCGATGGCTCCGCTCCCGTCACGCACAAACACGTCTCTGCCATTGGCATACACCACCTGGGCATTGTTCAGCGTCAGTGTGGCCTCGGTGTTGGCATCCAGTGCCTTGAAGGCGGCGATGTCGGCTACTGTGGGCAGCCCGGGATTGTCGCCTCCAGGAACGAGCGACTTGGTGAGGTAGATCTCGTATTTGCCTTTGAATGGCACGAGAATGCCTTCCACGTCATAGGTGTCGGTAGTGTTCCATTCTCCCATTCCCACCTGGAATCGGTCGTAGATCAGGATGCTGTCGTTGCCGATGTAGGCATAGTAGTTGGTATAGCTGCCTTCCACCTTGTCTACCACGTTCACGTTCTCTATCTTGATCAGGTCGCAGTAGTGGATTTCCGACTTCGCCTCTGCGATGGTCAGCAGCCTTGCCACGGTCGAGCCGGCCGACGAAGTGTAGCCGCTGTCGTTGGTGTTGTCGGTCTTCACCAGTTCAGGAAGGTCGTTGTATTTGGTCGACTTGCCTGAGATTTTGCCGTTCATCACTTGCCCTGCCACGAAATTGATGCCAGTCTTGTAGAAGTCGATGGCGCCCGAGCCGTCGCGCACATATACATCGTTGGTTCCCACGAAGAGCACCTGGGCGTTATTCAGCGTCAGCGTAGCTTCGGTGCCGTCCTCCAGTGCCTTGAATGCGGCGATGCTGGCAGCCACGGGCAGTCCGGGATCGTCGCTACCAGTGCCTACGGGCTTGGTGATGGCAATCTCATACTTGCCGTTGTAGGGCAGCAAGATACCTTCCACTTCATAGGTGTCGGTGGTGTTCCACTCACCAAATCCCACCTTGAACTTGTCGTACACCTGAATACTGTCGCTGCCGATGTAGGCATACACATTGGTATAGTTGCCTTCTTGTTTCTCGGCCAACTGCACGCCTTGCACTTTGATCAGGTCGCAGTAGTAGGAGGGCGACTTGGCCTGTGCGATGGTCACTGCTTTGGCGGTGGCGGTGCCTGAGGTGGCGGTGATGTTGTCGGCGTTGGTGTTGTCGGTCTTGGCCATCTCAGGGGTGTCGTAATAACGGGTCGATTTGCCAGTCACCTGGCCGTTGAGCACTTGCCCGGGGCTGAAGATGAGGCCTGTGCGGTAGAAGTCGATGGCTGCCGAAGCGTCGCGCACGTAAATGTCGTTGGTACCCACGAAGAGCACCTGCGCGTTGTTCAGCGTCAGTGTGGCCTCAGTGCCATCCTCCATGGCGTTGAAGGCGGCGATGTCGGCGGCCACAGGGAATTGTTGATTTTCAATCTTGACGAAGGTCTTCTCCACCACAGGACTAAGGTTGCCTGCAAGGTCTTCCTCCACGGCCTTCACGGTGGTGGTGGCGTCGAGTACGAAGGGGCCTTTGTAGGTCTTGGTGTCGCTGTTTATACAAGGTGTGCTGCCGTTGATAGTGTAATATACGGCGAAGTCAGGATTCGAGGGGGTGATGGTCACCGTGGTCTCGAAGGTGAAAGGCGTGGTGCCGCTGATGGTGGGCAGGGGTGAGGCGCCGCTCACGGTGGCTTCCACTTTCTGTATTCTCCAATGGCCGCTGCCAGCCGGACGGGTAAAGGTCACTTTCGTGGCTGTGCCAGTCCATATGCCCGACTCGGGGTCGAAGGTGCCTGTGTCTACCACGTCGGCCGACGTGGGTCTGTAGTCGTTACCGTTGGCGAAGGTCACCAAAATCTGGGTCAGGTTGCCCGACTTGGCTTCCACCACCATCTGTCCGTTGCCATACACGCGGATGGCCTGGCCGGTGTTGTAGTATTTGCCGTCGTTGGTACCTCCTACGAAGGTCACGGTGAAGTCGCCTCCATCAAACGGGTTGCTGTACTGCACGCCGTTCTCGAGGCCCAAGTCTGCAAAGGTGATCGACCCACCCCATGCAGTGCCCAGCATTGTGCAAAGCAATGCCAGCATGAAATAACGTAGATTTTTTGTCATGATAGTTTAAGGTTTTAATGAGTATTGGTTATTTTCCTTCAAGTTGATATTTTCAATCGGTTATTTTCCTTCAAGTTGATATTTTCAATCTGATGATCTAGTGCCGTGGTGTCGGTTCCTGAATGCAAACTTAGTCATTTTTCCCCAATTGCGCAACACAATGGGCAGGAAAAAATCTCATAATAATTACGTGGTGACCTCCCTTAGCAGAAAAATGACCTCCCTTAGCAGAAAAAAGACCTCCCTTGGCAGAGGTATAACCTCCCCCGGCCCCTCCTAAGAGGAGGGGGGATGATTTGCTTAGCTAATTAGTCCCCCCTCCTCTTAGGAGGGGCCGGGGGAGGTCACACCTGAATCCAAGGTAACTTCTTCCCCTTCTTGATTAGAGGTTGCTCTCCCCCGCCAAACGGGGAGTCGGAGGGGGTGTGTAGGGGGTGTAGACAAAAAGAAGTCAGTCTTCCGAAGCCCCCCCTCCTCTTAGGAGGGGCCTGGGGAGGTCACACCTGAATCCAAGGTAACTTCTTCCCCCTCTTGATTAGAGGTTGCTCTCCCCCGCCAAACGGGGAGTCGGAGGGGGCGTGTAGGGGGTGTAGACAAAAAGAAGTCAGTCTTCCGAAGCCCCCCCTCCTCTTAGGAGGGGCCTGGGGAGGTCACAAATCCAAGTGCCCTGCAGATTCAGACAATACACTTCGTTAGGCTCAACAGTTGTTAGCAGTAGCAATGTCTGAACTCCTGCAACTCCTGAACTCCTTTCAGCTTGCAATGGTTGCTCTATTTCCCCATCATTTCCATTTCGAGCGATGCCCAGATGAATGGTCCCACGCCCTTGGCATCGTTGTCGCGTATCGGCTCGCTCATGTAGTAGTCGAACGACCCGTCGCGCTTGAAGTTGGGCTTGGTCACGTAGGGCCCGGGAGCCGGACCCAGTCCGCTCACCTCGCAGCAGTCGGTGAGCGAGATGGTCTTGTCGGCGTTCACTCTGATAAACCGCTTCACGATGCCCTCGTAGGCCTTGATGCCGGCCTGCTTGTAACTCTCGTCGAGATAGCCCAGCCGATGGCCTTTGAGCAGCACGTAGGCGAACATCGACGAGCAGGTCGACTCCAGGTAGTTCCTCGGGTCGTTCACGTCGAGCACGTCATACCACACGCCGCTCTCCTTGTCCTGGTATCTCACCACCGCCTTCATCGCTTTCTGCAACAGCGTCACCACCTCGCCCCGGCGGGCATAGTCTTGTGGCAGGGCGTCGAGCACCTCGATCATGGCCATCACATACCATCCCAGGGCCCGGCCCCAGGTGTGCTTCGACAGTCCGGTGTCCTTGTTGGCCCAGAAGGCGGTATGGGTCTCGTCCCATGCGTGCTTCCACAGTCCCGTCTTCTCGTCATAGGTGCGAAAGTCGGTCTTGGTGATCTGGTCCACGGCGTCGTCGTAGAATTTCTTGGCCTTCTTCCCCTTCAGCTGTGGGGCGGCCAGGGTGTAGTAGGGCAGTCCCATGAAGATACCGTCAAGCCACACCTGGTTGGCATAGATGGCCTTGTGCCACCACACTCCCTCCTGTGTCCTCGGCTGGTTCTCCAACTGCTTGAAGATGGTCTTCAGCGCCTTCAGGTTTTTCTTCTGCGGCTCCATGTTCTGCATCCTCAGTATGAAGCGGGCGGTGCGCACGTTGTCCAGGTTGAAGTCCTCGTATTTGTATCCGGTCACGTTGCCCTTCTCGTCGATCATCGTCTCCGGATACTCCCTAAGGTAGTTCAGTATACGCTCGTCCTTGTAGCGCAGGTAGGTGTCGAGCATGCCCTCCATCTCTATGCCCATCACGTAGCTCCATTTGGGTTTCTTCGAGAAGTCGAGCAGGTAGGGATGCTCCACGCGTGCCATCTCCGAGTAGGTCATCCACTCGCTGTAGTTCTTGTAGGGATTCTCGGTGAGCAGCAGCGAGCCGTTCACCATCACGTTGTCCAGATACAGGTCGTGGCTCAGTCCGGTGCGCAGCAGCCCCTTGTCTCTCACGCCGTCGAATTGGCAGTCCTTCACATGGATGTCGTAGATGTTGTCGGCATCGTCCAGTCCGTTGAGCAGTATGCCATACTTGCTCTTTTGGCTGGTCACCTGCTCCATGTACACGTTTCTCACCGTGGGGTTGAATCCGCGGCAGCACACCTCCTTCGGGTCGTAGTTCAGGTTGATGCGCATCACCGCCTCACGGCATTCGCCCACCTCCACTTTCCGCATGTAGATGTTCTCTATCACGCCGCCACGGCACGAGTTGCTCTTGATGCGTAGCACGCGGTCCAGGTTGGGCGAGTCCATCTTGCAGTTCTCCACGAACACGTTGCGGCATCCGCCCGATATTTCCGAGCCTATCACCACGCCGCCGTGGCCGTCCTGCATCTCGCAGTTGCGCACGATGATGTTCTGGCTGGGGATGTTCCATTTCCTGCCGTCCACGTTGCGTCCGCTCTTGATGGCGATGCAGTCGTCGCCGGTGTGGAAGATGCAGTCTTCTATCAGCACCCTGTCGCACGACTCCGGGTCGCAGCCGTCACCGTTGGGCCCCTCGTTCCATATCTTCACGCCGCGCACGGTGATGTCTTTGCTCAGCAGCGGGTGAATCACCCAGAAGGGCGACCTGAGCAGCGTCACGCCCTCGATGAGCACGCCCTCGCACTTGTAGAGGTTGATGAGCTGTGGGCGCAGCCCCCTTCCCTGACCAAACTGGCGCTCATTCACGTCCACGCCGTTCTCCGCCATCTTCAGCAGTTCGGGCCGGCTCTCGCGCTGGCTTTCCTTCACGCTCTCGTTCCATCCGAACATGCTGTGTCCGCACATCGGCCACCATGTCTCGCGGCTGCCATTGCCGTCTATGGTGCCCCCTCCGGTGATGGCCACGTCGGTCTCGTCGTAGGCGTAGATACACGGCGAGTAGTTCCACACGTCCAGCCCCTCCCATCGGGTGAGCACGGTGGGGTAGAGCGAGGTGTCGAAAGCGAAGAGCAGAGTGGCGCCCTTCTCCACCACCAGATTCACGTGACTTTTCAGTCGTATGGCACCCGTCTCCCAGGTTCCCTCGGGCACCACCACCCGTCCGCCACCTGCCTTCGAGCAGGCTTCGATGGCCTTGTTGATGGCCACCTGGTTCTTCGCGGCCTTGGCGTTGGTCTTCGCGCCATACTTGGTGATGACGAATTCTTTGTCGGGGAAAGTCACCTTGCGGATGCTTTTCTCGATTCGCGCATAGTCGGTATCCCATCCCGAGGCCATCAGAGCCATCGGCAGGATCATGGTCCATAAAGTCAGAAGCAGTTTTTTCATATTTTCAGTAGTGTAGTAGTTTGTATTCATTGCCAGATGGCCATTTCCCCGTGATTCCCCTGCCCCCGTCGGGCGAAATTCAGTCAGCTGCATCGGACAAAATCAGTCACTCACGAGTTTGCTAACTTGATTTCGCGGCAAATGTAATCATTTTTTT
>ONGG01000002.1 GCA_900317305.1 uncultured Prevotellaceae bacterium | reverse complement strand
TTTCATCTTTGAGGGACAGGGGGAGGTCATCTTTCATCTTTGAGGGGCAGGGGGAGGTCATCTTTCATCTTTGAGGGACAGGGGGAGGTCATCTTTCATCTTTGAGGGGCAGGGGGAGGTCACATCTTACTCTCCTCTCTCCCACAAGTTGCTTTACAAAAAAATCGTGCGTCACGATTCCGATGACGGAAGGTGACGCACGATGATGTTTATGTTCCCTCTATAGAGGGGGAAAGAGGAGGATTATTTCACCACCACTTTCTTGCCGTTCTTGATCACAATGCCCTTGTAATCTTTTGTCACACGCTGGCCAGCGATGTTGTAGGTTACGGTAGAAACATTGCTGCTGTTGGCAACTACGCTGGAGATGCCCTCAGGATCAACGAATACGTGTGGGGTATCGCCAGCACCCTCCTTCACGTAGAAGTTGTCGGCGCCCTCCTGGTTGATCAGAGACTCTCTGCCATCCTCGGTCTTCCATACAACGTCCTTGATCTCATACTTGTTAGCAGCCTTGATCTCAGCCATGTTGAATGCGATAGACTTCATGTTGTTGGCCTCGCCAGGAACAGTGAATACTTTCTCGAAGTCCTGCCATTCCTCAGTGAAGTTCACATCACCGATAGCAGCCCAGTGGAGATATGCACCTGGATCAGCGTGGCACTGTGTAGAGGTCTTAGCAGCAGTTGCGCTCTTGTACTTGAACTGGAGAATAGTGACCTCACCAGTGCTGAGCTCACGGTTAGCAACAATCCAGAACTGGCTGTCCCAAGGCTGGCCTGTTCCACCCGGCTCCTCTTTTACAGTACCATCTTCTCCATCAGTAAGGTCATCTCTCTCTGGAGCGTTCACAACAACCACTGTGGGGTTAGGATTGATTTCGACTGGCTTAATATCAGTACCCTCGAGCATCTCGAATGCCATTGACTTGTATTCGTCGTCGAGATAAATCTTCCATACACCAGTACCCGGGAGAGACAGTTTGGCGAGACTGGCCTCGGTATAGTCCATCCAGTTGTCAGGATCGTTGGTGATCGTGCCAGCAGGCTTCAGGGTGTTGCCCTTGAAGGCAGCATCGTTACCGCGAACGGTAGAGATCATGATCTGATTGACATAAGTGTCGGTCTTGCCCTTCTCACCTATGGTAGCCACATAGCATGGGAACTCTAAAGTGGAGTCGTATTCGAACTGAATAGCGTTGTCGAAGTCATACTCAAGGCCCGTATCTGGGTTGCAGCCAGCCACGAAGTAACCCTCGTCGAGTTTCATGCTCTGCCATGAGAGGTCGTCGAAATAGAAGTTGACAGCATCCTTAACAACAGAGTTGAGGTTGAATGCGATAGACCAACCACCGGCCATATCATCCTGAATATTCATCACAGCGTCGAACTCCTGCCACTCAGTGGTGAATGCGATGTTGCCAATAGCATGCCAGATGAGGTAGTTGGATGGGTTCTGGTAGTGAATCTGAGTATCGGTAGAGCTAACGGGAGCAGAAGCCTTGTAGCGGAAGTGAATCTTCACCTGGTCGCCCGACTTCCAAGCCTTCGGCGACTGGATCCAGAACTGGTTGTCCCATGCAGAGGCATCACCTTCGGTGGTAGCAGGCTGGCCATGGCATACGAATACGTGGCTTCCATCAACCTCCTCGATATCGGCGGGGAATGGATCCCAACCCTCGTTATCATTCATGTTGCGGCCTTTCTCCTTCGACCATGCGCAGATGAGGTAGTTCTTCTCCTGGTCGTCGAATCTTACGGTAGGATCTGGCCATGGAGTCTCGGCATCACCCATATAGGTAGGAATGGGCGAACCGTCGACGATGACAGGCTGTCCGTCGCTGGTGAGCCACTCTTGCCATACGGTAGGTCTCACTGGCTTTGCATTGTGGGAAACAGTCACATACTTCCATTCGATGATACCAGTGAAAGTACCTGGCTGAGCAACGAGGTTACAAGAAGTGCCACCGATGCCGCTGTACTCCCATTCTACCTCAGTCCACTCGGAGGGTATAGTAACGGAAGCACTGGCCTGCTGGCCGGAACCCCAACCCCAACCCATGTTGACGTTGATGGAGACAGGCTCTGAAGCCTTGACCATAGCCTTAACGGTATAAGCGCCATCGAGTTCGGTGGGAATACCATCGGCAATGAAATACTGGTGCCAATATGGGCCAGCACCTGTCACCTTCTGATACTCTGTTCCACCTTGAGTCGTAACAGTACCAACAGAAGATTCTCCATCTTTCCATTTGGCATCACCGTCACCATCAAGGTCTGCCTGTGTTGCATACCTGTAATTTGCTCCGTAGTCGGTCATCACACCGTCAACCCACTCGGGCACATACCCCATCACATAGAATGGGAAGCCAGTGTTGTTTGAGTAGTCGATCTTGTAATCTTCTACCCACTCTGCCTTTGCTCCCATAAACACTGCTAGGAGAGCAACAAGAGTAAACAATTTCTTCATAATAGAAAAATTTAGATTAATAAATAAAAAGTTGGTAGTTAAAAAAAATGCTAAGGGTTAATTGCCAGGAAGAAAAGGAACGAGTCCTTCTCCTCACTGGCAACCAAATAAGTTCATTACTTTCCGCTGAGGGCATCGCAGAATGCCTTGTAGGTGGCTGTGCGCACCCAGTCCCTGTTATCGACATACCAGAGACCTACAGGGTCGGTAGTATCGGCCAGGTTGCCTTTGCAGAGACCAGCCTGCTTGTCATGCGGAATCTTGGTCATATAGCTCCTGATAACGTAGGCATAGTAGTCGGCAAGCCGCTGACGCTGGTCTTCTGAGATATTATTTGCCAAGACGGGGGCACCTGCAGCATCCTGATACTTGATGTCGAAGTTGGACAGACGGATGAGTTTGCCTGTAGCAGCAAGGTTGTCAAGGAGAAGGTTGAGCGAGGCCTCATTGGCGGCCTGCGTTGCAGCATCCTCGCTATAGAAAAGATTCAGTTTGGCATTGATACCATCAATCTTGGCACCCTTGCTGTCCCAGATGCCGATCCAGTATTTGAGACTCTCAATTACTTTGGGGTTGTCGAGACCAGTCTCACTGATAAAGAACTTCAGGTCGGCAGGATTGCCACCATGCTTTTCGAATGCCGTGCTGGCAGCCCTTGATACTACCGGAGCGTAGTTTTCGCTTCCGAGAATATCCTGCCAGAATACCTTCTCTGTAGAATGCTTGATATCGAGCATGCCATTCTCGAGTTCAGCCTTCGGGTCGATGGGCTCATCGATGAGGTCGAACGACTTGATACGGCCAGCGTTGATCTTCATCACACCATCGCACCAGTCGTTGACTGCGAAATTGATCGTGTCGCTGATTTCCTTGTCAGTCTGCGGACGGTGGTTGTCGGGATAGTAGCCCACATTAACCTTCTGTACTAAGACGTTGCCGTTGGGTCCGTTCTCTATTCTCAGGTAGCCATCGGTCACGCCCTCGGCACTTTGTGCCTCGATCACGAACTTTGTCCATTTGCCCTGCTTCACGACCCATTTGCCACCGGTACCGGAACCTTCGACCGGAGTGCCAGAGAACGTCACGTTGAAGGATACACCAGTGTCACTGACCTTGTCGGTGGTAGCCCAGAAAGTAATGGTGTATTTGGCTTTGGGGTCAACTTCGAAGCCCTCGATGATGCGTATCTTGGCCCTCAAGGGTACTTTGAGCACGTTCATCCCGTCGTACTGGATGATAGATGCGGAGCCCGACTCAGCTGTTCCGTCGAAGGAGCTCATGGTAGTATAGTCCACTTCCTTTCCTTCCACATAGTCAACAGGAATCTCGATGGGAGCGGTAAGCATATTCATCCAATCATCGGCCTGGTTGGCATTGGCGAAGAGGGGACTGCCGTAAACGGTATAACCGATTTCATCGACATGGGTGAGAAGGTCGCTCATATCGAGGAAGTTCATCACACCTCTCGCGTTGACGATAGTGCCAGCCATCAGGGTGGTACCAAAAGCGACATCATCGAAGTTGGTGACCGCAGCGGCATGAGCCAATTCCTGCTTGTTGAAATCCGTCACCTTCAGCGTGGCACCGAGCGACAGGTTGGGATATTGTGCCCTGTCGATGTATGACTTCACAGGACCCAAGTCCTTATATGGCTCTACGAAAGAAGGGTCGGGGTGAGCAGGGAAATCGTCTGTCACGTTGTAGTCGGCACAGGAAACAACAAGTGCTCCAGCAGCCAACATCAAGAGACCGTTTCTAAAAAATTTGTTCATACACATAGCCTCCTATAATTATTTAACGTATTTGGGTGAGAAGAATACTTTCTTGTTTGACTCACGGGTCTGGACAACGAGGGTGTCGTTGGTCGATATCTGGATGTCGTTTTCAAGAATCCAGTCAACTTCTTTTTTTCCTACCATCTTTTTACCGATGACCCTACCTTTCTTGAAGGTCACATTATATGTCAAACGAAGGATATCGCGCTGAACAGGCTTTCCGTTCATGCTTCCCCACTGGTAGTCTTTGTATTCAGGTTTCTCCGTTCCATTGACGATAAACTCGCCAGAGCCAGAAGCAGGAACATCCTCATCACCACCTGTTATGGTGCAATTGTTGCCATTAAATGTGAGGACGAGGTTACAACTCTGAGAAGGTCGGGCATCTCCCGAAGCATCCTTACCAATATTCATAGAAACCTTGAAGTTGGCCTGCGACATGTTCTTTGTGGTGATACCACAGACCTCATCATTCTGGTTCACAGGATTCTCCTTGTAATGCGTAAGGTCGGAATTAACCATCGACATATCCTTGCGCACCACGGTCGAGGTAACACCATTCTCTGTGACATTGTCGACACCACGGCGGATATATTTCCCCTGCCATGGGTTCATATACTTCACACAGTAGAGCACATAGTCCTTGGCCAGAATATCCCAATCCTCAATGTTCGAGCGCGACGGGGAGAGGCCTTCACGTGGTGTACCGGTGAGGATGTGGTCGATGCCCGTAACACTCTTCATCAACAATGGAATGACATAGGTATTCTCCACAGCTTTGGGATCGTTGAAGAACGCATCGGTGAGCTGCACCTCCACATAGCCACGGGGCTCACCATTGTAGGAAATGGTATTGGATGCCAGTTGATAGTATGACGTTGGCATGGGAAGCACCGGAGAGGATGCGTTACCACCAGCATCAACAAACCAGAGGTTGTCGCAGAGCGACTCGTCGACAGCTATCTGCACCGTGGCGTTACGTCCACCATAGGCACCACCCATCGTCGACCAGATACGGCACTTGTGTGCGTTGTCGAGCGTGTTGTCGTAGATATCGTTGCCAAGTACGAGCGTACGTACCGGGAACTGATATGGAAAGTAGGCTGTCGTACCTCCTTCATAGTCGGGGAACTCTTGGTCTGCATTATAGCAAGAAGCACAAGTGAGAGAAAGGGCTCCCAGGGCTACTCCGTAAATGTATTTTGTAAGTTTCATATTTCTTATGGATTACAATTGATTTCTTTCAACCTAAAAATTTACCAACCCTTGTTTTGCTGGAGGTTGCTCCACTTGAGGACTTCACCCTTCGGAATGGGGCCGTAGCACTGGTAAGAGTTGTCGTATACACGTTCCTCCACATCAATGACGGTATAAGTGAGCTCGCTGGTAGCTTTGTCGCGGTCGATCCTCATACCCCTGACGGTTTCATTGAGTGGCAACATCCAGCGACGGATATCCCAGAAGCGCTTGTTCTCGAAGCATAGTTCGATACGGCGCTCGTTGCGGATAAGGTTGGTCATCTTGGCCTGGTCGGTGGCACACTCCTCAAGATATACATCACCTTCGGGGAGGGGCTGGCCAATCTCGTTGGTGGCAAGACCAGCACGCACACGGATGGCCTTGATCACATCGTAGGCCGTGAAGCCAATGCCTGTCGGGTCGGCCTTGGGTCCCCATGCATCGTTGGCTGCCTCGGCATAGGCGAGGAAGATCTCCGTATAGCGGATGCGAGGATAGATGTGATACTGTTCGATGAGAGAACTTGACTGCGGACTAACATCCTCACGGAGCAGTTTCTTCAGGTAATAACCCGTACGCGTAGAGGTGCTGATGCTATTGAGGTTGTCATCGGTCTCGTCATTGTCGGTAGGATATGTACCAGTGATGATCACAGTTCTTCTGAAAGTGGATCCGTTGAAGATCACGTCGTCGGAAAGGCGTGGGTCGCGGTTGGCATAAGGATTCCTTGGGTCGTAGCCAGAATTGGGATCGGTGATGGGCCGTCCGCTGCGCATGGGGAAGGCGTCGACGAAATTCTGTGAGGGGTTCACGCGGCCACTGCCATAGAGTGTTGGCGGGAAGTGGTCCCTCTCCTGCTCTGCATTCTTCCTGCGGTCTTCACGCCAGAGGATTTCGGGCATTTCAGAGGCACTTGGATCAAGCTTCTGGGTGTTCTTGTACCAGATGTTGCCTGTGGGGTCGAATCCCTCCAAGCCACCAATGCGCTTGAGCACGTTGGCGCAGAGCGTTGCTGCCTCGGCAGAGGTCACGCCACTCTGGTCGCGGAAAGCGGGACTTGCGGCGAGGAGTGCGATCTGAGCCTTGATGGCCTCGGCCACCTTGCCCGACATCAGGCCATTGGCCTTGTTGCCAAACACGAGGTTGAAATTGGAATAATTGGCGCCAAGAGCCTTATACTTTGCGGGGATTTCGTCAGCGTTGGCGATGTCGACATAGTCGACGGGGAGGTAGAACATGGCACTGTCGCAGTCGGCGAAGCACTGCTTCACGCAATCGGCGAAAGTGGCACGTGCCAAATTGAAATTGGAACTACCATCCTCAGGTGTGACCAGCAAGGGAACACCGTAGAGCACGCCATCGGCGGCATAGCCACTATGTGCTTGCAGCAAATAGTAATAGAGAAGCGCACGCAGGCCGAAAGCCTCACCTTTCAGGCGGTCGACGAACATCTGCTGCTTTGAGACGGCACTCGGTGCGTACTTCACCTTCTCTACGATAGAGAAGAAGAGGTTGATATACTGGATACCATCCTTGCAATTGTTCCACACCGACATCGGATTGTTGTTCTCTTCTGCCTGCCATGTACCCATCGCCATACTCCGGTAGGCACTGTTGAGCTGGTTGGTGACAGCATCATCCGTAGCGATATCGGTCTGAGTGGTGGTGATATAAGGAAGACGGTCGTAGGCATACATCAGCAGACCATGTGCATACCTCGACTCGTCGGTCATGTCTTCCGTCTGTCGGTTGTTTTCATCTGCCGGCTCGAACATGTCGTTGCAAGAGCAGAATGCGAGGATACCGATGAGATACAATATAATGTGTCTTGTCTTCATTTTCTTGTCTTTTATTAGAGGGTTACCTTAACACCGAGATTATAGAAACGAGTCTGTGGTGCATAGCCAACGCTTGTCTCCATCATTTTTCTGTGCTTAGAGATCGTGAGGAGGTCGTTGCCATTCAAATAGATTGAGAGAGCCTTCACAACCTTTCCTTTGAACATCTCCTGAGGGAAGTCGTAGGTGAGCTGCACCTTGCGGAGGTTGAAACGGTCGGTGCTGTAAAGCCAGAAGGTGGAGTTCGCTCCATCGTTGGCAGAGCCCAGCGTGGTGAGACGGGGATGGGTGGCCTGATCGCCAATCTCTTGCGTCCAACGCCCCCGTGCATTGACCGAGTACTTGGCTTCACCACTCATATAGTAGTAACTGCCGTTCCTCATTCCATAGGCGCCGAACTGTCCGTTGCCAAGCACGAAGAGCGTGAAATTCTTATACTTGAGAGTAAGGTTCACACCCAGGGTGAGCGGGGATCCGTATGTACCCCATTTGCCCAATTCCACCTGGTCTTTGTCATCGATTCTTCCGTCCTGGTTCACATCCTCGTACTTCAGGTCACCCGGCTGGATGGTACCACCGATCGCTGGGGTCGGGAGGTCTTTCCTCAAGGTGTACTTGCCCGTCTCGGAATTGTAATCAAAGTCGCCCACATTGTAGAAGCCCAGGCATTTGTAACCCCAGATGACATCGAGAGGACGTCCCTCGGCACGCTGGTAGTCGTATTCCTTAATCTCATCATACTTGGTGTACTCTGTCTTGAGATAGGTACCGACGACTCCAAGAGCGGCGTAAACCTGTCCGAACTGCTTCTGAGCCTTGATGCTGAAGTCAATGCCCTTACGGTTCTGGATGTTGTTGTTGATGGCCGGCTTGAACGAACTCCCCGACAGACCACCCTGCAAATAAGACGGGAACATGGTGGGTTTCTGGGTAATGAAGCCATCCATATCCGTATTGAAGAAGGTGACGTCGGCGGTGATGAGTTTGTTGAAGAACGAGCCACGCAGATTTACTGAAAATTCCTTGCGGTGGATGAAGTCGAGGGCCGGGTTGCTACCTGCAGTGGAGTAGGTGCGGTTGGTAGAAGAACCTTCGTTCCAAGAGAAACCACCACCGGTATTTTTCCACTGTGCCTGGTAGATGTAGAAGTACTTATCGCTGTTAGTGTCGTCGTCGTGCATGTATACATCAATGTCCTCGTTGAGGTCGCTGTAAGAAGCGCTGAGCATCAGGTCGTCGACGAAGCTTCCCTCCATGAACTTCTCCTTTGCCAGGTTCCAGCCGATGGTGAAGGAAGGTGAGATAGCCTCACGATGGCCCTCAGGAAGACGTGCCGAATGCACACCTGCCAAAGCCACCTCGGCAAAGTAACGGTCCATATAGTCGTAGCCTGCCAGAAGGCCCAGGTTGGCATTTGCATAGCGGTGGTATTGTCCGCTGCGTGTCGTGGTGAACATATTGGCGAGCAGCATACCGGTGACATGGTGCTTGCCGGCGAAGGTGTGGTCGTAGTCGAAATAGCCGTTCCAAGAGATAGTCTGGCGATATGAGGAGTTCGACATGGCCATGTGTCCCGAGCGAATCTCATCGTTCTGCTGGGTAAGGGCTACGATGATGTCTTGTGAGTTGTAGTTACTCCAGGTGGGGATGAACACGGCGTACTTGTTGTCGTATGACAGGCTGTAGTTGGCCGCATAGTCGATAGCGAACTGTGTCTTGAACGACAATCCACGTACGAACTTGTTCATGTCGTAGATGATACCTGCATCGAACTGGAACTGACGGCTGACGTCGGTTGTCCTTCCACCGAAATAGCAGTCGGCGATAGCATTGGTCTGGGTAGCCTTTGTTCCACCGGGGAAATACTTCCCGTCGAGGAGGTTGAGCGACTTGCCCAGGATGGCAAGTGCCTTGGAGGCATTGGGGTCGACCATATCGAGAGAAATCAGCGGTGCCGCATTCTCAGGGAAGTTGGGACGCATGGAAGCGGCCTCACCCCAGAAATCGCCCTTGTTCTTGTTGGCATTGTAGAATGTGGCGCTTGCGTTGGCAAAACCACTGATCACCTTGTTGACCAAAAGGTCTACATTACCACGAACACTGAAGCGGTCGGTGTAGTTGTCCTTTGCCACGCCGAAGTTGAGGAGATCCTCAGCGCGATAGTAGTTGATGTTGGTATAGAAGTGGGCACGTGTGCCACCACCCTGAATCTCCAACGTACCTTCTGAACGGTTGTATACCTTGCGGATATACTCGTCGGAATAGTAGTTGACGTTGGGATAACGGTAAGGATTCAATCCAGAGGCATGGTTGTAGATGTCCATCGGGAAGTACTTTACGCCAAGTCCGTCGTTGATACGGGCCTCGTTGTAGAGGGTCATGTACTCTGCCGAGCCAAGATACTCAGGAAATTCCTTAGCCACATGCCAGCCCGTGTTGGCGTTGGCCACGATCTGCAGACCGTCGACCTTGCCACGCTTGGTGGTGATGAGGATGGCACCCTTGGCAGCCTTGGCGCCATAGAGCACCACAGCCTGAGCGCCCTTAAGGAAGGTAATCTGCTCGATTTCGGAAGGAAGCACGTTGTTGGACGGACGCTTCACGCCATCGATAATCACGAGCGGAAGATTGCTGTTGTCGTTGGTGTCGAGACGGTCGTTGTCCATACCCCAAAGGTGGTTGCCATCCCATCCGCCAACAAGCGCATACATATCTTCGAGGCTGCCCATCGTATAGTCCTTCTTCTGCAGCTCTTCCATGTCGACATAGGAAATGCCTCCGAGGAGATGGTCGGGATCCTTGTCGCGGAAAGCGACATGGACTTTCTTTTTCACCACGATGGTATCGGGGGCCTCTTCGACCTCGTCAGCGAGCTGGGCGCTGACCGTCAGTGGCGAAACAGCCAACATGGCAAAGAGAAATATGTTTGTTTTTATACTTTTCATAAAAATGTCTTATTAATCATTAATCGTTTGTCGTTAATCATTAATCACTGTCTTACCATCCCGGATTCTGTTTGAATCCCTCGTAAAGATAAATATCTTTGTCGGGAAGCGGGAACCAGTAGTGCTTTGATTCCAAACGACGGGTGATCAGCTCTTGTTTGCGGAAGTTACCAACCTTGGCGTCTTTCGGATCGTGGGTCTTGAACCAGTCGTCAGTTTCCAAACGCTCGAACTCATGAGAGTATTTCATCGTGTAAGGAGGCTCTGTGAGGAGCAGCCAACGCTGCAGGTCGCACCAACGGAAACCTTCGAAGGAGAGTTCCACAGCACGCTCGCGGCGAACCTCATCGATGAAGTGCTCACGGGTGTCGCGGAGGTTGGCGGGCACATGCTCCATCGGATAATCGGATGAATTGACGCGGTCGCGGAGTGCGTTGATGGCATCGACGGCCGAAAGTGTCGGGCAATATGTAGGTCTTTCGTTAATCTCGGAAACACCCGAAGCCATAGCAGCCCTTGCCTCAGCATACATCAGGTAGATGTCGGCCAAACGCATATAGGGGAGATAGCATTCGAAAGCGTGTTCCCAGTCATACCATCTGTCGCCCTCGTTATTCTGGTGAGGCACCAGTTTCTGGATGAAATAACCCGTGCTGCTGCCATGGTCGATCTCGCGCATGGCACCACCTGTATAAAGGCTGCAATACTCAAGCGGCTTCTGGGCAGGAGTCAGACCATCGGTGCTGAGCACATAGTGGAAGCCATCGAACACTATATCGTGATAGAATCGCGGGTCGCGGTTCTTGTATGGATGCTCGGGATCCCAGCCAGAAAGGGGATTGAGCACATACTCACCATTCTGTACGAGATAGATGGGCTGTCCGTTAGCCATTCCGTACTGGTCGATGAGGTTGGCCGTGGGGTGGTGAATGATGTTGTCGTGGTCGACAAGACCGGCAACCTTAGGACCAAAAATCTTAGCGCAGTTCCAGTTGGCGGTGTTGGCACCGGAGTTGGCACCACGGAAGATGGCCTCGCAAGTGCCAGGCGTTTTCCAGTTCTGCTTCTCAGTCCAGAAGATGTCGGCGTAGCAGGTCTCGGCTTTCTCGTCACGTACATGATCGTAGATGTTGGAATACTTGTATTCGGCAAGCTTGTACGACACCTGTCCCTTAGCCACCAAATCCAAGGCTTTGCCGAGGGCCTCGGCAGCCTTGCGGCAGTATTCCACGTCATAATCATAGGTCTTGCCATTGGAGCTGGCGCCTAAGAGCTGGGCCACACCACCATTCTTGGTCTTCTCGAACTCCTTCATGAGCGGAGAGCCTGCCCAAAGATAGCATTTGCCCAGGTAGCAGAGGGCCATGAACTTGTTAATACGCAATTGGTTCATTTGGAAAGTCTGCATACCTGCAAGCGTCTCATCCCAATCCAAGGGAAGGAGATCGTATGCCCTCTCGAAATCCTCTGCGCAGCGGTCTGCACATTCCTGGAAGGAAAGGCGTGGAAGTTCAGGAATATTTGTTGCGTCAAAAGCCTCGTCGATATAAGGCAGGCCACCGAAGTAGCACATCAGCTCGAAATGCCACCATGCACGGAAGAAATACATCTGTCCGAGCAACAGGTCGCGCTCCTCGTCGGTTCCGATGAGCGACTTGATGTTTGCGATACCCATATTGCACTTACGGATGCTGTACCAAGAGTTTCTCCAGAGCGAACTTCTGTCGCCATTCAGCCAGCACTGGCTGTTGGTCCACCAGTTGCGGTAGTTGCCCAGGTCCACCTGATGGTCCATGTGCGCATAACCCTCGGGGTTGTGGACGGCGTCGTCGCCAAAATTCCACGCGGTACAATAGTTGACCTTCTCCTTATCGGGAACCAGGCTATAGATTTCCTCGATATAGCCCTGGAAGTTGCGGTAGTTCTTGAATGCCTCATCCTCTGCGATGATGGCCTCGGGGTCTTTGTCGAGCCAGTCGGTGCAAGACGTGAAGGAAGCTGCGCCAGCCACCAAGAGCAGGGAAGCACACAAAAGGGTTTTTATGTTATTATAATATTTCATAATCGTATACGCTATTAAAGGTAAAGCTTGAATCCGAAGTTATAACGTCTGACAGTCGGGTAAGCGCCACCGCCACCACTCCATCCGTAGTTACTCTCACGGTCGTCAGGCATCTTTGTGATCAGGAAGAGGTTGTTCGCGTTCAGATAGATCTTCAGGCTTGAGAAACCAATATTCTTGATCCAGCCCTTCGTCCAAGTGTATGCGATTTCCACGTTCTTCAGTCGGAAATAGGAACCGTCGAAGAGATACTGTGTACCGTCGTTGTAGGCCACCTGTGTGGTGAAGCGTGGTACAACCACCTTGCCTGTTCCGTCGACGGGATTCCACCAAGTACCATTATCATAAACGGTGAGCAGCTTGTTGTTGAAAGAAGGCAGACCTACGTCGCGGGTGACGCCCGTCACACCATACAACTGTGCGAACATGCTGAAACCTTTCCACTCCCAGCCGATAGTGGCATTGTAGGTGTGCTCCGGGTTTCCGGTATAGCCGTAAGGAGCCTGGTCGTTGGTCTCGTCGACCACACCGTCGCCATTGAAGTCAACGATATAGTGGTCGCCGATGAGCACCTGGCTGTCGTTGGTCTGACGTTCAGGCGTACTGTAAAGCTCGTCATAGGTTCCGATAAAGCCGTTGTCGATGAACGAGGAGTACTGGCCCTGAGAATAGCCTTGGGCCTTGCGGTAAGCGGGAATCAATGCGGGGTCGTCCTTCAGTTTGATGACGTTGTGCGCATAGGTGTAGTTGGCGTTGGTCCAGAAGCGCATGCCATTCTTCAACACCTTATTGAAACGAACCTCGAACTCAAAACCGGTGTTCTTGATACGACCCTTGTTGATGTCAGGAGTCTTGGCTGCACCATAGAATGAAGGCACCGAACGGTCGCCTCCGGAAATGAAGATGTCGTAACGGTCGTCGCGGAACCAGTCGAAACTACCTGCGAACATACCACCGAGGAACGCATAGTCGAAACCGATGTTCTTCTTCAACACTGTTGCCCAACGGAGGTCGGGGCTGGCGATACCAGCCTCCTTGTAGCCCGTGAAGATACTGTTGGAGTGGTCGAGATTCATGGCGAAAGGACCGGCTACTTCCCATCTGGTCATGTAAGCCCAGCGCTCACCGGCGTTATCATCACCGATCTCACCGATTGAACCACGAATCTTGAACATATCGATAATTCTCTTCTCCTTGAACCATTTCATGAACTTCTCCTCGGAGAGCATCCAACCGGCTGCTCCTGAGCAGAAGAATGCGAAGCGGTTGTCGGGGGAGAACTTCTGCGAGCCGTTGTAAGCGCCGTTGAACTCGGCGAAATACTTGCCCATCAGGTCGTAGGTGGTACGGAACACCCAGTCCTCGCGACGGTTCTCGAGGTCGGCATTACCTGCACTGATACGACGTTTCCAGTTACCCATGAGCGAGATGTTGTGCACACCAAACTGGCGAGCCCAGAAGAGCTGGAGCGACATTTCCGTTGCACGGCTCGTATAACTCACTCTACCCGACTCAGTAGTCCAGTCGCGGCTCTCATAGAAATCGAAACCTGTTGTAGGATCGATGGTATTCTCATAGAGAATTTGTCCGTCCTCAGGAAGCATGTATGCGTTCTTCACGGTGTGGAGGTCGGAAATACCACGGCTACCCTCATTGAACTGGTTGTCCCAAGAAATCGTACCGCGGGCGATAAGACCCTTGGTGATGAAATCAAGATTCTGCTCAAGAGAGAAGTCGGTGAACACGCGTGTGATCGTGCTCAACTCATAACCCGACGTGGCCACACTTCTCGGCGAGTTCTCGATATTGGAAACCAGTGGATAGTAACCCCAGGAACCATCAGAGAACTGCACAGGGAAGAGGTTAGGTGGCATACCATAGGCACCGGCCCATTTTTGCTGCTGGAAGAACTCGCCACTGTTACCATAATAATAATGTGGAGTCTTCTGCTGGGCATTCGAGCCAGCCAGGTTGACCCTGAACTGTGTGGTCTTTGTGATCTGGAAGTCGAGATTTGAACGTACATTCAAACGATTGTATGTATAACCACCCTCATAACCCTGGTGGTTGTCCCAAATCTTGGTCATATCACCCTCGTTCTGGTAGTCGAAGGCAACGAAATACTTCACAAACTTCGTACCACCAGAGAGGTTAAGGTTAGTATTATAAGATAAGGTGAAGTCTTTGAACATCTCTTCCTGCCAGTCGACGTTCGGATAGCGCTCGGCCTGGCTGTAGTCGCCAAGATAGTTGCCATTGGCATCATAGTTGGGCACTACCGTATAATCCTGATTGCGGAAGTTGTTGATGAAGGTCTGTGGACGATAGTAAGCCCAGGAAGCGGCGCCTCCCAAGGCAAGTTCGTGCTCGATGGCCTGGTTGCGAAACATATAGCCATCGTAGGAGTCGTACTTGCGGGGGAGTTTTGAGACGGCCTTCAAAGTGGCGTTGAAGCCCACATCGATTCTGGCCTTACCCTCTTGTCCACGCTTGGTGGTGATAAGGATCACACCGTTGGCACCCTCCACACCATAGACGGCGGTGGCAGATGCGTCTTTCAGCACAGAGACCGTAGCCACTGACGTGACGTCGACAGACTTGATCTCACGCTTCACACCATCGACGAGGATCAGCGGCTGGGCATCCTGGTTCCATGCAGCAGCACCACGAATGTAGATTCGCGGGTCTTCCTCACCAGGCTGACCGGTAGAGGCGATGGTGGCGATACCGGGAAGGTTACCGGTAAGGGCCGCACTGACACTACCGATACCAGCGGCACGTTCGAGCACTTCACCTGTGGTCTGGGTAATGGCACCCACCACAGATGCTTTCTTCTGTTGGCCGTAACCAACGACTACGACCTCTTCGAGCTGGGTGTCTTCATCGAGCGTGACCTTGAAGTCGCGCTGCCTATTGACTTTGATTTCCTTGGTGGTCATACCTACGTAGGAAATCACCAGCACCGACTGCTCCGATGGCACCGTCAGGTGGAAGTTACCATCGATATCAGTCACCGTTCCCAGAGAAGGCTGTCCTTTCACGATTACCGAGGCACCAATCAAAGGTTCCGCGGCAGTGTCAGTGACTTTACCCTTTACAGCGACTCCGTTCTGGGCATGCAGCGTGGCGCTGAATGCGAACAGCATCAGAATCGCGGGAATGGTCTGTCTAATCAGTTGCTTTAGATTCTTAGATTTTGACAGATTTTGATTCATAAGTTTTGGTTTTATGTTTAATTAATTTAGATATTTTTTTAGTTATTAGGATGCAAAAATATCAATTAATCCCCAATAACCAATTTTTAAGTGTTTCAAATATTTTATTTTTTGCAACATGCGTTAACATTTTCAAATAAATGGTATTTATACTAGGTTTTGCCATCAACAAACGGGTTTGTTT
Source organism: uncultured Prevotellaceae bacterium (assembly GCA_900317305.1). GTDB lineage: Bacteria > Bacteroidota > Bacteroidia > Bacteroidales > Bacteroidaceae > Prevotella. The sequence goes on along the minus strand of ONGG01000002.1, from coordinate 191,045 downwards.
CTATACCTTATTTTATATAATTGGGTAAAAAGCGCAAAAGTGGATTTTTTAGATTGATGCATATTTGAAACTGAAGCCCACATTCAGCCAATCATAGAAGAAAACGCACCTAATTTATTGAATATAAGGCAATTAAATCAATTTGTTAGAATTTTAGGAGAAAACACAAATTCTTGACAGTAAAATGACTGTGAAAAAAGGGTTTCGAAGGAGGGTTCTGAGCATAATGCCTATACAAAAAATTTTTACAACTTGATGTGGCTCAGGATGAGAGAATGAATAGAGGGAGTTCAAAAAGATGAGCGAATGCGAAACTCCAATAGTATAATAAGGTGGTAATACTGGCTACAAAAAGTAACATTTCGAGGTGATTTTATCTGATGTTACCACTCAAAATCAAAAAAAGGTCAATATTTTTTTGCATTTTGGCCGAAAAGCCCTATCTTTGCCACTGTATGACCATTGGTCAAGCCTAAGCCGCAATGAAAAGAAACCTGATTCTAAGTTTTATCCTTCTGCTGACCACCCTTTCTGGATACGCTCAAACGGGCAAACTATTTGAAGCCGACAAGCAACTATCCAGCAGTTTCGTCAACCAAGTCTATCTTGACCGTGACGGATTTATCTGGGTGTCTACCCGTAACGGCCTTTGCCGCTACGATGGCTACCAGTTCCGTATCTACAAGAAAGACACCTATGAGAGCATGCTCAGCAATTACGTGAACTCCATCATACAGGACAGCAAGGGCTTGTTCTACATCGGCATGTTCGGTGCGTTGCAGACTTTCGACGGCACCCTTTTCCATGAAGTGAAGGTAAAGCTCCTCGACGGGCATATTGTGCCCTGCTACGTCACCTGTTTCGCCGAGCTGCCCTCGGGAACGGTGATGGTGGGCACCTCGGGCCACGGCATCGTGCAGATGGACAGCCACACCTCTGCCCATCAGCTGGGCGGTGGTCTGGCCCAGGTGGCCAACGTGCAGCGGCTGATGTGCGACCAGAAAGGGCGCCTATGGATAGTCACCGAGGAAGAAGGCCTGCTGGTTTGGGCCAACAACCATGTGCTGGCCCGCTATTTCCAGGAAGCTCCCCTTCGCCAGCAAATACTCCGCGTCTGCGAGGACAAGAAGGGCAACATCTACGTGGGCACCCGCAAGAATGGTGTCTTCCGGCTCTCGGGCAACACCTTCGTCCCCATTGAGTCGACCGCAGGCAAGGAGGTGAGCGAACTCTACTGCAGCCGCGACAACAAGATTATGATAGGCTGCGACGGCCAGGGCACCAGCATCCTCGACCCCGCCACAGGCCAACTCACCAACAACCCCTTCTTCAGCCGCGACGTAGACCTGTCGTTGGCCAAGGTCACCTCCATCACCGAGGATGAGGGTGGCAACGTATGGATAGGCATGCTGCAGAAAGGCATCTACACCCAGCCCTACACCCCCTCTCCCTTCCACTACATGGGCTACAAACTCGGAACGAGCAACGTCATCGGTCAGTCGTGCGTGCTCAGTACGCTCCGCGACAGCAAAGGCCGCACCTGGGTAGGAACCGACAAAGACGGCATCTATATCTACGACGAGGCTACCCATTCGAGCAGGCATGTCACCATGGTTCCCTCCACCATCCTTTGCATGACCGAAGACAAGCAAGGCCGGGTGTGGGTAGGCTGCTTCAACGATGGTTGCGGATGGGTAGACCCCCTGACAGGCCTCTTCCACCGCCAGCCATTGCCCCAAGGCGACCAAGTGAGCGTCTTCGGCATGGTGACCGACGACGACGGGCATATCTGGCTGGGCACCATGGGCATGGGCCTCATCAAGCTCAATCCTACCGACGGACAGATGAAGAACTTCGTGATGAAAGAGAAGGCCCAGTGGGACCACTCCCAGAACGGGCTCATCAACAACTATATCTCCAAAATCTCCATCTCTCCTAACAAGAAGCGCATATACGTCTCTACCACCATGGGACTGGCCTGCCTCGACATTGCCAGCGAAAGCTGGACCAAGGTGCTGGGCACCAACAACCTGCTCTATGGCACGCCCATCCGCGTGGCCAACGAGTATGATGGCACGTTGTGGATAGGCACCAACACCGACTTCTGGCGCTACGACCTGAAATCGAAGAAAATGGAGAACCTGAACACAGGATTGTCCAAGAACGGCATCGCATCGATAGAGAAGGACAAGACGGGGAAAATTTGGTTCTCTACCGACCATGGCCTGTGCCGCCTCGACCCCAAAAGCATGCAGAGCGACAACTATTTCGTGGACGACGGTCTGCAGTCGAACGAGTTCAGCGACGGAGCCTCCACCCTCTTCCCCGACGGTAAAATGCTATTCGGCGGTGTGGGCGGCATCACCTGGTTTGACCCCAGCGAGATATCCAACAAGAAATGGGACGCCAAGGTGAAGATCACCGACTTCATCATCAACGGCAAGCCCGTGACCCCCGACAGCCGTTCGGGCTTCTACCAGATTTGTGACACCACGGTCATCGCCAGCAACGAGTTCGAACTGGGCTCGCACGACAACTCATTCACCATCAGCCTCTCCACGCTCACCTACGACAGTCCGGAGCACATCACCTACCTCTACAGCATCAACGGCGAGCCCTACGTGCGGCTGCTGCCCGGACAGAACGACATCTCGTTCTCGCACCTGTCGCCAGGCAAATACGTGTTCAAGGTCAAGGCCGAGCGCAATGAGATCTCCACCCCCGAGCACACCTTCACCGTCATCGTGCATGCGCCATGGTACCGCAGCACGCTGGCTTACCTCATCTACCTGCTTCTCATAGGAGCCGCGATCTGGAAATACCTCTCCTACCGCCGTGCCCGTGAGCAAGAGAAACTGCGCCTGCAAGAGCATATCCATGCCGAGGAGATGGGCGAGGCCAAACTGCGCTTCTTCATGAATATCAGCCATGAGATCCGCACGCCTATGACCCTCATCATCACCCCCCTACTCCCCCTCATCAAACAAGAACACGACCCGCAGAAGAAGAGCGTGCTCGAGACCATCCGCCGCAATGCCGAGCGCATCCTCAACCTCATCAACCAGATGATGGACCTGAGGAAGATTGACAAGGGCATGATGCAACTGCATGCCCAGCAGACCGACATGGTGAAATTCGTCGATGACATCCACTCGCTCTTCGAACTCCAGACCCGCGCCAAGCGCATCAATCTCGTCTATGAGCACGACACCGACAAGCTGCCCGTGTGGATCGACCGCCAGCAGTTCGACAAAGTGCTGGTCAACATCCTCTCCAACGCCATCAAGTTCACCCCTGCCGATGGTGAGATCAAGGTAAGGCTCACCCACGACGACCAGCAAGCCCACATCGCCATCAGCGACAACGGCGAGCAGATACCCGCCGACAAACTGGAGCGCATCTTCGAGCGGTTCTACCAGACCCCATCTAGCGTCAACGACCGCAACCTGGGCACGGGCATCGGCCTCGACCTCACCCGCTCGCTGGTAGAGATGCACCACGGCACCATCAAGGCCCACAACCTGGAGCAGGGGTGCGAGTTCGTCGTATCCATCCCCCTCGGCAACAGTCATTTCAAGCCCGAGGAGATATCGGAAGGCACCGAGACCCCCGACACCGAGATCATCACTCCCGAGGAGGTGGACAGCCTGATGACACCACAGGAAACGCCACTCAAGACCACCCAACTCACCACCATTGTCATCGCTGAGGACGACGACGAGATACGTTCTTTCCTGGAACAAGAGCTTCAGCAGAAATACGAGGTGAAGAGTTGCTCCAACGGCCGAGAGGCCCTGGCCATGGTGCTGAAGATCATGCCCGACCTGCTTCTCTCCGACATCATGATGCCCGAAATGGACGGCAATGCCCTCTGCTCCACCATCAAGAGCAACCCACAGACCAACGACATCCCCGTGGTGCTGCTCACTGCCAAGACACGCGAGGAAGACAAGCTCGAGGGTCTGGAGACGGGTGCCGACGCCTATATCGAGAAGCCCTTCAACATGGACATCCTGCTGCGCACCGTGCACAACCTCATCCAGAGCCGACAGCAACTGCGCATGAAGTATGGGCGCACCGACAAATTGGAGGAGCATGTGGAAGACGTGAGCATCAAGTCGCCCGACGAGAAATTGCTCGAGCGCGTGATGGCCGTCATCAACAAGAACATCTCGAACTCGTCGCTCAGTGTCGACAGCCTGGCCGACGAGGTGGGCATCAGCCGCGTGCACCTGCATCGCAAGATGAAGGAACTCACGGGCAAGACCCCCCACGAGATTATCCGCAACATCCGCCTGAAACAAGCCGCCAACCTGCTCGCCTCCGGCGACATGAACATCACCGAGGTGGTGTACGCCTGCGGATTCGGCAACGCCGCTTCATTCTCCACTATCTTCAAGCGCTTCTACGGCATGTCGCCACGCGACTACATGCAGGAGCACCAGCAACGAAGCGACCAGGAGAGTTGATTTATCAGGAGTTCAGAAGTTCAGGAGTTCAGGAGTTCAGACAATAGTCCTTTTCAGAAGTTCAGGAGTTCAGACATTACTCTTTTTTCAGGAGTTCTTACAATATGTGGGGACAATAGAGAAACAAATCTCCGGCTTTTCACTTGGAAAGCCGGAGATTTGTTATATGCTGCAAGTCAGGCAAAGGCTATTTCTTGAAATAGTCGTTGTAGATCTTGATGCTGAAGATGATGATGCAGCAAGTCGTGGTGATGAGGTTGGTGATGAAAAGTGCCCAAAGCACACCCGGTTCGTGCAATAACCCCTGCATCATGAAACATGCGCCACCAATTCCCATCATCAGGAAAGTAGGCAGTGCGATGCCATCCGTGTTGCGTGTGCGGATGGTCGTGATGGCTTGGGGCAAATAGCCCAAGATCATTGTTATACTTGCCAGCCATCCAAACAATTCGAAAGCAAATCCTTGATCCATAGTTAGTTGATAATAGTTTAAATAATGATGTCTGACCCATCCCAAACCTTAAGGACTCTAAGGACCCTAAGGTCCTTAGAGTCCTTAATGACTTGGAGCGGGATGGGCCATGCTGAACAATAGTCGGACGCGGGTCTGGATTATTCTTTTCGGTCTCTGATGACATTCACGCAGAGTGCGCCTATGATAAACAGCACTCCAGCCACGATCATCATCGTGCTTTGTTTCGAGCCAACGATGTGGAGTATCGTTCCACCAAGCAATGCAGCCACAATCTGTGGCACACAAATCGTGCCGTTGAAAAGGCCCAGATAGGCGCCCATGTGTCCATAGCCCTTCAGAGCATTGGTAACGAAGGTGAAAGGCATGGCGAGCATGGCAGCCCAAGCGCAGCCGATGAGTAGGAACGGTATGATCATCAGGTACTTGTCGTGCACAAAGGGGATAAGGATGAAGCCGATGCCACCAATGACCAAACTGAGCGCATAGGCCATTTTGGTGTTGCTGAAGCGAGGCAGGACGGCAGCCCAGCACACACTGCCCAACGCCTGGATGGCATAGAGCACACCCGTCCAGTTGCCCGCCACCTGGTATGCCTCGGAAGAGGGGTCGGTAGTGCCCCATACCACCTCAGAGACGGCATCCACCACATAGGTCCACATATAGAGCATGGCAGCCCAGCAGAAGAACTGCACCAGTCCCACCTTCCAGAACGTGGACGGTGCGTTTTTCAGCAGCACGAACCAGTTGGCGCTGTCTTTCTTGCCTTCCTCCACGGCATGGTACATGGCATACTCCTCGGGCGGCATCTCACGCACCTTCAATGTGGTGTAGATGACGCAGAGGATGAGGATGAGCGCGCCGATATAGAACGACCAGATGACCGTGTCGGGCACCACACCCTCTGGAGCCACGTTTTTCAGTCCGATCCAGGCGAAAATGAAGGGGAAGAGGAATCCCACCACGCTTCCTGCGTTGCAGAGGAACGACTGGATGCTGTATGCCTTTGCCTTTTGCTTCTCGTTGACCATGTCGCCCACCATCATCTTGAAGGGTTGCATGGCCATGTTGATGGAGGTGTCGAGGAGCATGAGGGCGAAGAGTCCGAAGATAAGGGCCGCCTTCACCGACATGCCAAAGGAGCCGGCATTGGGCAGCAGACACATCACTGCCACCGCCATGGCAGCACCCACGAAGAGATAAGGGATACGCCGTCCGAACCGGCACCACGTCTTGTCGGAAAGCGAGCCCACGATGGGCTGCACGATGATGCCCATGAGTGGTGGCAGTATCCAGAAGAAACTGAGCGAATGCGGGTCGGCACCGAGGGTACGGAATATACGGCTGATGTTGGCACTCTGCAATGCGTAGGCTATCTGCACGCCAAAGAAGCCGAAACTGAGGTTCCAGAGTTTCCAAAAACTCAAATCTGGTCTTGTTTTCATAATGTTATGGTTATTTGTTGTATTTCAAGTAAAGAGGATATACAAAGAATGATACAAAAGAAAAAAAAGACAGCGTGTCAGCGGTTCTCGTGCGAGGCCGGCACCTCCCTGGTGGTGCCCCTCACGATGAGGCGCGTACGCACGACACGCTTCTCCACCTTGTCGAGCGGCAATTCTCCCTCACTATGCGCGATGAGGATGCTGGCGGCCTCGCGCCCCACCTTGTTGCCCCGCTGCTCCACGGTGGTGAGCATGGGTTCGCAGGCGATGGCCCGCTCGCCATTGGTGAAGCCACAGATGGAGACGTCGTCGGGCACGCGCAGTCCCATCCGCTTGGCGGTATAGAGGATGCCGATGGCCGTATCATCGTTCACGGCGAAGAAAGCGTCGGGCCGGTCGGCCATCTGCAGCAGTTCGGGGGCCACCACCTCGGCGTCGGCCCTGTTGTCGCAGAAGCGGATATAGCGGTCGTCGACCTGCAGCCCGTGCATTACCAAGGCATCATGGTAGCCATTATACCGGTTTTTCGAAATCTCCAGTTTCATCGACGACCCGAAGAAGGCGATGCGGCGGCATCCCGTCTCGATGAGGTGGCTGACAGCCGTCATGGCACCCATGTAGTCGTCGACCACCACCCGGCTGGTGTTGATCCCCGTACAGATGCGGTCGAAGAACACGAGCGGAATGCCCTGGTCGATGAGGCGCCTGAAGTGGTCGTACTTCACCGTATCCTTGGCCTGCGAGACAATGATGCCACACACCTTGCTCTCAGAAAAAGCCTGACAAATCCTCACCTCCTGCTCATACTGTTCCCCACTCTGGGCCACCATGAGCCGATAGCCCCTGGCCGAGGCCTCCTCCTCAATGCCGCTGAGGATTGACGAGAAGTAGAAATGATTGATCTGAGGCATGATGACCCCGATGATGTGCATGGGGTGTATCTTGCTGTGTCTCAGCGACTCGGCGATAGCATTGGGATAGAAATGATGCTCCTTGGCATAGGCTTTGATGAGCGCACGACGCTCCTCACTGATGCGGGGACTGTCTTTGAGCGCCCTCGACACCGTGGCCACCGATACGCCCAGCGCGCGGGCAATATCCTTCATCGTGATGGGAGCTTTGTCGTTCATTATCTGCAAAGATATGCAAAACATTCATTCATTGTCTTTCCACCTCATTATAAAATATGCAATTATCTGCGCAAACGTTTGCGCACCTTAAAATCAATATTTTGCGAGTAAAAAGAACAAACATTGCAAAAGAAAAGTAATTTTGCACTCAGAACCGATGGGAAAAACACATTCCGCCGGTTTTCGCTCTGTCACGTGACGAGAACGCCCTCTAAAACCTAAACAATCGACGACATCAACGACGATTACTCAGATTGTAGACTATCATACAATACCTAATAGTAAAATAAACTTAATATTTAAAAATGATGAAGCAGGTAAATTTTGCAAATCCTGTTAGGTTGCTCAGCCTCCTTGTGGGGTTGTTCCTATCAGCGAGTGCCTTTGCACAGTCATTCACTGTCAATGGCCATGTGAAAGATGCTACCGGCGACGACATTATCGGTGCCACCATCCGTGTTGTAGGCCAACAGGGCGGTGTGATAACCGACTTCGACGGTAATTTCTCAATTGAAGCAAAGCAAGGCGACATGCTGCAGATCTCATACATTGGCTATGAGATGGCAGAGGTGGCCGCAGCTCCACATGTGGAGGTCGTTTTGCAAGACGACTCCCACTCCCTTAACGAGGTGGTGGTGATTGGTTACGGTGTGGCCCGCAAGAACGACCTCACCGGTTCGGTGACCGCACTCAAGCCCGACGAGAAGAACCATGGTCTGGTGACCAGCGCTCAGGACATGATCCAGGGTAAGATCGCCGGTGTGAGCGTCACCAGCGATGGTGGAACGCCGGGTGGAAGCTCCACCATCCGCATCCGTGGCGGCTCGTCGCTCAACGCCTCGAACGACCCACTCATCGTGATTGATGGTCTGGCCCTCGACCGCCAGGGTGTAAAAGGTTCTCCCAACGCCTTGTCGATGGTCAACCCCAACGACATTGAGAGCTTCACCGTGCTGAAAGATGCCTCGGCCACTGCCATCTACGGTAGCCGTGGTTCAAATGGTGTTATCATCATCACCACGAAGAAAGGCCGTTCTGGCATGGCTCCGAAGGTGAGCTACAACGGCAATGTCAGTTATTCGGTAAAACGCAACAAGTTGGATGTGCTCGACGCCGACGAGTTCCGCAAGTTCATCAAGAGCTACTATGGTGAGGGTTCTGATGCCGCAATTTTGCTGGGCACTGCCAACACCGACTGGCAGGAAGAGATTTTCCATGGCGCCGTATCCCATGACCACAACGTAACGGTACAGGGCGGCCTGAAGAACATGCCCTACCGCATCAGTGCAGGTTATACCGACCAGAACGGTATACTGAAGACCTCCAACTTCCAGCGCACCACCGCCAGTGTGACGCTGAACCCGTCGTTCCTTCAGGACCACCTGAAGTTCAACATCAACGGCAAGTTCATGTACTCCCACAACCGCTATGCCAACACGGGAGCCATCGGCGAGGCCGTGCGCTTCGACCCCACCAAACCCGTCACGAGCACAGACCCCACCTATGAGGATTTCCACGGTTACTGGCAGTGGGCCGGTGATGGAGCCGCCTACAACGACTACACCATCACCAGCGCCATCCGCACTACAGGCCCAGGGAAGAACCCCGTGGCCATGCTCTATGAGAAGAACGACCGTGCCAACAGCTACGACTACATGGGCAATGTGGAGGTGGACTACCAGATTCACGGCTTCGAGGATTTGCGCCTGCATGCCAACGCCAGTGGCGACTGGGCCAACGGCCGCCAGGACACCGACAATGCCCCCTGGGGCTCATCGAGTTTCTATTATGGCAACAGCGGATTTACGAAAGAGAACAAATACAACCTCACTTTCTCGACTTACGCACAATACTACAAGGACTTCCTCGAGACCCAGCACTTCGACATCATGGTGGGTTACGAGTGGAGTCACAACAAATACTGGGGCGATCTGAGCTATTTAAGCCTCTATCCCAGAACTTACGGCACTTTTTTGGACAGCAAAGGCAATGTAGTAGACGATCCAACGCTGGCCGCACTCCGCGGAACACCCTTCACCTCGAGCAATAGAGAGTGGAAGCAGGAAAGCTATCTGGTGAGCTTCTTCGGGCGCATGAACTACACCGCTTTCGACCGCTACATGATCACAGCTACGGTGCGCCGTGACGGCTCCAGCCGTTTCTTCGACCACTGGGCCACCTTCCCTTCCGTGGCCATCGGCTGGAAGATCAACGAGGAGGCATTCCTCAAAAACGTAAACTGGATTGACGAGATCAAGCTGCGCCTCGGCTGGGGTAAGACCGGCCAGCAAGACGGCATCGGCAACTACAACTATTTTGCCACCTACAATGTGAACACCGCCAGTGTGGACGGACGCTACCCTCTCATCGGTGTCAACGACAGCGGTCTGCTCTATCTGCCCGATGCCTACAACAAGCATCTGAAGTGGGAGACGACAACCACCTACAACGCAGGTCTCGACTTCCAGTTCTTCCACAACCGAATAAGTGGTAGCGTGGACTACTACTACCGCAAGACCACCGACCTAATCAACACTGCCACCGTATCGGCCGGCTCCAACTTCCGCAACGAGGTGATCTCGAACATCGGCTCATTGGAGAACCGCGGTATCGAGGCATCGCTCACCGTGCGGCCCATCCAAACCGCCAACGTGCAGTGGGAAGTGACCGCCAACTTCACTTACAACAAAAACGAAATCACCGAACTCACCGGTGAGGGTGACATCATCAAGACCGGCGATATCTCTTCCGGTACAGGCAACCAGGTACAGGCTCATGCCGTAGGCTACCCCGCCAACTCATTCTATGTGTTCCAGCAAGTCTATGATGCTAATGGCATACCATTGGAGGGTGTCTATGTGGACCGCAACGCCGACGGCTTGATCAACGACGACGACCGGTATTTTTACAAGAGTCCCGCAGCTCCTTACACCGCCGGTCTGAGCTCACGCCTGCAAGTGAAGAATTGGGACTTCGGCTTCGGACTGCGCGCCAGCTTTGACAACTACGTATTCTGGGACCGCGGCGCCGGCTACGAACCTGTGACCACGGCCTACGATTCTAACTTCAAGTACCTTCGTAACGTTCTTCCCCAAACTATAGAGAACAAATGGAGCACTTCCAACTATCTCACTACTGATTACTTTGTACACAACGCCTCGTTCCTGAAGTGCGACAACATTACCTTAGGCTATTCGTTCAGCAACCTCTTCAAGGGAGGCAGCTACAACGGGCTCAACGGCCGCGTCTATGTGGCCGCCACCAATGTGTTCACCATCACCAAGTACGATGGACTGGATCCTGAAGTCTTCGGCGGCATAGACAATCAAGCCTATCCCAGACCTCTTGTCATCCAGTGTGGCCTAAACCTGAATTTCTAAGGTATTCACAACAAACCAATAAAAGAAATACGACTATGAACTTAAGATATTTCAAGAATATGGTGCCAGCCGCAGCCATTCTGCTCGGCACCGGGCTGAGTTCTTGCACAGGCGACCTTGACGTCACCCCCATTGACCCCAGCTCTACCATGACACCCAGCGAGCCAGAACTGTTCACAAAGTGCTATGCCACCATGGCACTTGCTGGAAACTACGGTGGTGATGGCCAAGGCGCTCCAGATCCGAATTATGTTTGCGACATCAACCGTCTGGACGGTGGCACAACAGGATTCGTGCGCCAGCTGTGGAATGCCAACGAACTGACCACCGACGAGGCCATCTGCTCCTGGGGCGACCCCGGCATCCCCGAGTTCAACTACAACACCTGGGGTGACAGCCACCCGATGCTCGAAGGTTTCTACAACCGTCTTTATACCAGCATCTCATTCTGCAACCACTATCTCGATGTATGCAACGGCGTGGATGCAACCCGCACGGCCGAGGTGCGCTTCCTGCGCGCCCTCTTCTACTATCATCTGATGGACTGCTATGGCAACGTGCCTTTCGCCACCGAGCTGATGAGCACATCGCCAGAGCAAATCCAGCGTGCCGACCTCTTCAAATGGATTGAGAGCGAGCTGCTTGAGGTCAAGGATCAAATGCAGACTCCTACTGTCCGCATCAGCAGCGACACTGGCTACGGCCGCGCCGACCAAGACGCCGCCAACATGCTGCTCGCCCGCCTGTACCTGAACGCTGAGATCTATACCGGCACCGCCCATTGGAACGAAGCCAAGGAATATGCCGAGAAGGTCATCAATGGTCCACATAAGCTCTGGAGCGGCACTAAGAACGGCTGGAGTGCATACGAGATGCTCTTCATGGGCGACAACGGCGAAAACGGCTCCAGTGTGGAAGCTGTTTTACCTCTGTTAGGCGACGGTCAGAAGACCACCAGTTATGGTACATCCATGTTCCTCATGTCATCTTGCTGGTCGAAAGATATGGACGAGAACGGCGACTTCGGCATGGTAGAGAAGTTCTGGAACGGCAACCGCGCACGTCACCAGCTCATTCTGAAGTTCTTCCCCAACGATGACGCCCCTGCCGTGAACATGAAAAACATGGCCAGTGCCGCCAGTGACGACCGCGCCCTCTTCTTTGGCATCGACCGCACCGTATCGGCCAGCACCCCCTCGGAATTCGAGTCTGGATTCTCCGTAGGAAAGTTCCGCAACACCTACTCCGACGGCAGCACGCCCCACAGCACCATCTTCCCCGATGCCGACTACTTCCTGATGCGCTCTGCAGAGGCTTACCTCATCGCTGCCGAGGCCGACGCCCGTCTGAATGGTGGCACCACCACATCCACAGGTACCAACTACATTAATGCCCTCCGCCAGCGCGCCCATGCCGTCACGGTAAGCAGCTATTCTCTTAACCAAATCCTCGACGAGCGCTCGCGCGAACTCTATTTCGAGGGATTCCGCCGCACCGACCTCATCCGATACGGATACTATGGTGGGCAAAACAGCAGTCAGTACGTATGGGAATGGAAGGGCGGCTCCGAGAGCGGTGCCAGCCTGCCCGCCTACAGAAATCTCTTTGCCATCCCCGCTTCAGACATGACGGCCAACCCCAACCTGAAGCAGAACGAAGGCTATTGACAACTAACCATTAATAATTGACAACAGACAATTATGAAAACCATATTCAAACCAACTATACTGCTGGCCGCAGTGGGGCTCTTCCTCCTCAGTTCGTGTGAGGATGACAACGACTCCAACCCCACGCTTACCCAGCCCACCACGTTTGTGCTCAACGAGCCTGCCATTACCGGCTATGTAGTTATGGAGAAGACACCTACGGTAACTCTCACATGGTCGCAACCAACTCCCTATAACAATTTCAACGCCCCCGTGGTGCCCACCTACACCGTGCAGGTGTCGCCCACAGGCTCCTTCAACAAAGTCTTCGACGAGAATCTTGAAGACAATACTGGCGCCGATTTCGTCAATGTGAATGAGACCTATAGCAGTGGTAAGGATGTGCAAATCAACATGCAGAACCTCAACCGCCAATTACTCCAACTCTGTGGATGGACGGAGACCACCACGCCTGAGAGACTGCCACTCTCAGTGCGTGTGAAGTCCGCTCTGCGCGATGCCTCTTTCAACGAATATGGAGTCATTTACTCCAATGTCGTCACGCTCAACACCGTGCCCTACTACGTGGAACTGAAACCCGCCGATCCCGAGATTTGGTGGCTTATCGGTGCTGACATTGCCGACGGATCGTGGGGTGGTGACGTAGGCAAGTGTGTCATCCCGATGCAGACCATTAATGGTGTGGAATATGACAACAAGACCGGACAAGGCGAAATCCAGTGGATTGGCTACCTCGGCGGCAGCGGCTTCAAGCTCCGCGGTGCCCTCGACGACAACTGGGCAGCCCAGATTGGCCAGAGCAACGACGGCTTCGTGAAGAACGACGGCGGCTCCGGCAACATCACCGTCAGCGAACCGGGTATTTACAAAGTGACGCTCAACACGGCTGAACTGGCCAAGGTTGGCGACAAGGAAGTAACCACTGCACTCAAGATTGAGAAGTATGATGGCACTCCGGCTATATTCAACGGAATGGCCATCGCCGGCACGTTCAACGATTGGAACGATGATCCGATGACCGCTTGCTCTTCGGGCTGGGAGAACCATGACTGGTACATCAGCCACACCTTTGCCGCTGGCGACAAGGTGAAAGTGAAGCAGGCCGACTCCTGGGACTTCAACAAGGGCGGTACATTCGTCAATTACAGTGAAGGTATGTATGTCTATGGTGAGAGCAACGGTGCCGACCTCGTGGTTGAAGAGGCAGGAACCTATCTGATTATCTTCAACGATATCACAGGCTACATCCGTTTCATCAAACAGTAAAGTGAGCATACCACTCACCAACCCATCAACTCATAAAATGAATTCATTATGACTAAGAAAATATTATTAGGAATGGCTCTCGTAGCCTCGTTGGCAGCCTGTACCGACGACTACAAAGACTGGCTCAGCCCACAAGTGGTCGACCAGCCCGAGAAGGTTTCCTTCGGCGACGGTAGTGTCACCTCAGTAGGCACGATCGACTTCAACAGCTATGCCGAGGAGACGGTGAAGGTGTGCAGCATCACTGCCCCCACCGCATCCGACCCTTCGTTCACGCCTTCATACACCATCACCCTTGGTGGTGAGGAAACATATGATATCAGTGCCGACGGCGTGATGAACTCCGCCGACCTCTCCAACTTCGTGATTGGCAAATTCGGCCGCCGCCCTGTGGAGCGCTCCATAGAAGCCACCGTGAGCATGTGGCTCAGCAACGGCACCACGGCAGTGAAGACCGCCACCTCTGGCATCTTCCATATCACTGCTATCCCGAAGGCGCCACAGATCTCGCAGAACTACTACATCGTGGGCGGCCCCAACGACTGGAGCGAGTCGGCCAAGAACAAGATGCTGAAGTTCAGCCACAGCGGAAAGGATGTATACGAAGATCCTGTCTTCACCGTGACCTTCAACGCATCGGAGGGTGACACCTGGTTCGCCATCGGCGACGACGAGGCCTGCGAGGCCATCGCCAACGACAACGACTGGTCGAAACTCCTCGGTACGACAAAGGGCAACGGCAACACCGACCCGACGGGTAACCTCGACCGCCGCTACAACCTGAGCGATGATGGCTCGTTCTGCGTGCCAGCAGGTCCGAGACTCATCAAGGTAACCATCAACATGATGGACTACAGCTACCAGATTGAGGCCCTCAACATCGCCGAGAACTACTACCTCATCGGTGGTCCGGGCGAGTGGAACAACTCCAAGGCCCAGAAGTTCTCTCACAGCGACAAGAGCGTGTTCGAGGATCCTGTCTTCACCTACACGTTTGAGAGCACTGGCGGTGAGATGTGGTTCGCATTCGGCGACGATGAAGCCATCGATGCTGTAGGCGAGGGCGTATGGAACAAGCTCTTCGGCACGAAGGGCGACAGCAAAGACCTCAGCGGTTCGTTCGACCGTCGCTACAACCTCGACGGCGACCACTCGTTCTGCGTCGACGGCTCTGCAAGGTACTACCGCTTCTCCGTCAACATGATGGACTACACCTATGAGATCACACCGCTCAACTTCGCCGAGTTCATCTATGTGCCGGGCAATGCCCAGAAGTACAACACCGCCGCACCCGGCATGCCTGAATGGGGATGGACGCCCGAACTGGCTCCGGCCCTGCGCTCAGCCAGCTTCAACGGTGTTTATGAAGGCTTTGCCTACATGGACGGCGACTTCAAGTTCACCAAGGAGCGTAACTGGAATGCCGAGTACAACTACAACGACTTCACCTCGTATAGCTCGATATTCACGCTTGGTGATGGCAGCAACATCAACTGCACCGAACCCGGCTATTACAAGCTCGTAGCCGACGTGGCCAATGGTTCGCTGACCGCCACGAAGCTCACCTGGGGCCTTGTAGGAC
This sequence comes from uncultured Prevotellaceae bacterium, assembly GCA_900317305.1. Classification (GTDB taxonomy): domain Bacteria; phylum Bacteroidota; class Bacteroidia; order Bacteroidales; family Bacteroidaceae; genus Prevotella. Next base: position 175,634 of record ONGG01000002.1, on the reverse strand, counting down.
CTGCTACGGCAGGCGGATGGGATGCCCCGTCGTATACCGTGATGAGATACAACATGGTGGAGGACTGCTGGGAGATTACCACACAGCTCAATGCCGACAAGTTCAAGTTCACCACCAATGGCTCTTGGGACATCAACCTGGGAGGCGACTCCGTGGACGACCTTTGGGAAGGCGGTCCCGACCTGAGCATCAGCGAGGCCGGCACCTACACCATCAAGCTGTATCCCAGCCGCGCCCAGAGCGACAAGATGTATGCTACCATTGTGAAACAGTAATAACATAACTTTTGGCAACTATGAAAAAGTTTTTGAACATAGCAGCAGCCGTGGCACTCCTCTTCGGAGTGTCCACCGCTGCCCAGGCACAAGATACCGACGAGTACTACCCCCACAACTTCATCTCTGTGCAGGGTGGTGCCCAAGTCACTCTCACCCACTACGACTTCATGGACCTCGTCACACCGCAGTTTGCCGTGTCGTTCGGCCGCTACTTCAATCCGAAGGTGGGTGTGCGCCTCCACGCACAAGGCTATGAGGCCAAGGGTGGTTTCCTGCAGGAGCGCTTCCCCGGTCTGCCCAATGGTGACGCCGACTACAAGTTCAAGGCCATCACCGGCGACCTCGACCTCTTGATGAACATGTCGAACATCATCTCTCCCAACCGCTCCTCGCAGCGCTTCAACTGGGTGCTGCTTGCCGGCTTCGGCGTGAACTACGGCTGGGACTTCGATGAGTACAAAGGCATCGTGAGCAGCATGACCAAGGGCAACAACTTCTATGTAGGTCCCGACCAATGCGGCACGAAGCACAGCTCGTTCAACGGCCGTTTCGGCACACAGTTCGAGTACTGCTTCTCACCCCATTTCGGACTGAGCCTTGAGCTCGACGCCAACTACAAGAACGACTGCTTCAACCTGAAGTCGAACTTCGACCCCGACTGGCAGATCGTGGGCCTCGTGGGCCTCACCTTCAAGTTCGGTCAGAAGAAGAAGGCTCCCGCCCCCGTGGTGGCACCTCCTCCTGTGGTGGAACCCAAGCCAGAGCCCAAACCCGTGGTAGAGCCGAAACCCGAACCCAAGCCAGAGCCCAAACCCGTGGTGAAGGATGAGCCGCTGAAAGAGACCTTCTTCTACATCATCCGCGAGTCGGATCCATCACCCGATGTTACCCTGAACCGCATCGTGGAGTGGTGCAACAAGTATCCTGGCAAGAGCATCAGCATCAAGGGCTATGCCGACCGTGGTACCGGCAACCCGAAGATCAACGTGGGCTATGCCAAGGCCCGTGCCGAGAAGGTGGCCAAGGCCCTCGAGGAGAGAGGCATCTCCAGAAGCCGCATGGACGTGAGCTCGTATGGTGACACTGTACAGCCCTTCGCCGAGAACGACCGCAACCGCTGCGTCATCGTCGTGGGCGAATAATCAAAGTATAAATCCTGACACAAGGGGCGCTCGTTGGCGCCCCTTGTCTTTAGCTCCTTGTGCAAACGTTTGCATCACGAATGGTGCCAAAAAACCTTTCCCAAAGTGACAAGCAACCGATATTCGGCTTATATTTGCACATAGAAATCTAAAAACATCCAATATGAAGAGAATCAATACCTTAAGCATTGTCATCCTGATGCTGGCATCGGCCCTGACCGCCTCTGCACAAGGTTGGCCCTCCAACTATAACGGCGTGATGCTCCAAGCCTTCTACTGGGACTCGTTCACCCCCAGCCAATGGCGCACGCTCGAATCGCAGGCCAGCGACATCTCGAACTATTTCTCGCTCGTGTGGGTGCCCCAGAGCGGCCGTGCCGCCAACAACCCCTCGATGGGCTACGACCCCCTCTACTGGTACGACCAGAACAGCAGTTTCGGCAATGAGGAGCAGCTGAAGTCGATGATCCAGACCTTCAAGGCCAAGGGCACTGGCGTGATTGCCGACGTGGTGGTGAACCACCGTGGCAACCTGTCCAACTGGGTGGACTTCCCCACCGAGGTGAACCCCCTCGACGGCCAGACCTACTCGATGAGTTCCACCGACATCTGTCGTGACGACGACGGTGGCGCCACCCTGAACTGGGCCACGCAGAACGGCTACTCGCTCTCGGCCAACAACGACACCGGTGAGGGATGGGGCGGCATGCGCGACCTCGACCACAAGAGCGCCAACGTGCAAGCCAACGTGAACGCCTACCTGAAATACCTGCGCGAGTATCTCGGATACACGGGATTCCGCTACGACATGGTGAAAGGCTACAGCGGCTCATACACCGGTCAGTACAACAGCAACTGCGGTGTGGAATACTCGGTGGGCGAATGCTGGGACGGCACGAGCACCATCCGCCGCTGGATAGATGCCACGAAGGTGAACGACGTGATACAGAGCGCCGCCTTCGACTTCCAGTTCCGCTACACCGTGCGCAACGCCATCAACCGCAACGACTGGACCTATCTGGGCAAGCAGAACGATGGCAGCTGGCCACTGATGAGCAACAACTACGAGAATGGTGGCTACCGCCGCTATGCCGTGACCTTCGTGGAGAACCACGACACCGAGCGCCGCGCCAACGCCGGCCAGGACCCCATCGTGCGCGACACGCTGGCCGCCAATGCCTACCTGCTGGCCATGCCCGGCACTCCCTGCGTGTTCATGACCCACTGGATGGCCTGCAAGAAAGACATCAAGATGATGATCAACGCCCGCCAGGCCGCTGGCATCCAAAGCATGAGCACCTATGCCAACCAGGCCAACAACACCAACTACTACGCCGTGCGCGTGACCGGCGACAAGAGCGAACTGCTGGCCGTGGTGGGCAACAACGCCACCAGCTACGAGCCCGGCACCCGTTGGCAGCGCATCCTCTCGGGCTACCACTACGCCTACTTCCTGGCCAAGACCGCCGAACTGGCATGGGTCGACCTGCCCTCGGGCGAGTATGACGGGGCACAGAGCGCCACCCTCACCGCCGTGAGCGAGGACGAGGGCGCCCAGCTCGTCTACACCACCGACGGCAGCGAGCCGACCGCCCAGAGCACCCGTGTGGCCAGCGGCACCACCATCACCATACCCGCTGGCACCACCACGCTGAAGGTGGGTCTGCTGAAAGGCGGCAACGTGAGCAGCATCATCACCCGTGAGTACACCGTCTCGACCTTCGAGCCCTATGCCATCGACATCTACGTGAACACCGACGCCGTGGGCTGGAGCAGCGTGAACTTCTGGACATGGGGTGGCGACGGCACACACTCGCCCTCCAACAGCTCATGGCCCGGCGACAAGGTGACCACCACCGTGAGTGCCGAGGGCAAGAACTGGTTCAAGAAGTCGTACACCATCAACAGTGCCACCGACGAGGTGAACTTCGTGTTCAGCACCAACAACGGCAGTCCGCAGACCGTAGATATCGTGGGCATCAACCAGACCACCTTCTTCGAGGTCTCGACGGCCACCGAGGGTGGCAAAAACCTGGTGAACCAGGTGGAGACGGGCATCGCTCAGCCCACCCTGGCCACTGGCAAGGGGAGTGCCGACATCTACAGCATCGACGGCCGCCTGATACGCCGCGGCACGCCGGGCACCAGCCTCAGCGAGTCGACACGAGGTCTTCCGGCCGGCCTCTACATCATGGGCCACAAGAAGGTTGTGGTGAGATAGCATACACTACAGAAAGCATAGAAAATGGGGGGTGCCAACATGACGGCATCCCCCATTTCATCTCAGCAAATAGTAACTCAAAAATTTGCATATCTCTTGAGAAAGCCGTATTTTCGCAGTCGGAAAAACCATCAACCTAAAAACTGAACATGAGAAAACTGCTGACCCTCATCCTGTGTGTCGTCGCCATGCCTATGCTGGCCGACGGCAAATATTTCGGCGGCGACATATCGCTGCTGCCCTCCTACGTGTCGCATGGCGCGAAATACCTCGCCACCGACGGCACGCCCATCGACGCCCCCCTGCCCTATTTCGGCGAGCAGGGCATGAACGCCATGCGCGTGCGTCTCTTCGTCAATCCCGAGAACGCTCCCTCCGACCACAAGGGACAGGGCGTGGTGCAAGACCTGGAATACGTGAAGGCACTGGGCAAGCAAATCAAGGACGCCGGCATGGCCCTGATGCTCGACTTCCACTACTCCGACACCTGGGCCGACCCCGTGAAGCAATGGACACCACAAGCCTGGGCCGACCTGAACGACGACCAACTCTACGACAAGATCTATACGTATACCAAGGATGTGCTGCAGCAAATGAAAGCTGCCGGAGCCACCCCCGACTTCATCCAGACGGGCAATGAAATCAGTTATGGCATGCTCTGGGGCCGCTCTACCGACCCCACATCGCAGCTGAAGAAGGTATACACCAACAGCGACGCCAACTGGCCCCGCTTCACCACTCTGCTGAAGCGTGCCATCGAGGCATGCCGCGAGGAATGTCCCAATGCCCAGGTAGTGATCCACACCGAGCGCGTGGCCAACGTCAACGTGCTCAAAGCCTTCTACCAGAAGATGAAGGACTACTCCGTGGATTACGATATCATCGGCCTGTCGTACTACCCCTACTACCACGGCACGCTCAACACCCTGAACAACGCGCTAACCCAGATGGAGAGCAGCTACCCTGACAAGAAAATCATGATTGTGGAGGTGGGCTACTACCACGACTGGCAACCCTCTGGCGTCGACTACGACCTCTCGGCCACCTACCCCATCAACGGCGAGGGACAGAAAGCCTTCACCCTGGCTCTCATCGACATCCTCAACAACCACGCCAACGTGAACGGCATGTTCTGGTGGTTCATGGAAGCCAATGAGTATGGACTTGACTGGAACACCCAACGCGTGACCGACAACTGGTATAACGCCGGCCTCTTCGACAACCAGACGGGAAAAGCCGAGCCGGCCCTCTACGTGCTCAAGAACTTCATGAACGAGAGCGTGGGCATAACAGAATATCCAAGGATTCCCATGCCGGTGGGAGATGCATACAGCCTGGATGGCCGACGTATCGACACCTCTGTGAAGAACCTGCCTCCGGGCATCTACATCATCAACGGAAAGAAAAGCGTGGTAAGGTAATCCCTACCACGCTTTTCTTATTTATTGAAGTTTCGCATTCGCTCAACTTCTGAACTCCTCTCAACTTGCTAAAGTTGAGTTATTTCTTTTGACACTCCGCCATCAGATTTTCTCCACTTTCAACGTCTGGTCGCAGTAGTCGACCACGGCCGGACGGTGGGTGATGAAGATGACGGTCTTGTCGTGCTTCTCAAGAATGTTCTGGAGCAGTTGGCGCTCCGTATCAGGGTCGAGGGCACTCGTGGCCTCGTCGAAAAGCATAATCGACCTGTCGCGCAGCAACGCACGTGCTATGGCGATGCGCTGGGCCTGTCCCTCACTCAGTCCGCCACCCGACTCCGAGCAAATGGTCTCGAGTCCTTCGGGCAAATCGAGCACGAAGTCGGCACAACTCATATGGAGCGCCTCTTTCATCTCCTCGTCGGTGGCATCGAGCTTGCCCAGACGCAGGTTGTCGCGGATGGTACCGCTGAGCAAGGTGTTGCCCTGAGGCACATAGACGAAGTTGCAGCGCATACGCGGGGTGAGCGTCTTATGGATGTGGTCGTTGTAGATTTCCACCTTGCCCTGCTGCGGTTTCATCAGCGCAAGAATCATCCTCACGAGCGTGGTCTTTCCGGCACCTGTCTCGCCCAGGATGGCCGTACAACTGCCGGGTTTGAAATCGAACGACAGGTTGTCGATCACATTACCACCACTGTCCTCATAGGCATAGCACACATCCGTGAGCCGTATGCCGCAAGGCGCCTTCACATAGATGGGCTTGCCCTGCTCCTCGAGCGGGTTCTCCTCCAGTTCCATCAAGCGCTCGGCAGCAGTGAACACATACACGAACTGTGGCACCAAGCGGGTGAGGTTCCTGGCAGGATATTGCACGCGGTTGACGAGTTGGAGGAAAGCCGTCATGCCACCAAAGGTGAGCGTATGGTTGGAGAGCCGGATGGCCGACCACAGGAAAGCGATAAGGTATCCCAGTGAGAATCCGAAGTTGAGAATGAAGTTGGCAATCACCGAGAACCAAGTGCGTTTCACCACTTTCTGGCGCAACTCGCTCTGCGTATCCTCCAGTTTGTCGACCATAGCGTCGTCGCTCTCCATGATTTTGATGAGCATACGGTTCTGCACCGTCTCGGTGAGCACGCTCTGCACCTTACTGTCGGAGGTTCTCACCTCCTTGGAGAGATACCGCATCTTCTTCATATACACCCTGCTGAGCAACACCACGATGGGCACCATGCCCACGATGATGAGCGAGAGCATCCTGTCGAGAAAGAAGAGATAGCCGAAAGAACCGATGAACAAGGCCAAGGTAGACACCGAAGAGGGGAGCGTCTCGGTGAGGAAGTTGATGACGTGGTTGACATCCGTCTCCAGTCGGTTGATCACGTCGCCGCTGTGCCGTTTCTCCTTGCTGTGCCACTCCGACTTGAGCAATCTGTCGAGCATGGCCTGCTGCATGCGGTTGCGCGCCTTGATACCCAGGATGTTCTTTATCCACACGCTCGAGATGTTGATGGCAAAGTTGCACAGCACGAGGCCTGCCATGATGCCCACAGCACCGTAAATGGACCCCTGTTTCACATGCGAGGCGATATCAATGGCATTCTGTAAAGCCCATACAGCTGCCAGACTCACCACTACGCCCATCAGTCCCAGCGACGCATTGAGGATGGCCTGGAACCGGTTTCCCTTCCATGCCTGCCACAGCCACCTGAGGATTTCGCCAGCGGAGTAGGCGCTGTCGGGGGTAGTGAGATAATTCTTTATTCTCTTCAGCATATCTGTTCTATCTTGTGTCGGCGCCCCACATCATTTTCTCTCTGAGTGTGTGGAAGTACTTGTGGGTATTGCGCTTGATGATTTTTACGGGATACGGGGCCTTGCGGATGGTGAGCGTGGTGCCCTCGGCACATTTCTCCGACCTTCCGTCCACGGCCACGAGGAAATTATGGTTACGGCTCTCCACACACAGGCGCACCACGGCGTCGTCGGGCACCACGATGGGGCGCACGTTAAGACTGTGCGGGGCCACCGGCGACAGGCAGAGCACCCCAGCCTGCGGGGCGATGATCGGACCACCGTTCGACAGCGAGTAGGCCGTACTCCCCGTAGGGGTGCTGACGATAAGTCCGTCGGCCTGGTAATTGACGAGATGCTCGCCGTTGATGCTCGTGCGGATGGTGATCATCGATGCGTTGTCGCGCTTGAGCACAGCGATGTCGTTGAGTGCGAAAGGACAACCCACGAGTTGGCTCACGCCCTCGGTCTCGACCATGATGGCCACATGCTCCTCGATCTTGTACTGTCCGGCATAGACGGCCAAGAGAGCATGCTCAATCTCGGAGGGGCCCACGTCGGCAAGGAAGCCCAGCCGGCCCATGTTCACACCCATGATGGGGATGCACTTGGTGCCCACTCGGCTTGCCGCCTTGAGGAATGTGCCGTCGCCACCCATGGAGATGACATAGTCGGCCTCGAAGTCATCGCCCTCGAACACCCTGTCGACCTTGACATCGATGTGCAGGCCGTCGGTGAGGAAGGTATAGAACTCACTGTCGATACACACCTCGGCCTTTCTCTCGTAGAGGAAAGAGAGGATTTTCTGTATCGAAACCGATTTCTTGGCCTGATAGATGTTTCCGAAGATGGCGAATCTCAGTTTTTTTACTGACATGGCAATGATAATTAGGCTGCAAAAATACATCATTTTCGCTGAAAAAGGACTAAAGAATGTTGTAAAAGTGTGAAGCATGGACTATTTTTGGTTTTTTTTCACTATTTTTGCCCATTGGTATTCGACGTTCAAAATATCAAATCCTTTTACTATATGGCAAGAATATACGTTTTCCTGGCCAATGGTTTCGAAGAGATGGAAGCCCTGGCCCCTGTCGACATCCTGCGCCGAGGCGGTCAGGAAGTGAGTACGGTGAGCGTGAGCGGCACGCTGTGGGTAGAGTCGTCGCATGGCATCACGGTGAAAGCCGACATGCTCTTCGACGAGTGCGACCTGGCCAGTGCCGACATGCTGTTGCTGCCTGGTGGCATGCCCGGTTCGGTGAACCTCAACAGCCATGAGGGCCTGCGTCTGGCCTTGCTGTCGCATGCCGAGCGAGGCGGACGCATCGGTGCCATCTGCGCCGCCCCGATGGTGCTGGGCAGTCTCGGACTGCTGAAAGGCCGCCGTGCCACCTGCTCTCCAGGTTTCGAGGTCTATCTCGACGGTGCCGAATACACCCAGGAACTGGTCACCGTAGACGGCAACATCATCACCGGCGAGGGACCTGGTGCCTCTATGCCCTATGCCTACAAGATTCTCTCTTTCTTCGTTGACGAGGATGCCGTGAAGGCGTTGCAGAAGAAGATGCAGTACACGCACCTGATGGAATGCAAGCCCCTGTAGATGTACGACCTGCTGAGCCAAGACATCAAGTTTGCCCCCGGAGTGGGTCCGAAGCGCAAGGAACTACTGAGCAAGGAACTGGGCATTGAGACCTTCGGGCAACTGCTGGAATACTATCCCTACAAATACGTAGACCGACGTAGGATATACCGTTCCAACGAGTTGCTCGAGAGTATGTCGTTTATCCAGTTGAAAGGCCGCATCCTGAGTTTCGAGACCTTCGACAACGGCAAGCGCAAGAAGCGGCTGGTGGGCCACTTCGGCGACGGCTATGGCGTGGTAGACCTGGTGTGGTTTGCCGGTGTGCAGTATGTGCTCAAGCAATACAACGTGGACGAGGAGTACATCGTCTTCGGGCGCCCCTCGTTCTTCAACGGACGATTCCAGATTACCCATCCCGAGATAGAGCCGGCCGCCAGCGCCCAGTTGTCGCAAATGGGCATGCACCCCCATTACCACACCACGGAGCGGATGAAGAAGTCGGGGATGAACTCGCGCACGATGGAGAGAATCATCCGTGGCGTGCTCGACCGCATCCCCTCGCCCATGGAAGAGACGCTGCCCCCCTATATCACCACGCCGCTCCATCTCGTCTCGCGCGACGAGGCCATGAGGCTCATCCACCACCCCGAGGACTCCACCCAACTCGACCGTGCGAAACTGCGCCTGAAGTTCGAGGAACTGTTCTACGTGCAGCTCAACATCCTGCGCTATGCCAACGACCAGCGCCGCAAATACCGGGGTTACATCATCAACCGGGTGGGCAAGCACTTCAACGACTTCTACACCCATCACCTGCCCTTTGCGCTCACCAACGCACAGAAACGCGTGGTGCGCGAGATACACACCGACATGAAGAGCGGCAGGCAGATGAACCGCCTGCTACAAGGCGACGTGGGCTCAGGGAAGACCCTCGTGGCCCTGCTCTCTGCCCTTCTCGCCATCGACAACGGCTACCAGGTGTGCCTAATGGCCCCTACTGAGATCCTGGCCGAGCAACACCTCACCACCCTGCGTGACTTCCTCCACGGCATGGACATCCACGTGGAACTGCTCACAGGCATTGTGAAAGGCAAGCGCCGGCAGGAGGTGCTCGGCGGCCTCCTGGACGGCAGCGTGCAGATACTCGTGGGCACCCACGCCGTGATAGAGGACAACGTGCAGTTTCTGCGTCTCGGCCTGGTGGTCATCGACGAGCAGCACCGTTTCGGTGTGGCCCAGCGCGCCCGCCTCTGGGGAAAGAGCCACAACCCGCCCCATGTGCTGGTGATGACGGCCACCCCCATCCCCCGTACGCTCGCCATGACTATTTACGGCGACCTCGACGTGAGCGTCATCGACGAGTTGCCCCCGGGCCGCAAGCCCGTCTACACCGAGCATAAATACGACGACCAACTGACCAGCCTCTACCAAGGCATCCGCCGCCAGATTCTGGAAGGCAGGCAGGTATATATCGTCTACCCGCTCATCAGCGAGAGCGAGAACATCGACCTGCGCAACCTTGAGGATGGCTATGCACTCATGTGCGAGGTATTCGCCGAGTTCCGCCTCAGCAAGGTGCACGGCAGGATGAAACCCCAGGAGAAAGAAGAGGAAATGCGGAAGTTCGTGAGCGGCGAGACCCAGATACTAGTGGCCACCACGGTGATAGAAGTAGGAGTGAACGTGCCCAATGCCTCGGTGATGGTGATCATCGACGCCCAGCGGTTCGGCCTCTCCCAACTCCACCAGTTGCGTGGCCGTGTGGGCCGTGGGGCCGACCAGTCGTTCTGCATCCTTGTCACCACCCGCAAGCTGAGCAAGGAGACGAGCAAGCGCATCGACATCATGTGCAGCACGAACGACGGGTTCCAAATTGCCGAGGCCGACCTGAAACTGCGTGGGCCTGGCGATCTGGAAGGAACCCAGCAGAGCGGCATGGCCTTCGACCTGAAGATAGCCGACATCGCCCGCGACGGACAGATCGTGCAGTTGGCCCGCGACACTGCCCAGCGCATCATCGACGAGGACCCCACCTGCCAGAGTGCCACACACGAACTGTTGTGGAAACGCCTCAAGGCCCTCCAGCGCACCAACATCAACTGGGGTGCCATTTCTTAAAAGATGCCAAATCAGAATTGTCTGTCCAAACGATTGTCAGCAATTCGTATCCGATTGTTTGTCAATGGATTACACAACCGTCAACCACTTTGGGAATTATCTTTTTAAGTGTTAAAAACTCACTAAAAACTGTTAATCGTCCTTTTTTACCATTTATTATGCTTATCTTTGCATCGCAATTCGAAATAATCGATGTATTTTTTGTTGCGCCTATTATTTCGTTTGCCTTGCATGTTTACGCACCATATTTTTATGGTTGTTAATACTTAGAAACAGATTATATGAGTTTTAGAAAGACGTTAAAGACAATTGCAATCACATTAGTGCTGACCACCACCTCGATGCCAATGGCAGGACAGGACCTCATTGCCAAGATGGCTCCTGTAGACAGGAAGGTGAAAGCACTCGACACACTTGCCTTGAGCACCATACGGGAGCGAGAAAATATGGATTCTCCTTCTGCCGACCTCTACAGCGACTGGGACAACCGTTTTGCCCACAAGGCCACGGAACTGCCCGAGACCTACAAAATCAACCTTCGTGGATTCCACATGCCCACCTCGAGCCGTGTAATCACCTCACAGTTTGGACCGAGATGGGGACGTCAGCACAAAGGTCTTGACATCAAGGTCTACATCGGCGACACCATCCGCGCTGCCTTCACCGGCAAGGTTCGCATTGTGAGATACGAGGCCAAAGGCTATGGCAACTATGTGGTAATACGCCACAACAATGGTCTGGAGACCATTTACGGCCACTTGTCCAAGCATCTAGTACGCGAGAACCAGGTAGTGCGTGCCGGCCAACCCATCGGACTGGGTGGCAACACCGGGCGCAGTACAGGTTCGCACCTCCACTTCGAGACCCGCCTTTGCGGCGTGGCCCTCAACCCCGCCCTCTTCTTCGATTTCCGCAACCAGGACGTCACCGGCGACTACTATGTGTTCCGTCGCAGCACGATGGCGAGCGAGTCGGCCAAGGCCACTATCGCCCGTGGACAGAAAGTGAGCAGCTATACGAAAGAGGAAGTTTATGGCGGCAGACCATCCTCATCGAACAGCACAGCCTCGGGCACCACTGCCAAGAGGGATGACGACGAGATGACCTCGGTTTCGTTCACCAACAACCGCCGTACGGTGCGTCACACCGTAGAGTCGGGCGAGACCATCTTCACCATCGCACAGCGATACAATGTCTCGGTGGAAGAGCTCCAGCGCCTTAATGGTCTGGGCACCAGTACAAAAGTAAGAGTAGGACAAGTATTAAAATGCTCGTAATCCGAAGCAAATGTAGCAATATAAAGAGGGTGTGTCGACCGACACGCCCTCTTATCTTTTTATAGTCCCGCCTGTTTCAGGCCTAGATTTATCCATAATTGATGTTTCGCATTCGCTCAACTACTTCTTCTTGCCCAACTGTTGTTCACTCTGCAAAGGTTTCGGCGAGGAAGTGCTGACGGTGGTCTTCCTCGTGACCACCTTTTGAGGAGCGGGAGTCTTGATTTTCGCTGAAGGGATCAATTTGCCCTTGACTACGGGAATATGAGTAGAGGGCACCATTCCCTTCTTTACCATTTTACGCGAGCTTTTGGCAGGCGTCTTGGTCTTGGTCGATTCTGTTTGCTGCTTGGCCCGAACCGATTTTTTTGACTGGGCAAGCATTCCGCCTGAAGAGGCCAACACAAGGAAGGCCATTAGCAATATTTTCTTCATTCTGATATGGTTTTTATTGTGAGTATTCTGTTTTTTGAAATGTCGCATTCGTTCAACTTCCTTAGAAGTTCAGAAGTTCAGGAGTTCAGACAACAGTCTGAATTCACCTCAATGGGCATTACCTTTTTTATTGGTCCATTTCCCGACTAACGCCCTGACGACGAACCACGCATGCATGGCCAGGGTGGTGACAAGACCATAATGACGCCGCATCACATCGAAACGTTCCCTCAGCGATTCCTTATGGTGTTGGGTGGTCTGTCCCTCCTTCATATACAGCGCCACCACTCCCTCTACCCTTCTCAAAGGAGCTTTCAGGCGCTCTGCCTCGCGCATCACACGGATGCACCAGTCGACATCGGCCGAGTAACGGTAACGCGTGTCGTAAGGTATCTGGCGGGCGATATCGCAGCGTGCGTAAAAGGCCTGGTGGCACACCAGCATTCCTTTGCGGAACGACCGCCACGTGAGGCGGTCGGGCGGCGAGAGCCTTCGGTGGTAGAGGAAATGCCACTCGCTGTCCACCACATCGGTGTCGCCATAGAGCACTGCTGGCCTTATGCCATCATCGCTGAGGGCGGCATCCACCACCTGCTGTATGGTGTCGGGAGCGGGCAGCAGGTCGCCAGCGTTGAGAAAGCACACGTAGTCGCCCGTGGCGAGCCGCAATCCCTTGTTCATGGCATCGTAGAGCCCATTGTCGGGCTCCGACTGAGCCACCACCACATGACCGTTGCCGTTCTCCTCCGTCTGTCTCCGATAATCGTCCACCAACCGCATGGTGTCATCGGTCGACGCCCCATCGACGATAACATGCTCGATGGCCTCAAACTGCTGGGCGAGCACGCTGTCGAGGGTTGGCTTGAGCACCTTAGCGGCGTTATAGGTGATGGTGACGACCGAGATGGTGATCATATGCCATAGTTTTTGAATGCCAGCGCCTGATTATAGACCTCGATGTAACGCAGCGAAACGGCATTCTGTGAGTAGGTGGTGCTCACCTTCCTCACCGAGGCCTGCCGGAGTGCCTCATGGTCGGCCTCGTCGAGCACCCATTTGATGCCCTTCATCAAGTCGTCGGCATCGCACTGCTTCGCCACATATCCTGTCTTCAGATGGTCGATTTCCTCTGGGATGCCTCCCGTCTTGAATCCCACGCACGGCACGCCACAAGCCATGGCCTCCATGATGGTATTGGGCAGGTTGTCTTCTACCGACGGCAGCACGAACACATCCACGGCATTGTATATCTCCACGATTTTATGCTCATCGCTCACATACCCCAGCGGATAGACCGGGAGAGCCAGTTTGCCCTCCAGTTCCTCAGCATGACCGCCCAGGATGGCCACCACAGACTGGCGCGCCGTTTCCGGCTCCTCTTTGGCCAGTCGGGCAATCGCGTCGGTGAGATACGACATACCCTTGCGCTCGTCGGTCACCCGTTGCGACACGAAGAGGATGATGCGCTTGTCGAGTGGCAAGCCGAGGTGTTTACGCGCCTCCTCCTTGTTTCCAGGCTTGTAGAGCCGGGTGTCGATAGGGTTGGGGATACTGGTGATGGGATGTCCGCTGAGCAGCGCGCTCTGCTTGGCCTGGGTCTCGAGCCATCGACTGCAGGCCACATACGACACGTGCTCGGTGCTGAGCATCTGCTGTTTGCGTGTCCACACCTGCCATGCCAGGTCGCGGTCTCCACCATGTCCGGGCAGCAAGCGGCAGTTTCGGCATACGTTCCTGTAAGCCTTGCAACCGTGCGTATAATGGCAGATGGCGGTGGCCGGCCATGCGTCGTGCATGGTCCACACCACTGGTTTCCCACTGTCGAGCACCTTCTTGATGCCTTTGAGCGAGAGCATGCCCTGGTTGATCCAATGCAGGTGTATGACATCGGCCTCCTTGAACTCCCTCAGCCGGGTGATGTCGAAGCCCGAGTTGGCGATGTCGACCTCAAAGAGGTGCTTGCGTGAGAGATGCAGTTTCCAGTATACTTTCAGGCGTTCCTTGAAGAAATGCCACTGCGCCTTCATGCCGGCCTTCATGCCCACCACGGTGATGCAGTCGGTCTCTTTGTCGCGCACGAGCATCTTCGCCTTCACGCCATTGTTGTTGAGCGCCTCCATCAGTCGGTTGGCGGCCATGGCAGCCCCGCCGGTGCGCTCGCTAGTGTTCACTATCAGTACTCTCATTTCCGGATCATTCAGGAGGGTTGACGGTAGACCAGCGTGGGCGAGGCTTGGTTGGTGGCATAAACGAGTACCTCGGCAATCTGCACATGTGCAGGTGCGCTGGCGGCGAAATAGACCACCTCAGCGATATCATCGCCCGTGAGGGACTGCACGCCCTCATACACCTTGTCGGCCCGCTCGCGGTCGCCCCCGAAGCGCACGGTCGAGAAATTGGTGTTCACGAGTCCGGGCTTCACATTGGTCACGCGCAGGGGCGTGTCGACAAGGTCGATGCGCAGTCCGTCGGAAAGTGCCTTCACTGCAGCCTTGGTGGCGCAGTAGACGCTGGCTCCGGCATAGGTGATATCACCCGCGCACGAACCTATATTAATAATATGTCCCTTACCCCGTCGCACCATTCCCGGCACCACCTGTCGGGTGATGACGAGCAGGGCTTTCACGTTGGTGTCGATCATGGTCATATACTGGTCGAGGTCGGCCTCGTGCTGCTTGTCGAGCCCTAGAGCCAGTCCGGCATTGTTCACCAGCACATCGATGTCGCTGAAATCTGCGGGCAATGTGGCGATTATCTCCTCAGCCACCTGCCTGTCGCGCACGTCGAACGGCAAGAGGAGCACCTCTGTGCCATATTCTTTCTGCAACTGTGCCTTCAGGGCCTCGAGTTTGTCAACGCTTCTTGCGTTGAGGATGAGCCGACAGCCATTGGCGGCGAATTTCCGAGCGCAGGCTTCGCCGATGCCTGAGGAGGCACCTGTGATGAAAATAGTTTTTCCTTTCATGACATTTCCATTTTTATTGCTACAAATTTAGTGAAAGGCGAGCGGAACGCAAAATAAATAAGCATTTTTTTATTATGCTAGCTTAGGGTACTTTGAGGTCGAATCCGATAATCACGTCGCTCATCACTTCCTGAATCCCTTTTCCACCTGTCTGCAACTTCAGTTGCTGCTCAAGGACATAGATTTCCATGGGGTCGGTGGTTTCGGTGCCTATTTTCTTGAACCTTTCGGTCATATCCGTCATATACTCGAGGTCTTTCTGTACCTGCTTGTATTTCTCTGAGTTAGGTTTCAGGGTCTTCAAGTTTTCCCTATACTTGGGCAACAGCATATTTTCCATCTCCTTGGAAAGTTCCCGGCATTTCGCCTGTTTCTTCATCGTCTCGGTGAACCGGATGTTGCCGTCAATGGCCTTAGCCTTGGCGTCGATCACTTTCGGGATGCTCTTCAGTTCCTGCGGAGTGGCCATATTCCAATTGAAATCCTTCTCCAACATCGCAGGAGTGGCGAAAGCCTCGGGGTGGGCAGAATTGGTGATGTTCATCTCAGAAGCCTTCGCACTGATGCCGTATTTGGTCATATGAATCTTATTGAGCGAGTTCTGAGCATCGGCAAGGAATTCCTGTGCGGTAGCCACTTCTCCGTTCTTGATGAAGACAGGCTCCACATAATTGTTGCTCTTGCTTATAACGCCGAGATCGAGGTCCATGCTCGAGGAGCCCACGCTCGAAGCGTTACGGAACTGTTTCCACTCCACATCGCTCATGTTCCACCCCTTGCTGGCCATCATATCGGTCAACTCAGGGATTTCCTGTTTGTAGATGTTCTGTATTCGCTGGTCAAAACGTGCCCTCAGCGCCGCTGCATCGGGTGCTGTAGAGTATTTCAATTGATGCTTGGCATGAAAACTGGAGTTCATCGAAGCGGCAAGCTGGTCGAGTTCCTTGTCGAGCCGCGCCACCTCGGCTGTGTTTTTCTCCCAGTCGGCCTTCGTTCTCGCCGCCTCCAAGCTCTTGTAATTGGCGATGACATCCTGTGCCTCCAACTGGTCTTTTTTGGTAATGAGAATGTCGCGTTTCTGGGCCGCTGTCAGTTTGCCTGATTTATCCTGCACCTTGATGTTTCCACTAGATGTGGTGAGCGACATGAGCTTCTGGACACCCTTTTGCATACTATACTGCAACAACATGGCTGTACCGGCTCTCTTGGCGGCCATCCAAGCACGATCCTCAAGTGGCATCCCTTGGTTTTCCTCATCGGTGAACTGATCGACGAAAGTAGAAGTACCCAACGTGAAGATGTTATAGTTTCCAAGGCCCGAGAGCACCGCCTTGCGCATGGGTGTCTCGAACACCTCGGCACCCACTTCCTTTCCATATCCAGCCTTCCCCGCCACGTAGTTGCTAAGGGCATGAACGCCGCCGGCGGCCGCGAATCCTGTCATTCCTCCATACACCATGCTCGTCACGGTCGACACCGTGCCTGCAGAGGCAAGGGCCTGTTGTGAGAGAGCGCCTCCCGTACTCAGGAACTTGCCGATGGTCATCGTTGGTGTAGCGAAGGCGTGAGGTGCAAGTCCACCCACCAAAGCACCACAAGCCATGATGCCACAGTTGACGTAGAACTCTTTTTCACTGCTAGTCACGATTTCCTCCTCGGCCACGGCCTGGTCGTGCACGGCATGCCCCACGATTTTGGAGTTGATCGAATTACGCAGTTTCAGCAATTTCTTATAGTCGCCTTTTACCAATGCCCCATCATCCTCGACGATGCGTGCTGCCACCTGGCGGGCCTTCTCCCTTTCCTCCACAGGCAGCAGGTTGATTTGTCTTTCTATTCCAGAGGCAAGTTTCTTACTATAGTCGTATTTTGCAGCCTCTACCTGCATGGTGTGTATCATCAGGTTACGTGCATACTCGTCGAAGGCAGAACGAGTATGAACGAATTCTCCAGTCTGAAGTGTATGGATATTGTCTATCTCAGCCGACATATCTGACTGGAAGTGCATGATACGGTAATTACAGTCCTTGATGATGTTTCTTGCATTTCTCTTCTCCGCTTCGGAAGCGCCTGCTTTTCCCAATATCATCTGGTTCTCATATATAATACGCCGCTCACGGTTGATGAGATTCTGGAGTTGCTCCACCAAATCTTTCTTTTCGGCAATGGCTTCCATACGTGCCTTCTGCTCTGCCTCGATGGAGTCTTTGATGGCCTGCTGGTCGGTGTCGTCGTCCTCGGTGGGCATCGCCGTTGGGTCCTGACCCTTTGCCGCCAGTTCCTTGCGCTGCTTCTTGGGCAATTTTTTCCATGACTCCTCTGTCCTGAATTCCTCGCGCACGGCCTCGGCAAAATCGTCGAGAGCCTTTTGTGGGATAACACCCTTCACATATTTGTATTTGTCCCATTGTCTCTTCTGCGACCATTTCAGTGCGGCCTTGAAGAAGAAACCCGAACGCAAGACACGATTGCCAAAGTTGCCAGCGGCATTGTGATAAGCCATCTTGGCGGCATAGACACTCGGGGTCTTTTTATCGTTCTCTGTAGGCGTGGAAACCTCAAAACTATACAACAAGTTCATCGTGAGCGAAGAGATCATCATCTTTGGTGGATTGGGGAAATACTTCTGATAGGCTCCGTCGTAGATGACGCTGGGTTTCTGGCCCTTCACAGGCCGGCATTCCACTTGGCACACTCTGATATTATATAGTGCCGCGGGATCGGCATCCGTCTCCGGCTTCACTGTGGTACCCGCCTCAATGAGTTGGATGGCAAAATACATCTCACCTTGGTCGGTCATAGCCGTGAAAAGGTAACGCATAAGGGGCTCGGTAAGCGGTCCCAGTCCGGCCGTGGCCGAGTTGGGCATCTCACGCGTACCTATCCAGCAGTCACCCAACTCTCCCTTGAGTTTTTTCTTCTTGGGAAAGACCTCGTTGTAACGAGCTCTTGCCCTTCTCATCTCTTCAAATGGACTGGGTGGGTCGCCTAACTCATCAATCTTGTTGGCGAGTGTTATCATGGCCTGAGCAAACTGTTTTTGTGCATTTACGTAGAGGCAGTATTCAAAATAGATTTGCTTAAATCCCTCCTCGTTGTCCATATCTACGGCATAGGCCATGTCAAGTTCCAATTGGTCGATGAAATATGCGGTGTGCATCCAGTTTTCTCTTGCCACCAGAAACTGGCTCAACAGAGGATTGAGTTTATTGAGGTAGTCGATCACATTCTGCGCCGGATAATTGTAAAGAGGAGCCCACACCTCATTCAGGGCCTTGGCCTGTTCCTCAGTCATTTCCCCATATACCAGTCTAAGTGACTCAAAAGCCTGCGATACTGCCATATTATAGGATATCAGCGACATTTGCGAGACATGGGGTAATGGTTCTGGAATGGCTGCTTTTACCCCTGGCAACAATTCGAGTGGATGAGCTTCGGTTTTTTCCCAAGGCGTACCTTTCGTCTGGTCATTGACTTTGTCGAAAGGGTCGAAAGCATTGAACTTCACCGTTGGCGTGGCTTTTGTGGCCGAACCTTTTTTACCTTTCTTCTGTGCCCAACCGTCTACAGGCATCAGCAAGAAGACGCATAAACATGTGAGGATGTAAAAGTGTTGGTGTTTCATGGCTAGTGGTGGTTTGATTAGTATTCTAAGATGGCTAAGTGCAACAAATTGCCACTTTTTGCAAATATAAGAATTAAAGCCCCACCATCCAAGCATAAAGTTGTTTTTTTGCCGTTTCCCATTATCGAGACACCTATTTCTATTATAGTGAACAATAATGGCATGGCCCTCATGACAAACTATTCTTCTCATTTTTTAAGGTATTTCCTCTCAAAAAGTAAGGATTTGCCCAATTTATGAGCAAAAATCATAGTTTTGCGGTCAAAAAACGTGGTTTTGCGACAAGATTTGGGGTGTTTTCCCCGATTTGTCGCATTATTGTCTGATTGTCTGAATAAGAAACGGAGAAAAAGGCAAGATTTGTTGGAAACACAAAAAAGCGGGCATATCTTTGCAATGTCAATCAGACAAAATGAGCAAAAAAAAATAATAACAAAAAAAATAAAGATTATGAAAAAGAATAAATTTTTCCAGAACAAGAAGAAGGACATCACCGCCTTCATGGTCACAACATTAGTAGTATTAGGAGTAGGTTACTTCTGTGCAAATGACCAGATAAAGACAAGCAGTCTCTACTATCATTCCACTATCACCGCCCAGGTTGACCAAATACAGAAGGGTATGGAAACCAACACCGCCCATCTGAAGGAAGTGCAGAACGCAATGAAGCAACTTGAGAAGATTGATGGGAAGAAAGTGAAGCTGGAGATGAAGATGGAAAAGCTTTCCGCCCAACTCAACAAGGCAAAGAACAGGCGCAACAAAGACTACGGCATGGTTCCCAGCATGGGTTACTCTGCTCCCCAAGGACTCTCCGAGGTGCTTTGTCTCGAACACAAGATGAAGAGTATCGACAGCCAGATCGGAAGTCTGAAAAAGGCCGAAATGGAAATCACCGCCAAGTATGGCAAGGACATCAAGGAGATGGGGTACTCTCTGTTGGCACAGGGGAACTAAGGCCTGAAGTCTAGGAGTTTAAACAAATACAAATGGAGCAAAGCAAGACACTGTTCTTGCTTTGCTTTTTTTATGTCACAGCAAACTGCCAGAACTATTGTCTGAGAAGAGCCTCACCCTCAAGCATCCACAATCTCACGGCCGAAGGGTGTGAGGGCGATATCAGCCAGTTTGAAATGCTGCTTGCCGAAGGGGATGCCGATGATGGTGATGCATAAGAGCAGTCCGAAGAAGATATGGGTGAGCCAGATCCACACCCCTCCCACGAAGAACCAAATGATGTTCATCAAGGTGTTAAGGCATCCGCTGGTGGGTTTCTTCACCACTCTTGAGCCAAAGGGCCACAAGGCAAGTATTCCCAGTTTCAGCGACTGCAGTCCGAAGGGGATGCCGATAATGGTGATCATCATCGCCAGACTGCCTATAACGTACTCGATGGCAATCTCTATGCCACCGAAAACAAGCCAAATGATATTTCCAAGAATTTTCATACTTGGGGGCAAAGATAGTGCAAGGTGAGCGGAATACCAAACAAAAACTCCGTTTTTTGTTTGTATTCTCGAACCGAAGCCTATCTTCATCACGTAGAGAAAAAGATAGTGCAAGGTGAGCGGATTGGGAATCACGCTATATGAAGTTGCCAATGACAAAAATGGCGTCTCCGATATGGGAGACGCCATTTTTGTCGCAATAGATGCTGGAGTTACTTCACCACGAAGTCGAGGCTTTGGAGGTCTTTGTCGAGCGACGACGAGCCATAGAGAATCTGATAGCGGCCACGGCGTGTGGAGAGTTCATCGATGGAAGCATCATAATACTCGAAGGCCTCGCCATCGAGCGTGATGACAGCCTTGCCCGTCTCACCTGGCGAGAGACTGAGGCGCTGGAATCCCTTGAGCGACTTGATGGGAGCCTCGGGATAGTCGAGCGCCTTGACGTAGACCTCGACAATTTCCTCACCGGCACGGTTGCCGGTATTGGTCACCGGCACAGTGATGGTGACGGAGCCATTGGCTTTCATCGACTTCTTCGACAGTTTTCCCTTGCCATAAGCGAACGACGTGTACGACAGTCCATATCCAAAGGCATAGAGCGGTGTGCCGCGGAAATAGCGGTATGTGCGGTTCTCCATGCTATAGTCGAGGAAGTCGGGCAGGTCGTTGTTGGAGGCATAGAACGTCACAGGCAACTTGCCACTGGGATTGTAGTCGCCGAAGAGCACATCGGCAAGCGCCTTGGCACCACCCTGTCCGGGATACCAAGCCTGGAGGATGGCGTCGCACTGCTTCTCAATGGAGGCAAAGGCGATGGCCGAGCCCGAGCAGTTGACATAGACCACGGGCTTGCCCGTGCCGTGCATGGCCTCGATAAGGCGCTGCTGCACCTTGGGCAGTTCGATGTCGGCCTTGTCGCCACCCTCGCCTTCCATCTGTGCGGAGATACCGCCGATGACGATGATGGCGTCGGCACCCTTCACCTCATTGGCAAGGGCACTGTATTCCACGAGATTACGTTCACAGATATCGCCTCTGAGCATAGCGAAGTTGCCGTTACCGCGCTTGTATTCGATGACCAGGTCGTAGGTCTCACCCTGCTTCACGTTGAACGACTTGTATTCCACATTCCGACGGAAGAATCCACCCCTTTGTCCACCGGGCTGGGCTTCCTCCACCACCTCGCCATTCACCTTGAGCACATAGCCATTGTCGGTCATGAGGGTGTATTTCATCTCGCCGGTGAAAGTGGCCTTGTACTGACCGGAGAGGCGCACCGAGAGGTTGTCTTTGTCGACGCCCTCGGCAAAGCCCCAAGCGCCAAAGGTGGAGAAGTTGAGTTCCTTGTAGTAGTCGGTCTTCACTGGATCTCCCTCAAGATTCTTATTGTTGTAGAACTCCACGAAGACACCCTTGCCGTCGTTGAAGTCCTGCAGGTGATGCACCGTGGTATACTCGTCGGCCAGTTCGCAGGCCTTATGGTAGATGACACGTGCACCGGGAACGGCAGCCTTGATACCCTCAAGGAGCGAGTGGGTATGGGCCTCTGTGGGCGTACCGCCATAGTTTCCGTTGAGCATCGAGGTGTCGTCGGCATTCGGACCTACGACGGCGATGGTGTGCAACTGCTTAGACAGTGGCAGGGCACCTTCGTTCTTGAGCAGCACCATCGACTCACGGGCTGCCTGGGTGGCGAGGGCATCGTTTGACTCGCTGCTGATCACCTCAGGCTTCAGGTTGGCCCAGGGCAGCATCTCGGCGGGGTCGAACATTCCCAGTTCGAAGCGGCCAAGGAGCGTCTTGCGCAGGTGGAAGTCGAGCGTCGACTCCTTGATGAGACCCTTCTGGAGCGCCTCGGTGAGCACCATGAACACCTTGCCACACTCGAGGTCGGTGCCGTTGAGCACGGCGTCGACAGAGGCCGACAGCGGGTCGGGGTGTGTCTCATGCTGTCCTCTGTTGTAGAAGTTGTTGATGGCATCGCAGTCGGTGAGCACGATGGCTTCGTAGCCCCACTTGCGACGCAGGATATCCACCAACAGGCGGTCGCTGGTGCAGCAGGGCACGCCCTCGTAGCGGTTGTAGGCACACATCACCTCGCGCACGTTGCCTTTCTTCACCAAAGCCTTGAAAGCAGGCAGGTAGGTCTCCCAAAGGTCGCGCATCGACACCGACGCATTGTACCTGTGGCGCAACGGTTCGGGACCGCTATGCACGGCATAGTGCTTGGCGCAGGCATGGGTCTTGAAGTATTTGGGGTCGTTGCCCTGCATGCCGAGCACCGTCTGCACACCCAGTACGGCATTCATATAGGGGTCTTCGCCGCAGGTCTCCTGTCCCCTGCCCCACCGCGGGTCGCGGAAGATGTTCACATTGGGGCACCAGAAAGTAAGTTCGGGATTGCCAGGATAGTAGATGGCACCCATGGGCACGTTGAACACGTTGTGGTCGGAGCGGTTCCAGTTGGCGCGGGCCTCATCGGAAACGGTGCTGAACACATCGTAGAAGAGTTTCGGGTCGAACGAGGCGGCCATACCGATGGGCTGGGGATAGACGGTGTAGCCTCCCTGGCGCACACCGTGGCAAGCCTCGCTCCACCAGTTGTAAGAAGGGATATTGAGTCGGTCGATGGAGATCGACTTGTTCATCATCAGTCCCACTTTCTCCTCGGGGGTGAGCAGCGAGATGAGGTTCTCGACGCGCTCCTCGTTAGAGAGGTTGGTGTCGAGGTAGGGATAGCGGTGGCCGGGAGCGGCCACGGCGGCATGGCTCACGTCGGCCTTCACCGTCAGCGAGCCAAGCGTGTTGCCGAAGTTGTCTACCAGTTCCACGCTGCGGTTGGTCTTCCCTTGCTGGGTGGCAGGAGCGAGAACCACAATCACCTTGCCCTCAGCCCCCGGTGCGATGGCCTTGTCGGGGCAGATGGCCTGGATGCACTCGCACGAGGGGATGGTGCGTGCGATGAGGACAGGCGTCTTCGAGATGTTGCGGAAGGTGAAGGTGTGGCAGACGGCCCCGTCGACAGCCTCTATACGACCGAAATCCCACTCGTACTGGTTGAAACGGGCAGCGCTCTTCTGCTGGGCGAACGTCGGTGCTGCGAGCAGCAGACCGGCGAAAATGATCATCAATAGTTTCTTCATATTGTCTTTAGTCAATTAGATTTGGATTCAAAAATACGGGGAATCGTGTGGACCTGCCTTACTTGATTTTACTCAGCAAACCGGCCAGGGCCTCGCGGCGCTCCTGCCAGGTGGCATAATCTGTGGCCTGGAGAACGTGCACCTTCACATTCTTGCCCAGTTGCAGGTCTTTGGCATCGTTGACGCCTGTCAGAATCAAGCAGGGGGCAGTCTTCCCTTCGGCTATCAGTTTGTCGGCAATGGCGTCGGCCCCACCCACCTTGAACCAGCTCTCGATGGTGTCGTCGGCGCCAGAGCGGAGGAGAACGACATTCTTGATGTTCTTCCAATCCGTGTCGGGCAGATAGCATCCAATCATTCGGTTGAGGTCGTAAGCCACACGGCCATGGCTGATGTTGCCCATCGTGGTGAGGCTATAGGCATTGTAGGGATTGTTGCAGACGCTGTACTTGAACCCCTTGTCGGGCGACAGGTACATGTCATTGGGGTCGGCCACGCGCGTGCCGTCCATCACGAAGCAATACTTGAACACCTCGGCATTCTGGCTGTCGATGGTCACGCTCCACACGCCATCGGCATCCTTTGTCATGGAGACAGGCGACTGTCCCTCGCGCTCTAAGGCCACGGTCTGTGCCTCTGGAGCCTTGAGACGGAAGGTGACAGACCCAGGAGCGAACTCTGGCGAGACGATGGGCTTGGGGAACAGGCGGGCCATCACGCCGGGAGTGAACGGCTCTTCCTTGCCCGTGGCGGCGGGGGCTGGCGTGCCCTCGCTCATAGCTTTCTCCGAAGCCTCGGGATTGAAAAGCAGGCGGAAAGTCTTGTCGAGGAAGAACTTCGCGTTCATCCAGGTATGTCCGAACTTGTCGTTGGTGAACTCCTTCACCGAGCGGATGCCCTTCTTGTCGAGGAACTCCATGTAGTCGCGCCCTGTGCCATAGAGGAAGTCGTCGGTGCCGATGCCCAACCAGAAGAGGTGGATCTTGGCGTTGGTGTCAGCGGCATTGTCGTAGACACCAGGGATATTGGTCTGGGTGAACGAGCTGTAGGAACACAGGTAGGAGAACTTGTCGAGGTCGCTCAGGCCATTGGCCAGTCCTTGGTTACCGCCCCTTGAGAATCCACCGATGGCGCGGTGGTCGCGGTCGTTGATGGTGCGGTAGTGGCGCTCCACATAGGGCATCAGGTCGTTGATGAGGTCGTTGCTGAACACATCGTTGCCGAAGCCCATCATCGGCATCTGGCCCGTCTTCTGTGGCGGCAGCAGTTTGTAAGGATTACCATAGGGCAGCACGATGATCATCTCTTTGGCGGTCCCCTCGGCCACGAGGTTGTCGAGGATGTAGTTCATGCGTCCCACCTTGTAGTACACCTCCTCGGTATCGGTGGTGCCGCTGATGAGGTAGAACACCGGATAACTCTTGCTTTTGTCCTTGCTGTATGAGGGTGGCAGATAGACGATGGCGTTGTTGGTGGCGCCCAGACTCTCGGAGTAGTAGTGGATGTACTCCACCACGCCATGGGGCACGTCGCGGATGTCGTGTGGCAGTGGGTTCTTGCCGGGAACCTCGAGCAGACTGTTCTTGAAGCCCTCATTGGGGAAATACTGCTCGCAGAGGGGGTCCATCACACTCACGCCATCGACCTCGAAATGATAGGGATACATATCGGGGGCGGCAGGACCAAGAGTGACGGTCCACATCCCGGAATTGTTGTCGTGCGTCATGGCATGCCGGCCGGCGAACTGCACGTCGACCTCCACTTTCCGGGCTTTATCGTTCTTGTAAAGGAAGGTGACGGTGCCGTCGGGATTACAGACGGTGGAGGCCGGTGTAGGGTAAGATTTCACCTGGGCCTGGATGCCCAGGGTGGCAGCCATGGCAACAGCGGCCGCCATGGCTCTCATCGGCAGAAGAAAGGATTTGCAGGTTGTCATAAATAGTTGATATTAGTTGCCTGCAAAAATACGAAGAAATGCCGAAACCCATCATCGGGGTTGTATCTGATAATATCGCAAATGTAACATGGCCATGCGGCATGTGCCAGAACTCACCACAGGAACTGGTATCCAAGGGTGAAGCTCAAGACTCTATTATGCGCGGTATCGGAGAAGCTGTTCTTACCTATATCCTTTACGTCATTCACATCTGTCACGCCAAAACTATACCTGAGGTCGGCAACAAAATTCCTGTACTCGTAAGCGATACCCACAGGAATGGACAAGGCAAAAGACTTGAAGTCGTCATTGAAGTTGGGATAAGCATGAATGGTCGTTCCATCATAGGAGAGCGTAACGTCGGCATCTACCTTTTTGCTGAGGAAGAACTCGGGTTGGATACCCGCTTTCAAGGAAAGTCCTTTCCAAATATATGCATTGGCAAGCAACGGTATGGAGATGCCATGAAGATTGACATTGATGTCGTCGTTGATTCTCAACATCACACCATCGGTGCCGTTTACTTCGAACCCTTTCGTCTTGTATTTAGCCCCTTGCTGGGTATAAAAGGTTCCAAGAGAGATACCGAAAACAGGAGTTATCTGGTATTGCACCTCTAATCCGACAAAGGGTCCCATCTTGCTCTTTCTGTCATTGAAGCCAACTGCTCCAACGAGAGGTGTGTGATTATTCTCCACCATTTGAGGTTCTGATATTGGTGTGGAACGGTCTATTGCATATCCAATGGCCAAGGCCATCTTGCCCGAAAAATCACTGAGGGAGAATCCCACTTTTGGTGTGACAGCAAAAGTGCCCGCCGGCTGTTGCGCCCAAGCACTAAATGTGGTGATAAGAGAAGCCACCACAATAAATGTCATTTTTCTCATAAAGCTATTAGTCTGTTTGCATAATGTAAATGGCATGGTACCACAAAGTTTAAGAATAAAATTGTTTCACCAAGCAAATTGATATGTAAACCTACTTGCTAACAACGATGGTATCATCTTCAAGATTCAAGTTGATATGGTCGAAATTGGATAAAATAATGAGCACATTGCCGATATCCTCTGAGGGATTCCAATTGAAATAGAGGCGCAAGTCCATCAGACTTTCCTCCTCATATCTCACACCAACATGATAGTAGACAGACAGTTTGTCAAGAATCTCCTTCAAAGTCTGGTTCTCGAAAACGACCTTTTCTTGCATGGCCTGCTCCTTATCGGGTATTTCTCCCTTAGGAACCGACATGACGGCAGTATCTGTGACGGGAGCAGAGGGCTCCCCACTTGAAAGGCCTGCCACATAATAAGCGGCATAGCCAAGGACAGCCACAACAAGCAGGAAGAGGAAGGGAGTAACCATAAGCCATACGGAAGATTGCTGTTTTAGTCTCATTTGGGGTCTTTCCATATTCTGACAGGCTTGTCTCACCATCACGAGGGTCTCATACCCATCTCTCATATCTTTATCTGCAAAGATATGTGCAAGCTCCACATCTGTGTATTGCTCCACATTATCAAGCAACTCAAGCAAGGTTCTCACTTTTTCATCACTCATGGAAATCAAGGCTATATTACTTTGAAATGTTGACGTATTGTCATTAATGACTGTGAGAGAGATTTATATACGGCAGATTCGCTGATGTGGAGTGCTTCTGCTATCTCATGATATTTCATGCCATCTGCGAAGCGCATATAGAGAATCGTCATAGCACGCTTGCTCAACCATTGTGACATGAACAGCCTCAGTCTTTCGACATTCTCGCTATCCTCGTCTTTTATGTCGTCCAGCGTACCCAAGGTAACCAATTTTGAGAGTCGTTGGCGGGTGCTCATCCTATTGATGATATTGACACATCGGTTCCTTACACATCTCAGGAGATAAGGTTTCTCCGTAGCGGGGAGAATTGTCGTGTCATTGTGGACAATCGTGGCGAAGACCTCCTCCACCACATCGCGACTCTCCTCCTCGTCGCCAAGCAACGATTTGGCCAGACTCAACATCACAGCGTAATGTTTATCGTACATGGAAGCAAGTTCGCGATCGTCCATAACCGTTATTTGACCAGTCCCTTTTCTCTCAACAGAGGCAGTATATTGGAAGCCGTCTCTCGCTCCATCCGATCTTTCACCATGAAATATCGATCAAGCAAGACCTTGTCATCAGCAAGGAGTTTCCTCATCTCATCGTCACCCAAAAGCATCACATCTGTGTACTTGCCATTACGAGGAGAATCCAGTATATAGCATGCCCGCTTCTTCACCTTCGAGGTAGTTATCAGTTCACCGACGAGACCGAAGGCCATGTACGAGACCATTAGCCGGTGGGATGACTTACGGTCGACGCGACGGGTGACAAACAGTATTTTCTTTCCGACAAGGGGATAGGCATCGGCAAGACCATTGCCAAAGCGTATCTTCTCGCACCAGACAAGACGAAGGTTGACATACATCGTGTCGCTCCGCTGAATGACCAACGCCTCTCTTTTCAGTTGCTTGTCCATAGCCTTGTCGCCCGTAGTGAGGCCAAATCCACGGTGCGTGGTCTTCAAGGAAGGCAGTTCTACCCAACTATCCGCCTGGTAATCCTCATAGCTTTTGCAGAACCTACCCTGGGCTACTGACAGCAACGATGATGCGAACAACAAACAGATGATGAAAATAGGTTTCATGGCATGCGGTTAAAGGTGTATACAAAGCCCCAACTGCAGGGCCAAGCGGGAAATTCCGTTCAGGTCGTCATCATCGCCAGGATAATCACTATCTTGTTTACCGAAATACACCGCCATATTTCTCAGTTTCACGCAGACACCGAGCTTATCCGACAACATATATTCCACACCTGCCGTATATTTGGTACCGAATCCGGATTGCCAGCCAGAGCCATCATTGATATTGCCATAGCCCAATCCTATCTCGGCCATAGCTCTCCATTTCTCCGAGAAATTGCCTGCATAGACGAAAGACGGGCCAATATAGTTAAGATCGACATTTGCGTCCGGATAGTTGGTATGGTTGCGCAAATAGGTGATGCCGAAACCATATCCCTTTGAGAAGACGCAGGAATACTCGGCACCCAGCTCCAATCCTGTACGCCAGGTGTACTTACCAGACGGTGTGTACATCTTGGAGGTAATCCATGCTGGTCCCACATCGAACGTCAACGTATGAAAAGCAGTTTTTGAACTTTTGGTTTCGGAATAGCTGACATCTCCCGAATTCTCTTGTGCCTGTACTGACAGAGCCACTGCCAGCAAACCTGTGAGTAATAGTAATTTGTTGATCATATTTTATTGTATGGTGAATATTTTGCCATAGTCTGTCGTGGCTGCTCTCCTGCCAACCATAGTTTCGACCACCCCTTCCTCCTGGAAAGGGATGAAACATTTGCCATCTTCCCCAACAACCACCCACACGATGTTTTCCTCGTCCATCAACTCGGAAATCTCCTCCCGGTCGGGCCGCGTCGACATGGCGATGTGGTAGGGAACCTTCGCCCGCTCAAACACATAGGCCAGTTTCTCCATGTATTCCTTATTAAAGCCCATGAGACTGGCCTTGGACAACCGGGAATAGTCGGAATGGGAAGGATCGCACAACACCATCTCATAGAGATGCTGTCGCAATGAGGCGCGTGAGGGGTACATTTGGCATAGGTTGTCGACCTTGAGGCCGATGATAGTCGTATCGGCCTTGCTCCAATAGGCTGTAGCCCACTTCCGCGACTCTTCCTTTGAGCATATCTTGTGGTAGATACGACCTGTCGTGTTGAGCACATCGTCGATTGACGGATTCTCAAGGACGCCTCGGTGGAGCGTATTTTGTGGAGCATTGACACGCAGTTGTGGGTCGCGAACGTAAAACATGAATTTAGGGATGGTATCCCTCATGGTCAATGCCTCCTTATCCTTCGTGCCTGACAGGCAGACGAAGCCTTTCTTGTCATTACGCATCGACAATTTAGGAACATTTCCCAGGAAGCGGTACTGTATGGACAGTTTTTTGTCGACAGCAAGATTAACCTTTGATGACAGAACGGGAAACTCATTGTCGAACTTGACAAACATGGGTTCTGGATGGCAAGAGGATGTCTTATGAGCAGTCCACGTGAAGAAGTCGATGATATCACCCTGTGCCAGACCAGGGATATAAATCTTTTCAGGGCGCTTCTCATCGCGCGCGTCAAGAGGTTGTGTATAGGGGTCTGTGTCGATTTCGCAGACGCTACCGTCCGGATGGATGACCCTCACCCCCATCACTACATCAAAGTTCCGGCTATTCTCCAAAATTTTGCCCCTTGGATAGTCGAGCTGTGCGTATCTTTGCACGGCAGCCAAGTCGTTCAGAACTATTCTCCTATGCACCACATGCTTGGAAGTGGTGAGGTAGGTGTTGCCTGGGCTGTCACTCCCTGCAAAAATATCGTAGAAGAAACGGAATGGGCTCCAACTATGGCGGCGGTCATATGTTGAGGAGAACGACTCGGCCAATGTCACGGAAGAATAGCGACGTAGGCTGTCATCAATGGTGGTTTGAAGAAAAACTGAGTCGTTGGAACTCCAGATTTGCCTTCTGATTTCCGCAGCATGTTTTTTGTAGCGCTTGTTTTCTTTTTGCCGGTTTCGAGCATTGACAGATGTCACCTCAATGTTTTGCAATTCCCGTGTAGAGAAATGCAACTGGATGGTTCCCAGACCACCTGCAAAGCATGTTTTGGTGAGCGTTTTGTAACCCACACAACTGATTCTGATACGTATGCGCATAGAGTCGCAGGGAATGGAGAAATCGCCAGCCTCATTACTGACACCAGAACAGATGGCCTCATTCGTATTGGCATCAAAAATGGTGATGTTGGCAAAAGCAACTGGTGCCGACTTGAGTCCCACGATTTTTCCCCTTACTTTGGTCTGCCGTTTCTCCGCACATTCCACAAAGATGTGACGGTCGCGAATGGAAATCTTGACGGGATACTGCCCAACCACCCGCATGATGGCCTCAACAATGCTAAGATTTTGGAAATGGCAAATGACGGGAAACTCATCCAACTCATTGTAGATAAAATTGATTTTATAGTCAGCAGAAGCCTTAGCGATGTCGGTAAGCGCCTGCGATATGGAAATGCCATCATATTGGCGCGAGATGTTCTGCGCCTCGGAAGCACAGACCAAAAAGGCTAGAAATATAGTGACAAACCAGGTTCTCATGAAATCCTTGTATAAAAGACAATCGTTTCTATTCTATTACAATACAAGTCAAGTTATCAAAACACCTACCAATTTAACATCATTTAATACTTCACCCAAATGTAACAGGGCCATACGATATATGCAGGAGTTGGACGACAAGAACTTGTATCCGTAGGAGACCATCAGCTGATCACCGTACAAAGACGCATCACGTCATCGTCGAAGGAGTCTTTGTTGATGGCCTTGCTCTTGGTGACAGAGCGGCAGTTGTAGATGGTTTGGTTGGAGAGGAACAGCAGTCCGGCGATGTCGGCAGTATTTTTCACGCCCAAGCGTATCAGCGCGAATGTGCGCAGCTCCGTGGTGAGTGCATGCGAGGACTTCTGTATGATGCGCTCCTCTGGCCTCAGCAGTGCGTTGAACTCCCCGACGAATGTGGGATACAATTCCAGAAAAGCCTTGTCGAAACGATGGAGAAACGTAGAGGCATCTTCTTCGGAAATGCGTGTCGACGAAATGTTCTGCAAGAGTTCCTGAGCTTGGTTGGCCTTGATCTTGCGTTTCACCAGTGTCTGGTATTTACCCATCTTGTCGATGTATTTCGCGCACAAATCAATAAAAATAGAGGCGAGACTTTCACGACGCTTGTTGGTGTCGACAAGTCGTTGGTTGAGAATCTGCAGTTGACTGTTGAGCTCTGCCTGTTGCCGGTAACTGCCTGACAACTGTTGATTGAGTTCCGACAGTTGAAGGTTGCTGTTAGCCAGCTCTTTCCTTCTTGAAGAAAGCTTACGGTTTTGCCGATGGATGTAATATGCCCCGAGCAAAAGGCCCAAGACCAGCAGTGAGATGAAAATGATGGAATAGCGGAGTTTCGCGTTTTGCCCCTTCATTGTTGACTGATAGGCTTTCATGATTTGTGGCATGATGCGTGAGATCTCGAGAATGCGCAAGCGGTCGTTGTAGAACTTGGCATCCTCCATCGACTGGTTGATATATCGCTCTGCCCGCTCTATCTGCCTCTCATCTTCTTCGAATAGAAACACTGCCAGGTCTTGCAGGGCCATGTTCTCCATCGTGCAACTCCTCAAGTCACCCAAAGCTGCCTTGATGACATGCTCCATGTATTTTTCTTTTTCACCTGCTAAATGGTAATTGCCCGCCAGGGCAAACGATGTCATGGAATAAGCACGGGAATTCTCTTCGATATGTTGCAGCGCTTTCAGGTAATGCTGTCTCGCCTGCTTGTTGTCATGGTTCACGTAGACATTCACCTCTCCCTGATAGAATTCATAGAGCGGGTCGGTGACATCGGCATAGGCCATCGCCTGTCTCAGGAAATCGTCTGCTCTCGACCGGTAGAGGGGAGCATAGTGCTTGTCATGGCAATAGTCCGACCAATACGAATAAATGGTAAAGCATGTAAGCAGGTATTTGAAGCGCAACGTACTGTCGGCCGGTTCTCCTCCGAGTGTGCCCAGGTTCTCTATAGCCTCGGTATAAAGGCCGCCAATGGCCAGTATCTCGGAGCGATTGATAGCGAACAGGGTGGTATAATAATCGTTGTGTTTCTGCCGGGCAAGAGAAAGTCCCTTGTCGGCATAGGCCATGGCCGAGTCGAACTGAAACACGTGATACTCCTCATAGAGGTCGTTAAGGATTTGCAGGGCCGTCTCGCCTCTCATCCCACTATTAAGCCTTCGTTTAAGCGAAACGATTCGGTTTTCCTTCTCGGCCACAAACTGAGCCCTATGTGCAATAACCGTGTCGAGGCTGTCGAGCAGTTTCTGATTGTCGGCTACTGCATTGCCCACAAAAAGCAAAAAGATGATGATGAGGGTGTAGATACGCATGATTGACCATTTTCCCGCAAAAATAATGATAAAAATCAAAATTGGCAATATTTACCAAAGCTTTTTTAATTCTTTTCATAACCATCTGATTTATAAATGTATAGACAATTACGTTTTTTCCCTTGATTTACCATTCCTTTACCATGATACGCATCATACTATTTTTATGTGTTTCTTTGCAACAGAAAACCAAACTCAACCCAATCATTAACATTTTTCTTATTGTATGAGCAGAACTAACCAACTTCTTAGAAAGAGCTTTGCACTTGTACTCTTAGCGATGCTGATGCCTTTCAGTTTGCTGGCACAAGACATCAAGGTACAAGGTGTGGTGACCGACCAGACAGGCGAGACCGTCATCGGTGCCACCGTGATGCAAAAAGGAACGAGCAACGGAACCGTGACCGACCTTGACGGCAATTTCACCCTCAACGTTCCCGCTGACGCCACACTAACTATTTCGTACATCGGCTTTGCCTCGCAGGATATTCCCGTGAAAGGCAAGACCGATTTCTCTATCGTCATGAAAGATGACAACAAAACCCTCAGCGAGGTTGTTGTGGTGGGTTATGGCACCATGCGCAAGAGCGACCTGACGGGTGCCGTAGGCTCGTTGGCTGCCAAGGACATGGAGAGCAGTCCGGTGGCCAACCTCGGACAGGCTATCCAAGGTAAGGTGGCCGGACTCCAGGTAGTGGATGCGGGCAAGCCTGGCGACAACGTTTCGCTCAAGATCCGCGGTCTGGGTTCCATCAACAATTGCGACCCTCTGGTGGTGATCGACGGCGTACCCACTGACCTGGGACTGAACAGCCTCAACATGGCCGACGTGGAGCGGCTCGATGTGCTCAAGGATGCTTCTGCTACCGCTATTTATGGTTCACGCGGTGCGAACGGCGTGGTGATGATCACCACGAAGAAAGGCAAGGCAGGAAAAGGCTCGCTGGCCTTCGTGGCCAACCTGGCCATCCAGAACGCCACCCACACCCCTGACTTGCTCAATGCCAGCCAATACGCCGCTTTAAGTAACGACATGATGGCCAATGCAGGCTACAACACCAACCCTGCATGGTCGGATCCTGAGTCTCTGGGTAAGGGAACCGACTGGATAGACGAGTTGCTGCGCACGGGCTATATGCAGAACTACACCGTGAGTTACTCTGGCGGCAACGAGAAGTCACACTATTACGTGTCGGGGGGATTCCTCAACCAGACAGGTATTGTGAAAAGTGTAGGCTACCGCCGCTTCACCTTCCAGGCTAAAACAACATCACCGTGAGTGCCGACCGGAAGGAGCAGGGCAGTTACGACCTGGGCAACACCTACAAAGCCCTGCCCATCTATGACGTAAAAGACGAAAACGGTGAGTGGACGGGGCCAGAGGGCAACTCACTCTGGTATGGCAGCACGAAAAACCCCATTGGCCCCACTGTTACCGACAAGCAGAAGACCAATGGCTACAACCTCTTAGGCAACCTTACTGCCGAACTCAAACTTGCCAAATGGCTGAAGTTCAGAAGTACATTCGGCGTGGATGCCAAATTCTGGTATGCTGACAACTTCACGCCACGGTACGCGTGGAAGCCCATCGCCACCGAAGAGAGTTCAAGATACAAGAGCGACAACAAGTCGTTCACCTATCTCTGGGACAACTACTTCCTGCTCGACTATACCTTCGCCCAGAAGCATCGTGTGGGTCTGATGGCTGGTACGTCGGCACAATGGAACAAGTTCGACTATCTCAACGCCCAGAAAAACATTTTTGCCTTTGAGAACGTGCACGAGATGGACAACGGACAGGACATGTATGCCATCGGCGGCAACGAGACCGAATGGGCACTCTTCTCCTATATGGCACGCGCCACCTATGACTATGAAAGCAAATACCTGCTCACAGCCACCATCCGCCGCGACGGAAGCAGCCGATTTGGCCGTGACAAGCGTTGGGGTATGTTCCCCTCTGTCTCAGCAGCATGGCGCATCTCCGAGGAGAGCTGGTTCAAGAAGACCGACTTCCTCAGCGACCTGAAAATCCGTCTGGGCTACGGCGTGACCGGTAGTCAGGCCAGCGTGAGCAACTACGGTTATCTCGCCTCCTACAACACCAGCGTCTATCCATTCGGCTATGCCGGCACAGAACAGGCCGCCCTTGTATCCTCATCGCTCGCCAATCCCAGCATCCACTGGGAAGAGGTGGCACAGACCAACATCGGCTTTGACGCCGTACTCCTCAACTCGCGCGCCTACCTCTCTGTCGATGCCTATATCAAGAACACCAACGACATGCTCGTAAAGGCCAGCATCCCCATCACCTCTGGATTCGAGGACACCAGCACCACCTACACCAACGCTGGCAAAGTGAGGAACACCGGTGTGGAGATTACCTTGCATACCATCAACCTCAAGGGCGAGCTGGGCTGGGAGAGCAATTTCTCCTACACCTACAACAAGAACAAGATCAAGGACCTGAACAGTGATGTGCCCTACTATATCAACCAAATCAACAATTCCTACGTCACCATGCTGCAAAAAGACTTCCCCATCAATGTATTCTACGGATATGTGACAGATGGCATCTTCCAGAACGTGGCCGAGGTGGAGCAACACGCCCTTCAGCCAGGAGCAGAGCCCGGTGACATCCGTTTCAGAGACCTGAACAACGATGGCGTAATCAACGACGGCGACCGCACTGTCATTGGCAACCCCAATCCCACGCACCTCTTCTCGATGGGCAACACCCTCACCTACAAGGGCCTCGAATTGGGCATTTACCTGCAAGGCGTGGCTGGCAACAAAATCTTCAACGCCAACAACATCGACCTCACTGGCATGGCCGCTGCCTACAACCAAGCAACCGACGTGCTCGACCGCTGGAGGGGCGAGGGAACCAGCAACGCCATACCCCGTGCCGTTTTCGGCGACCCCAATCAAAACAACCGCATCAGCGACCGTTTTGTGGAGAACGGCTCCTACCTACGTCTGAAGACCATCTCTCTGGCCTACAACTTCCCCAAGCAATGGCTCCAGGCTCTGACCATCGAGAACGCCCGCCTTACCCTCTCATGCGAGAACGTGGCCACCATCACAGGCTACTCTGGATTCGACCCCGAAGTGGGTATTAACGGCATCGACCTCTCCACATACCCCATCTCGCGCACCTTCAACATCGGCCTCAACTTCAACTTCTAAATCCACGACACTTATGAAAAAGATATATATGATCATCATGGCAGCCCTCTCGCTCACTTCCTGCAGCGATGACTTCCTCGATAAGGAACCCAAGAACACCGTAGACCCAGAGACTAGCGTCACCACCGACGTGGCCGTAGCTATGGCCAATGCCTGCTACCGCACCCTTCAATCGTCGAACATGTACAACCAGCGCATCTGGACACTCGACATCGTGGCTGGAAACAGCGTGGTGGGTGCCGGTGGCGGCACCGACGGCCTGGAGACCATTCAAGCCGCCAACTTCATCACCCAGAGCGACAACGGCATGGCTCTCTACATGTGGCGCTCCCCATGGGTGGGCATCGGACAGTGCAACATCCTCATCCATGCCCTCGAAGGTAAAGACCTTGAGCGCGGCAGCGTGATGGAGCGCTCGTTAGGCGAGGCCTATTTCCTCCGTGCCCACTACTATTTCGTGCTGGCACGACTCTATGGTGGAGTGCCCCTCAGACTGGAGCCCTACAAACCCGGTGAGTCGACCGACATCGCCCGTGCCTCTCTCGAGGACAACTACAAGCAGATTATAGCCGACTGCCAGAAGGCCATCGACATCCTGCCCGCCAAGCGTGATTATGACAGCGACAATGTGGGACGGGCCTGCAAGGACGCCGCACTCACGATGATGGCCGACATCCTGCTCACCCTAGCTCCCAACCACCAAGAATACTACGGCCAGGTGAACAGTCTGTGCGACCAAGTGACCGCCCTGGGTTATAATCTCGACAATTGCACCTACGAGGGCAACTTCGATGCCACCATCAACAACGGTCCTGAGAGCATCTTCGAGGTGCAGTTCTCCGGCAACACCGAATATGATTTCTGGGGAAACAACCCACAGTCGAGCTGGCTCAGCACCTTCATGGGCCCCCGCAACTCCGACTTCGTGGCCGGCAGCTATGGTTGGAACCAGCCTACCCAGGAGTTCGTCGACCAATACGAGGAAGGCGACCTGCGCAAGGACCTTACCATCCTTTACGAGGGATGTCCCGACTTCGACGGCAAGCGCTACAAGAGCAGTTACTCCAACACAGGCTATAACGTGCGCAAGTTCCTCGTAACGAAATCGGTGTCACCCGAATACAACACCAATCCGCAGAACTTCATCATCTACCGCTACGCCAATGTGCTGCTGATGAAGGCCGAGGCCCTGAACGAGCAAGGGCAGACCGCGCAGGCAATGGAAACGCTAAACATCGTGCGCCGCAGGGCTGGACTGGCCAACGTGGCCAACCTCTCACAGGCTGCCCTGCGCGAGAAAATCATCCACGAGCGCCGCATAGAACTCGCCTTCGAGGGTCATCGATGGTTCGACTTGATACGCTTGCAGAATGGCGACTACGCCATCAACTTCCTCCACTCCATAGGAAAGACCCGCGTCACGAAAGA
Organism: uncultured Prevotellaceae bacterium; assembly: GCA_900317305.1. Taxonomy (GTDB): domain Bacteria; phylum Bacteroidota; class Bacteroidia; order Bacteroidales; family Bacteroidaceae; genus Prevotella. The sequence goes on along the minus strand of ONGG01000002.1, from coordinate 138,585 downwards.
ACGCCTGCTGTTCCCCATCCCTCAGACCGAGATGGACGCCAACAGTCTGATGACACAAAACCCCGGTTACTAACAGAAAAACAATCACGATTATGAAAAAGTATATATATGGCATACTGACCATGCTGTGGTGTGGGTTGATGACCACCGCATGCTCTGACAACGACTATACCGAACTCGACAAGGGGCACGACGTGCTCACGCTCACTGCCAACCAAGCCGCAGAAGTGCTCAACGAGGCCAACCATGCCAGCGAGGCCATCACGCTGAACTGGACAACGGGTACGAACAACGGCACCGGCAACCGTATTTACTACACACTTGAGATAGCTCCCAGTGGAAGCAATTTCAACAACGCCTATGTGCCCGTTGACCACGAGACACAAGTCTATTCATGGACGGCCAACCAGGAAAGTCTCAACGCCCTGCTGCTTGAGAAGTTTGGTGGCGCCGAAGGCCAGTCAGTGGCTCTCGATGCCCGTGTCACCGCCATGGTGAGCGGTAGCGACGAAGTACAGACTTCCACTGCTTCGTTCTCGGCCACTCCCTATACTCCTGTAACCACCACGCTCTATCTGGTGGGTGATGCCACCCCCAGCGGTTGGGACGCCGCCCATGCCACTGAGATGAAACGCACCGACAACGGGCAGTTCACTTGGGAGGGCAACCTCCGCGTAGGGTCGTTCAAGTTTCTCACCACCCTTGGTGAGTGGGTACCCTCCTACAACAAGGGTACTGATGACAAGATGGTGCTACGCAACAGTTTCGACGAGCCCGACGAGCAATGGCAGGTCACCGAAGACCATTACTACCAAGTGAAAGTCAATCTCCTCACACGCGAGATGAGTTGTGTGCAGACCGATGGCGAGGCGCCACGTTTCGACAACCTCTACTTTGTGGGCCAGCCCACAGGATGGGGATTCGTGAAGATGCAGAAAGACCCCCTCGACCCATTCCTGTTCCGCTATGGCCGGTTCTTCGAGAGTGGAAACGGCGGCGAGTTCAAGTTCGGCACCTCGGAAGGCGCCTGGGAGAACATGTTGAAAGCCACCCAGCCCAATGCCCCGTATACCGACACGTCGATGGCCTTCATCGCTGGTTATGACCCCGACAACAAATGGTTCCTGCAAGAGAGCGAGACAGGCAAAGCCTACAAGATCTGCGTAGATATCCGTTCAGACAAGGAGCGCATGATGATGCGTGAGTTCATCCCCTATGAGATGATCTACCTCGTAGGCGATGCCACACCTTGCGGTTGGGACCTGGGCAATGCCACCGCCATGACCGCCACCGACAGTCCCTACATCTTCACCTGGACTGGCAAGCTTGGCACCGGCGAACTGAAATTCTCGTGCGACAAACGCTCCGACTGGAACGGTGCATGGCTGATGAACGCCTACGGCAACGGAGTGGAGCCCACGGGCGAAGAAGAACGTGCCATGTTCATCGACAAGAGCGATGACTACCTGAAAGGCCAATACCTCGACATCAACATCGGCGACATCGACAACAAGTGGCGCATCATGTCGGCTGGCACCTACACCATCACCGTGAACCAACTCGAGGAGACCGTATCCATCGTAAAGAACTGACACGTATGAAGAGAAACCTCACATTTGCTATCATACTCTCACTGCTTGCCGCCTCATGCGACGGCAGTGAGAGCAATAATCCTCAGGACCCTGCCATCCCTACGGACAACGGCACACAGGTGACGGTGACAACCCAGCGCAAGGCCATATTGAATCTCGACATAAGAACCGACAAGGCTTGTTACAAACCGGGCGAGACCGTAAAATTCACGGTGACGGGAAATGTTCCCAACGGCGCTACCGTGCGTTATCTGACAGCAGGCAAGATTGTGGAGACAGCAGCCATCAGCGGCACCACGTGGACATGGAAGGCTCCTTCCACCGACTTCACGGGCTATCTGGCAGAGGTCATCACTACCGACGACAATGTGGAGAGCGTTTTGGGTACCGTAGGCATTGACGTGTCAAGTGACTGGACACGCTTTCCCCGTTATGGTTTCGTAGCCACATATGACTCCTCAAAGACCGATGCGGTCATTGACGAAGAAATGGCTTTCCTCTCCCGTTGCCACATCAATGGCATACAGTTCTATGACTGGCATTACAAACATCATTGGCCATTAGGCGGAACACGCAATTCGCTACTCGACCAATATACAGACATCGCCAACCGCAGTGTCGTGACCTCAGTAATACGTCGCTACATCGAAGTGCAACACCAGTTGGGAATGAAAGCCATGTTCTATAACCTCTGCTATGGGGCATTGAGCGACTATGCCGATGACGGTGTGAAGCCTCAATGGCTGCTCTATAAGCAGCCAGGGCATGGTGATATAGACCAACTGGTGCTCTCCAGTTCATGGAAGAGCAATATCTTGCTCACCAATCCAGCCAACACAGAGTGGCAGCAATACCTCGCAGACCGTAACGAAGATGTCTATGCCTCGTTTGACTTCGATGGTTATCATATAGACCAGGTGGGCGACCGTGGCACCGTGTATGACTATAGTGGGCAGGCAGTAAATCTGCCTCGTGGCTTCAACTCTTTTATCACGGCCATGAAGCAGCGACACCCACAGAAAAGGCTGGTCATGAATGCCGTGGCCAGTTATGGCGCCAGTCAGATTGCCCAGACAGGCCAGGTGGATTTTCTGTATAATGAGCTTTGGGACAGCGAGTCACGCTTTGAAGACCTGCTGACCGTACGACAGGCCAACTCCGCCTATAGCAACAATAAGTTACAAACGGTTTTTGCCGCCTACATGAACTATAACAAGTCATCACAAAAAGGCACGTTCAACACACCGGGTGTGCTGCTCACCGATGCAACGATGTTTGCCATCGGAGGTTCTCATCTGGAATTGGGCGATGGCCACATGCTCTGCCATGAGTACTTCCCCAACAGTAATCTGGCCATGAGCAGTGAATTGCAGCAAAGCATAGTTCGCTACTATGACTTCTTGGTGGCTTACGAAAATCTTCTGCGTGGGGACGGAGAAGAGACGGCATGTAACATCACCTCAGGAAACTCGGGAGTCAACATCAACCTCTGGCCGCCGCAGCAACGTAGCGTGACAACCTACAGCCGGAAGATGACAGGATGTCAGGTCATCCACTTGTTGAACTATCGTCAGGCCAACAGCCTCAGCTGGCGTGATATGGACGGCAACATGCCTGTCCCCCAGGAAATAACCGATTTGCCTTTATCTGTCAAAACCACAAGTCCCGTTCGCCGCGTCTGGGTGGCCACCCCCGACATGTTGGCAGGTGCTCCCGTAGAACTCTCGTTCAGTCAAAAGGACGGTGTTCTTTCGTTCACCCTTCCATCATTGAAATATTGGACCATGATAGTATTTGAATCTTAAAAAAGAAAATGTCTATGAGGAAAACAATTCTTATATTAATGGCCATCATAGCATCATTAACAGCTATGGCTCAACAAGAGAAAGGGCCCAAGTGGCTGAGCGATGCCGTATTCTACCAGATTTATCCGTCGTCGTATATGGATACAGATGGCAACGGTATCGGCGATTTGCCCGGCATCACTCAAAAACTCGACTATATCAAGTCTATCGGAGTGAATGCCATTTGGTTGAATCCCATCTTCGAGTCAGGCTGGTTTGACGGTGGCTACGACGTGATAGACTATTACAAGGTGGACCCGCGTTTCGGGACCAACAGCGATTTGGTAAAACTTGTCAACGAATCCCACAAGCGCGGCATCAAGGTATGTCTCGACCTTGTGGCCGGCCACACAAGCAGCGAGTGTGCCTGGTTCAAGGCTTCGGCAGAGAAAGACCCGAATGGCCGCTACAGCGACTACTTCATCTGGCTCGACAACATCTCTGACTTTGAAAAGCATGAGATAGAGGAGCGCAAGAAAGAGCCCGACCCTGCTGCCAGCACCCGTGGCCGCTACGTAGAGGCCAATGCCCCTCGTGCCAAATACTATGAGAAGAACTTTTTCGAGTGCCAACCCGCACTCAACTATGGTTTTGCCAATCCTGACCCTAATCATCCATGGGAGCAGGATGTGAACGCCCCTGGTCCTCAGGCAGTGCGCCGCGAGATGCGCAACATCATGTCGTTCTGGTTCGACAAGGGCGTCGATGGCTTTCGTGTGGATATGGCACCGTCGTTGGTAAAGAACGACCCTGACAAGAAGGCTGTGTCGCTGCTGTGGAATGAGATGCGCGAATGGAAGGACAAGAACTATCCTGAATGTGTGCTCATCTCCGAGTGGTCTGACCCTGCCGTAGCCATTCCTGCAGGCTTCAACATCGACTTCATGATCCATTTCGGCATCAAAGGCTATCCCTCAATGTTCTTCGCACGCAACACGCCTTGGGGTAGATGGGAGAAGTATGACTACTGCTATTTCGACCGTTCAGGCAAGGGCAGCATCAGTGAGTTCATCGACAACTTTACAAAGGCCTACACAGCCACAAAGGCAAAGGGCTATATCGCCATCCCATCGTCCAATCATGATTATCAGCGTCCCAACGTGGCAGACCGCAACACCATCGACCAGTTGAAGGTAGCTATGACTTTCTTCCTCACGATGCCTGGCGTGCCTTTTATTTATTATGGTGACGAAATTGCCATGAAGTATCAGATGGACCTGCCCGGTAAGGAAGGCAGCAACGACCGTGCTGGCACCCGTACCCCGATGCAGTGGGCAAACAACCCAACCGCAGGTTTTTCTACTTGCGCCCCTGAAAAGCTATATTTCCCTGTCGATACAGAAAATGGCAAGCTGACCGTTGAGACCCAGGAGAATGACAAGAACTCCATGTTGAACTTCGTGCGCCAACTGACCGCTCTCCGTCACGCCTCCAGAGCCCTTGGCAATGATGGCGACTGGCAGCTGCTGAGTGATGTCAATAAGCCTTATCCAATGGTCTACCAGCGCAAGTCTGGCGATGAAACCTACGTCATTGCCCTGAATCCCAGCAGCAAGAAAGTAGCTGCCTCTCTATCTCTCGGCCCTGCTCAGCCTGTCATGGTGTCAGGCAAGGCCAACGTCAGCAAGAACAAGATAACCCTCCATGCGTTCACAGCAACAATTTATAAAGTGAATCAAAAATGAAGCTATTCAACCGATTATTAATTTTTGCATTGGCATTCATGGCAACGACAGCCGATGCGACTGACAAACTCTGTCTGGTATCGCCTGACGGGCAGATGCAGATGACCTTCATGCTGACCAATCAAGGTGAGCCTATGTATGACCTTTCATTCAAAGGGAAGGCGGTGATCAATCCCTCAAAGCTCGGACTGGAACTGAAAGCCAATTCTTATGAGGAATATACGGCACAAGGGGCTACCCGTACTGCCAGTACCAGTCAGACAAACTTGCAGAGTGGTTTCACTATTGTTGCCCAAGATACCAGTACTTTCGATGAGACCTGGCAGCCTGTCTGGGGCGAGACACGCGACATCCGCAACCACTACAATGAACTGCTCGTTACACTGCATCAGGAAGCACAGCAGCGGGATATGAAAATCCGTTTCCGCCTCTATGATGATGGTCTCGGCTTCCGTTATGAGTTCCCGCTCTCACAGAACCTTAACTATTTCGTCATCAAGGAAGAGCACACTCAGTTTGCCATGACGGGCGACCATACCGCTTGGTGGATTCCTGGCGACTACGATACGCAGGAGTACGACTATATGGAAACGAAACTGTCGGAAATCCGCAGTCACATGAAGGAGGCTATCACACCCAACGCCTCACAACATCCATTCTCTGATACAGGAGTTCAGACCTCTCTCCAGATGAAGACCGCCGACGGTCTTTATATCAATATCCACGAAGCCGCCCTGATAGACTATTCCTGCATGCATTTGAACCTTGACGATAAGACAATGGTTTTTGAATCCTGGCTGACACCCGATGCCAAGGGAGACAAGGGTTATCTCCAGGCACCCTGCACCTCACCATGGCGTACTGTCATGGTGAGCGATGACGCACGCGACATACTTGCGTCCAATCTGATTCTTAACCTCAATGAGCCTTGCAAAATTGAAGACACCAGTTGGATCAAGCCCGTGAAGTATGTTGGTGTATGGTGGGAGATGATCAACGGCAAAAGCCAGTGGTCATACACCTTTGACCTGCCCTCCGTCCAACTCGACAATCTCGATTACTCAAAGACCAAGCCTCACGGACTTCATGGTGCCAACAATGACAATGTACGGCGTTATATCGACTTTGCTGCCAAGCATGGTTTTGACCAGGTGCTGGTAGAGGGTTGGAACATCGGCTGGGAAGACTGGTTTGGTAAGTCAAAAGACTATGTTTTTGATTTCCAGACACCATACCCCGACTTCGACTTGAAGGGCTTGAACGACTATGCCCATTCCAAGGGCGTCAGCTTGCAGATGCACCATGAGACCTCGGCATCTACCCGCAACTACGAGCGCCATCTGGAGGCTGCCTATCAGCTGATGAACAAATATGGCTACACCGCTGTGAAGAGCGGCTACGTGGGCGACATCATTCCCCGTGGTGAATACCACTACGGACAGTGGATGAACAACCACTATCTCTACTGCATCAAGGAGGCCGCCAAACATCATATCATGGTGAATGCCCACGAGGCAGTGCGCCCGACAGGACTATGCCGCACATGGCCTAACCTGATTGGCAACGAGGCCGCTCGTGGCACAGAGTATGAGGCCACCAACGGCAGCAAGCCTTTCCACACCACCATTCTCCCCTTCACCCGGCTGCAGGGCGGTCCGATGGACTACACTCCGGGCATCTTCGAGATGGACATGAACAAGAACAACCCCAACAACCCCAACCACGTGAACTCTACGCTAGCCCGCCAGTTGGCCCTTTACGTCACAATGTACAGTCCGCTGCAGATGGCTGCAGACATGATTGACAATTACGAGAAGCACATGGATGCCTTCCAGTTCATCAAGGACGTGGCCATAGACTGGGATGACTCCAAATATCTAGAGGCTGAGCCTGGCCGCTATATCGTTGCCGCACGCAAGGCAAAGGGCACAAACAATTGGTTCGTGGGATGCACAGCCAGTGAGCACGGCCACACTTCAACGGTCAAGCTCGATTTCCTCGATCCAGGCAAGAAATACATTGCCACGGTATATGCCGATGCCAAGGATGCCCACTACAAAACCAATCCTCATGCCTATATTATTCGTCAGGGAGTGGTGACCAGCAAGTCACAACTCAAACTCACGGCAGTTCCCGGTGGTGGCTATGCCATCAGCATCATCGAGGCAGGAAAGGATGAACTGAAAGGGATGAAACGGCTGCCTGTCGTATGTCAATAAGATTTATTGAACTCCTCTCAACTTGCAAAAGTTGAGTAAGATTGATAAGCATAGGTTCATTTTAGGTTAGTTAACTGGTATCATCAGAAGGCACGGAGTCGAACGACCCCGTGCCTTCAACCATCAGGGATGGTTGTTGAAATAGTCGTTCACCTTGTCCCAGTCGACGTTGACGACTTCTATTGGCTCATCATATTCGGCTGCGGTGACAAAACGTTTTTTCAGGTCGAATCTCACAAACACCTTGTCGTCCACGCAAACGCCGGTGGAGTCGAGCGGGATGACGTCGAACAGCTGAATTTTATCTACATCTGTGCTATCAGCATCGGCAGATTGATTATCCTTACATTCGTAGAAGCATTCTTCATTGGAATTCAGGTACCAAACATGAACTTTCCCGCCAGCATTCGCTTTTCTTACCGTCACCATCGCATTATCGCGATAAGAGCGCATCTCGCTCCTTACGTAACAGGTTCTTCCAACACCCAATGTTACCATGACCAAAATACAAAAGGCAACTTGTGTCAAACAGCCACAACCCAGCCCTTTCCAACGCTTTTGGATAAAACCATAGAACGGGATGAAAAAAGAGACGACCCACAGGGCCAATATAAACAAACCGATGATAATGTTAGTGCTTTGTTCCATTATTGTGTGAATCGTTTTTGTTATGGGTTCATGAATTGGTGTACTGAATGGCAAGCATGGTGAGATCGTCGCTCTGCTCGGCATCACCGACAAACAGCTGCACAGATGACATCATGGCCTCGATAAGGGGCAAGGGCTGATTGACAGTGACCTTGGCCAACTGCATCACCCTCTCCATACCGAACTGCTGCTGGCTGGCGTTTTCGGCCTCGTTGAGGCCATCGGTATAAAGAAACACGCTGTCGCCACTCTTCAGTTGGAGATGCTGCTCCGTGAACTGATGCCCCGACATCACGCCCGCGGGGAGATTAGCGTCGCACGAGATGACACTGACATCGTCGCCCGCCAACAACAACGGAGGATTGTGACCCGCATTGGAATAGCTCAGATGACCCGAGGCCAGGTCGAGCACTCCCAGGAAAAGGGTGACAAACATGCCCATATCGTTGTTTGAGCTCAACGCATCGTTGAGTGCGACAGCGATTTGGTCGGGCTGCTGTGTGTAGGCGGAGATATTGCGGAAGAGCGAGCGCGTCACCGCCATGACCAACGAAGCCGGCACACCTTTTCCCGACACGTCGCCGATGCAGAAGAACAGTTTCTCGTCGTGGATGAAGAAATCGTAGAGGTCGCCACCCACCGCCTTCGCTGGCAACACCAGACCATAGATGTCGACATCGTGCCGGTCGGGGAAAGCCGGATAAGTCTTGGGCAGCATCGACATCTGGATGTCGTGGGCAATCTTGAGCTCGCTCTCCATCGAAGCCTTGGCCGCCGTGGTTTTCTTCAGTTCCTCGACATAAGAGGACAACGACTGCTGCATATTGGCAAACGAGTCGCGCAACAGGTGAATCTCGTCATGACTGTTGATAGAAGGCAGAGTCGCCCTAAACTGCCCATCAGCCATCTGGTCGGCAGATGCAGCCAACTGCCTGAGTGGCTTTGCTGCACGCTGTATGGTGAGACGGCAGACAAAGAAGGTCACCAGCAACACAAAGGAGATGATGATCAGCATCACAAAGCCAGATACTATTCCAATGATGTCGATAGCGAATGACCCCACCGAATAAACCAATATCCAGTCGGTACTCCCAATAGGCGAATAGAACAGATAGCTCTTGGTGCAATTCACACGAACCATCTCATTGGTTTCATCAAAACTTTTTTTCCCTTCCTGCATCTGGCTGATGGTCTTCTGGGCAACACCCGACTTGTCAGCATCCTTGATGTGGACGAAGAAATTTCCCTTCAGGATACGCCGCTGATCAGGGTGGGTGATATAGGTACCATCGTTCGTCAAGACATAACTCTTGAACAGGTCGGCATCATACAATATCATGCTGCCCTTTTGAAAAATGGTAGACTGCTCCATCAGGAGGTTCGTCATGAAGTCGAGCGACAAGTCGGCACCAAGAATGGCCACTACACGTCCTTTCTGGTCGTGGATGGGATACAAATAGGCCACTAGCGGGGTCTTATTGTCACGACTGTCGAAAAACGGTTTCGACCAATAGGCCGAATCGGCTGCGACGGCCTCCTTGAACCAATCCGACTCCAGATAAGAAGCATCGGAGCCTTGTATCGGCTGGCCCTTCACTTGCAGGCTGTCTTTTTGCCAGGCATATGGGCAGAAGGAGCGTCCTTTTTGCGGGAAGTAGTTCTCGATGAAGCTGATGCCGCAGCTGCGCATCCGCGGATTCTGTGCTACCATGCGCTCCATGGTGGCCTGCAATTCAGCTGGTTGGCCGATATGACGCTCAATATAAAAGATATTGTTCTCTACAGCCACGCTGACATCCGACAAGGCATCGCAAATGTTTTTTTCCGACAACTCCATGTTGTCATGAAAGTTGAGGGCCACAACTTCCACCATACTCATCTTCACTACTTCGTAGATGAGGTATGCCAGACCTGCCATCATGACAAACAACACCAACATGAGCCATCTTGTCAGTCGGAGTGCAAACGAATGTTTGTATATATTATTCTTCATCCCGCAAATGGTAATTATTGACCTGAAGCTAAAAGCATGCTTTCTCTATGCCGAAATCAAGCCACTTCGTGTCTTTGTCGCAAAATTACGAAAAATCTTCCATTCTCACAAAAATTTTGACGTAGTCACTTCCGAAAGGCGCGGAGCTTCTTTTTTTATGGTGTATGAAGCATAAAAAAATACGCTGCAACCCTCAACGGACCGCAGCGTACAAGCCTATGTTTAATCCAATTAAACAATCTAATTAAATACCTTAAACCTAATAACTAAAAACCTAAATCTATTACTACTAACCTAAACAATCTATTAACCTTGAATGATTGACATCTCAATCATTGACACTGCAAAATTACAACCTTTTGCGGCACCAAGCAATTATTTCAAGGTCATTCTCCTAAAAAATGCCCTTTTCTTGATGTAAATCAACCGCTGTGTGCGATAACAACGGCAAAATAGACGTTTTTTTCGTTATTTTGCCCACATTCTTCCAACTTGAACAAAGATGCCTTTTACAACGATGAACCAACCCTTTTTCTTATTGTATAGAGCTCAAAAAGAAAAGATAAATTCACTTCAACTGATTGCCAATTCACGAAATTTACCTATTTTTGCAAGAAAAGGTGCGACTATGAAAAAAGAACTTGTGAAATATGGCGGCATGATGGCCGCAGCCGTGGTGGCCCCCAATGTGGCAGAGGCGGGCGACAAAACCCCACAGGCCACCCCCGAGCGTCCCAACATCATCTTCATCCTGGCCGACGACATGGGCTACGGCGACCTGTCGTGCTTCGGCAGCAAATATGTGAAGACACCCAACATCGACCAGTTGGCCGCCACTGGCACCCGCTTCACCCAATGCTACGCCGGCAGTGGCATCAGCTCGCCCTCGCGCTGCTCGCTCATGACTGGCAAGAACAGCGGGCACACCCGCATTCGCGACAACCAATGTCCGGTGGGTGGTATCCAGGGCATCAAGGTGAACGCCCGTGGCGACACCACCTACATCCGCCGTGCCAACCTGCTGCCCGAGGACACCACCATTGCCACCGTCCTGGGCAGTGCGGGCTACCGCACCTGTCTGGTGAACAAATGGCACCTCGACGGTTACGACCCCGGTTCGTCGCCCAATCACCGGGGCTTCGACGAGTTTCATGGATGGACCATCTCGACCGTACACTCCAACTCGCCCTACTACTACCCCTACTACCGGTTCGACAACGACAAGCTCATCCACATCAAGGCCAACGCCCACGACAGGCATGTGAAACACAACACCGACCTCTCGACCGACGACGCCATCAAGTTCATCAAGCGCAACAAGAAGAACCCGTTCTTCCTCTACCTGGCCTTCGACGCTCCCCATGAGCCCTATATCATCGACAACACTGTGTGGTATGACGACGAGACCTGGGACATGAACACCAAGCGCTACGCCGCCCTCATCACCCACATGGACGCCGCCATCGGACGGCTGATTGCCGAGTTGGAGCGAATGCACCTGCGCGACAACACCCTCATCATTTTCGCCTCCGACAACGGGGCCGCCGTTCAGGCGCCCCTGGAACTCTTCAATTGCAACGCCGGGTTCAAAGGACGGAAAGGCCAACTCTATGAGGGCGGTATCCGCGTGCCCCTCATCGTCAACCAGCCTGGGAAAGTGCCGGTGCAGACACTGAGCAACATCATCTATTTCCCCGATATCATGCCCACCCTGGCTGCCCTCACCCACTCTACCGGCAGCCTGCCCCAACAGACCGACGGCATCAACATCCTGCCACTGTTCTACGGCCAGCAGGTGGACACCGACCACCGCCTGCTCTACTGGGAATTCCCCGGCAAGCAACGGGCAGCACGGCGTGGCGACTGGAAAAGCGTGACCATCAAGGCCAACGCGCCACTCGAACTCTACAATCTGAAAGAAGACATTACGGAAAGTCACAACTTGGCCGACCAATATCCGGAAATGGTGGCCGAATTCGACAGTCTGATGCGTGCCTCGCGCACCCCATCAGAATGCTGGCCCCTACCCGGCGAATAAGCCCCTTGCTATTGCTTCCATCACCCTGGCGGGCGCGCCATCCTCGGCACGCCACTCACGAGCCATGTAGTCCATATAAGGTGCCACATGGGCAAAGAACATGCGATAGCCCTCGCAGAGCCAGTTGAGCGGTGGCTCGCCATCGGGAGAGGGAACAAAACGGTTCTTGGGGCACTCGCCATGACAGGCGAAGAGGAACGGGCACTGTCTGCACCGGGCTGGGAGCGAAGTCTTCAGCCCAGCAAAGGCCGACTGCTCCCGAGAATAGCCCATCGAGGCCAAGGGCTGGTCGTTGACATTGCCCAGACGGTATTGGGGATATACAAAATGGTCGCACGAATAGACATCGCCATTAAACTCCATGACCAGCGCATGGCCACACTGCGCCGACATCGAGCACACCCCTGGAGCCACGTCTACCCAATTGGCCAGCGTGGCATCGAAGAGTTGCACGAACACCTCGCCCACATCATTACGAACCCACTCGTCGAAGACACCGCAGAGAAACTGTCCCCACAGCGTGGGCGACACCGTCTCTGGAGTCACCACCGGCCGTGAGCCATCGAAAGGAGCCATGGGATGCCTGCCATCGGCACGCTCCACAATGGGCGTGAACTGGATATACTTACACCCTATCTGCTTGAAAAACTGGTAGAACTCCTGCGGATGAGCAGCATTCAGACTATTGACCACCGCCATGGCGTTCCACTCCACCCCAAACTGGTTGAGCATCTCGATGCCACGCATCACCCGCTCCCATGAGCCGTTGCCCAGACGGTCGCGGCGATAGGCGTCGTGCATCCACTGCGGACCATCTATCGACACGCCCACCAGCCAATGGTTGTCGCGCAGGAAGGCGCACCACTCCTCATCGAGCAGTGTGCCGTTGGTCTGCAGGCAGTTGTCCACCACATGCCCACCAGCATACTTCTGTTGCAAGCGCAAGGCCTTCTGGTAGAACGACAGCGGGCGCAACAACGTCTCTCCGCCATGCCAGGTGAAGAGCACCTCGCGCTGCTTCTGCGCGTTGATATACTGCTGGGTGAACCGCTCGAGCAACTCGTCGGTCATCACGTGGCGGGCCACGTCGGCATAGTATTCAGATTTCTGGAGATAATAACAATAGCGGCACGACATGTTGCACCGTGCACCGGCAGGTTTGAGCATCACATAGAAGGGACGGGCAAAAGGCGAGGCAGCAGGTTTCTTCCCGGCATCCATCCTCAGTCTTTCTCGATAAGAACAGTGGCATAGGCCGACATGCCCTCCTGGCGCCCGGTGAAGCCCAGCCGCTCGGTAGTGGTGGCCTTGATGGAGATGTCGTCGGGAGAGATGCCCATCACCTCGGCCATGCACTGCTGCATGGCGGGGATATGCGGATTGAGTTTGGGGCGCTCGGCACACACCGTGGCGTCGACATTGCCCACGCGGTATCCCTTTGTGGCTATCAGTTCCACCACCTGGCGCAGGATGACTTTGCTGTCGATATTGAGCGTCGATTCCGAGGTGTCGGGGAAATGATAGCCGATATCGCGCATGTTGGCGGCACCCAACAGGGCGTCGCAGATGGCATGGATGAGCACATCGGCATCACTGTGGCCCAGCAGGCCCAGTTCATGGTCGATGCGGATGCCGCCCAGCCACAGGTCGCGGTCTTTCACCAATTGGTGAACGTCGTAGCCGAATCCCACACGTATCCTCATAGCTATCTACGCTTGAAAAGGTCTTTGATGCCGTCCATGTCGAACGAGAGGGTGAAACGGAGCGTTTGGTCGAGAGGGTTGCTCTTCGCCGTGGCAATCACATAGCCCGCATCGAGCGAGAAGACGCTCATCCTGAATCCGGCACCCACGGTGAAATACTTGCGGTTGCCCTTGGTCTCACTCTCATGGTGGTAACCGGCACGAAGGGAGAACTGGTCGTGGTAGACATACTCGGCACCCACGCTCCACTGAATCTCCTTCATCTCCTCGGAGAATCCATTGGGAGCATCGCCGAAACTCTTGAAGATGCCACCGATGCTCGACACATCGAAATACTCCTTCTCCAAACGGTCCTGGTATTCCTGTGAGGTCTCCTCCTCGTTCTGACGGGGATAGGTAGGCACGAGCAACTTATTGGCGTCGGCAGCAATCGTGAAGCGGTTGTACTCGTCGACAGGAATCATGAGCGAGGCGCCAAGACGGAGGTTGGTGGGAATGAACTCGCTGTGCTCGTCGCCACCGAAGGTGATCTTGCTACCGATGTTGCTGACGTTCAGACCCAAGCCCAACTGGCACTCACGGGCACCCAGATTGAGGTAGTTCTGATAATAGCACGAGATATCGGCAGCGAAGGCCGAACCTGGACTGGTGTCCTCGGTATAGTCGTAGGTAAGGTCGGAATAGATCCACCTCACACCTGCCGAGATAGAGAATTTCTCATTGAGCATCAGCGAGTAGGCCACATCGAGCGACATCTCGTAGGGATTGATGGTCATGTCGTTGGAGGCCGCGTCGATGGAACTGCCGGTAATCACCTCGCCGAGCGAGAAATAGCGCAGCGAACCCGAGACGGCACTGTAGTCGCCAATGCGGTAGTAGCCCACGAGATAGGCCAGGTCCATATCGCTGACCAACTGGCGGAGCCAAGGGGTGTAGTTGAGGGCCACACCCGCCCTTGAGATGGTGAAGGGATACTTGGCGGGGTTCCAATATTGCGACACCACGTCGGGGTCGGTGGCCGCACCCACATCACCCATACCAGCCGCACGGGCGTCGGGGGCGATGGTCTGTGAGGTGACCGAGGTGTTGACGGGGTTGAACATATCCTCTTTCTGCGCCCGAGCCGTAATGGCGACGAGAGCGAGCAGAAGGAGTGAGCATGCTCTGAAGAATCTTATTGCTACTTTCATTACTGATCGTATTCGGGTTTAAACTGCTATACAAACGAGAAGAGCGACTAATTATTGCCTATAATGACGAGTTTCTTGGCTTTCGACACCATGTCGCTGCCATCGCACGCCACCCGCACACGGTAGAGGTAGACACCCGTCTGCAGGCGCTCTCCACCATCGGTGGTGAGGTTCCACTCATAGGTCAGCGCGCCCGAGGTGGAGATGTCGGTCTCCTCGTGTTTCCACAACTGGCGGCCACTCATGTCGAAGATGCTGATCTCGACATCCATCGTGCATCCCGTGCGGTCGTGGTTGATGATGAAGGTGGTGGAGGTGCGGGCAGGGTTCTCCGTGCAACCGATGCTGTAGAGCGTGGGCTTCAGTCCGCTCACCACGTTGAAGGCGAGTTCGGCGGTATTGGAGTTGTTGAGCACGTCCCAGGCACGGAACCTCAGCACATGCCGGCCCGGCGAGAGCGGTGGGATGCTGTAGAAGGTCGACCCGCTGGTGTAACTGCCGAAATCGTAGGTGAAATTACTGTTGAGCAGGTAGGTCTTCGACATGTCGTTGTCGATGACCAGTTCGAGGTCATGGCCAATGCCCGTTCCGGCGGCATTGATGCCATCCTTGTCGGTGATCTTGGCCACAAAATAAGGCGTGGTGTTCACATCGCCGCCATTCGAGAACGACGGGGTGTTGAGGTAGCAGAAGATGGATGGTCCGATGAAGTCGTTCTCCATCATGCCCGTTCCGCCCACATTGAAGCGGTCGCTTGACCCATGGGCGATGCGCAGGTGGGCATTGTCGACGGCATAGAAGTTCATCATGCCACTGCCGTTGGAATAACTGATGTCCATGGGTACAGCGAAGGAGAAAGCGAACTGGCCTGCCCGCACGCTGTCGGAGCCATTGAAGAGCACGTTAGGACGGTCGTAGAACTTGAAGATAGACCTGGAGTCCTCGGCCTGGCCTTTGCACTCGACCAACTGCTCGGCGTCGCGCACGGTACCGGTGATGACGCCATCGAATGATGTGAGCCGCTCGCCACGGTGCTCCACATGTCCGCTGACGCTCACCGTCTCGCCGGCATGGATAGTGATGTCGGTGTCGGCAGAAAGAGCCTTGCCATTGATGCTGTCGACCACCGTCCTGTACATGGGGATGTTGAGACATAAGGCGGGGTCGCCGAGCAACGAGAAGCGCAGTTTGTTGGCCGTGATATCCTCACGGTCTACAATCATCTGGTTCTTGGCCAGCCGCTGGGCCTCGCCAAGAGTGACAGGGCGCGTGCCCGTGTCGTCGAGCACATACTTCAGGTAGGCACGGTTGAGCGAGGCATTGTAGCCCTGATATACCGTTCGGGTGGTGGTAAAGGTAGCCACCGCCCCACCCTTCTTGTTCAACACCAAGGTCACACCGATGTTCTCGTCGGTGCCGTCGAAGGGTGAGATGTCGCACGAGGCGGTGATCCAGAGCGGCAAGTTGGTATTGTTGAACTCCTGGAAATCCTTCAGGGTGAGCACACGCTCGTGTGAGATGCTGATTTCGGAACCATGGCCAGAATAGTCGATGACCAAGGCACCCGACGACTGCAACTGCTTGATTTCCTTGGTGGCATCGGGATAGGTGTTGCCAGTGGCAGAGGTGACACGCGTATAGGCATCCCACATCACCTTCTTCACCTGGTAGCCCGGATAGTTGGAACTCACCATGGTGGCCAGGTTGTTGGCGTCGGCCATGTGGCTATTGGAGTTGCCGTCGTCGCCAAGCACGGCCACGATGTTCTGCCAGCTGCCCGCATTGGCGTTCTCTACATAGGCGAGGGTCTTGTCGGTGAGTGTCTTCGCGTCGTCGACCGTGGAGACAGGAAAACGTCCGATGGACAGGTCGAGTTTGTCGGACGACATGGGATTGATGCCCTCGCCGTCGTCGAGTAGACCGTAGAAGCCGTCGTCGACAATACAGTTCACCTCGTTGTAGGAGTCCTCGCTCTCATAGCAGAGCAGCAGGTCGTCGGCCGAATATCCCCGGCAGTTGGAGGTGAGCAGGCGGTTGTCCCACTTTCCATCGCCGAAGAGGAGGAGGTGCTTGGGCAGGTCGGCGTCGGTATCGGCGCGGTCGTAGAGCATCTTCATATAGCGGCGGTAGGCATTGGCATCGGGCGTACCGCTGGAGAACTCGTTGTAGATCTCGTCGGCAGGCACGATACGCACGCGCATGGAGTCGCGCTGCTCATGCATGGCAGCGATGCGCTGGGCCTGACCAAGCAGTTTCTGCGATGTGGGGATGATGATGACGAGGTCGGCCGGTCCGTGGGCATGCAAGTTCTGGTTGGTGATGCCATACACATACTCGGGCACAGGCATTGAGGCCGAAGAGAGATTGCGCAACGCCCTGGGCGTGGCCGTATAGATGTCGATATAGTCGAGCCGTGCCGGACCGCCTGTGATGGTGGTGACGCGCACGGTATCGGTGCTTTTGAGATTGGACACCTCATAGGTGGCCACAGCCTCGTTGCCTTTGTCGTAGCTCTTCATCCTCACATTGAGGGTGCCCAGGATGGAGTCGTTGAGGCTCACCCGCACCATGGTGTTGTTGCCTGCGGTGACGGATATGGCAAGTGTGCCATACCTATCGGCGCTGGGGTTGGCAAGGATATAGTCGTGCGACTGCCCCACGTTGACGGGCGTGTTCTCAAACAGTTTGCGACCACCATGAAACCACGCGAAATTGTCGACCTCGTGCAAGCTATGATAATCAGCGGGCATAGGATAGTGGCTGCTGACGAAGGTGGCGCTGTCGACAGTAGCAGGCGCCTCGTCGGTCTGGGTGATGAAATAGTAGCCGTAGTCGGAATAGGGATTGCGGGTGCGCATCATCGTGTTCGGCGCAGCCCAACTCACGGGTCCCTGTGCATAGAACACCCGTCGGCCTCCGATAATACAGGTCTCCACCTCCTTCAGGTCGTCGGTGGCTATCAGCTCGGCCGGCACCAACTTCTCGTTCTGCAACGCGCCACCATAGCCATACACCCTCACCTTGGAGAGATCTGAGAATCCGGCCTCCCTCACCAGGGCATCGGTGAGCTGGTAGAAGCCCGACGAAGGCACCCTGATCTTTGCCCATCGGCCGGTAGCCAGGACAGAGTTGTCGGCATAGCGCGAGGAGGCAGTCTGAACCTTACGCAATCCCTTGTTGGCGGGCCTTGCCTCGACGGCGAGCATAAAACTGACGAGCATCTGGTATTTGCCGTCGCGGTAGACCAAAGGCACGAACCTCACCTCGAGCGACCCTTTCTTGCGTTCCACCACAACTGTGGTCTCAGGCTGTGGCATCTCGAGCAACGGGTCGGAAGTGATGGTCTGGTAACGGAGGATGTCACTGGGCGTCATCTCGAAAAACTCGGGATAGCGGATGCTGACGGTATATACCGAATCGGCGAAATGCTCACCCAAGGGGATGCTGCACCCGAACTGGGGCAGCACCGAGTCGATTCTCACCTCGTCGGCGGTGAGGTTGTAGAATCGCTGGGCATCCACCCTTACCACACTGGCAAGGAAGAGGATGGTGAGCAGGATATGCCGATAGGTCTTATTTAACATTAAAATCGAGTATTTTCTGGTCGTTCACGAACCCTTCGACATGATCGTCGACATGAATCTCGTGGAATGCCGGCGAGCCGGTGAAGAGGAGGTCGCCCGTGCGCAGGGTGAAGTAACGGCTGATGTATGCGATGACGCTGTCGACATCGTGCAGCATGTCGCCACCCCATCCTTGCTGGAGTGTCGTGCCATTGACATCGATATGGAAATGTGCATCTTGGGGCTTCCCTGTTTCCTCGACCGGCAGCCAACTGCCGATGGCAGCGGCGCCGTCGAAACTCTTGCACATATCCCAGGGCAGTCCCTGCTGTCGCAACCGTTGTTCCAGCTCTACCGCAGTGAAGTCGACACCGCAAGTCACGGCATCGTAATAGCGGTGGGCGAAACGCTGCGGTATGCTCTTGCCGAGCCGGCAGATGCGCACCACCAGCGATGCCCCCACGTCGATTCGCCCGAGGTCGTCGGGCAGGAACATGGGCCGGTTGCCCTTGAGCAACGACGAGTCGGCCTTGGTGAATATCACCGGGTCGTGATAAGAAAATAACGCATTATCGCCCAAAATATTGTGTGACGGGTAGTTGGCTGCTACGGCAAATATCTTCATAAGGGTTGATGGCGTGTGGATGATACAATCCTGCCCACCACTCCATCGTGACGGCAGCGGAGGCCAGGACCATGGAATCGTGGGCAAGAGAAGGAAAAGAGGTTGTGGTGATCACCTCACCACCACCTTGCGGCTGGTGCCATCGCTCATGCGAAGGATATAGACACCATGCTGGAGGTAGTTGACAGCCTGGCCATCGAGCGTATAGCGACCGACGATGCGTGCAGGAGCACCGCTGATGCCCTCGTCGACACGCGAGAAGTCATAATAAACAAACTTGACGGTGATCAGCGGACCGAAATCGAGGAAGCCGAACTGTCCGAAGCCAGCGTTCTCCCCAATCTCAATCTGCAGGTCGACATCGCACTCTCCATAGGTGTCGGGATACCACTCGGTCTGCAGGTCGCCACTAGTGGCTCCTGGCTCGATGGTTCCGGCCGACGACGAGAAATACTCGGGTTCGGTACGCCCGGCGAGACATGCACCCATCGCGCAGGTGGAATAACTGCCATTGTCGATGCGGGTGATTTCGTTGGCAATCCTCACCAAGTCGGTTGCAGTGCCACTGACATTCTTGATGACGAAGTCGGAAGGCAGCATGGGGAAGGTCTCACCCGTCTCAGGGTCTTCCTCGGTCACCACTTTGTCGATGACATATACCGAGCCATGGGGAATCACCACACCGTCGTTGGTGACAAACTCAAAAGCGTGGTTCACGTCATCGTCCTGGGCATAGCCCACTGTCGTGCCTACGAACAACGACAAGCAAAAAAGTAAAAGTTTTCTCATATTGCGCAATTTTGAGGTTTGGCGATGGTTCTTCACATCGCCTTCTTGCCGCAAAGGTAGTGAAAATCTGATAAAACTGAAATAAATATGCCCAAAATTATTTTTGCACCAGACAAAGAGCATAAACGACAAGGCACATCAACGACAAAAGCCCCCTGTAGAGGAGGCTTCTGTCTATTTGTGGATTGTTGAATCCTTGATTACTCGGCGCGGAGGGTGAAGCGCTTGAAATCGACCACCTTGAGCTCCTTGTCGGCAGCTTTCAGGTAAGCGGCAACATTCTCCTTGTTCTCAGCCTGGATGAACTCCTGGTTGACGAGGCAGTTCTCCTTGAAGAACTTGGCCAGACGGCCTTTGGCGATGTTCTGGATCATCTGCTCGGGCAGGTTGGCAGCCTTCTCGGCAGCCACCTTCTCCTTGATCTCACGAGCCTTCTGAGCCTCCTCTTCGGTAAGCCAACCCTTGGCGATGTTGGAGTTGATGTGATCCTCACTGTCTACGAGGTTGGCGTTGATGCCAGCCTTGTTGATAGCAGCCACCACAGCCTTCTCGATCTGCTCTTCCTTGGTCTTCTGGATAGCCACCTGGAGCTCATTGTCCTTCACAGACTGGGGCACACTCTCCTCGTCGAGAGCGACGGGGTTCATGGCAGCCACCTGCATGGTGAGGGCGTGGCCCTGAGTCTCGAAGTCCTTGTTGAGCTGCACGAGGGTGCAGAGGATGTTCTTGCCCTGATGGTTGTAAGAGTAGATGTTCTTTCCCTCGAGGAAGTTGTAGCCATCGAGTTCCATCTTCTCACCAGTGATACCCGAGCGCTGTGTCACAGCCTCAGTAGCCTTCTGACCGTCGGCGAGCACCAGTTCCTTCACCTCGTCGAGGCTCTTGCACTTCTTCTCGACAGCAGCGTCGAGGATGCTCTGGGTGAGTGCGATGAAATCAGCACCATTGGCAACGAAGTCGGTCTCACACTTCAGTGCGAGGATGGCAGCGAAGTCGTCGGCAACCTTCACGAGCACACATCCGTTGGAGGTCTCACGGTCGCTACGCTTGGCGGCGATAGCCAGACCACGCTCGCGGAGCAGGTCCTTGGCCTTGTCGAAGTCGCCCTCGGCCTCGGTGAGTGCTTTCTTCACATCAGCGAGTCCGGCACCTGTCATGGCGCGCAACTTCTTGATATCTTCCATGTTTGGTTTGTAAGCCATACTATCTGAAAAATCTTTTTTGGATTAAACAATTCGTTAAAATTACTCGGCAGCGGGAGCTTCCTCTTCCTCAGCGGCAGGAGCCTCCTCTAAGGGAGCTTCCTCTGCGGCAGGAGCCTCATCGGCGGGAGCGTCCTTGCGAGCCTTGCGCACGCGCTTGGGCTTGGCGTCGGCGGCCTCTTCGCTCTGCTCGGCAGCGGCTTTCTCGTCGGCCTTCTCAGCCTTGCGCTCCTCAAGACCCTCTGCGATAGCGGCGCAGCAAGCGGTGAGGATGACGTCGATGCTGTCCTTGGCATCGTCGTTGGCTGGAATCACGAAGTCGATGTCGTTGGGGTCGCTGTTGGTATCCACAATACCGAAAACAGGAATACCCAGGCGGTTGGCCTCTTTCACTGCGATGTTCTCCTTCATCACGTCGACGACGAAGAGAGCGGAGGGCAGACGGGTGAGGTCGGCGATGGAACCGAGGTTCTTCTCCAGTTTTGCGCGCTGGCGTGTCACCTGCAGCAACTCACGCTTTGAGAGGTTGGAGAAAGTACCGTCTTGCATCAGTTTGTCGATGTTGGCCATTTTCTTCACGGCCTTACGGATAGTGGGGAAGTTGGTGAGCATACCGCCCGGCCAACGCTCGATGACGTAAGGCATGTTGATGCTTGCAGCCTTCTCGGCTACAATGCTCTTAGCTTGTTTTTTAGTAGCGACGAAAAGTACTTTCTTGCCCGATTTGGCGATTTGCTTGAGTGCCTCTGCAGCCTCGTCGATCTTGGCGACGGTCTTGTGCAGGTCGATGATATGTATGCCGTTGCGCTCCATGAAGATATAGGGAGCCATAGCGGGATTCCATTTGCGGCGGAGGTGTCCGAAGTGGCAGCCAGCCTCCAGCAGCATGTCAAAATTTGTTCTTGCCATTTTATTGAAAATAATTATTGTTTACGTTCCTTTTAGTTGTATTCTAACCAGCCGATGAGTAATCGCAGGCCTCGCAGGCCCGGAGTCTCACCAGTTTGGATGCTAAACTCAGCCAGCCAATGCGTATTAACGCTTGCTGAACTGGAAGCGGCGGCGTGCTTTGGGCTGACCTGGCTTCTTGCGCTCCACGGCTCTCGAGTCGCGGGTAAGGAAGCCCTGGCTCTTCAGTGCCTTCTTGTCCTCGGCATTGAGTTTCACGAGTGCGCGGGCGATGGCCAGACGCAGAGCCTGACTCTGTCCGGTGAAGCCACCTCCGTCGAGGTTCACTTTCACATCATACTTGTCGGCCACGTTGAGCAGGTTGAGTGGCTGTTTCACCACATACTGCAGGATGGCTGATGGGAAATACTCGGTGAGGTCTTTCTTGTTGATGGTAATCTTGCCAGTTCCGGGTGCGAGATAAACGCGTGCCACGGCACTCTTGCGACGACCTATTGCATTTGTATAATTGATTTCCATTCTTCCTGATTATTTATACTGGTTAATGTCAATTGCTTTGGGTTTCTGAGACTCGTGCTTGTGCTCGGTACCCTCGTAGATGTAGAGGTTGTAGAGCAGGCTACGGCCAAGAGGACCTTTGGGGAGCATGCCTTTGACAGCATGACGGATGATGCGCTCGGCACCGTCTTTCTTCTGACGGAGCTTGGCAGGTGTGTCAAAACGCTGACCGCCTGGATAACCAGTATAGCGGGTGTAGAGTTTGTCGGTCTCTTTATTGCCGGTGAAGATCACCTTGTCGGCATTAATGATAATCACATTGTCACCACAGTCAACATGCGGGGTGAATGTGGGCTTGTACTTTCCGCGGAGCAACTTGGCCACTTTCGAGCAGAGACGGCCTACCACCTGTCCGGAGGCATCGATGACCACCCACTCTTTCTTGGCTGTTTCCTTGTTCACGGAAATAGTCTTGTAACTTAAAGTGTTCATTTCGAAATTAAAATTTTACTACTAAAAAACAATTTAATTAAAATAAGGTGGAATGACGATTCACTAACCATCGCGCCTGGCCAAAAGCACGACTATTAACACGCCGCTCCTGGGGTTCTAAGTGTATCCCCGTAATAATCGGACTGCAAAGGTACTACTTTTATTTATTATGTGAGGTTAGGAAGAAAACGAAATTAATAATTTTTAGCGGTTTTAAGAATTATTAACTCGTCTTTTGCCAGTTGGAAGGAGTGCTGGAGTGCAGAAGTGCAGGAGTTCAGACATTACCACTGCGATTATTCATTGAGCCTGACGAGGTTAATCCAGGGTGTCTGCTATCAATAATTCTCGATAATCTCACGGGCTTTCTGCTTGCGTTTCTCGGCACGTGTTTTGCGTTTGGGCAAGAGTTTTCCTATAAGGCCAAACAGGTTGCCACCCTTCGAAGGGTCACTGCCCAGCAACTGGGCATCGGTCTTGTTGAGAACCAGCATCTTATTGATGCGGTCGCGGAGCCCGTCGTCCTTTCCCTTACCAAAGACAACAACCTCACGCATACTCATTTCGTGCGACACCAGGAACACCGTGTCGCGCACCTCGTCGACGTTGAGCAACCTGCTCTCGTAATTGATATGGGTAAAGACAAGGCTCCTGCAAGAGTCGGGCACGCTGAAAAAGCCCATCGAATCGGTGACTTCTACTCCTGCGCTGCTCCTTACGCTCACCTGACTGATGGGGCTGAGCGTCTCGATATCGCACACCACCATCCGCCGCTGGGCACAAATGGCCATCGACATCACCAAGAGGCACAATGTAAGAGTCAACCGATTCATGTGAGCAAAAGTAATGGTTTTTGAACGAACAGCCTCACATTTTCACTCTAATTAAGCACAATTCACACACATTTGCAGGAATGGGGAAAGGGTATTCATGGGATGGGGAACAAGGATGGTGACCGACAGAGAAGAGACACGAAGAAGGGGCAGCTGTCACAGCTGCCCCAAACCTAAAAACCTAAATAAAATTATCCTAATGAGTAACTAGTTCCTGTATGCAGGATTCTGGTAAAGAGCTTTCTCTTCGTCAGACATCTCCATACCATCGAGCTGTCCCTGAGGAATCGGGCGCAGGTAGTAGCCAGCGGGGATGTCACGGGTGAAGGTCTCAAGATCCTTGTCGGTATAACCGCTGCCAGCAATGCGATATTTGGAGGCACGCTCTGCCCAAGTCTGGGTGCGAACAAGGTCGAACCAACGGTATCCCTCGCCCCAGAACTCACGGCTACGCTCATCGAGAATGAAGTCGATGGTGATGATGGCAGGAGTAGCGGCAACCATCTCGGCGCTGTGGTCTACAGATACGGCCACATTGTCGTTCTGGCTGAAGGTCTGCTTACCGGCACGCTCACGGAGAACGTTGACAAGGCGATAGGCCTCAGCATTGTTGTTGAGTTTCACAGCAGCCTCGGCTGCGATGAGATAGAACTCGGAGAATTTGGCGATGTTCCAAGGACGGGGGCTACCACCGTTCACCTTCGAGCCAAGTCCACCGGCGTTGTCAGTGCGGTAGATTCCAATCTTCCAGTTGATGGGGTACTTCTTACGGCTGATATGGTTGACGGCCACAACGAAGTCGGGACGTCCGGGCATCTCACCGAAACCGAGTTTGCCATCAGCACCGGTATAATTGATCTTGCTGTCCTCGCTCTCGGGCACCCAGCTGAAGTAAACCTCGTTGGGCAGCACCTGCATGCCATTGGCACCAAAGACGTAAGGCTCATTATTTCCAGACTTCTGCCAGTTGGTGTGATAGCGCAGGGTGAAAGTGGCATCATAGCGAGAGTCGATAGCCTTCACAGCATCTTCCCATACACCACCTTCCATGAAGTTGTCGGCGATAGGAGCCATACGGGTCCAAGGACGACCGAGGGCCTGCACTGCCTCACGCTGGATAGGATTGATGACGGCACCCGAGGCTGCCTTGGCAGTCATCTCGGTGTAGTTCCAGGTCTCCATCCAGTAAGCGAAGTTCTCGGGCGAGCCACCACTACCCCATCCGTAGCCAGCGCCACCGTTACCGAACTTCTCGTCCTCATCGTGGTCGGCATAGAGCATGATCTCGGAGTTGCGGTCGTTGGTAGCCACATTCACGTCGTAGAAAGTGGGCTGCAGTTTGTAAGGACCAGGCTGGTTGATGGCAGCCATGGCGGTGTCGTAAGCTTTCTTGAAGTAGCTCTGAGCTTCGCCGGCATTACGCTGGCACTCGGGATAGGTAGGAATGTTCTTCGGGTTCTCGAGCCACCATGCATAAGTCAGATAAGCCTTGGAGAGATACAGGCGGGCCAGGTTCTTCGTAGCAGTGCCTGTGAGACGAGGATTCTCGGGCAGGTCGGCAATGGCCTTCTCCAGGTCGGAGAAAATGGCAGCATAGACCTCGGGCACGGTATTACGCACGGAGGTACGCACGGTAGAGGTGTTGAACTTCAGTTCGCCGGCACCCAGATCCAGTGGCACGCCACCATAGGTCTGCACGAGGATGAAGTAGTCGAATGCGCGGAAGAAGTAAGCCTCTGCCAGAAGCGAAGCGTCGATACCAGCATCGGCACCGTTCTCGATGATACCACTGGCGGTATTGATGTTTGCGAAGGCAGTGCCCCAGCATCCACCAGCGATACTGTTGGTGGGGACCATCTGGCCAACACCTGAGAGGTCGGCATCCTTGAAGTTAGCGTCGGCCGACTGGGCGTAGGTATACTCATCGGTACCTGTCTCCAAGCTGTTGAGATAGTAACCATTGCCATAGAAATAGCGCAGGTGAGCATAAAGCGATGTCAGACCGCCCTCGATACCGGCCTTCGTGTTGAAGAAAGTCGGGTCGAACTGGCTACGAGGCTGCTCGTCGAGCACATCACTGCAGGATGTCATTGTGGTGGAGAGGCCACAGCAAACGAGCCCGGCAGCAAGGATATATTTTAAACTATTAGCTTTCATAACTTTACTGTTTTACTTAATTTCCTTATTACCTTTAGAAAGTTACATTAAGACCGAAGATGAAATTGCGGGTTGAAGGTGTGTTGTAACCTACAATCGGCATTCTGTGCTTGCCAGAGTACTCGCTATAGCCAACAGCCGTATTCTCATTAGCCCAAGAGTTGGTCTCGGGGTCGAGTCCGCTTTCATTGTTATACGGTGAGAAGAGAACGAATGGATTCTGAATCGTAGCATAGAGGCGCAGGCGGCTGATGCCGAGATCCTTCACTGCCTTCAGGTTGGCGAAGTTGTAACCGAGGGTGATGGCACGGATCTTGAGATAGCCAGCATCGAAGTAACCGAGGGTGCTGCCATACTTGGGGTTGTCACTGCTAATGATGCCACCGGGTTTCGGGTACTTGGCACCAGTGTTGTTTTCTGTCCAGTAGTCAACATCGATGTTGTTACGACGACCGGTCAGCATGTTGAGGTAACCATTCGAAGAGTGGATGGCGCTGATGAGCTTGCCACCAACCTGGAAGGCACCGATAACGGTGAGGTCGAAGTTCTTATATCCTACTGTGGTGTTGAAACCACCCATCAGGTCGGGCTCCATGCTCATGATCTGACGGTCGTCGGCACCGATAGCACGTGTGGGAACACCATTGGCGTCGAGGGCATCGTCATGTTTCACCTTGATCATACCCAGGTTGCCATCCGGCTCGAGGATTTTGAAGTTGGTGGTCTTAGTACCGTCGGGCAATGTCACTTCATAGACATCACTCTCATTCCACAGACCTTCATACTCATAGTCGTAGATGACATCGATAGGATAGCCAACGAACCAGCGGTTGCCCTCATCGCGGTCCTCGCCAGAGGCCAGGGCGGTCAGTTTGTTGCGGTTGGCATAGAGGTTGATACCAGCCTCCCAGTTCCATCCGTTCTTGTTGTCAATGATGATGCCGTTGAGGGTGAACTCCCAACCCTTGTTCTCGGTCTTACCGATGTTGCCCGTGAAGCTGCTCACACCAGAGGTAGAAGGCAGAGACACGTCGAGCAGGATGTCATTGGTCTTCTGGATGTAGTACTCGAAGGTACCCGACAGGCGACCCTTGAAGAACGAGAAGTCGACACCGAAGTTCCAAGTCTTGGAGTACTCCCAGCCCAGTTCGGGGTTAGGCAGGGCGTTCACATAGTAACCAGCCATATAGTTGGTACCGTTACCGAAGTTATAGTTGCGGATAGCCAGACCACCGAGAGTGGAATAGGGGTTGATACTCTGGTTAGAGGTCTCACCATAACCAATACGTACCTTCAGATTGTCGATCCAGGACCTTGAGCTTTCCATGAAATCCTCACGGGCGATGTTCCAACCTGCGCTGAATGCAGGATAGGTGTGCCACTGATGTCCCTTGGCCAGACGCGAAGAAGCATCCGAACGGAGAGCCACAGAAGCCATGTACTTGTTGTCGTAAGAATACATCACACGACCCATCCACGACATCAGACCGCTCTGCCAGTAACCATAGTTAGTGAGGTTGGCCTGACCTGTAGCCTTGTCGAGAGCATAATACTGGAAGTAGTCAGCAGGAATATTCTGTGCGGAACCGCCAGATGACTCGTAGGTGGTCTGCTCGGCAGAATACATGCCCACCACATTGAGCTGGTGCTTGCCGAAGGTGCGGTCGTAGGTAAGGAGGTTCTCCACAGCCCAGTTGCGGGTCTGGTTCTCGGATACCCAACCACTGTTCACAGCATTGGCGTCCTTGTTGTTGATACCGGTACCCGTGAAGCCACCGCCCTTGGAGCTGCGGAAGTTCAGACCGATATTGATACGATAGCTCAGGCCTTCGACCCATGGGCATTTCACCTCACCGAAGAGTGTGTTGTAGGTACCGATACCCTTGTTCTCGCTCAACCATACATCCTCGTCGCGCTCCACCGATTTCCTTGTGACAACCACCTGGTCGTCGGCAGGGAGGGCATTATAGCGCTTCAGGTTGCCATCCTTATCATAGGGGCTTGACAACGGTGAAGAGCACAGCACGGCATACATGTTGTTCACGCCCTTTGTCATGCGATAACTGGTGTTGGTGCTCAGACCGAAACGGAAGTACTTGCCCACCATCTGGTCGAAGTTACCACGAATAGAAACACGGTCGTAACCCTCAGTGGGAACAACGGCCTCGTCGTGGTAGTAGCCTGCGCCGAAACTGTAGCTACCGCCGTTGGTGCCACCCACCACACTCAAATCGTGATTATGGCTCACACCTGTTTTATAGTAAAGATCCTGCCAGTCGGTGTTGATGTCATCGCTCTCGTCCAGAGAGTTCTGGTACTTGCCGGCATACTGACGCATCTTCGAGAATGTAGGACCATCCATCATAGGATACTTGTGGAACACTTCCTTGAAGCTTACATATCCATTATAGGTCACCTTGGCAGGAGCGCCCTGATAACCCTTGGTGGTAGTGATGATGATCACACCGTTGGCACCACGGCTACCGTAGATGGCGGTTGCAGAGGCGTCCTTGAGGATATCCATCGACTTGATGTCGGCTGGGTTGATATCGGAAAGCTGACCCATGAAGGGGATACCGTCGAGCACGATCAACGGGTCATTGGATGCACTCAGAGAGCGCTGACCACGGATGCGGATCTGCATCTCGGCACCTGGCTTGGAAGAAGTCTGTGTCATGAGCACACCGGCCACACGTCCCTGGAGGGCCTGTGCTGCATTGGTGGCAGCCACCTGGTTGAGTTTCTCACCATTGACATTGGCCACCGAACCGGTCACTGCCTCGCGGCGCTGTGTACCGTAACCGATGACCACCACCTCGTTGAGGTTTCCGCCCTCAGCCTCGAGGGTGATGTAGATGTTGGACTGGCTGCCCACCCTGATTTCCTGTGAGATGTAGCCCACATACGACACCACGAGAGTAGCGCCGGGCTGCACGTCGAGCGAGAAGTTACCGTCGATGTCGGTCACTGCGCCATTCGACGTTCCTTTTTCCAGCACGGTAGCACCGATGAGAGGACCTTCAGAGTCGATGACCTGACCCGACACTCTCTTCGATTGCTGCACCTCTTGGGTAGCTGGCGACTCATGGTTGGCCGCTGCTGCCTGCGGGGTTGCGATGACCCCAAACAGGGAGCACAATCCCACGATGGAGATAGTTTTTCTTGAGATTACATGCATAGCTTTGATTTTTTAAAATAGTTATGTGAATTAGGTAAAGTCTTAGGACATATTTGAAAATGTTCGGTGCAAAGATATATTAAAAATAAAAAGGTGTGTTCAACTTTCGTTTCAACACCTTTTGAAAACGTTTCATGCCCGAAAAATATGTGTTTTTCCTTGAAAAGTGCTATTCACAGGTTGTTTTACGCATTGCGAGCTGCGGGAAAGCGACTACTGCTTTCCCGATTTTTCAGCATATTCCGTGGGAGTCATCCCATAATGTTTCTTGAAGGCAGTAGAGAAATAGGTCTGGTTGTTGAACCCCACGGCGAAGGCAGCCTGTGCGATGTTGATCTTTCCCTCGCAGATGAGGCGGGCGGCCTGCTTGAGCCTGAGGTTGCGGATGAACTCACCAGTCGACACACCGGTGATCTCCTTCATCTTGCGGTGCAACTGGGTGCGGCTGAGCCCCACCTCGCTGGCCAGCATGTCGACCCCGAAGTCGGGATCCTGAATATTGTCGTTGATGGAGCGCATCACACGTTCCATGAGCGCATCGTTATTGCCCTTCACCTCCACGTTCTCCACTTTGTCGGTCTGGACGAGAGCACCCGAGAACTTCCCCCTGAGCCGACGGACGTTCTCCACGAGGTTGTCGATGAGCACATGCAGTTCTTCCATATCGAAAGGTTTGGCGATATAGGCGTCGGCACCTTTCTTCAGTCCCTCGAGGCGGTCGCTCACCTCACTCTTCGAGGTAAGCACGATGACGGGTGTCTCGCTGATGTTGGCATTCCCCTTGATTTCGCGCAACAGGCTGATACCGTCCATCACGGGCATCACCACGTCGGTCACCACCAGGTCGTAAGGCTCGTTGGTGAGCAGCATCTTCAGGGCATCCTTGCCGTTGGTGGCCGTGTCGATGCGGTACCAGTCGGCCAGTTCCTCCTTCACATAGCGCGACACCTCGATGTCGTCGTCGACCACGAGCAGGCGGTAGTTGCGTGAGGCCTGCTTCTTGACGCTCTTGGTCTGCACGGTGGGCACCTCTTCCATCTGCTCTGGGCGCAGATGCTTGTTGCCAAGGGGCAGCGACACATCGAGACAAGCCCCCTGGCGCCCGTCGGTGCGGTTATAGGCCTTAATCTGTCCGCCATGCAAAAGCACGATCGAACGGCTGAGGTTCAGTCCAATACCCGTTCCCTCGACACCCGACTGCTCCGTGTTCCGGCCCTGGTAGAACCGTTCGAAGAGTTTGTCGGTCTTCTCTGTGCCGAATCCCATGCCGTTGTCGGTGACCTTGATATAGGCATTGTTGCTGTCGGAGGTGAGCGACACCGTCACCTCTCCCCCATCCTGAGAGTATTTGAATGCATTGGAGAGCAGGTTGCTCACCACCTTGTCGAACTGGTTGCGGTCAATCCATGCCTCGAGCGCACTGTCGGTATGCTCGAAGTTGAAACTGATGTTGCGCTGGCGCGCATTGTACTGATAGAGCGAGCAGATGCTGGAGATAAAGGCCACGAGGTCGGTAGGGGTGCAGTGGAGGCGCATCTGGTTCTTGTCGATCTTTCGCTCGTCAAGGATCTGGTTCACCAGAAGCAAGAGTCGCTGGGCATTCCGGTCGATGGTGTTGATGTCCTCAAGACTTTGGGCATCGGTGACCCGCTGCTTGAGTTTGCCAAGCGGACCAAGGATGAGGGTGAGCGGCGACCGGATATCGTGGGTGGCGTTGATGAGGAACCTCATCTTCTGCTCGTCGAGTTTCTCGCGCTGTCGGCGGTCGAAATAGAACAGGGCGAAAGCGAGCAGGCCCAAGGTGAGCAACAAATAGGCGAGGTATGCCCATGTGGTGGCATACCAAGGAGCACGCACCACAACGGTAATCTCTCCTGTCGAGCCCACCAGCACGCCATTGCTCATGGCCCTGGCCTCAATGGTGTAGGTGCCCGGTTTCATCCGGTTGAACGTGACACTGTTGGTGCCGTCCTCCATCATCACCCAGTCGCCCTCGTTGACCCGGTAGCAGAAACTGAGATTCTCGGTGATACGGAAATTGAGCATGGAGAACTCCATGCTGAAGGTGCGCTGGTCGTAGGGCACGACAAACCGCTTGGCGAGCGTGCTTACTGGTTTTCCGTCGATGATAAAGTTGGTGAGATACACCACCCCGTCGTTGTTCTCGGCACTTGCCCTCACGTCGGCGGGGTCGAAAGCCACAATGCCATCGTTGCCACCGAAGAAAATGCGGCCTTCGGCATCCTCGATGCCCGTACGCACATTGAACTCCCTCATCTCCAGTCCGTTTCCGTCGGCATGGCTCACAAACTGCTTGCGCTTGGCGTCATACTGCCAGATGCCGTTGGCCGAGCTCATCCACACATTGCCGTCGTGCGACCGTATGATGGAGCAGATTGACTTGTTGGCCACCTCGTCGGAATCGGGGAAAGGGGCCACCTCGTTCTTCTCCCGGTCGTAGCAATAGAGTCCCTGGTCGGTGCCGATGAGCATCAAACCATCGGGCTGCTCACATAGCGAGAACACCTTTATGCCCTTGAGGAGTTCGTTCCATCCGAAGATACGGAAGTTGTTGTCGGCTGGGTTGAGCACGCACGCCCCACTGGCAGTAGCGATCCAGAGCAGTCCGCTATGGTCGAAATACAAGGACATGATCCAGTCATTGCTTAGACTGCCTTTCTTGGATTCTTCCTTCGACATGGTGAAATGCTGCGACTGACCTGTTGACGTGTTGTAGAGGCACAGTCCCTTGCCGAAATCGCTGATGAAGAGATTGCCGTCGCCATCATCGGCCATACAGTTGATGCCCCAGCCGTCGACCTTGAGCCGAGGTATGCTCACACCCGTCTGAGGATTATAGCTATAAAGGGTGTTCTCGCTGCCCACCCAATAGTTGCCATGCCTGTCGCGGTAGATGCAGTTGGCACCAGCGGGGGTGGCCACAGCAGGAGTGATACGGCCATTGGCATCGAAGTGGTAGATGCCGCTCTTCTGTACCGTGCACCACACGCCACCGTTTTCGTCGGTGGCCATGCTCGACACGCCACTTCCCAGCACATAGTTCTGCTCGGCGAACTTCCAGGTGTGAAAGGCCTCGACATCCTGGTTGAGTTCCAACAAGCCTTTCTTGTAGCAACTCACCCAGAGATTATGGTCCTTGTCCTCAAACATATGGTTCACGTTGGCTGTGAAGAGGCCAAAACGTCCACCGTCATCCACCTGCTGCAATGTCTTGCTCCCTTTGGAGATATAGCAAAGGCCCTTGCCCGATGTACCCAGGTAGATATTGCCGTCGCTCGACATCTGCGCCCACCTTATTGATATATTGTTCTGGAGTATGCCCAGGTCGTAGCCGGCATCCGAGAACTGGCTGGTGGCATAGTCATACCTCAGTATGCCATACATACACACGGCGAGAAAGCCATTGTTTCCAGTCTTGA
This sequence comes from uncultured Prevotellaceae bacterium, assembly GCA_900317305.1. Classification (GTDB taxonomy): domain Bacteria; phylum Bacteroidota; class Bacteroidia; order Bacteroidales; family Bacteroidaceae; genus Prevotella. The sequence goes on along the minus strand of ONGG01000002.1, from coordinate 105,987 downwards.
TGAATTTCACCACGGGCCCGTAGGGCGACTCGAAGTCCTTCACCGAGGTGGGATTGAGCTGACTCATCTTCATCCGGGTGATGACCGAGGTCTGGTGGCCGAGCCACACCATGTGTTGGTCGTCGCTGAAAATGACGTAAATATGCTGGTCGGGGTTGCCCTGCCACAGTTGCTTCTCGGGGGTGAGCACATCGCTGCCCTCGCGGATGGCAAAGATGCTTCGGCCTGCCGTACCCACGATGATGTTGCCATGATTGTCCTCCTCCAGACATTGCACACGTGGATTCAGCTGGTTGGGGAAGGGGTAGCGCACGAAAGCGTTGCGCTCATAGTCGTAGCGGCAAAGGCCTTGGTTGCACCCCACCCAAAGCCGTTGCTTGCTGTCCTCAAGGAGGCAGACCACGTCGTTGCTGACGATGGTGGTGGTATCGGTCTTATCGAAGAAAAACTGTGCGAAACGATAACCATCGAAACGGTTGAGACCATACTGGGTGGCCACCCAGATATAGCCATAATGGTCTTGCACGATAAAGTCGATGGAGGTGCTCGACAATTTGTCGGAGGTGAACAGCCTACTGCTGCCCGCCCGTGCCCCCAACAGGAAGAACAGCGTGAAACAAATCAAAAAAAATCGTTTCATTAGGGTTTCGTTCATCTCATAGCACAAATTATGCTGCAAATATACACTTTTTCCAAATACACTTTTAAAAAAAGTGCATGAATTTGGTGTGGATGAAACAAAATCAAATGGGTTGGGAACGAGGAACAGAAACTAACAATCTGCATGATGCCAAAGAAATGACAGCCATGATGAACAAAAATAAGGCAAGGTGAAGGGAAAGAACGAAAAAAAGCGTAACTTCGCCCCCAAAACCCATACCAGAAATGATATCTTTCGAATGTGACTACAACAACGGGGCGCACCCCGACGTGTTGCTCCACCTGGTGGAGACCAACAGCGAGCAGACACTCACCTATGGATTCGACCGATTCAGCGACAGTGCCCGCAAGAAGATTGCCGAGGCCTGTGGCGTGGATGCCAACGATGTGCACCTGCTCACGGGCGGCACTCAGACCAACGCCACTGTCATCGACGCCATGCTACGTTCGTATGAGGGCGTAGTATGTCCGGCCACGGCGCACATCAACGTGCACGAGGCGGGAGCCATAGAGGCCAGCGGGCACAAGGTGATCGGACTGCCCCACAAAGACGGCAAACTGGATGCCGCCACGCTCGACCATTACATGCGTGTCTTCGAGCACGACGAGAGCCGCGACCATATCGCTCAACCCGGCATGGTATACATCAGCTATCCCACCGAGATGGGCACACTCTACAGTGCCGACGAGATTGCCAACATCTATGCCACATGCCAGCGCCACGGCCTACAACTGTTCGTCGACGGGGCACGACTGGGCTATGCACTGGCCGCCGACAGCACCATCGACCTGCCTTTCCTTGCCCAGCACACCGATGCCTTCTATATCGGCGGCACGAAAGTGGGCGCACTCTGTGGCGAGGCCGTGGTCTTCACACATGGCAACACTCCACGTTGCTTCTTCACCATCATCAAGCGTCATGGGGCACTGCTGGCCAAAGGCAGGCTCACGGGCGTGCAGTTCGATGCCCTCTTTACCCACGGCCTCTACCTGCGCATCTCACGCCATGCCATCGACATGGCCATGCAGCTGCGCAAAATATTGGTGGAGGCCGGCCTGCGTCTGCATGTCGAGTCCCCCACCAATCAGCAATTTGTGGTATTGCCCAACGAACTGATGCACCGGCTGGAGCAGCAGGTGCTGTTCACCCATTGGGAACCCTTCGACGACACCCACACCGTCTGCCGGTTTGTGACCAGTTGGGCCACCACCTATGAAGAGTTGGAAATCTTAAGAGAGATACTTCGCGAGGCTACTGCTTGAGCACGCCCAGTTCGCGTCCCACCTTGATGAAGGCGGCGATGCAACGGTCGAGCTGCTCACGGTTGTGGCCAGCGGAAATCTGCACGCGGATGCGTGCCTGTCCCTTGGGCACCACCGGGTAATAGAAGCCCGTGACATAGATACCCTCCTCGAGCAGCCTGTTGGCATAGACCTGCGAGAGGGGTGCGTCGTAGAGCATCACGGCACAGATGGCGCTCTGCGTGGGCTTGATATCGAAGCCGGCAGCCATCATCTTCGCACGGAAATACTCCACATTCTCTACCAGGCGGTCGTGTATCTCATTGCTCTCCTTCAGCATCTTGAACACCTCGAGACTGGCACCGATGATGCAAGGAGCCAGGGAGTTGGAGAACAGGTAGGGACGGCTGCGCTGGCGCAGCATCTCGATAATCTCCTTGCGGCCAGTGGTGAATCCACCCAATGCACCGCCAAACGACTTGCCCAACGTGCCGGTATAGATGTCGACCCTGCCATAGGTGCCGCAGAGTTCGCTCACGCCATGGCCGGTGGCACCCACCACGCCAGCCGAGTGCGACTCGTCGACCATCACCAGGGCGTCGTATTTCTCGGCCAAGTCACAAATCTTGTCCATTGGCGCCACATTGCCGTCCATTGAGAACACGCCGTCGGTGACGATGATGCGGAAGCGCTGAGCCTGGGCTTCCTTCAGGCACCGCTCCAGGTCGGCCATGTCGGCATTGGCATAGCGATAGCGCTTGGCCTTGCACAGGCGCACGCCATCGATGATCGAGGCATGGTTGAGCGCGTCGGAGATGATGGCATCCTCCTCGGTAAATAGCGGTTCGAACACACCACCGTTAGCATCAAAGCAAGCGGCATAGAGGATGGTGTCTTCGGTCTTGAAATAGTCGGAGATGGCGGCCTCGAGTTGCTTATGGATGTCCTGGGTGCCACAGATGAAGCGCACCGACGACATGCCGAAGCCCCTTTTGTCCATCATTCGCTTCGCCCCCTCGATGAGCCGCGGATGGTCGGACAGTCCGAGATAGTTGTTGGCACAGAAGTTGAGCACTTCCTTGCCTTTCACACTGATACCTGCTTTTTGTGGGCTTTCGATGATGCGTTCCTCCTTGTAAAGCCCAGCCTCACGAATCTCAGCAATCTCACGTCTGAGATGTTCCTGCATTTTACCAAACATATTATTAGATTTAAATACAACGAATGAAGCCACAGCGCGTTCTTGGCTTCGCAAGGGCAAATATAGACAAAAATCCTGAAACAGACATCCAATGTGACCAAGAAAATATGTCTGCACGAGAAAAAATATTCAATTTTTATCCACGAAAAGTGGGATATATGAAAAAAAAATATTTATTTTGCGATGTGAAACTCACCTCTATTCTGTAATATGAAAAACATACTGGTAATTGGTTCTACCGGCCAGATTGGTTCGGAACTGACAATGGAGTTACGTCGCCGCTATGGCGACCAACATGTGGTGGCTGGCTACATCCCTGGCGCTGAGCCGAAAGGGGCACTTCGCGAGACGGGGCCCATGGCCCTTGCCGACGTCACCAATGCCGAGCAGATAGCCGACGCAGTGAAGAAATACGACATTGATGCCATCTACAACCTGGCCGCCCTGCTCTCCGTGGTAGCCGAGAGCAAGCCACGTCTGGCCTGGCGCATCGGCATCGACGGTCTGTGGAACATCCTCGAGGTGGCCCGCGAAAACCACTGCTCGGTCTTCACGCCCAGCAGCATCGGTTCGTTCGGACTGAGCACCCCCCATGTGCGCACCCCCCAGGATACCATCCAGCGTCCTCGCACCATCTATGGCGTGTCGAAAGTGACGACCGAACTACTCAGCGACTACTACTACCACAAATATGGCGTCGACACCCGCTCGGTGCGTTTCCCCGGTATCATCTCCTACATTACGCCTCCCGGCGGCGGCACCACCGACTATGCCGTCGACATCTTCTATTCGGCCGTGAGGGGCGAGAAATTCGTCTGTCCGCTGAAGAAAGGCACATTGCTCGACATGATGTACATGCCCGATGCCCTGAAGGCTGCCATCACGCTGATGGAAGCCAACCCCGACCGTCTGGTGCACCACAACGGGTTCAACGTGGCATCGATGAGTTTCGCACCCGAGACCATCTTTGCCGAGATCAAGAAGCACCGTCCTGATTTCGAGATGGAATACGACGTCGACCCCCTGAAGCAAAGCATCGCCGAGAGTTGGCCCGACCGAATGGACGACACCTGTGCGCGTCGTGAGTGGGGATGGGCGCCCAATTACGACATCCGCTCCATGACTACCGACATGCTTGAGAAGCTGTCAAAGAAACTTTTGGGATAGATTATTTGATGAATGTGCGGCTTACCTGTCCATTGTAGGTCTGCACATCGAGTTTGATGACATCGCCTTTGGCCAACTGGCCAATGGGGATACTGGCATATACATTGGTGGTATAATACTCGGGCACACCACCCTGGTCATGATATAATATAAGGTGTAGCTCATGCCGCCCATCGACATGCTGGAAAAGGGTGTCGCGGTCCACACCCAGCAGATGGGTCTTCTTCTCATCACTTTCGTCGGCACCAGTCTTCACACAGAGACCAAGATTCAGGTACTTGCCATTGGCACTGACCCATGCGCTCTCGAGCGTCAGGGGGTCGGTCACCAATTTCTCACGCTTCTTCTCAGGCACATTCAGCATCAATACCGGCGACATGGAGACAAAGTGCGTATAGGGAGCCGTCTCGCCGTCGCGCGCGCTATAAAGCAAACCACGGTAAATGGAATCGGGCGTAGTGGTCCAGCTGCAGTCGGCACCACCCCTGAACACCAGTGAGTCGCCCTCGTCGGTGGTGGCATACACCACCTTCTTCGCCTCCCCGCTATGCGCCTCTACGAAGTCGGCACGGAGATAGGAATACTTCCCATCGCCCGACTCGTATTCCTCGGTGGTGCAGGCGGCAAAGAGCCAAAGGCCCATGACCACGACGAGCAAAGGGAGGGCGCTGCGTATGTTCATTGTGCGGCAAGAAAATTGCGGGCCGGCATGGCATACATGGTGAGCATCCGCTCGCGCAAGAAAGGCATGTCGGGATGCTCCAGGTCGATTTTGGCCAGTTGTCCGTCTAGATACTGCTCAAACATCTGCTTGTCGGCATCGGTATACTCCGCAAGATGGGTGTCGGTACCCTCAAGCAGGTCGAGCGCCACGAAATTGACGGGATAGAGCCGGTAATGGCGGTGAATCTCGGCGTCGATATGGGCAGCGATGGCATCGAAGACCTCGCCTTTGCCCAAGGACGGGTCGAGCGAGGAGATGAACCCGTCGACACAGGGAGCGCAGTGGTAGTGAATACGTCCCTTATAACCCATGATACCCGTCTGCATGCTCACCACATCGTCCTGAGCCGACTTGCGGAAGCCCTCGATGTCGCGTTTCTGCTGGAACTCCTTCGCCTTGAGGAAGTCGCAGGGGTCGAACTCGTAAGAGATGGCCAACGGGACGATATGCAGGGCCTTGAGGCGGTCGGCCACACTGCCCTCGCCACCCATGGCCATCATCTTGAGGATAGCGGGCTGCGTGCGGTCGTTGGAGTCTTTCGCGCGCCCCTCACGCTGTGCTATCCATATATTCTCGTTCTTCTGCGAGATGGCATAGTGCATGTATTCGGAGAGTCGCTTGCTGGCCAGCAGCATCTGCCGTGGCGGCAGGCTACGCTCCACGATAAACGACTTGTTCACCCTCACCAGGTCGCGCACCCAGGGCAACGACAGCAAGTTGTCGCCAATGGCAATCTCGCAAGTGGTGTCGAAGCCAGCATCGATGAGCAGTTTGTCGAGCAAGGCCGAGTCGAGCACGATGTCGCGGTGGTTGCTCACGAATGTGTAGCGCCGACGGGTGTCGATGGCCTGGCAGTCGAAGTCACATCCCTTCGACGCCTTGGCGAGCAAGCCTGCGAGGAAGTCGTAGCAGAAAGCCTTCTGAAAATCAAGACTCGTCTTGCACTGCCTCATCTTCGCCCCTATGGCCTCCACAGGCACCTGGGGATAAAGGTAGGCCAACACTTGGCGGAACTGCCCGTTGGCCAACAGCCTGTCGTACGCCTCGGGCAACTCCTCCGGCTCGAAAGGCCGTATGCTGTCGAATTCGGTTGGGATGTTCATGGTACAGGGTATAAGGGTTTAGAATTGGTTCTCCACGATTTCAGTGAGCACGTCCTTGATATCGAGTCCGGCAGCGCGCACCTGCTGTGGGATGAAGCTGGTGGGTGTCATGCCAGGCGTGGTATTCACCTCGAGCATGTTGATCTTGTTGCTTCCATCACTGTTCTTGGTGATGATGTAGTCGATGCGGATGATGCCGTTGCAGTGCAGGATGTCGTAGATGGCGCTGGTAATCTCAGATGCCCGGCGGGCCACATCGTCGGAGATGCGTGCCGGAGTGATTTCCTCCACCTGGCCGTTGTATTTGGCATCGTAGTCGAAGAACTCATTGTGTGTCACCACCTCGGTGATGGGGAAGATGACCGACTTCTCACGGGTCTTGTAGCATCCCACAGTGATTTCCACGCCGTCGAGGAACGACTCCACCATCACCTCGTCGCTCTCCATCATGGCCTTGCGCAGGGCAGGAGCCAGCTGGTCGATGTTCTTCACTTTCGACACGCCGAAACTGCTGCCGTCGTTGGCGGGTTTGACGAAGCATGGCATTCCCACGCGCGAGAGGATATCGTCGTCGCTCACCAAATGCTCGTAGCCACGGCGGATGAGAAGGCTCTCGGCCACGCTCACCCCATAGCTCTTGAGATATTGGTTGAGCACGAACTTGTCGAAGGTCATGGCCTCGACGAGCACGCCGCTGGTGCTATAGGGCAGCTGGATCAATTCGAAATAGCCCTGCAGGATGCCATTCTCTCCCGGAGTGCCATGTATGGTGATGTATGCATAGTCGAAAAACACGGTCTTTCCATTCTCCATGAACGAGAAGTCGTTCCTGTCGATTTTCGCTGTGGTGCCGTCGTGCAGTTCCACATGCCAGTCCTGCCCCTTGATGTCTACGATATACACGTTGTAGCGTTCTTTGTCGAAGAAGGAGTACAGTCCTTTAGCCGAACGGAGCGACACGTCGTGCTCCGACGAGTCGCCACCGCACACGATGGCAATGGTTCTTTTAAGATTTTTCATTCTGATATGTCGTAAGTTTGTTTGTTCTCATTTCCTTTCATATACACGCGCCACTTCTCTATCACCGATGCCAGATCGGCAGGAATGGGCGACGTGAAGTCCATCTGCTGGCCTGTCTTCGGATGCCTGAAACCAAGGGTCTGGGCATGCAGGGCCTGGCGCGGACAGAGTTTGAAGCAATTGTGGATGAAAGCCTTGTAGGTGCTGCTCCGCTCCCCCCTGAGGATTTCGGTACCGCCATAGCGCTCGTCGGCGAACAGCGGATGTCCGATCGACTTCATGTGGGCCCTGATCTGATGGGTGCGCCCCGTCTCGAGCACACATTCCACGAGGGTGACATAACCCAGGCGCTCCACCACCTTGTAATGGGTGATGGCGGGTTTGCCCACCTCGCTGTCGGGCGAGGTCACTGTCATGCGCAGGCGGTCTTTCGGGTCGCGGGTGATGTTCCCTTCGATGCGGCCCGTATCATCAGTAAGATTGCCCCACACCAGTGCGATATAGCTGCGATGGGTAGTCTTGTTGAAGAACTGCAGTCCCAGGTTGCTCTTTGCCTCGGGCGTCTTGGCCGCCACGAGGAGTCCGGTGGTGTCTTTGTCGATGCGGTGCACCAGGCCCACCTCCGGGTCATTGGGGTCGTAGAGGGGATTATCGCGCAGGTGCCATGCGATGGCGTTCACCAGCGTACCGCTGAAATTGCCACATCCTGGGTGCACCACCATCCCTGCAGGCTTATTGATCACCATCACCTCATCGTCCTCATAGACGATGTCGAGGGGGATGTCCTCGGGCTGGATAGTGGTATCATATTGCGGATAGTCGAGCATAAGGGTGACGACATCGCCCGGCCGCACCTTGTAGTTGCTCTTCACCGGACGGTCGTTCACATGAACGAAGCCGGCATCGGCAGCCTTTTGAATGCGGTTGCGGCTGGAATGCTGCAACTTCTCGAACATATACTTGTCGATGCGGACGGGCACCTGCCCTTTGTCCACCACAATGCGGTAATGTTCGTAGAGTTGCTGCTCCTCGTCGTCGATTTCCTCAAATGATATGGGTGTTTCGGCCATGTGGATAAGTGATAAAAGATGGTCGATATTATTCGGATGGAGTAGGTGGAGCGGCAGGCACATCGGGTGCCGTGGGAACAGCCGTGTTGGTGGCACCCACCGACCAGTCGGGGGCACTGTTCGAGCGCGACTCCGTCTGCCTTCTGTAGTGTGGACGTGCTTTGGGCTGGTTTTCCTCCTCGTCTTCCTCCGGGTCGCCGAAGTAGTAATTGCCACTATCCACATAGGTGATGGAATCGGTGAGGTTACGTCTTCCGTCGCCCACCTGCAAGATGAGCACATCCTCCACCGACACCTTGTCGCCTGAGGCGAGTTGCTTGCCAGCGCACTTGATACCATAGACCCATTCCCTCTCGCCGGGAATGAACTCCGTCTCGCCAAGCTTAAAGCCGATGGCCGAGAGTTTCGACTGGGCGTCGCGCATCGACGAGTTGTCGATGATGTCGGGCAAAGGCCGCTTCGGGGTGCTGGGCGAGTTGATCTTCAAATAGACGATGCGCCCAGGCTTCACGATATCGCCAGCCGATGGCGACTGCTCAAGGACCGTGTTCGGCGGCAGGGTCTTCACGTAGTCGGTGTCGCTCACCACCACAGTGAGATGGAGCTGGTCGAGCATATCCTCGGCATCATTGAAAGTCTTCTTCACCACATTTGGCACCTCCACGGTCTGTCCGTGACGGGTATACAGGTCGAGCCCGTACTTCAGGCCTGTGGCCAGAAGGACGACGATGATGGCCATTGCCAGGATATTGCCCCAAAAATATAGACTCAGAAACTTCTTCAAGAAATGATTTGCCATTTTCTTATTGTTGACGTGAAGGAATAAGTTCGACGGCCCGTGGTCTGCGTGCCTTGCAGCAGCCCTATCGTGCAGAGTCTGCTACATCTTTGCAAAGATACGACAAAAGCATCTAAACTCAAAAAAAAATCCTCTTTTTTTGGCTCGCAGCATTTTTTGGCCACGGGTTGGATCGCCATGCCAACCACCGGCCCTGGGCATACACCTAAAAAAAACAGGAAAAAGCATAGCCCCTTCCTGTCCTTCTTCTCTCGTAGGATCAGCAATTACTTTCCGTGATGCTCATCCGAAACCGTCAGCTTCTTGCGGCCCTTGGCACGACGTGAAGCCAGCACGCGGCGGCCATTCTTGGTGGCCATTCTCTCACGGAAGCCATGCTTGTTGACTCTCCTGCGATTGTGGGGCTGGAATGTTCTTTTCATTGTTGTAATTATTGTTTGTTCGTTGTTGTTCGATATCTCTCAAGGTGCCAATTTCACCTTTTGGGCTGCAAAAGTACACATTTCTTTTCAAATAACCAAGAAATCTCAGATTTTTAGTGGCTAAAACACTTTATTTTTGCAAAAATATCGTATCTTTGCACCCAACATACACGCATTTAGGTCAAAACGAATTAAAAACTATATTTCAAAATGATTAAATCACAAGACATCAAAAAGGGAACTTGCATCCGCATGGATGGCAAGTTGTATTTCTGCATCGACTTCCTGCACGTGAAGCCCGGCAAGGGCAATACCATCATGCGCACCACCCTGAAAGACGTGGTGAGTGGCCGTGTGCTGGAGAAACGTTTCAACATCGGCGAGGCTCTTGAGGACGTACGCGTGGAGCGCCGCCAGTATCAGTACCTCTACCAAGAGGGTGAGGACTATATCTTCATGAACCAGGAGACCTACGACCAGGTGCCCATCGCCAAGGATCTCATCACCGGTGTTGACTTCATGAAGGAGAGCGACATTGTGGAGGTGGTGAGCGACGCCGACACCAACACCATTCTCTTCGCCGAGATGCCCGTGAAGACCGTGCTCCGCATCACTCACTCCGAGCCCGGTGTGAAAGGCGACACTGCCACCAATGCCACCAAGCCCGCCACTCTGGAGACAGGTGTCGAGGTGCGCGTGCCTCTGTTCGTGAACGAGGGCGACCTCATCCAGGTCGACACCCGCGACGGCAGTTACCTGCAGCGTGTGAAGGAATAAGTGCATCTTATTCCCACCCTTTATTGAAAAAGAAATGTATTGAGCCATTAGTTTTGGCGTACTCTCCGTGCGCCATACCAATGGCTCAACTTGTAAGCCAAAGCACCCGCACCTGCCCATGAAATATTCTTTCATCATACCCGTATACAACCGTCCCGACGAGGTGGACGAGTTGTTGCAAAGCCTCACCACACAGTCGTTGCGAGACTTCGAGGTGATTGTGGTGGAAGACGGGTCGTCGCGCCCCTGCAAGGAGGTGTGCGACAAATATGCCGACCGACTCGACCTGCACTACCACAGCAAAAAAAACTCGGGTCCGGGGCAGAGCCGTAACTATGGTGCCGAGCGCTCCAATGGCGAATACCTCATCGTGCTCGACTCCGACGTGGTATTGCCCGAAGGCTACCTGGCCGCTGTCGACGAGGAACTACAAGCCAATCCCTGCGACGCATTCGGCGGTCCCGACAGCGCTCACCCCTCGTTCACTCCCACACAGAAGGCCATTTCCTACTCCATGACCAGTTTCTTCACCACCGGCGGCATTCGCGGTGGCAAGAAGAAGCTCGACAAGTTCTATCCCCGCTCCTACAACATGGGCATCCGCCGCGAGGTATACCTGCGCTTGGGCGGATTCTCCAAGATGAGGTTTGGCGAGGACATCGACTTCAGCATCCGTATCTTCAAGGGGGGCTACAAATGCCGGCTCTTTCCCAAGGCATGGGTGTGGCACAAGCGGCGCACCGACTTCCGCAAGTTCTTCAAGCAGGTGTACAACAGCGGCATCGCGCGCGTGAACCTTTTCAAGAAATATCCCGAATCGCTCAAGGTGGTGCACCTGCTGCCCACCGTGTTCAGTGTGGGGGTCATCGCCCTCGTGCTGGTCTCGGCTGTGGGCCGTGCGCTGATGCACTACGACCCCACCCACTTCCACCGCTGGTATCTGGTTTGCGCCCTGCCGTGGATACCCATCCTTCTCTACTGCCTGCTCATCCTTGTCGACTCGGCCATCCGCAACAAGAGCCTCAAGGTGGGGTTACTCTCCGTGCCCGCCGCCTTCGTGCAGCTGATGGGCTACGGATTTGGCTTCATCGAGGCATGGTGGAAGCGCTGCGTGATGAGGAAAGACGAGTTCCAGGCTTTCGAGAAGAATTTCTATCAATAAATCCTGGTTTCATCACTCTGCCTTTTCACAAAATCACTCCTACAGGAACTAAGAATCGTGGTTAAAAGATGAACGAGAAACTCAACATCAACCAATGGGCCGAGGAGGACCGCCCACGCGAGCGGTTCGTCCAATTAGGCGCCAGCGCACTCAGCAAGGCCGAATTGCTGGCCATCCTCATCGGTTCGGGTTCACCCAAGGAGAGCGCCGTCGACCTGATGAAACGGGTACTCAAGGACTGCGACGACAACCTGAACACCCTGGGCAAGATGAGCCTTCAAGAGCTGATGGACTATAACGGCATCGGCGAAGCCAAGGCCGTCACCATCCTCGCTGCCTGCGAACTGGGCAAGCGCCGCCAGGGCGAGGCCGCCATGCACCGCGAGCAAATCACCTCTGCCCAAGACATCTACGAATGCCTGCATCCCAAGATGCAAGACCTCGATGTGGAGCAGGCATGGGTGCTGCTGCTCAACCAGAACTACAAACTGATCAAGGCCGAGCGGCTCTCGAGCGGCGGCATTACGGAGACCGCCGTCGACGTGAGGCAAATCATGAAGATGGCCGTGCTCAACAATGCCACTGTGGTGGCCCTGGCCCACAACCATCCGAGCAACAACCCCCACCCCAGCAGTGACGACGACCGCATCACCCAACGTGTGAAGAAAGCCTGCGAGATCATGCGCCTCCACTTCCTCGACCATGTGATTGTGACCGACGGACACTACTACTCCTACCATGACCAAGGCCGGCTATAGGCCAACACGCCACGCAGTTTTTCTTCGCTTTATAGCCTTTTCTCTTGCTTTTTCAGAAAAAAAAGGCTACATTTGCAACATACAGCGAAGACTGGCTGCCGACCGGACAAGAAAATAATCCTGCGATTTATTTTGCTTTTCGCTCGCCTTGCACTATCTTTGCATTCCAACCACAAACAGCATCATCATGGACGAGAACACCCACAACGCACCCACGCCGTCACCACTTGACCAATGCGTGACCTCATGGCCGCGGCTCAACAGCGGCGTCGCCTACAACTACCTTGTAGACTATCACACCTACAACACCTACGGCGCCTACAACCTGTCGGCCGAGGAGTGGGACAACCGTGAGATGATTTACAACTTCAAGAACAACCCCGAACTCACCGACCCCTTCTCACACCGCAATGCGATGGAGAAGGCCATCAGCCTGCTCCTGCCACAACTCAAAGCCACCTTTGGCGAGCATCTGCCGCAACTCACCCTCGTCTGCATCCCCGCCTCCACGGCCGAGAAGACCAAGGCCCGCTTCGAGGAGTTTGCCAATGTGGTGACCGAAGCCACAGGAATGGCCAACGGATACCCCCACGTGCAAGTGGCAGTCGACGCTGAGTCGAAGCACCTGAGCAACCAGCCACAGTATACACTCGACGAGGAGTGGTTTGCCGGGCGCGACGTACTCCTCTTCGACGACATCATGGCCACAGGTGGAAGCATCAACACGTTCGCCCAGCAGATGACTTCAGGAGGAGCCCATGTGGTGGCCGCCCTGGTACTGGGAAAGACCGTGGCCGACAAGTTCGGAAAAGAGCAATAAACAGCAAGCAATGACACAAGAAGAGAAAACCAATATCGAAAGCCGCATCGTCGATGTGCTGCGCACCGTCTTCGATCCTGAGATACCCGTCAACATCTATGACCTGGGACTCATCTACCGTGTGGAACTGCACGACGACGGCAGTCTCGACATCGACATGACTTTCACCGCCCCCTCTTGTCCCGCAGCCGACTATATCCTTGAGGATGTGAGGCAGAAGGTGGAGGGCGTCACTGGCGTCACCTCGTCGAACGTGCAACTGGTGTTCGAACCCCAATGGGACCAGAGCATGATGAGCGAGGAGGCACGCGTGGAACTTGGATTCGACTGATGAACAAGAACGTATACTTCCTTTCCGACGCCCATCTGGGCTCACTGGCCATCGAGCATCGGCGCACACAGGAGCGCCGTATTGTGCGCTTCCTCGACAGCATCAAGCACAAGGCTGCCGCCATCTATCTTTTGGGCGACATGTTCGACTTCTGGAATGAGTACCGCTATGTGGTGCCCAAGGGGTTCACCCGTTTCCTTGGCAAGATTTCCGAGCTCACCGACATGGGTGTGGAAGTGCACTTCTTCACGGGCAACCACGACATCTGGACGTATGGCTACCTGGAGGAGGAGTGCGGCATGACAGTGCACTACAAGCCCATCACCACCGAGATCTACGGCAAGGTTTTCTACCTGGCCCACGGCGACGGCCTTGGCGACCCCGACGGAAAGTTCAAACTGTTGCGCCGCATCTTCCACAACCGCACCTGCCAGCGGCTGCTTAATGCCGTACACCCCCGCTGGGGTATGTGGCTGGGCCTCACCTGGGCCAAGCACAGCCGCCTGAAGCACGCCGACGGCAAGGAACCCGCGTTTATGGGCGAGGACAAGGAGCACCTGGTATTGTGGACCAAGGAGTATATGAAGCAGCACAGCGACATCGACTATTTCATCTACGGCCACCGTCATATCGAACTCGACCTGGTGCTCTCACGCAAGAGCCGCATGATGATTATCGGCGACTGGATCTGGCAGTTCACCTACGTCGTCTTCGATGGCGAGCACATCTTCCTAGAGGAATACGTGGAGGGCGAGAGTCAGCCTTGACCTTGGGAAAAGGCTATTTTGCTGAACACAGCGCCCCGTTGATTGAAACTATTTGGAGAGAGGATACCTTTTTGGCTATCTTTGCAGTATCAAAAGACAATCACTCTCAATAGGACAATCAACGTTTTTTATCATTAGATGTGTCAATTAAAAGACATCAAAATCAGGTTTGTAGAATCAAGTTAAGTCAGTGTGTTGGGTTTCGTGAGACACCCAACACATTTTTTTGCATATATCCTGATTTACGGAAAAGAAAAAGGCGCCTCCCGAAGGAAGCGCCTGAAGATATTTCAAGAGCATTTATAGCAGGTTCATCGTATCGGTGGCAATCATCAGCTCCTCGTCGGTGGGGATAACCACAACCTTCACCTTGGAGTCATCGGCCGAGATGATGGCCTCTTCGCCACGCACCATGTTGCGGACCTCGTCGAACTTCACGCCGAGGAACTCCATGTCCTTGCAAACCTCGGAACGCATGCTGGTCTGGTTCTCGCCCACTCCAGCCGTGAAGACGATGACGTCGACACCGCCCATGGCAGCAGCGTATGAACCGATGTATTTCTTAATGCGATAGAAATACATGTCCTGAGCCAGACGAGCGCGGTCGTTTCCTTCGCGGGCAGCGGCCTCCACGTCGCGCATATCGCTCGAGCCTCCTGTCAGACCGGCCACGCCGCTCTTCTTGTTCAGCAGGTCCGACATTCCGTCGGCATCCAAGCCAAGTTTCTTCTCGATGTAGAGCACGGCACCACCGTCGATGTCACCGGCACGTGTTCCCATGACAAGGCCCTCAAGCGGCGTGAGTCCCATCGAGGTGTCGATGCACTTGCCGTTCTTCACGGCAGCGATGGAGCCACCATTGCCCACATGACAGGTAATCATCTTGGTCTTCTCGGGATCCAATCCGAGGAACTCGCAGGCACGGGCCGACACATAGCGGTGGCTGGTGCCGTGGAAGCCATAGCGACGGATGCCATACTTCTCGTAAAGCTCGTAAGGAATGGCATACATGAAAGCCTTCGGGGGCATGGTCTGGTGGAAAGCGGTGTCGAACACACCCACCTGAGGCAGACCGGGCATCAGTTCCTTCACGGCATTCACGCCCTTCAGATTGGCGGGATTGTGCAGCGGAGCCAGGTCGGAGCACTCCTCAAACGCCTTCAGCACCTCATCGTCGAGCAGCACGCTCTTGTTGAACTTCTCGCCGCCATGCACCATGCGGTGACCCACGGCGTTGATTTCCTTGAGGTCCTTGATGGCCCCAATCTCGGGGTCGGTGAGCAGAGAGAAGATGAACTTCACACCCTCGGTGTGCTCGGGAATGTCGTGCATGATGGTTTTCTTCTCGCCATTGGGGAGTTTCACTTTCACGAAAGCGCCGTCCAGACCCACGCGCTCGGCCCCACCCGAGGCCAGCACCTTTTTGGTATCCATGTCATAGAGCGCGTACTTGATTGAAGATGAACCGCAATTTAATACTAATATTTTCATTGTGTCGCTGTTTTTGTGATTTGATTTTCAGAAATTCATTTCTTGGCATCCATGGCCTGGCAAGCGGTGATGGCCACCATCTTGTAGATGTCGTCGACGGAGCAGCCGCGACTCAGGTCGTTCACCGGACGTGCGATACCCTGAAGGATGGGGCCGAGGGCCTCAGCATCACCCAGGCGCTGCACCAGCTTGTAACTGATATTGCCCACCTCAAGGTTGGGGAATACCAGCACGTTGGCTTTTCCTGCAATCTCGCTGCCAGGAGCCTTCTTGGCACCCACTGAGGGAACGAGGGCTGCATCGGCCTGCAACTCACCATCCACCTTCAAGGTGGGGTCAAGTTCCTTGGCCAGACGGGTTGCCTCTATCACCTTGTCCACCACTTCGTGTGTGGCGCTGCCCTTGGTCGAGAAGCTGAGCATGGCCACCCTGGGATCCTCGAAGCCTGCCACGCTCCGGGCTGTCTGTGCGGTGCAGACGGCAATCTGCGAGAGTTGTGCGGCATCGGGCATGGGGGTAACGGCCACGTCGCCCACCACGAGGATACCATTCTCGCCAAACTGAGGTTGCTTGGTGATGAGGAGCATGGCACCGCTCACGCAGGTGATGCCCGGTGAGCATTTGATGATCTGGAGTGCGGGACGCAGGGTGTCGCCCGTGGTACTCAGGGCACCCGAAATCTGTCCGTCGGCACCCTCGGTCTTGATGATCATACAGCCCAGGTAGAGCGGGTTCTTCACCAGCTCGCGGGCTTTCTCTATGGTCATGCCCTTCTTCTTGCGCAGTTCGGTGAGCAGTTCGGCAAACTCCTCGCTCTTGGGATTATTCTCTGGGTCGACGAGGGTAGCCTTGTCGATGTGCTCCAGTCCCCACTCCTTGGCCAGGGCGTGGATCTCGTCGGGGTTACCAATAAGAATCAGGTCGGCAATGTCTTCGGCCAGCACTCTGTCGGCTGCCCTCAATGTACGCTCCTCAGTAGCCTCGGGGAGCACGATGCGCTGCTTGTTGCTCTTGGCGCGATCGATGATTTGTTGTACTAAACTCATAGTTGTTTTTTGAATTATTGTGTTTTCAATAGAATGGTCACGTATGTTGGGCAAAGATAATGAAAAAAAATGGTATCACGTCACAATACCCCGTGATTTATGTTTTTTTTGGTTTTGCACAAGAGAAAGGGAGACACATCCTCTTGACCTTGCTCTGAGGTCACGCCAGTTCCTTGGCCAGGAAGCTCTCCAGGTCCTCGAACGACAAACGGATGTTGATCTTGCCACCCACAGCCACGCTCACACGCCCTGTCTCCTCGGAGACGATGATGGCCAGGGCATCGCTCTCCTCGGTGATACCCATACCGGCACGGTGGCGCAAGCCCAGTTCCTTGGGGATGTCCCTGCTGTGGCTCACGGGGAGCACACATCCAGCCGCCTTGATACGTTTCTTCGAGATAATCATGGCACCGTCGTGCAAGGGCGCGCCCTTGTAGAAGATATTCTCGATGAGGCGCTGGTTGATATTGGCGTCCACCATCTCGCCTCTCTCCTGCATGAACTCGTCGAGGGGTATGTTGCGCTCTATCACGATGAGTGCCCCCACCCTGTCCTTGGCCATGCTCATACATGCGCTCACCACAGGCATGATGTATTTGATGTCGGACGATTTCTTTCGCTTGCCCATGAACAAGCTGAGCACAGGAGCCATGCGCTGGTGGGCACCCAGGTTGTAGAAGAACTGCCGGATTTCTTTCTGGAAAAGCACGATGAAGCCTATCACACCCACGCTCACCAGTTTGTCGAGGATGCTGCCCAACAATTTCATCTCGAGCACCACACTCACCACCAGCCACAACAGGATGAAGATGAGAATGCCGATGAACACGTTCATCGAACGCGACTCTTTCATCACCCGGTAGCTGTAATACAGCATGATCGCCACCAGGAAGATATCGATGAAATCCAGAAATTCGAAATCCAGGAGCATAAACCTTTTTATCTTTAATTATTCACAAGAGCGTGTGGCCTCCACCACCTTGCAAACCTGCACCGCCGCAGCCACATCATGCACCCTGAGCACTGAGGCGCCCTTCATCAGTGCCATGGCATGAAGGGCAGTGGTGGCAGGGAGGGTAGCCTCGGGCGTGGTGTCGAGCAGGCGCCATAACATTGACTTGCGCGACACTCCCACCAGAAGGGGCTGTCGCAGTGCGTGCAAGTGTTCGAGATGGGCCATCAACTGGTAATTCTGTCTCAGGTCCTTGCCAAACCCGAAGCCTGGGTCGATGAGGATATCGCTCACGCCAAGACTATGCAACAACCCCACCTCTTCGGCCAGGGACGGAAGCATCTCGTCGAGTGTTGGACGCACAGAGGTAAGCACATAGGGCACCCTTAGTCTCGCCACCAAGGCAAACATCTCAGGCACGTCGGCAGACGACGGAACAGCGCTATCGCCCGTCAGGCGCCCACCTTCCGACACATCATTGATGATGGCAGCGCCAAACTCTTCCACGGCCATACGGGCCACTTCAGGGCGGAACGTGTCGACGCTCACCACGGCATTGGGATGACGACGCATCACCACACCAAGGGCCATACGCAGCCTTTCTCTCTCCTCAGCATCAGTAGCGAGAGCACCGCCTGGCCGAGTGGAGCAACCACCCACATCGATGATGTCGACACCCTCTGCCATCATCTCATCGATGCGGCGGGCCACAGCGTCCTCGGTCTGTTGCCGACTTGTGGCATAGAACGAATCGGGCGTGACGTTGAGGATGCCCATCACGAGTGGGGCATCGAGCGAGAGCAACTTTCCGCGCACATTGATTGTGCGCCCCTTGTCTGCAAGAATCATATATTGCTGCAAATTTAGTGAAAACCGAGCGCAATACGAAACAAAATACGAAGTTTTTTGTTGCTATTGCCGAGGTGCATTCTAAATTCGCCACGAAGGGGCAAATTTGAAAACCGAGCGCAATACGAAACAAAACACGAAGTTTTTCGTTTCTTGTATTTTTTTACTACTTTTGCAGCACCAAAAATTCATTATCATGCAGATAGAGAAATTATACGAGATTTTCAAGCAATATCCCATCGTCACCACCGACACCCGCCAGTGTATCCCCGATTCGATATTCTTTGCCCTGAAAGGGGCATCGTTCGACGGCAACCGATTTGCCGCCCAGGCCCTGAGCCAAGGA
Organism: uncultured Prevotellaceae bacterium; assembly: GCA_900317305.1. Taxonomy (GTDB): domain Bacteria; phylum Bacteroidota; class Bacteroidia; order Bacteroidales; family Bacteroidaceae; genus Prevotella. The sequence goes on along the minus strand of ONGG01000002.1, from coordinate 87,280 downwards.
TGTGCCTACGCAGTAGTCGATGAGGCCGAGTATGCCGACCCCGACAATCCCCGCCTCATTCTGGTAGACGATGTGCTCACCACCTTACAGCAACTGGCACGTCACCACCGCCGCACTCTAGGCACCAAGATCATCGGCGTGACCGGAACCAACGGCAAGACCACCACCAAGGAACTCATCGCCACTGTGCTGAGCAAGAAATACAACGTGCTCTACACCCAAGGCAACCTCAACAACCATATCGGTGTGCCAAAGACACTGCTCCAGCTCACCAGCAAGCACGACATCGCCGTGATAGAGATGGGTGCCAGTCACCCTGGCGAGATCAAGACGCTGGTGAATATCGTGGAACCCGACTACGGCATCATCACCAATGTAGGAAAGGCTCATATCGAAGGCTTCGGCAGTCTGGAAGGCGTACTCCACACCAAGGGTGAGCTTTATGACTACCTCCGCACAAAAGAAGACAGTGTGGTGTTCATCGACAAAGGCAACGACTTGCTGCAAAGCATCGCCGATGGCCTGCGTCTGGTGACCTACGGCACCACGGGCGACGATGACCTGTGTGTGGGAGGTGAGGTGCTCTCGTGTGCCCCGATGCTGCATTTCAAATGGCGCCATGGTGCCGGCGAGTGGCACAAGGTGGAAACCCACCTCATCGGCACCTACAATGTCACCAATATGTTGGCCGCCGCCTGTATCGGTCTCTACTGCGGGATAACCCCGGAGCAGATTGACGAGGCACTCGCTGACTACTGCCCCACCAACAACCGCTCACAACTTACCATCACCGAGAACAACCGTCTGATTGTGGACACCTACAACGCCAACCCCACCAGCATGAATGCCGCTCTCTGCAACTTCCGCGATATGGAGGTCTCGCCCAAGATGGCCATCCTGGGTGCCATGCGCGAATTGGGCGACATCAGTGAGGAAGAGCACCGCAAGGTCATCAGCTTCCTGCTCGAGAATGGTTTCGAGAAAGTGTGGCTTGTAGGTGATGAGTTCGACATCCCTGGCTGTCCCTACCGTAATTTCCACGACGTGGAGGAGGTGAAGAAAGCCATTGCCGAAGACTGCCCAACTGACTACTATATCCTCATCAAAGGCAGCAACAGCACCCGCCTCTTCGAGTTGCCTCCGATGCTATAGCGACAGCCAAGACCACGGCATTTGTCCGCTCTTGCACTGTTATCTGCACTTGTGACAAGAAAAGATAAGGAAAAATTTGTCGGTATGACAAAAAACACCTATCTTTGCACCGCAAAATCGGGATGTAGCGCAGTTGGTAGCGCACTACGTTCGGGACGTAGGGGTCGGGCGTTCGAGTCGCCTCATCCCGACATAATAGGAGTGTAACTGATTGATTTTCAGTGCACTTCTATTTTTTATGTTCCGCATTTGTTCCGCTTCATCAAAATTTTATTGTTTTTGGCGTGCTTTATCTACCTTTTTTTAAATGGAAGGGGAAGAAACGTCTGAGCGGAACGCCTCTCCCCCGGTCTCTAAGCATTTATGGGTAATTGATTATAGAGTCTGTCATACTTCCTTCTCGATGCGGGAGATGTATTCTCTTGCCTCCTCCGGGGTCATGCTTTTGGGGGCAACGTTCATCTTGGCATCGATTTCGATTTGCTCGCCCAGCCCCTCCTTGCGTCCGAGCGTGCCGATGATGTACCTCGTCATACCTGAGTCGGGAGGCGTTATCCATCCCACCTGCCTTGTCTTCCCGTCAGGGTCTTTCACCACGTCTGGTATGCCGCGGACGAGGATTCTCGCGGATGCCAGTGCCTCGTCGAGGAATGCTCCCCTTGCGTCGTCAAGAGCCGCCTTGTAGTCGGGATTGTCGTTCATCCAGTTATAGACGGTATGGCGGTACACGCCAAAAGCCTTTGCGACGAGGGTGACGTTTCCTCCCGCCTTCATCATAGCCTCTGTAAACTTGTCCAATGGTGGTCTCATTGCGTGCGCGTAGTGATTGTGTTATTCTGTATTCATCCGCTGGTCGATTATCTGGTCAAAGACCTCGCCCTTGACGTACTTCTCCCCGCCGCCGAATCCGTACTTCTGCATGAAGGCAACCTTTGCCTCAGTGCTCCCAAAGGTCAGCACCACGTTCACGTCGATTACCTGTGCGTCTCCGTTTGTTGAGTATTCCTTGATGGCCTTGCGCAGGTCGTTCGAACTGTCATAAATTCTGCCGCCGAGTTGGAGCAGTTCCTTGTCGTCGTCGGTCATCTGTTCCTCCTCATCGTCACCAGATGCCATGTCTATCTCCACTCCAAGCAGTCCAAGGTCAGGCAACTCGAAGCCCGTGTAGTCAACCTGGATGTCGGTGGTCTCAAAGATTTCTGCGAGGAGGCCCGGGTCATACTCGCCCATGGCCTTGGCGTTGTTGAAGAAAAGGTTCTGCTCCATCTCCTCCTTCTCGGAGAGGTCAACCATTGCCACGGTGATGGCATAGTCCTTCTTCCGCTCCAGGGCATCAAGGATGGCGACGCGCTGGTGTCCCGACACGATGTTCATGGTGCGCTTGTTCACCACGATGGTGTCGAGCAGCCCGACACGCTTGATGTTATCGCGCAGCTTCTTCTTCGCTGCGTCTGAAATCCGACGGGGATTGTACGTGGCACCCTGGATTTGGTCTCGGGAAATGGTCTTTGTCTCGAATTTCTGATATTTAGTGATTTCCATATCTTGCTTCTATTAACGGGTAGTCCCTGATGATTTTCTGGTAGTCGAGCGGATAGTGCTCCTTGATGAAAAGCACCGTCTCTTCTCTGAGGTTCACGCCCGACGAGGGGCGCTTGCTACCGAGTTTCAGCGGTTTCGGCAGGTTGTGGATGTTGATGTAGTTGAGGCAGTCCGAGTTCTTCCAGCAGACAATGGGATAGTATTTTCCGAAGTCCTTGTGAATCTCCGACTTCGCCGCCTTGTTGAAGATGCCCCGACGGACAAAGGAATCCGCAATCTTCATGCCATAGACCACGACATCCGTTGAGTACTGCATTTTCAAATGGTTCTCATAGTCTTTCAGGTCGAGGATTTTGAGCTTGGGCATCATCTTCACGTCAAAAGTGCCGTACTTCTTCCAGCGGATGCGGTCGCGGTGCGGCAACTGCACAATCTCGGTGTTTGGATAGGATTGCGCCCACCTGAAGAACGGCTCCACGATGTTGAGGTTCTTCACATGGTAGAGATAGACAAGGACAAGTTTTTTGAAGTGCGGCGAGAGAAGGTCGAGCAATACGATGCTGTCCTTCCCCGTCGCACTCCAGAAAAGCAGGCAAGTGTCGCTTTGGCTCGCGGCCTCAGCGATTGTCGCCATAGTCCTCTGCATGGTCAGAGCGTCCATCAGTCGCCGCCGAATGCTGCCACGAGGTCTTCGCGCTTCTGCGTGGTGTTGCCGAATCCCGCACGGCGGCCGCGCTGCACTTTGTCCATGTTCACGTCACGGGAGCCTCTTCCCCGTCCAGACTGTTGGGCTATGGTGCGTCCCGCTCCGGTCACACGCTCAATCTGTCTTTGCAATGCTGTTGGCATAACTCATAAGATTTTTATGTTCTACACTTTCCTCGACTGCTCTCTTATCTTGTATTCAATAACTTTGCCCAAGTTATAGACCACCTGCTCAGCCCAGTAATCCTCGCCGTTGTAGTCATAGACGATGGGCTGCCCCTTGTCGTCAACGAGGACTTGTGTGAATGCCGACCTCACCTGGACGAGAGCGGTGTCTCTGTCTTTAGCGTAACCGACATAGAAGCGGATGGCATCGTACTTCACGGGGACGCAGCAGTCGTTCTCGTCAAGGACAAGCTGCCCTTGGTCATCGAACTGCACATACTTGCGCTCGTTTGTTGGTCTGATTTCTCTGAACTCTTGCACCTTGCGGCCTTGGAGGATGGCATCGAAGTAACGCTGCTTGATGATGAGCGTCAAGATTCTCATGCCGTTTTCATTGTTGGTCTCTTGCATATTGTTCTATAATTCAATTACACTGCAAATATACATAATTTCAAGTAAATACGCAAATATATTAAAGTATTTCTTTCACTCCTTTGACAGGTACAAAAAAGAGGGTAGGAATTTGAGTCCCACCCTCAATTTTCATTCATTGGTTTTCTTTTACTTCGTCACAGAGATTAAAGGCACACCCAACACTGTTGAAATCCTCGCCAGTGTCGAGAGCGTGAAATTGTGCCCACCGCCCAGCCATCTTGACACGGCTGCAGGGGAAGTCTTTAATGCGGCAGCAAGGTCTTTCTGCGTCATACCCTTCTCCTTCAGTGCATCGTCAATCTCGTCAGCAATATGGAATGACCACTCCATCTGCTGCCTTAAATCCCGAGGGGTCTTTTCGACTGCCTCGTGGAAATGCTTTGCTCCTGCTACGTCTTTTTTCATATATCGTACTCTTTATTGTCAGCACCTATTATCTCCGTTTTTTCAATGCGGACATACCCACGTCTAATATCAGCCTTTAGCAATGCGTCAAGTTTCTGCAAATTGATTACATATCCATTGAGGACGGGGTCTTGCTGGACGGTCTGAGTGGTTTTCACGCCACCATTACCGACTATCAAAACGCTATCGGACAATCTTAAGCAGTATAGGCGAAGGGAGTTCTTGTAGGTCGGCAGTGCAACAACGTTGTCACTCATCTTACCCTCGGGACGGAAGTTGCGCTCCGTGAAACCACGCACATTCATCATGAGGTCTATTTGGGTGAGGATTTGCTGAAGGTCTTTGCTGCGCTCTGCATCATTGATGAACTTATTGTAGAAGTTATCAAACTCTGAAACACCTTCGCCTTCAAAGATGATGGTGAACAGCCCCGCTTTCTCCGTCTGTTCCACTGATAGAATTGTCGCCTTTGCCATAATATAATCGTTTTTGCTGATACAAAGGTACGAATAATTTTTGAAATAATTATCTTTTAAGGCAATTTTTTCTTGTAAATCGCATTATTTAACATTTGAAAAAGGCTTGGGAACACACGCCAAAGCCTACGGGATAGCTATGCTCACGCACCGTCAACCCCGAATATATGAGTAAGTTCCACAAAATGACATTGTGGTATGTCATTTCAGATTCATGCACCTATCTTAAGCTCTCCTAATGGCGTTATAGATTTCCTCATGCTGTTTTCTCATCCCATCCATCCTCTCCAAAAAGTCGGTGTAGATTTTCTTATTGTATTTAACCATGTCCTCCAAGTAGGAGTTGGATGTTATCATCATGTCCCTTATGTCGGCTATGGCTGCGTTGTTCCCTTCGGACATCAGTGCCATGTTGTTGAGGTTGGCGAGGATTAGGTCGGTGTTCAAGAGCATCAAGCCTGCTTTTTGGTTTATTCCCTCCCCGGCAATCTGGAGGGCGGTGAACCGTCCGTTCAGTTCCTCTGCGGTCTCTTGCCCCATTGACTGCCATCCTTTTGCAGATGCGCTTTGGCTGAAAGCGTCGGTCTCGCTGATAATTCCCGCTCCCCTTAAAGCCTTTGTTTCGTCGGCAGCGTCTCGGAAGATTTGGTTATAACCCTCGCGTAAGGCATCTATCTCACCTTTGCTGACATACTTGTCACTGTCATAAGCCTCAAACCATTGGTCGTACCATTCCTTGATTCTTTTTTTATACTTCTCCCCGATGATGTTGTTCAGCACCATCGAGTTCACCATCCGCTGCCAGTTCTCTTCCACATTGTCAAAGACATCCTCCGAGCCGTTTGCGAGGTCGTTGAGGCCCGACATGAAGTTATCGAAGATGCTGTCAAACGAAGTGCCCGTAATCTGCGCCTTGTAGTCATCGAGTATCTGTTTCTCTGTCTCGCCGAACTTGATGAGGTCTTCCAATGGTGACTTTATACCCTCGGCCATGATAGCCCATAGTTGTGGATAATTCTCCTTAATCCATTGCAGTTGCTCGCTTGACATATCAAGGAAGTCATACATTCCCGTCAGTTCACCGATGTCGCCAAGACCCGCCTCCTGCAAGCCTCTCCGTATATCATTGGCAACGTCTCTCCAACCGTCTTTCATCCAGTGGCGGTAGTTCTGCGAGTGAGAGCCTATGCTTGCGCCTGCCGCGAGGAACTCATCGCCTACGGCCTTGGCCATTTCCCTTTCCGCCCCGAGTAGTCTTATTGCCTCGTCGTAGGCTTTGTTAGCCTCCTCGCCCCATGACTCGCTCAGATACTCGCGCTTCTTGGAAATCAGTTCGTCCCATACGGATGACAACTGCTCGTATTTCTCGCGTGCCTTCTCGAAATCGGTATAGTCGGCACCAAACAGCCCGTCGAGGGCATTGGCCATATCGGAGATACCCTTGACGGTGTTCATCACGCCGCCAACGATGTCACCGCTCATTATCTGACCGACGCCTCCCCCAGCAGTCATCAGTCCATTTAAGCCGTCAACAATTCCGCTAAACTTGGAATCATCGGCACCGAAGATGTTGGCGATGTCCGACCCGAACTCTTTCACGGCGGGGAGGAACTCTTTCACGGCATCGGTCATGGCAGATATTCCCTCACCCACGTCGGCGGCGTTCTTGGCCTTCTTCAACTGCTCCACGATGGCCTTTATGTTGGCTACGAAAGACTGGTATGGGGAGCGGTCTTTCAGTTCACCTTTCAGTTCCTTCAATCGGTCGGTCAGTTCCTTGATGCTGATTTCACCGCTGAGAATCTTCTGAATCTCTCTCTCGGATATGCCGAGGGCTTCAAGACCGTCCTTGTCAGCGGTTCCCTTGTGCCCCTCCATGTACTTGACGAGAGCCTCGTACTTGTCGATGATTTTCTGTATGGCGGTGACGGACTTCTTGGATGCGTCGGCGAAGAGGTCGGCCATTGCCTGTGTCACGAGGCCGTATTTCTCATCCACCTGTCGCAGCTCATCCTCTTTCTGCTTGGCGAGCATCAGTTTCTCTCCCTCTGTCTGTGCTTTCCTTATCTTCTCGTCGTACTCCTCGGTGATGGACTGTCGTTGCTGTTGGTAGTCACCATACTGCTTGAGGTATTCACGCATGGAAGACTCTTCGGCTTCTTTCCTTTCCCTGAGCAAACGAGACCACCTTGCGTTTTCCACTGCCGTTTCTGCGCTTATCTGCGCCTGTTCTTCTTCGGAGAGGGAGATATTGGATATGCCAGCCTTAGCCTGTGCCGTGTCAGCCCACACCTTCGTCTTGTCGGTGTTTGCCGCCTCCCATTCGCTCCTGAGAGCCTCAAGGCGTTTTCTTTTCATTTCTTCCGCTCTGTTGGTGATGCCTTGTACGTTCTGCCGATGCTGTTCCTCTTCCTCCGCACGTTGGCGTTCGCCCGAGTCTTGAATCTTTGCAATCCTCTCTTTCTCTATTGCATCCTTGGTGGCTTGCTCTTGGTCGGCCCGGTCTTTCAACGCACGCTGCTCGACATCGAATTGCTCCTGTCGTTTCCGTGCTGCTTCCTCGGCTCTGCGGCGTGCCTCATTCTCTGCCTTTCTTGCGTCGGTCTCCGCTTTTCTCTGTGCTGCGGCGGCCTTGCGTGCGTTCTTCTCCCTGTTCTTCTCTGCCTCGGCTGCGGCACGCTCTTGCTCCCGTTGCTTCCGGTCCGCTGCTGCTTGCTTTTGCTCGGTCGCCTTGGTGTACCCCACGGCACGCTCCGTCACTTCCTGCCGTGACATCCTTTTGCCGTTGACGTTGAACGTCGTTGCGTTGGGATTGTTCCTCAGTATCTCCGTGAAGCTCTCGGCAAGCCGTCGGGTATCTTTCAAGTCCATGCCGTTCATCCATGACGGAACGTTGATTTCATCATAGACTATCCTCACGCCGATGGTCGTATTGTTGTAGTTGTCGATGAGGCTTTTCAGTTCGGATTTCAGTTCCGACACCGACATCTTGCTCAGTCGGTTGGCGTATGCGGAGCGGTCGGCGGCATCGGTGTACCCGTCTATTGCGCTTGCTCCTTGGTTGACTGTCTCGATGGCGGTCTGCATGACATTGTTCGCTCCATACACCTCCGTGGCCATTCCGTCCAAAGCCCTTTGCATATATGCGATTTTTGTTTCAGACAATCCGAACTCTTTTCCAACGCTGCTTACCCGGTCTTCGAGTATGGTAAGGAACGAATGAAGTTTTCGCCCTGACTCCTGAATTTCCCCCAAAGACCTTCCGCTCTCTCTCGCTTCGTCAAATTTCTCTTTGAGTTCACCGAGCTTGACCAAATCTTGCTCATCAATGGCAAGTTGCAAGGCCGCCGTGATAGTGGAGGCATTGTCGCCACCTATCTCACTCTTCATGCTCCCCCATGCCTTTTCGATGGCTTTTTGATACTCCTCGGCGAAAGTCTGTATGGCATTGGCTTTCTGTCGTTCTATACTTTCAGCACGGATGGCAAGCATTAGGTCATTGTGCTTCTCGGTGAGTTCCTTGACCACCTCCTTCTCGTTGCTCATCTTTGAGTCAAGCTCGGTTATCTCTATACCGTACTCCCTGTATTTTTCGGAAAGCTCTTTTATTGCGTCTGTATGCGCCTTTGATGTCGGAGCAGTGTTATTTATTGCTGCCATCAGTGCCCTTGCGTTGGTGGTTGCTTTTCCCGCGTTCTCCCCGAACTTCTCGGAGATTTCAGCGGCACTCTCGACGTTCTTCCTGAACAATCCGAAAGCAACTGCGGCGGCAGAGATTACCGACAGCACTATTCCGAGGGGATTGGCTTTTGTGACGAGGTTGAACAGGGCCATCGCATCCTTTGCACTTGTCACTGACTTCGCCAGCGAGAGAAATGCGGACACGCTGCCCGCCACGTTCATTGCTTTCTGAATTGCCACGACACTTATGAGTGCTGCTTTGTATGTCCCGTATGCAGCCGCCACCGTGAGAATTATTTTCCCCACCGTCTCGTAGTTCTCCACCAACGTAGAGATACCTCCAAGAGCAGTGTTAATGACGCCCTCAGATTTCTTCCCAAGGTCGTTGAACATCATGTCCACGGCATCCTCTATATTAGAGATTTGACCAGAAATCGTCTTTGACTGCGCCTCCATCAGACCGCCGAACCTGCTCCCCTCGTTGGTCATGTTCATTATGGCTTCATGGAATACGTCGGAAGTGACCTTGCCTGCGGTGACGAGCTGTGGGACAGCCGCCTTGGTGACGTTCATCACCTTCGCTATCTCTTCAGCTATTGGTATTCCTCTTCCTTGAAATTGCCGGAGGTCTTGGGTGAACAAACGTCCTTGGGTCATTGTCGTTCCATAGAGGTACACCAAATCATTCAGGGGGATGGACATGCCCGCGGCGATGTCGCCGAGTCTCACCAGCATCTCGTTCACGTCCTCTGCCGCCGTCCCATAGGCCATCAGTGATTTTGCTCCAGCAGCTACTCCTTGCAGGTCAAAGGGTGTCGTCGCCGCCGTCTTGACAAGTTGGCTCATCAATGCGTCAGCCTTGTCTGCGTTACCAAGCATAGTGGAAAAAGCAACTTCCAGTTGCTGGAACTGCCCCCTTACGCTCACCATTTGGTCAATGAACTGCTTTAGGGAGAATCCTGCGGCCAGGGTCGCGGCTTTTCTCTCGATATTTTGGAACAACTGCTCAAAGGATAAACCTTGTTTTTCCACTTCTTGCGCAGTTTGCCGTAATGAAGTCCGTATCTCATTCATAGACCTCACAAAACGACTATTATCAAGGGTTGACACCCATTCAATACTTGGCATGATGCTTTATTTCTTTAGTTTGTTTGATTAGTTGACAAAAGGATTTGTTGAGAATGTCCTCACTTGTTATTTTGCTGAAGTCCGCTTTTGGGAGGTCGGTGCTTACGCCGTGTATCCACATCTCGTTTGCAGCCATCCCACCGACAAACAGGGAGACCAAATCCTCATCAGTACAATGCGCCATGAGGAAATCAGACCTAAGCCTGACAGAAGGCGGGCAAATCTCCCCTTCCAAAGTATAAAGTGCAGCTATCTTAGCAATGGTTTCTCGGTGGTGTTTGACAGCCAATAGGAAACCGACTATAGGAAATGAGCGCATCATTTCTTTGTCGAGGCACAAATCCTCCTTCATCCGTTCAATGATGTCAAGAGTGCCAAGTGGCAGGGGGGTGAACGACATACGTTCGCCGTCAATCATGAATTCTATTTGTTTCATTTCTTTCGTATTAAAAAAGTGTTGGTTCAAGCTCCTCGAGGCCGTACACAATGCGCGGATTCCGGCGGTCAATCTTCTTCGTGGCTTTAATCCCTACACAAAGGTTGTCGTTGGTTATCGCCCCAGCATATTGCAGGCAGTCGAGGACAGTTTTAAGGCAGTTGTCAAGGTCATAGGCGTTGCTGCTCTCATAGACGATGATATGAAGCCTAAAGGGGCGGTTTATACCTTTGCCTCGATAGATTTTACACTGGTCGTTGAAACTGCGTTCATACGCCCTTATTTTCTCATTCTTGATGATTCTTTTACCACCTTGCCCGTCGGGGACGGCTTGGTAGTTGTTGGCCTTGCCGATAGGCTGTCCCTGTATGGTCTCCCATATCAGGTCTGTTCTTTGTCCTTCATTATTCATTGTTATCCTTGTCTTAAGTCAATCGTTTCTTTCATCCCATTCTTTTATGTGGAATCCCGCTTTCCTGCAGTATTTCTCAAACTTCTTGCTGCGACTTGTGTTCCCATCATAGTAGATGACCTTGCGCTTGTTCCATTCCTCTGTCCGTGCATCCACGACGATGTACCCCCATTTCTTTTTTGCTTTCCACCTGCGTATAATTTCCCGTTTTGTTAAATTATTGTGGGGCAAGTGGTAGGCGGTACGCCTCGGCAGTCCCCATCTGTCACGCCTGCGCTCGCTCTCGATTATCTTTCTTTGTATTTCGCCATATCGTCGTGATAAAGCCCCTTTGTCCTTGACGATGCCCATCCGTTTGGCGAAGCGAATGACAGTGCTACAGCCTATCCCCATCATCTTGGCGATGACATCATTGTTGCAAACCGGATACCACTTACATAGCCACGCCGCCTGCTCCTCCGTCGTGACATAAGGAGTGCCCCAACTGGAGCTGCGCTCCAATGTGCCGGGGAATGGGTCTATCTTCATATTGTGATGGTCTTGTCTTTGTTGACCGTGATGAGGCCGAGGGACTGCATCCGCCTCAGTTGCTCTTTCATCGCCTTGGGAAAACTGTGGAAGTGTCCGCACATGCATGTGACGAGCACCTCCTCACTCACCCTCCCTTTGAATCTGCACCATTTGCAGAATGCTCTCAAATCATCATCCGGAATCTCTTTCATATTGTTATCCGTTATCCGTCTATTGACCAAAAAAATCAAGTTGCCGACTTTGAGGTGATAGAGCCTCTTCTTCAGCCCAAGCGCAAACAATTCCTTGGTGTCTTCTCCATAGAACCGCATGTGTAGCTCGTTCTTGAAGCGGGTGGCATCCATGGCTGACCCGTATTTTTCATAAAGTTTTAGGCAGAACTTCCACAGCTCGCGCCTTTTGGTTTTCTTATTGTCCTTGCTCATAATATTGTTATCTTCTCATCATCGGTTCGTATCAGATGTAAGTGCTCGCAGCGGTATAGCAGTTGGCGGGGATTCTCCCTGCCATAGAAGCGAGCCGTGAGTTTGGCAAGCAATCTCTTCTCGTTTGTTTCACTGTTCCTCCATCCGAAGTCATGGATGAAGTCTGCAAGTTCGTTGTCCGTTACCCTGTTCATAATCTTTTGCGTTAGAATGGACATCCCTCCAATTCGACTTTTTGCTGCCACTTTCGCACTTCCTCGGGCGACCAAAGCACCTCCAAATCGAGAGCCTCAACCAACTCCCCGACAGCTGGATTATTTGCCTGAACGGGAGCGATGACTTCCGCCGTTGAGTGCAGAGACACTTTGCAACGCTGTGAGGATTGTGCCACCAATGCCCTGAAATCTGCAATCTGTCCAGGGGGCAACTCTCGGCTTGTGCCGACAGTCTGCACCCGTTCTCTTCTCGGCTCATAAAACTCTCTGTAGTCTATCCATCTCTTTTCCGCACAATGGCTGTGCATACATTTATAGCCGACCGCGCCGTTAGGATGCTCAAATATCACGCTCTCACCACGGCTTCTACTGCTGTGCAGTTCGTGCCAAGGACAAGTGACGACGTATTGGATGCCGCCGTGTCGCTCTCTCATGTTGTAGGTGATGCCGTGAACGTCGAGCCATCCTCGCAAACTCCATGTCTGCGGTCCAGAGTATGTCCGCATGAATCTTGGCTGTAGGATTGGCGGGACGTAGGTCTTGCAGTAAACTTGCGCCGCCGTATTGATGTAAGGCTGTGGGTCGTATGACACGAATCGTTTGCGGGATATGTCTTTACATGATTGGTCGAGGTTAACACCATCAAGGGTAATAGGTTCACTTTCCCCCTCTTGCGTGAATGTGAAAGTCGCCTTCTTGAAATCTTGCACGATAGCCTCGTAGTGTTCTTCATGCCGCTCAGGGTCAGCAATGGGAATCATGGCGAACACGCCGAGACCGCTGACGGAAAGACCAGCGTAGGCGATGAAACGGCTCTTAGCAATCTCATGCTTGAAAGCCTGCCAATCGGTGATGGCGGGATTGTCCTTAGCGTCGATGTCGATGCAGATAACGCCGTTTTTCTCCTTAACGCTGTCTTTGCCTATGCCGCCGACAACCACCGCAGAAACGATACCTGCTGGCAAGGATAACTTTATTTGAGCGATTTTCTTCTTGTTCCGTTCTTTTTCTTCAAGTGTAGAACAGAGCGAGCGGATTTCCGTTATTTGCCGGATGTACCGATACTGCATTCTGGGGTCGATGAAGCCGCCGATGGTCTGCGTGAGGATGCCGTCCGCCAGTTCGTGTTGCTGCAATGTCACCCTACGGAGGCGGCTCATCTGCCGTGTGAATATGTTTGTCGTCTGTACGTCCATTATAATAATTTTATCGTGGTTTGGTGCAAGGTGCAAATTTGGTGTAATCGTGGTGCAAATGCACCCTTGGTATTTAGTGCAAAATTTTGGTGCAATCCTACACACCCCCATATATTTATATATGGGGTGTAGTGTTGCACTAAACATTGCTAATACCCTGAAAGCACATACTCACTACCTTTTGGTGCAACCTTTATTATCCCTTTCGCCTTGGCTTCGGAAATCCGACTTTTGGCGGTTCTTTCCTTACAATTTTTAATCTGCATAACTCTATTCATTATGTCCGTGCTTCGCATTGTCTCTGCTTCTCCAAAAGCGGCAACCATTAAATTCCTGAGTTCCTCCCGATTTGCTTCTGCAACTTCTTCGGCTTTGACTTCGGGTGATTGGCTGGCTGGTACTACGTTTCCTACTTCGTCAAACACAAACGCCACCTCTGGCGCAAGTGCGCTGTCATTGCTCTTGGTGTGTCTGATGATGTGCTGTCCTCCCTTGAACTCGACATCGAGTCTTGTTGTCGCCAATCGTTGCAGTTCTGTGCCAAGGGCATACCGCATGTTATCGTCTGACTTGTTCGTGTGCAGCATGGCAAAGACGGAAGCCCCTTTGTCGGCCAACCTGCGCATCAGGTCGGTGACGGGGGAATACTCCTTGTCAGGGTCTTTCGTCAAGTCAAAAATGCCGTCGATAACTATAGCATCGTAATTGTCAAGCTGTGCGAGTGCATCAACGAACAAGAGCCTATCCTCTGTGGTCTCTTGTCTCATCAGCGCAAAGTTCACGCCCACGTCCTCCAGACGCTTGGAGCTGTCTATGTTCGCCACACGTCTGAAAACGGACATCTTCTGCTGGCAGGTGTATTCTCCTTTCTCTGTATCTATCCACAAGACTTTACGACAGGGCGTTACACAGCGGATGCCAGCGAAGTCCGTTCTGCCGATGAGAACACCGACGAGAATGGCAAGGGCGGTAGATTTGCCCGCTCCTGCCTTACCCGAAACGGCGGTAATCTCACCGCTCGGCACGCATTCCACGCCCATGATGTTAAAGCGGAAGTTTGGCCGTGTTATGGTCTCGTCGAGGTCGTTGAACCACCCACGGCTCAGAAAAGACTTGAAACGCTCCTGCCATGTTTGCGGTGGGGTCTGCTGCTCAGTGCCTTGGGGCGTTTGGGCGGTTTCTTGGCTCATTTGGTCATCTAACGTCATATACGCGCGCGTAGAGTGTTACTTAATGTTCCCTTTCCCCAGCCTGTGAATGCGCAATCGGCTATAGTCATTCACATTGCCGAACATCATGGTTATCAGGTCTTCCTCTTCCTGCTGCTCTTTGGTTTTCTTGGGGGCGGGCTTCTCCGTGAAGTAGCCTGCGAGCCTTTGTTTGCCCAGCTTGTGCTCAAGGGCTTCGTAGAGTTTCTGGCTCATAAACCCGTCCCTGAGTGCTCTTTCTTCGACGTGGAGCGGAGCGAGCCCGAAATACTCTTGGCAGTCTCGCCAGCAGCGGATGTCTGCAAGCCGCCGGTGGAACGGGTCTTTAGTTCCGTTGCTAAAGACTTCCTCCTCGAATCGCTGGCAGTCGAAGTGTGGGTGTTCTTCGTGTAAATATGCCATTGTCCCTGCTGTTAAATGTTACATAATAGCGGCAAGAGCCACGATTTCGTCCTCGGTCATGGGCTTGGGGTGCTTCCGCTCCTGCTCGTCATTGACTTCCTTCGCCCACTTTATCATATCATTCCCGAACTGACGGGAGGCACGGCGTACGCTCTCATCCGAACCGTCATGAGGATAAAGCACTGCGGCAACCCTGTCCAGTTGCTCTAGTGTAAACTCTCTGTTGTTCATTTCTGCGCGCAAAAAGTCGCGCATCTTCTTCTCTTCTGCTGTCATTTGTTATCCTTTTTTTTCGTTAATTTTTTTCTTGTGTAGGTGCCCATCTCACACCCGTTGCATTCTCCAGCATCCTGAGCCATACGTGAGCCTGTTTTTTAATAAGTTCCCGCACTTTCTCCACTTCATCGTTTGTAAAAAAAGTGTACTTGGAGATGGGTCTGCCGCTGATACCGATGTTAGCTGCATACTTCCTAAATGTCACCTGGTTAAGCCCTGTCTCCTCTGCGGCCTGCTTCAGCGTGAAGAAGTCGGGGTCGTTTAGGTATTCCTTTGCTCTTTGAGTCATAGCTGTTTTTTATTTACCAGTTACAACTTCATTTCTAAGATTATCTAGAGATGAGAGGGTCAGCTCTGCCGCTTCTATTATGGCACGGCAGTTGTCCTTTGCCAGCTGGATGTCAGCGAGGCAAGCCACACCATCGAAGTCGCTGCTGTCATAGTTGTCGGCGATACGCCTGATTATATTAGCGAGGTAACCACCATTCTTCTTGATGATGCGGGGTGCGCCCATGAGGATGCACTCGTCCGCGATAGTTGTCATTTCTTCCATATCTGTATTCTTAATCGATTTGTTCCTCTATCAAGGAGGGGTGGCCGTATTGCCACCGCCTCCACATCTATGAAGACATTAAAATTCCTTCACGTCAAGAATGAACTTGGCTCGTCCGCTGTAATTGATGATTTTGGCGAACGTGCCGTTAATGTTGCTGAGGGTTGCTTCGTCTTTCTGCTCGTCGAAGTCAACGTCTGAGGGTTGCTGATAGATAATCCCGTGTCTCTTGCAGTAGTTAAACCACTTGTCGACAATCATTTTTTTTGTTTGTTCAATCATAGTTATTTACTTTTTTTAGTTTTTTGGTATTTTAATATTTCTTCTTCATCGTAGTAGACACGTCCGCCCAGGTGCTTCGGGTGCAGTATGCCGTGTTCCCCGTATGCGTCGAGAGTGGGCAAGGACACGCCCAGCAGCTTGGCTGCGTCCTTCCTCCTGACGAGGACTGGCGGCTTGTGCCGAATGGATTCATAGAAGTCCTCCATGCGCTTGGCCACGGCACGGTCTATCATGGCCTCGATGTCCGCAAGCGTTGCGCCCTGTATGAGCACAGAATTTATGAGTTGGCTGTTGTCCGTCATTTCTTTATTGCGTTATTGATTTGTTACAATGATGCAAAATTAAACACAAAACAACCAAAAAAGGAAAAGGGGATAGTCACAAAAAAATAAGCCGCTCTGAATGAGCGACTTAAAAGAAAATGAGGGGATAGTATGAGGGGATTGAAATTACAAGAACCGAAATTCATCTGGTATTGCCCCCAAGTCTGATTCAAGTTTGTTAGGCTTATACTCTGCCGTGTATTCCCCCTTGACTATTTCACAGAACCGCCTATGGAATTCAGAGAATACAGTACCTACATTTTTGGTATTCCTATTCTTGCTGCGAAAAATCAGATATGCGATTCTCGCACAATCCTTCTTGTTCCATTTACGATTCAGCCTGGGGACGAAGGAATTGTCAAACCACTTATTGTTAAATTCAGGCTTGAAGTATTTTTTTAGTTTGCCGAAGTCCCTATCAGGGAATTTGAGATGATAGGTGTCAAGCAGTTTTTTGGCTGACGTTATGAATCTTTCCTCTTTGTCCAATGATATGCTATAGGGTTGCAAACTCGCATAGTCTTTTTTTATCTCCTCCTCGATGTCACCCAACAAGGCATAGGCATCCAACAGAAGACC
The DNA here is from genome assembly GCA_900317305.1 of uncultured Prevotellaceae bacterium. Classification (GTDB taxonomy): domain Bacteria; phylum Bacteroidota; class Bacteroidia; order Bacteroidales; family Bacteroidaceae; genus Prevotella. The sequence continues at coordinate 70,753 of ONGG01000002.1, read as the reverse complement.
GCAAATATCCTCATCGCGTTTCCCGTCTGGGGTAGGAATGATGTCACCACTATAAGGGTCATAGTGGTATTGCATATCCTCCAGTTCTTGAACCCTGTCGCAGAACCTGATAATCTTGTCCTTGTCTATTTTTTCATACTTACCCATTGTCCTGCTCCACTTTAATGGTGATTACCTTCCCACAGTGGGGGCAGACGATGCATTCGGTGGATTTTGCATCCACATCACGGACAAGTTCACTCACGGGGATGCCAAGCACATTGGCGATGTCTTGGAGCCTGGATAGCGTAGGATTGCCCGACACAAACTGAGTCATTGTGGACTTGGAGACACCCAGTTCGGTGGCAACCTTTTCAAGCGTGTAACCATGCGCTCGGATAACTTTCTTAATATCTACCATAATTTCGCTTTTATACTTACTTCGAGGATGCAAATATATTGCTTTTCTTTCAATCTACCAAATTTTTTAGGTAAAAATACGTTTTAAGCCTAATTTTGTGAAATAATGTTTAGTTTTAAGCGTATTTTCTTAATTGTTCTTAAATATTCGCTCAAAAACGTATTTTTATTTTGAAATATACGTTTTTATACTTACTTTTGCGATACAATTAACATGTTTCACTTCTTTAATACTTTATAATATGAAAACTTTGAACGAACAAATTGCCGACATCATGAAGGCCGACATGACCGACCGCCGCAAGAGCAACGCTCTTATCAAGTTAGGCCTCTCAAAAAGAGATGTGAAAGTATTGCTTTCAATCAAGGCCGTTTTGCCCGGTGATTTCGATTTCGCAAAAATCACTTTCGGCGTAGAGGTTGAGTGCTACAACTTCGCCCGCCAACAACTTATCACCGCTGCGGCCGCAAATGGCTTGTCGGTTCGAAGCGAAGGTTACAACCATGACGATAACGACCGCTATTTCAAAATCGTTTCTGATTCTTCGCTTGTTGGCGTAAACACACAAGAAGTCGTTTCGCCGGTTCTCAACGGCAACAACGGCCTCAACAGCCTTAAAACGCTTTGCAGTGCGCTTGCAAGCATCGACGCAAAGGTTAACCGCTCTTGTGGTCTTCACGTTCATATCGGTGCCGCAAACATGAGCGACGAGCATTATTGCCGTTTGGTTCGCAATTATCAGGCAATAGAAAAGGCGATAGATTCATTTATGGCCGTTTCAAGGCGCGCAAACAATTCTCAATGGTGCCACTCACTGCAAGGCATCAACTTCGCCCAATGTACGACAAAACGGCAAATTGCGGGTGCAATGCGCTTCGACCGCTATTTCAAGGTTAACGCCGTCGCATACGACCGCCACCGAACCATCGAGTTTCGCCAGCACCAAGGCACGACCGATTATGAGAAAATTTCAAAATGGGTGATGTTTCTCGCAAAACTCGTTGAGTATTCTTTCAAATATGAGTGCCCGACCTGCACCACCATTGAAGAGATACCATTTCTTTCAAGCGAAGAAAAACAATACTTCATCAACCGCCGTGCCGCTCTCGCATAAAGAGAGCGCACACGGCACACCAAAAACCGCCTACAATCGTTTCAACCATTTCAAGCGGTCAGCCATACCACCCGCCGCCCAAAAGAGTGACACGACGCTTAAAAACGGCATTTTTCACAAACTTAAATCATCATTAATATGTGCGTAATTGCTTACATACCGAAAGGCGTACCCACGCCACCGAGAGAGATTATAAAGGCCATGCACAGGGCGAACCCCCACGGCATGGGTATGGTCACACCAACCGACCACTATAAAGGCATGAGCATTGAGATGCTTCTGCGCCACCTGAGAAACCGCGACATATCCCAACCTTGCCTGCTGCATTTCCGGCTCGCCACGCACGGCAGCATAAAGAGAGCCAACTGCCATCCCTTCCATGACCATGAGAGTGATACCTGGTTCATGCACAACGGCATCCTCAACATCGACCCGATTGGCGACATGACCGACAGCGAGACGGCTTTCCGTGAAATCCTCGCGCCAGAGATTCGTGCCCACGGCCTCAGCTCCGACGACCTGCGCTATGCAGTGAAGAGCGTAATTGGCAACTCCAAGTTCGCCTTCCTCCAGGGTGACAGGGTGAAGTTGTTCGGCGACTATCAGCGGTGGTGCGGCTGGTGGTTCTCCAACCTCCGCTTCCGGTGGTGGCTCGGCTGCTGAGAACGATTTGAGAAGTGAAATATAATCCCTTTGGGCTGCTCCGCAGTGATGCGCGGCAGTCCTTTTTTTGCCCATGCTTTAATGAAAGGCAGGTGAGGATATGCGACAAAATTCCGAAGGTACTAAAAAGATGTTTGGTTATCAAATACAATTAGGCGGAGGATAAGCGTAAAGTATTTGGTTCTCGTAAAAAGTACGAAAGGAATATTTGCTAACCAAATAGTCTGTTCTGAGGATTAAGGGCAAAGTATTTAGTGCGCAAATAGAAAAAACCGACGAAGATAAAAAAACTCCGTCGGAATTAAATGTATGTTCTATAGATTGTTTTTTATATTGTCTTCGCCTAATATGACTGATATTGCTGCCCATATAGCTTTTTCCTCCATGTCGTTTTTGTAAGCATCAGGACCCTTGAGCCTATCCCATATAAGACCGTCTTCATTTCCACTTGGCGTATAAAAACGATAACGTTCCATATTATTCTTGCTTTCTTTAATAAACGTCAATTTTAATACGCTGCCATCTCTAAAAAACAAATCAGCTGTTGAATCACTTGTGTATTTAAGACCTCCTATGTCAGTCACTCCATACTCATTTCTGTAATCATGTTGCAACTCGAATCCTACTTTCCCTTCAATGGTATATACATGCAATCTACCATCTTGGGATTCCCAAACACCTTCGAGAGGAGACGATTGCGTGCATGATATGAGAAGCACACAAGACATTATAATCAATAGTTTTTTCATAATTTAAAATATTAGGTTAGCATAAACAAATAATAACTATTTTGGTGTAGTGTCATCCTCCACAATCCTCAGCTGTGCGCCGCAGTGGGGACAGACGAGGCGGGATGAGTAGTAGGCATCATATTCGAGTTGGTGCTTGACGACCTCCTCGTCCTCGAACAGCCGCCACAGCGGGACACCGAGGATATTTGCCGCCTTCTCCAGATTGTCAAGAGACTGGGTCTTCCCCGTTATCATGCTGCTGACGGTGACGGTGGTCACTCCCATCGCTTTGGCCAGTGCGACGGAGGTCATTCCTTTCTCGCCCATAATTTCTTTCAGTCGTGTTACCATAAAATTCCTTTTTGTTATTGTGAGCACAAAGATAAAGGAATATTTTGGCACAAACGACAATATTAAAGAATATCTTTGTTAAATAATCTAAATAGACAAACTTTTCTTTAATATTATTTTGAAATAATAAAGATATTCTTTATCTTTGCAGTACAATTTTATTATTTCATCTTTTAATACACACGTTTATGAGCACACAAGTTAGAAACCAGTTGAGAGACATCATGCTTCAGGCATGGTCTTTCGTCAAGAGAAACGGCATGAGCATGGCCGACGCAATGAAAGTCGCATGGCTCAATTATAAGGTTCGCACCGCAATGGCCAGCCGCATCGTGAAGTTCTATTTCATCAAAGTTTCGGGTGAAATACGCGAGGCATACGGCACGTTGAGAAGCGACATGGTACCGCCCACAAGCGACAACGACCACCGAAAGAGAAACGACACTTTGCAAGTGTACTACGACACAGAGAAAGCCGCTTGGCGGTGCTTTAAGCGCGCTAATTTACTTCGCATGGCATAGCACAACGAAAGAAGCGCACACGAGCCATTAAAACGTGAATGTGCGCCTTTATCCAATCAAACCATACATCATCGGACATGAGCACAACAGACATCATCGGAATCATCTTCCTCATCATCTTCACGCTGGCCTGCATCATCACCGGCCTCGCACTCGGCGTATGGTGGTATCATGCCAACGGAGCCATGGCCGCACTCCTCGCATGGGCGGTCTATGAAGAAGACAAGAAACAATAACACATAAATCCTTACATCATGACAATCAACACCAAGTTCAACGAAGGCGACATGGTCTTCACCATCGACACCTCCTCGCTCAAGGTCAAGAGTTTCGAGGTCGGCAGAATCTTCACTTCCACTAACGAAGGCAAGACATCAGTGACCATTTATCCCAAAGGCTGTACCTACACAGACATCGGGTACGACGAACGCAAGTGCTTCACCACCGAGACAGAACTCCTGCAACACATCAAATCATAGGCAACGGCGGGTGTAACCGACCCGCCACAATCAGTAAAAAAATGAAATCAAAATCTTTTTCCCATCAGCGTGAAAACGCTGTGTTAACCGCTACGACACTTGCAACTGCCGCCAGCAATATCCTTTTGTGCCTCAACAACTGCACGCCGGAGAACGTTGGTGAAATCCTCAAAGATGTGGTTAATGTATCGGGCACGGCGCAGTTGCTCCTCATCGACTACACCAACCTTCTCCAAGCCGAGTAATCCCCATAGCAAGGTTCTCTAACCAAATGGCGTAAACGTGTATTCCAAGCCGCCGTGGGCATCCCGTGTGCTCCAGCGGCTTTTTCCTAATCCAATTCACTATGGCAAATATAAAATTCATCCTCCGCGGCAAAGACCCCGACACGCTGACCACCATCTACGTGACATCCCGTTTTGGAAGGAACGAGAAACTAATGTACGGAACTCCCCTGAAAGTCGCTCCCTTGTTCTGGGATGATGCCCGGCAGCGCGTAAAGACTTCTAAATACTGCTCCTATGCGGATGATGTCAACGCCGCATTGGTCGCCATATCCTCGAAGACGGAGACCTTCATCGCAGACTCGGCAAGACAGGGCGTTCCCGTCACCAAGGAGCGTTTGAAGGACGTGCTCGACCGACATTTCGGGAAGGGCGGGACGAGGGCTGTGACGTTCCATGAGTTCTTCGACGCGTACATTATCGAGTGCGACACACGGCAGAACGGCCACAGAGGAGGGCAGATTGTGACCTACAAGACAAAGCGAGAGTATGCCCGTACACACGAATATATCAAGCGGTTTGAGAAGAAAATCGGCAGGAGGCTCGACTTCGGGGACTTCGACAAGCCCCTCCTCCAATCCTTCGTGGCATTCCTCCAGGGTCTGAATTTGGCGACAAACACGATAGCTCACAAGCTCATATCCTTGAAGGCTCTGCTCCGTGAGGCAGTCGAGAGGGAGCTGACCGACAATATGAGGTGGCACGGGTTCCGACATGTCACCGAGGACACCGAGGCTGTCGCTCTCAGCGAGGAAGAGTTGGAGCGCATAAGGGTCTGCAACTTGTCGAGGCATCCGCGCCTTGAGCTTATCCGCGACCTTTTCCTCATCGGATGCTGGACGGGGCTGCGGTTCTCCGACGTGATTAGGCTCAGGCCTGAGCATATCCACGGCGGCATGATTGTGATTAGGCAGCAGAAGACAAACAACATGGTGACAATCCCCATCCATCCAGTCTTCCGCGAGATTTGGGACAGGTACGGGGGTATCCCGCTTACTATCAGCAACCAGAAGTTCAACGACCACATCAAGGAGGTGTGTAAGGCCGCACGCCTCAGAGAAAAGGTCTTGAAGTCAATAACAAGAGGAGGGAAAAAGATAACCACCCAATATGAGAAGTGGCAGCTGGTGTCCTCCCATACGGGCAGGCGCTCATTCGCGACCAATCTTTACAAAAGCGGATTCCCCTCCATTTCCATCATGCACATCACTGGTCACAAGACAGAGGCGGCATTTCTGAAATATATCAAGGTCACTCCCGAAGAGCACGCGAAACTGCTGGTGGAACATTGGAAGAAGTAGAACTTTCCTTGTTCCGCTATTGTTCCGCTAAATCTTTCTTTTTCTTTGTTTTGTTTACCTTTTTTTCGTACTTTTGTATCAAATTAAAGAGTGTAAACAATTGATAATAAGTGATATTAGAAAAAGACGGGTAAAAGTACGAAAAAGCCGTTAGAAAAGCCTCATCCCGACTGAAAAGAAGCAGGACTTTTATCCTGCTTCTTTTTTGATGGCACGTTGGGTTCTGAGCCAAAGGCCACCTCGTCCCGACAGAACAAGAATCGCCGATTACTCAGCGGTTCTTGTTTTTATGCCACGTAGGTTTCTAAGCCAAATGTCGCTTATCCCGACTTTTTTTGATTCAAATTGAATCACTTATCCTTTTGCTGAGCGAGATACTGGCTTGGCGTCATTCCAAAATACTTTTTGAAGGCACGTGTGAAATTCGGCGTATCGTTATAGGCACAGAGCACCGCTATCTCCGTGATGTTGAGTTCAGGGTGATTGTCAAGCAGATGCTGAGCACGCTTCATGCGGAGCATGGTGATGAAATCCTGCGGTTTCTCACCTGTGATGTTTGTCAGTCGCTGACGGAACTGGTATAGGCTCAGCCCCATCTCACGTGCCACACTCTCCGCATCCACCTGTCCCTTGTGTATCATCATATTGATGATGTTGACCGACTTGTCGAGGAACTCCTGGTCGGCCGGGGTAAGTTTCTCTTCTTGCTCCTTGTTTTGCAGACCCGCCATAGACTTGCCGTACTCTTCTGACAGCTGCCTGTATTTTTCCCTCAGTTCGTTGATATTGGCGGTCAGTTCCTCATTGATGATTCGTTGCCGTTTGTGTCGCCGAGACATCACCCACCATACCATAGCGACAAGAATGAGCAAAGCGCAAACGATTCCAAGTCCGGCCAGGAAAATGCGCCGTTTAGCTGAGCGCTCTGCAAGGTTTTCCTTTTGCAGCCATTCATTGTCGAACTCCGCACTGTATCTTGCCAAACTCTCGGCCGAGGCATTGGTGTAAAGCGAGTCCTTCAAATCGTTGAAACGGTCGAGCTCGATCTTTGCACTATCGGGATAAGTGTTCCACAGACTTTCGTAAAGGCCCCGCCTCGAATGCATCTCATTGGCCATATCACCCATTTCCTGCAAAATATGCGCAGCCTCCCTATAGTATGGAATGGCCTCCGGCTCTCTCTTCTGGCATAACAGCGCCATGCCCATCTTGTTGTCGGCGATAGCAAGAGAGTGGTAGTCGGCCATCTTGCGGAAAGCAGGAATGGCGTTTTTCAGCACCTCCTCGGCCTGCTTATAGTCGTGCAATCCGATCAAAGCCGACGCTTTCTGCGAAAGTCGAAGCATGGCCTTGTCCTCATGGCCCAATTTCATTTCCAGGTCATAAGATTGCTCTGCATAGGAAAGCGACTTCTTGTCATCGCCCAAAGCGTGATACACTTCAGATGCCATTCCCAACAATACGGCACGACGCGAGGGATTATCGGCCTTTGCTGCTGCTTCCAACCCCATAAGAATGTATTTTTCCGCCTCTTTCGGCTGGTTGGCGCTCATATAGATGGCAGCCAACGAATTGAGACTCGACGACATCATGTCGGGGTCACCACTCTTCTCGTCGAGGGCATAACATTTCTTGGCATAAATGGCCGCCAATTTGTAATCTGTCAGGCGGATAAAGATGACAGCCAAAAGGTTGAGGCAATCCGACTCCTCGGCCTTGTCCTTCAACAGCGGCAAGGCTTTCTCACCATATTCTGCCGCACGCTTATATTGCTGTTGGGCATACAGATATTCTGCCGTCCAATACCACACTTGAGCCTGCAACGTTTGGTTTGGAGTTGTGTCATCAAATCTCAACAACGAATCGGTGACTTCCTCATCATGCAACAGAGAGAAAAGCCTGTTGGCATCCTGAACTCTCCCACTTTTCTCAAACTGTTGCAGGCATTGCTCGAAATCACCCTTGGCAGCACCTGCTGTCAGAGAAAGAAATATGAATGTGAATAGGTGTAGGAATCGTAGCTTCTTGTCCATAATGAATGCAAAAGTAAGAAAAATATACGAATTTACCAAAAGCGTGTACCCATTTTTGGCACATTGGCCTTTGTAGCAGATGCCTTTTCAATACATCTTCACCGACCGCCTCCGTTTGCATTTTAAGTGCATAAATATTTGAAATATCTTGAAAACGGCTGTTTCTCATGTGATTTTTCTGCAGATTTCACGAAATGATAAGTTTATTTCACGAAATGATAAGTCATAATGATGGTTAGCGCCCTAATTTTGCACCGTCAAACATGACCAAATAACAATATCGTTTAACCACTTAATTAACAAATTTCAAATGAAAAAGCTGATTAATTTCGCATTTGCTGCTATCGCAGTATTCACGCTGGCTTCTTGTGGCGGCGGTGTTACCAAACTTGAGGGTGAGACCGTGGAAACCAAGTACTACTCCATCATCGTTCCACAGACATGGGAACAGAACAATAACAACAAGGATGAGAACTTCCGCATTATGAAGAAACTGGAAGATGGCTCATGGTGCACCATGACCATATATGCTTATCCCGACAGGAACAGTGAGCCGGCAGAGGCCAATTCGGGCAATGTGAACGCAGGATACACAGACAAGGGCGACATCAAATTCGGCAACACCACTTATAATGTGGCAATCAAAGAGGCTGAGAAACCAACGAACAATCTTTATACCAAACTCACAGAGAAGGGTTTGATGCTCATCTCGATTTACAATGGTTCCATTGATGATCCTGAGGTGCAAGCCATCATCGAGAACATTACTCTGAAATAAGAACAAGGGCTTACCCACGTTTATCCTATATGATATCAGCCCGGCAAAAGCAAGCAATGCTATTGCCGGGCTAAATTTGTCATTTCAAGGACGGTCTGCCCATTGACATCCTAAATACACAAATCTCTAATGATTTACGGTTACGAAGGATTTGCAGTTACTACGTTTTCCGAATCTGTAGCAAAATATACATTCGAACCAGTATGAAACATTTCATTAGGGTTTCCCCAATCTCCATATATCAAAGCCTCACCAACAATCGTACAATTCACTGTAATATCATAATTATTGGTGAAATAGCCAGGTTGCCCCGGATTGTTAAAGTAGACATATCCATCATGGATGTTATTGCTAGGGATACTCATTTGTTTTCCAGATACCTGCCTATCGGGATGATCACCTGTTTTTTGCAAGCCAGCGATACCATTCGACTCATACCAGAGCTCACCTCCTGTTAAAAAATCGCTGGCATAATCCCCTACTTTATTTATATCCTCAACCTTAACTCGCCAAAGGTCTTGAGAGGAATGCGCACACCCCGCCACATACTCATTAGGGACGAAATGCTCAATGACCATAAAAGGTCTAGAATAGTGCTTGAATAGTTTTGTGTTCATAAAACGAGAAACTGCGTCTAAACAGTCGCAAGTATGATTATTAGTTAGTGCAATTAGTTAGTATGAATAGTCAAATGCAATAGAGCAACAACGGTTGGCAAAAATATAAAATATTTACAATGTATCCAATTTTACTACAAGAAAAAACGGCAATTTGTTTTCATTTTTTATGCGAATTGGAGTTTTGCCCCAAAAAAGAAAAGAACTTTCCAAAATATGAAAAAAGGAGCAGGGGCCTTTCACTTGCCGAGGAAAAGCTGTTGAATACGCTCAGAACTCCACATACGGGGCCAGACGTTGAAGGTCTTGTGCGGGAAACTCGTCGAGAAGTGAGAGTTCGTCAAGACTATGCAGAGGTCCTTTCAGGCGCCGGCGGTCGACAATCGCCTTGGCTTGATAGAAATTAATGTATGGGTGGTTGCGTAATTGATTGAGCGAGAGTTTGTTGAGATTCATTCGACGTATAGGTCCATTGCCGATATTGAAAAAAGCCAAAGCCTCTTCGGGGAATCCCTCAATCTCGAGCAACTGCTCCACATGGGCAAAGCCACCCAGGCGGTCGCGGTAGCCCACAATGCGCCGGGCATAGTAGCTGCCTATGCCTGGCACCTTCTTCAGCATAGTTGTGTCGGCCACATTGAGCGCCACCACCTCACCCGCCTTGAGTTTGATGGGATAGCGCACGGTGTCGCGTGCATAGGAGGGCTGACCTGCAGCAGTGCCCTCGCCAGCAGCCTGTGAACCGCCCCAATTTCCACCCGACGCGCCCCAATGACCCTCCGATGACCGTGCCCCGTAGCCACTGCGAGCAGACGGATACGACCTATGACGTCCATAGACCTCGGAAGCAGGGCGATAATCGTCGGAGATGCGAATATAGGGTTGGAGCTCACGAAACTGCTTCACCGTGAGACCATAAACCCTGGCGAAGTCCTCTGGTTGGCGATACACACCGCCCTTGGCTCGGTATTTCAGGATATTGCGCACTTGCCATGGCTGTAGTCCCAGGCGAAGGAGTTGGGTGCTGTCGGCCGTATTGGGGTCGAAATAAAAACGCTCGGGAGCATAGACGCCGTCAAGGTTTTCCGCACCCTCCGTCGAGAGAGACCTTTCATTGCCCGACTGCCAAGCCAGAGAGTCCTTCGCCACCCCATCGGATGTCGTTGTGGTATTCCTCCCCAAGAAGAAAATGGCTACGAGGGCCACCACGATGACACAGAGTGCCACGATGATGACCTTGCGGTCGGACTTCTGAAAATAGAGGAACTCCTTGAACGACATGGCACAGTCTGTTTTAGATAACACCTGACTGATGCAGGAAGATGGCCACGATGCAGAGCGGGCAAATGAATCGTACGAAGAAGAGGAACACACCGAAAAAGCATTTGGAAACCGTTCCCCAGTTAGTGAACTCGTCGCGCACCAGTTGGCGAGGCACATACCACCCCACAAAAAGGCAAGTGAACAGCGAGCCCAATGGCAACAGCACCTTCGCCGTGATCGCATCGCAGAAATCAAGAATCGTGAGGTCCATCACCTTCACATCGGCCAACACCCCACACGACAGCGAGCAAAACACGCTGATGACACAGCATGCCACCGTGACCACGAGCGCCCCCTTGCCCCTCGACAGTCGAAACTCCTCATGGAAGAATGCCGTGCCTATCTCGTGCATGGAGATGGTGGAGGTAAGTGCCGCCAGGGAAAGCAGCGCATAGAACAAGATGGAAACGATATAACCCACACCAGGCACAGAACCGAAAGCCTCATGAAACACATTGGGCAAGGTGATGAAGATGAGCGATGGCCCAGAGTCAGGATTTACCCCCACCGAAAAGGCAGCGGGGAAAATCATCATCCCGGCGAGCACCGCCACTAATGTGTCGAGGAGCGCTATCTGCACCGCCGACCCCAGCAAGTTGGTCTGCCGGGAGAAATAAGAGGCGTAGGTGCACAGGCATGCCGTGCCCAGAGACAGCGAGAAGAAAGCCTGTCCGAGAGCGTCGAAGATGGTGCCACGGTCGATCTTGGAGAAATCGGGATGGAAGAGAAACGAGATGCCCTTGGTTGCTCCCGGCAGCAAACATGCCGCCACGATGAGCACCAACAGCAGCAAGAGCAGTGTGGGCATCAACAGTTTCGATGCCCGCTCGATGCCATTGCGCACTCCCCGAACCACCACGAGGTGGGTGAGCACCACGAATCCCAATGCCCACAGCGAGGGTTTCCATGGGTCGGACGAGAAGTCCTTGAAATAAGTCAACACATAATCGGGGTCGCCATCCACATGTCCCACCACCGAGGCGAAGAGATACTGCAGGCACCAGCCCGCCACCACGGCATAGAACCCCAGGATGATCATCGACGTGAGCACACCCAGATAACCTATGGCACGGAATGGACTGGAGCCAGCCAACTGCCTATAGGCCTTTGCCGCATTGGCACCCGAGGCACGGCCCACCACAAACTCGGCCACCATGCCCGGCACGCCAAGCATGAGCACGAACACGAGATAGACGAGGATGAAAGCTGCTCCGCCGTTCAGTCCTGTCATATAGGGGAAACGCCAGATGTTGCCCAGTCCTACAGCCGACCCCGCCGTGGCGAGGATGATGCCCAGTTTGCTGCCGAAAGTTGCTCTGTTATGATTTGCCATAGGCCTCGACTAAATGAAATCGAACTGATGGAGAATAACGAGCAGGATGCTCACCGGGCACACGAAACGCACCAGGAAGAGGAACACGCCAAAGAACGTACCCTTCAGGGTGCCCCAGTTGGTGAACTCATCACGCACCAACTTGCGTGGTACGAACCATCCGATGAAAATGCAGGTAAGGAAGCCGCCCAAGGGAAGGAACAACTGTCCGGTGACAAAGTCGAAAATGTCGAAAAGCGACCATCCGAAGAAGACAAGCGAGTCGCAGGCGCCCATCGACAAAGAACAGAATGCGCCGATGACGGCACACGAGCACGTGACGATTGTTGCCGCCTTAGGTCTGGAGATACGGCGCTCCTCCTGCAAAAACGCCGTGCTCACCTCATGCAGCGAGATGAGCGAGGTAAGTGCGGCCACAGACAGCAGCAAATAGAAGAGTATGGCCACGAAATAGCCCACCCAGGGGACTGCCGAAAAGGCCTGGTGGAACACGTTGGGCAGGGTGATGAACACCAGTGACGGTCCAGAGTCGGGACTGATACCCACAGAGAAAGCCGCGGGGAAGATCATCAGTCCGGCAAGCACTGCCACGAGACAGTCGAGCACACTGATTTGCAGGGCCGAATTGAGCAAGTTGGTGTGCCGGGTGAAATAGGAGGCATAGGTGCAGATACAGCCCATGCCTATGCTCAGCGAGTAGAACGACTGCCCCAGTGCCCCCAGGAACACGCCACTGTCCATCTTCGAGAAATCGGGTTTGAAGAGGAAGGAGATTCCTTTATGAGCCCCAGGCAGCATGCATGAAGCCACGACTAGAACGAGGAGCAACACGAAGAGTGTGGGCATCATGAGTTTCGACACCCGCTCAATGCCGTTGCGTACCCCTCTCACAATAACGAAATGGGTGATGACGAGGAAAAGCACAGCCCAGAAGACAGGTCTCACTGGGTCGGAGGAGAACTCGATGAAATACTGCTTCACATCATCGGCATTACCACTGACGCCACCCACCAATGCCCCATAGACATATTGCAGACACCAACCCGACACCACGGCGTAATAGCCCGTGATGAGATAGCCTGTGAGCACACCCAGATAGCCCACATATTTCCAAGCTTTTCCGTCGGCCAGACGGCTGTAGGCACGTGCGGTGTTGGCTGCGCCATGGCGTCCGATGATGAACTCGCTCACCATGCAGGGGATGCCCAACAACAGCACGCACGCCAGATAGATGATGATGAAAGCCGCACCACCATTCTCGCCCGTCATATAAGGGAAACGCCACACATTGCCCAGTCCGACGGCCGAGCCTGCCGTGGCAAGAATGATGCCTAGTTTGCTGCCAAAATTGGCACGCTCCGAAGATCTCGACATATCACAAGTGTTATGACTGAAAATGAAGATTCTCCACTTTTGCGAAGAATCAGGTCTATTCACACCGCAAAATTATAAAAAAGGATGTAATTTTGCCACAAAATCAAAAGCAATTATGAGATATCTCCTTCATTTAGTATCCCACTACCCACTCTCCAGCTTCCTCATTTTGGTCATCTGGCTGCTGTGTTTCTGGCTCATTCCACCCCACACCCCACTCAATGATGTGGCCTTTATCGACAAATGGACACACCTGGTGATGTATCTGGGCACATGCACGGTAGTCTGGTGGGAATACCTTCGGCGACACGAGAAGGTGTCATGGCCGAAAGCATTGCTCGGGGCATGGATAGGCCCGACGATGATGAGCGGACTGATAGAGATACTTCAAGCCTATTGCACCGGTGGGCGGCGAAGCGGAGAATGGCTTGACTTTGCCGCCAATGCCACGGGTGCCACCCTGGCGTTGCTCATCGGTATTCTGGCGGCACGGTTGCTCTCAAAAGCATGAATGGAATCTTGCGCAAACTCCTGTTGGTGAACCGCGAATCGCCTGTCACCTCCAACCCAATGAAGTCGGGTTTGACAAACTCCTCATCGGCACTGCCCAGTTCGACCTCGGCCATCACCAGTCCCTCGTTCTCGCCATAGAACTCGTCGACCTCGAAGGTGTGTTTGCCGCTGTGCACAAGGTAACGTGTCTTGTCGATGACACCCGGGGCGCAGAGTTTGAAGAGTTGGGCGGCCTCCTCGACCGTGATTTCCTTCTCGAACTCATAGCGCGACAGTCCGCCGTCCATTGATGGCCCTTTGATGGTGAGGTAGCCTTTGTCGTCGCGCAGCCTCACCCTCACCGTAGCCCCTTTGGCCGCGATGTAGCCTTGCTTGATACGACTGCTGGCAAAGGCCTGACCCTTGTAGTCACGGTCTTTGCGCACCAGGAACTTGCGTTCGATTTCCATTCCACTCATAGGCGCCTACATGCTCATGGCGAAGAAAGCGTAGCAAATGGCAAGCAGTATCAGCACCCCGAAGATGCAACGAATCACTATCTGTGCCTGTTTTTCCTGACGCTCTGCGCGCTCAATACGCTTTTTTTTGGCTTTCGTACTACTCATAGTCTTCAGTTTTTATAAGGTTGATTATTGGTTGTTGATTGTTGCTTGGTATTCCTGCGACCCGCCTATTGCTCGTCGTTCACGGGGAACTCCATGAGATAGGCCTTGATGAAACCATCGATCTTGCCATCCATCACCCCGTCGACATCGGTCGTCTGATAATTGGTGCGGTGGTCTTTCACCCGTCGGTCGTCGAAGACATAACTGCGGATTTGGCTACCCCACTCTATCTTCTTCTTCCCTGCCTCGATCTTAGCCTTCGCCTCCAACCGCTTCTTCATGGCGCGGTCGTAGAGTTGCGACTTGAGCAGGCGTAGGGCGTTGTTGCGGTTCTCGAGTTGCTTGCGGGTCTCAGTGTTCTCGATGAGGATTTCCTCCTCCTCGCCAGTGTCGGGATCCACATACTGGTAGCGCAGGCGCACGCCCGTCTCCACTTTGTTCACGTTCTGTCCGCCAGCACCACCGCTTCGGAAGAGGTCCCAAGAGATTTTGGAGGGGTCGATATACACCTCGATGGTGTCGTCGACCAACGGCGAGACGAAGACGCTGGCAAAACTCGTCATGCGCTTGCCTTGTGCATTGAAAGGAGAGACGCGCACCAGGCGGTGCACCCCATTCTCGCTCTTCAGGTAGCCATAGGCGCTGTCGCCACCCTCTATCTCCATAGTGACGCTCTTGATGCCGGCCTCATCGCCCTCCTGCAGGTTGCTGATGGTGACTTTGTGCCCATGGGCCTCTGCCCACCGCATATACATGCGCATAAGCATTTGTGCCCAGTCCTGGCTCTCGGTGCCTCCGGCACCAGAGTTGATTTTCATCACGCAGTCCATCGGGTCCTCCTTTTGGCGGAGCATGTTCCTTAGCTCAAGGTCCTCGATGGCCTTGATTGCCTGGGCATAGTCGTCGTCGACCTCCTGCTCCGTCACCATGTCGTCGTGGTAGAAATCGAAGGCAAGTTGCAGTTCGTCGGCCTTGTCGCGCACGTCCTTATAGCCGTCGATCCACTTCTGTATTCCCTTCACCTTCTTCATCTGCTCCTGTGCCCGCTGCGGGTCGTCCCAGAAGTCGGGAGCCTGGGTGCGCAGTTGCTCCTCCTCAAATTCTATCTTTTTCTTGTCTATCTCAAGGTATTTGTGCAGCGCGTCGACACGAGTGAGCACATCCTTGAGTTGGTCGCTTGTGATCATATTATTCCTTGTACATTTCTTCTATCTCGGCGGCATAGTTCTTGGTCAGCACATTGCGCCTGATTTTCAGTGTGTTGGTAAGTTCACCATTCTCCATGCTGAAGGGTTTGGGGAGCAGCGTGAAGCGCTTGATGCGCTCATAGCTGGCCAGTCCCTGCTGCAGGGTCTCCATACGCTCCTCCATCATCTTTATGATGCGCGGGTCGCGGCAGAGTTGCTCATGGTCTTGCGCTTTGATGCCCATGTCGGCGGCATATTGGTCGAGCAAGTCGAATACAGGGACGATGAGTGCCGACACAAACTTACGTTGGTCGGCGATGACGGCCACCTGATCCACATACTTGTCGACAAGGATTTTCGACTCGATGAGCTGGGGAGCGATGTATTTTCCGTTGGAGGTCTTGAACAGGTCCTTGATGCGGTCTTTCAGGAAAATCTCGCCATTCTGTATATATCCAGCATCGCCCGTATGGAAGAATCCCTCCTCGTCGAAGGCGGCCTTGGTGAGGTCGTCGCGCTTGTAATATCCGGGAGTGATGGTGGGACCCTTGAGCAAGATCTCGTCGTTCTCGCCGATCTTCACCTGGATGCTGTTGATGGGACGGCCTACCGACCCGATGGTGTAGGGTTCGCCAAGGTGGTCGTTCGACACGGTGGCAAGGCTCTCGGTCAGTCCGTAGCCCACCATCATATTGATGCCCACAGAATGGATGAACTCCTCCACCTCTGGCGATACCGTAGCGCCTGCCGTGGGGAAGAAATGGGCATTTTCCAGACCCAGTTGCTTGCGGATGAGGCTGAATACCATCTTGTTGTAGAAAGCATACTCGGCTTTCAGCGTCAACGGAGGCCTCTTCCCGTTGCTCAAATACTCGATGTTATGGCGGCGGCCCACACTGAGGGCTTTCTTGAAGAGCATCTTCTTGGCGCCACTGGCACTGTCGATCTTGGCTCTCACGCCCGCATAGACTTTCTCCCAGAACCTGGGCACCGAACTCATGCAACTGGGATGCGTCTCGAGCATCGACTGCTGAATCTCCTTGGGATAGGTGTTGATGACCAGACGCGCACCCACGGTGAGACACAGCATGGCCCATCCACGCTCGAAGACATGGGTGTAGGGCAGGAAGTTCATAATGACATCGTCCTTGGTTACCGGCACACTCTGGAAATTGGCCTCAAATGCGGCATGGAATTGGCTGTGGGTAAGGATCACTCCCTTGCTGTCGCCCGTCGTCCCGCTGGTATAGAGGATGTTGCAGATATCGTCGAACGAGGCCTCGGCGTAACGTTTCTCCACCTCAGTCTGGCGAGGGTAGTTCTCACCGAGTTTCAGGAAATCGTCAAAATAGATGGCGTTGGGATCACCGGGCACTATTCTCACACTCGGATCGAAGATGATAATGCGCTCGAGTGTGGGGCACAATGGCACAATACGATGGGCCTTGTCGTACTGCTCCTGCTCACCTACAAAGAGGATTCTGACCTCTGCATCGTGAATCATGAAACGGATTTGCTCCTCGCTGCTTGTGGCATAGAAAGGCACGGTGACGGCCCTGATGCCAAAGGCGCCAAAATCGGTGTAGATATACTGCACGGTGTTTTGTGAGAACACACCTATGTTCTCCTGCACCTTGACATTGAGGTTGAGCAGCGCATTCGACACCTGTTTCACCATGTCAGAGAAATAATTCCATGACACCGACTTCCATTGCAGGCTACCGAAGTCACGATAAGTGAGCGCGGGTTTTGAGCCGTATATCTTGGCCTGCTCGTGAATAAGCACCGATAAATGACAATTCGTCTGCATAATCAATTCCTTTTTAATTTGGCAAATATAATGCAAATATGCCAAAAACCAAAAAAAATGCCCTTTTTTTTGCCCTTATGGGCCGCAACAAAAGAATCCGCGGCCAAAACCTTGGGGGTATGGATAAAAAAACCGATATTTGCAAGAAGAAAAAACAAAGAGATGAGTCTTACGAGAGAAAAAACATACACCGCCGACGCGGTGGCCCTGCTGAAGCAGTTGATTGCCACCCCCTCAGTGAGCCGCGACGAGAAAGCGGCCGCCGACATCTTGGAGAACGCCATGCGAGAATGGGAACTGTATCCCCAGCGCAGCGGCAACAACCTCTGGGCGGTGGCTGGCGACATCGACACCCAGCGCCCCACTCTTCTGCTCAATGCCCATATCGACACCGTCAGACCCGTGGCATCGTGGACCCGCGACCCGTTCTCTCCGGTGGTGGAGGGCGACCGTCTCTATGGTCTGGGCAGCAACGACTGCGGAGGCGGACTGATGGCCCTGCTCCAGGTGTTCAGGCTCCTTAAAGACACACGCCAGGCCTACAACCTCATCTATCTGGCCTCGGCCGAAGAAGAGGTTTCGGGTGCCAACGGCATCAGCAGCGTGATTCCACAGTTACCCGCCATCCACCTGGCCATTGTGGGCGAGCCAACGGGCATGCAACCCGCCGTGGCAGAGAAAGGATTGATGGTGGTCGACATGAAGGCACATGGCCGCAGCGGACATGCCGCTCGTGGCGAGGGCGTGAACGCCATCTATGCGATGCTCGACGACCTGACGTGGCTGCGCGACTACCGCTTCGAGCGGGTGAGCGACCTACTGGGTCCTACGCTGATGAACGTGACAGTGATTCATGCCGGCACGCAGCACAATGTGATACCCGACACCTGCGAGGCCATCATCGACATCCGCACCAACGAGTACTACACCAATGAAGAAGTGTTCGACATCATCCGCTCGAATGTGAGGAGCGAGGTAAGCGCACGCTCATTCCGCCTACGCTCATCGGGCATTGCCCTCGACCATCCTGTCGTGGCACGATGTATTGCCCTGGGCATGAAGCCATTTGGCTCACCCACACTGAGCGACCAGGCACTCATGCCGTTCCCTTCACTGAAATTGGGGCCTGGCGACTCGGCCCGTTCCCACTCAGCCGACGAATTTATTGGCATCAGCGAGATAGACGATGCCATCGACCGATACATGGCGATACTTGACGGACTGGAATGGTAACGAAAATCCCCCTTCCTGCTTGAGGAAAGGGGATGAGAGAAATGATTGATTGTATTTCCTTGGGAATTACCTGCCCAGCCACGACTCAGGATTGAGTTTGTCTCTCTCCTTGCGCAACTGGAACTGCAGGATGTTGTCCTGGCCCACGGTGCCAAGCGACTGACGGGTAGACACACGCTGTCCCTTGCGCACATGCACGTTGCGAAGATTGCAGTAGACGGAGATGTAGTCGCCATGGCGCACCATCACCACAATCTGTCCGGCCACCTGCACCACAGCGCTCACCTCGCCATCGAAGATAGACCTCGCACTGGCTCCCGACTCACAAAGAATGTTGATGCCCTTGTTGTCGAGACGCACGTTCTTCAGTCCCTCCACGTCGTACTGTCCGTAGTGGCTCACAATCTTGTATTTTCCTGTCACCGGCATGGGCAGTCGCCCACGGTTGCTCTCAAAACTACCACTGATCTGGCGGTCGACGGCCGACATCGTCTCCATTCGCTCCTCCTCACGGGCAGCAGCGGCCTCCTCGGCCTTGCGGCGGGCGGCATCGGCCTCGGCCTTGCGCTCGGCAGCCAGACGGGCCGACTCAGCCTCACGGGCAGCCTGCTCGGTGCGCGCCTTCTCCTCGGCACTCCTACGGGCGGCCTCCTCGGCGGCACGGGCCTCAGCCTCGGCCTTGCGGGCAGCCTCCTCGGCCTTGCGCTTCTCCTTGGCCTTGGCCTCGGCGGCGGCGCGCTGCCGGGCTTCCTCTGCCTTGGCAGCAGCCACACGGCGGGCCTCCTCACGTCTGGCGGCCTCCTCGGCAGCCTTCTTGCGGGCAGCCTCGGCGGCAGCCTTGGCACGGGCCTCCTCGGCCTTGGCGGCGGCAATACGGCGCTCCTCCTCACGCTTGGCAGCCTCGGCGGCAGCCTTGCGCCGGGCAGCCTCCTCGGCGCGTTTCTTGGCGGCAGCGGCCTCGGCCTTGCGGGCGGCCTCGGCAGCGGCACGGGCGCGTGCCTTCTCTACCTCCACGGCGATGAGCCTGTCAATCTCGGCATTGATTTGGGCATTCTTGCGCTCCTGGTCGGCGATAATCACTTGTATGGTCTTCTGCTCATTCTGCAACTGCGCCACTACCTGCTGCTGCTCATTATGCTTGGTCTGGAGTTCGGCCTTGGCCGCCTTTCCCTTGCTCAGCAACTGGTCTTTCTGTGAGCGTGCTTTCTTGAGTTGAAGGTCTTTTTGCCTGATTTCCTCTTGTTTGGCCTTGATCTGCTCGCCCTGGGCTCGCTGGTAGGCCGCATAATCCTGCACGAAGCGCAGTCGGCGGTAGGCCTGGGTGAGACTCTTTGCACTGAAGATGAACATCAGTTTGTCTTGTATCTTGCGGTGCTGCGCCATATATTGCACCGACTTCTTGAATTTCTCCTGACGCTCCTTCAGCTGAGACTGGAGGGTAGACATCTGCGACTGCAGCATACCGATGTTGCCGTCGAGCTTCTTTATCTCCTGTTCGAAGCCATCAATATCCTTCTGCTTGGCATCAATCTCGCCATTGATGACGAGCAAGTTGCTCAGGCGGTTCTCCACGTCGGCCTTGTTCACCTGCAAACGGTTCTGCTGGGCACGGATATCCTGCTCTATCTGCTTGCGCTGGCTTTGGAGGCCACGGATCTCGGAGGTGGTGTAGTTAGCCTTGCCGCCCTTTCCACCTTTCTGCGCTGGGGCTGTGGTCTGACCGCCCCGCTTGCCACCTTTCTTCTGGTAGGTGGTGGTTGTGCGCTGATGCCGAGAGCCCGACCGGTGCCTGGTCTGCGCGTATTGTGGCATAGCGAGCAACAGTGCCATGATCAGGAGTATGTATTTTCTCATCACATCTTCAGTATTTGGTTGATAACGTCTTTCAGGTTCACAGGGGTGTATTTGGAGGGCACCTTGGTGGTGGTCTCCCAGTCGCTGTCGGTCTTCAGTTTCTTCATGCTGATGGTGACACCGATTGTCTTCGTGCTGCCCGTGGCCTCAGTCTGTATGGTGAACGACTGCTTGGTGGGGAACATCTTGTTGCCAAAGGCCTTGAAATCGGCATAGCTCCAGTCGAGTTTCGAGGTACCTCTGCTGCTACTGTTGTAAGAAGCCACGGTCTTTGCGATGCGTCCTTCGTCATCGGTATTCCACAAGAATCCCATCTTTCCCTTTTGGAGCACAATCTGGTTGCCGCTGGTATCGAAGTGAGAAGCCTCGGAGGCGCTGAGCACCTTCTTTCCCGGTTCGAAAAGTTGGTTCCAGAAGAGCGCCTGCAGGGCATAGAAATCGATGCCATTGTTCTTGAGGAAACTCACCTGGTCGTAGCCACTCTTGAGGTATTGCTTGTGTATGCGGTCCATGATGAGCACGGAATCGCGGGTGAACTCCAGGCGGCCCACCTCGACAAGTCCCATTGGCGAGAGTTGTATGCGTATCACCTCGTCGCGGCGCATGCAGATCTTCCCGTCGACGGTAATGTCTTTCTTCCCCGACTTGATGTTGAAGTCAATAGAACTGACAATATTGCGGGCATCGGTAGCATTTTCGATTACCTTTCTCACGAGAGCCAGATTGGTGGTGTTCTCGGGAGCGTCACCGGGAGTGGTGGGCTGTGTGGTGGTGGTAGGTGTGGAGGCCGGAGTGTTGTCGGCCAGTTTTTTCTTGGAACCGCACGACCCGAGTATCAGGGGCACGGCTATGCAGGCCATCACGGCCATAATGTTCAATTTCTTCATACCAGATATTATTTGTCGGAAGTGTCGTCGATATACTTCCGGAGTTTGATCTTTCGTTGCAGGAGGGCATTCTCGCTGTCCATCTCGAGTGCCTTTTCCCAGTATTCCACCGCCTTGTCGGGCTGGCTGACCATCATATAGATGTCGCCGGCATGCTCAATGATGACGGCACTCACTGTACTGTCGTTGGCCAGCGCCTGGTCGATGTAGATTCTCGCCTCTTCGAACCGCTCTTCCCTGAAGAGTATCCACGCATAGGTGTCGAGATAGGTCGAGTTCTTGGGCTCGGCCCTCACGGTGCGGTAACTCATCTGCTCAGCCTTCGGCAGGTCTCTGTTGAGCACGCTGAGATAGTAGGCATAGTTGTTGAGGCAACCGATGTTGTTGGGTTTCCACTGAAGGCAACTGTCGTAGGCGGCGAAAGCCTCGGCATCGAGTCCCTTCTCGTGGAGCATGTCGCCCATGATGGCGTAGAAGTCGGACACGAGGTCGCGGTTGCTGTCGGAGGTGATCTGACTCACTCCCCTGCGGAAGGCGTCGATGGAGTTGTCGACCTCGTCTTTCTGCGAATAGGCCAGTCCGAGGAAGTAGTAGAACGCCATGTTGTCGGGGTTGTACTCCAGGGCAGGCTTGCAGAGGGCGATCACACGGTCGTAGTCTTTTGTGGCCCACACATCCTGCAATAGCTGGATACGTGCGCCGGCATTGTCGGGCTCTATCTCCAACACGTCGAGCAGGGCCAGGTCGACGAGCGAGTCGGGCATTTGCTTGAGCGACATATATGCAGCCTTGAGTCCTGCGATGTCGGCATTCTGCTGGGGCATCTTCAGCATACTGTCGAAGAGGGCGAGCACGGGAATGCTATCGCCGCCATGCTCCTCGCTGTCGGCGATGATCTGCCTGAGCACCACCACCTTGCTGTCGTTCTCGGCCCGCGGGTTAAGGAGCAGTGCCCGC
This sequence comes from uncultured Prevotellaceae bacterium, assembly GCA_900317305.1. Classification (GTDB taxonomy): domain Bacteria; phylum Bacteroidota; class Bacteroidia; order Bacteroidales; family Bacteroidaceae; genus Prevotella. The sequence goes on along the minus strand of ONGG01000002.1, from coordinate 48,405 downwards.
GCATGCTGCATGGCCAGCGAGTCGTCCTTTTCCTTGTAATAGTCGTAGAGCGACATCTGGGCCATCTCGTTGTCGGGCTCCTTCTTGAGCACGCCGTTGAGTTCACCCAGAGCCTCTTTCTCCTTTCCGTTTTTCAGGAGCCAGTTACCCATCATCACCCTGTAGTTATAGTCGCTGGGATGCTGGCGCGAGAGTTCCTTGAGCTCATTATACTCCTTTTTCTTGTTGCCCTGCAGCGAGTAGACCTTCATCTTGGTGAGCGTGATGTCCTCGGAGGAGCCCTCGATGGTCTCCATGCGGTTGAGCACCTCGATCATCTTGTCGTATTTCTGCTCTTGCTGGTAGAGCGAGAGCAGAAGCGAGAGCACATCGACACGGCTGGGACTTCCAGCCGATAGTTCCTCGTAGACTTTGGTGGCATCGGCATATTTGCCCATCCTGATATATACCTGTCCAAGGCGCTCCAGATAGGTCTCGTTGAACGGACTGAGCTCAGCGGCTTTCTGGATGCAGTAGAGCATGGTGGAGTCGCTTTGCATGGAAGCATAATAGGCCGAGAGCGTGAAATAGGCCTCTGGAGCCTGCGGATTGATGCGGGTGCAGTGCTTGAGCAGGTCGAAGGCAGCGGCGTCGTTACCCATCTGCTGATGGCGTGAAGCCTCGAGATAGAAATACTTGTAGCGCTTGGCGTCGTTGTCGCTAACCTTCACCACGGGCACGGGTTGCGCCTTCGCCACCCGTTTCTTCTTGTTGCGTGCGGTGGTGGCGAGGCATGCGGTGAGCATCATGAGCACCATGAGCATGCGCAGGGCAAATTTGTCAAAGCCGCTTTTCGTCATCATTTCACACCAGTATGTCCGTAACCTCCGGCACCACGTTCCGTGGCGTCGAGTTCCTCCACTTCCACCCATTGTCCCTGTTCGTGACGTGCCACCACCATCTGGGCCACACGCTCGCCATCCTCTACCACAAAGTCCTTGTCGGAGAGGTTTACCAAGAGCACCATCACCTCGCCACGGTAGTCGGCGTCGATGGTACCGGGGGTGTTGAGCACGGTGATGCCATGTTTCAGGGCCAGTCCGCTGCGGGGACGCACTTGCGCTTCGTATCCTGCGGGCAGCGCGATGAATAGTCCGGTGGGTATGAGCCGCCGCTCCATGGGTCTGAGGGTGACGGGTGCGTCGATGTTGGCCCTGAGGTCCATGCCTGCGCTCTGCGGGGTGGCATATTGTGGCAGCGGATGCCGCCCTTTGTTGATTACTTTTATCTTTGTCATCGGCTAGATGGTGAGAGGGATGTGTGAGTTGGGATATGCAATCCCTAAAGGCTCAGAAAATGGTCCGCACACATTGGTTAATGATGCGGTTCCACCAATTTGAGATGCAAAATTAAGTATTTCTATCCACAAAACACCATTTTTCATTTGAAAAAGCATGAATTAAGAATATTTTAGAAACATTCAAGAATTCCTGACAGAACAGGAGAGAAATGATTTTTCTTTCTTTTCTTGGTTACTAGCATGAAAATGACTACTTTTGCAATGGCCGACGAATCTCCAACAAATGGGTTCGGCCTACTTTCCAAGATCCAAGACAATGAACATCAAATTACATACTCCCAAGAGCCTTCAGGCTGGCAGCGGAATGTCGTCGATGAAGCAATTCCTGCTGTCGATCCTGGCCACCACCGTCTCCATCGCCCTCACCTTTGGTACGGCCGCCATCATCGACCATAACAAGAAGCAAAAAGAGAAGCGCGAGATTGTGATGATGGTGATGTACGACATGTACAATTCGCTGAAATCGATTGAAAAGGCTGACACCATTCTCCGTCAGTCGATGGAGATTCAACGGCAGTTGGCAGAAGACACGACCTTGTTCGACAAGATGAAAGCCAACATCACACGTCTGGTGCCGATGCCATCTTTTACAGAAACCACCGAACATATTTTCTCATCTAACATCGAAACCATCAACACGGTAGGCAACGTGCTTTTCACCGAGAATGTGGCAGAGTTCTATAAAGATCGCCAGCTCTATGCCACCAACGTTTGCGACACGATTCGCAATAAACTTGTAGAAGGAAACGTGTTGACGGATTTAAAGAGTTTCCTTGATTTCAATTACTTTTCGGATGCCTTGTTAAGCCACGAGATAACGACGGAGATGCAACATTTGTTCGCCCAATGCAAGCAAATGATGGGAGTTACCGACGAGGAGATAGAATCTTACCGTAAAGAAAGGGAACATATGGATGAAGACTTGTCGGACAACAATGAAGCGATGGACTCAGCCATGAAAGAGTATATTCGGCTTCAAGAGGAGATCGACAACGCTAAAAAGAAACTAAAATTGGAACAAGCAATATGAAAAGAACTATTTTGAGTATGATGATGGCTGCTGTAGCCATGTGCGTGTGGGCTGCCAACGATGGAAAGACCTTGAAGGTGAAACTCGACCTCGTAGGCTTCGGCGATTCGGTTGTGGTTTATCGTTCCGGCCAGCCTGAACTGACTTTCACGGGCAAGGACGGCAAGTTTGAGTTTGAATTGCAGGTGGATAAGGTCTGCACAGGATTGCTTGCACAGCCCAGACTGCTGCGTGGCGACATGGAAGACCCGCATTTTTATTCCATACCTCTCGTTGGTGGAGAGTCGGTGCGTGTGTGGGATACCGACAATACCCGTTACGATGTGGATGGTACCGGATTTTATGCCGACTACCACCAGGTGGACCTTTTTAACGAGAACGCAGGCAAGGAGCAACTTGCCAATGAAAAGAAATACGTCGAGATGAGGGCCGACAACTCCATCAGCAAGGAGGAACTGGACAAATTCTACAAAGAGGTCTACCTTCCCTGTTGCGACCGCTATCAGGAGGCATTGGTAGGGTACATCAAGGCACATCCCAAACAAGACGCCACTTTGTGCCTGCTCAAAGACATCAGTGGACTCGACAAAATGAAGGAGACCTTCATGCTCCTTGATGCCTCTGTGCGCGAGGGTCGCATGAGGCCACTTTACGACGGATGGGTGGCGAGTGCCGAGCAGCGTCTCCAGGAAGAAGCTATGGAGAAAGAGGCTGAGAAGAAACAGGCCGAGGGAGTGGAGGCTCCTGCATTCACTCTCAACGACCTGGACGGCAAGCCCCTCGCCCTTGCCTCGCTGCGTGGCAAGTATGTCATCCTCGACTTCTGGGGCTCATGGTGCGTATGGTGCATCAAGGGATTCCCGAAGATGAAGGAATACTACGCCAAATATCCTGGCAAGTTCGAGATTCTCGGTGTCGACTGCAACGATACGGAAGAGAAATGGAAGGCTGCCGTGAAGAAGCATGAACTGCCGTGGCTGCACGTCTACTGCCCTGAAGGGGCGACGCTCCTGTCCGACTATGGCATCATGGGGTTCCCCACCAAAATCATCATCGGTCCCGACGGCAAGATCGTAAAGACCATCGTGGGTGAGGACCCATCGTTCTACACCCTGCTCGACAGTTTGTTCAGCAAATAAAGTAAGACCGAACCAAATTATTCTTTCGAGATATGGAAAAGATGAACTGGCAGCGCCTCATTTCCAACAAGCGCTTCGGGCAGGAAGACCGCCATATCTTTCGTCACGACGACCGTTCGGAATTCAAGCGCGACAGCGACCGTCTGATCTTCTCTGCTCCTTTTCGCAGACTGCAAAACAAAACCCAGGTGTTTCCCCTCCCGGGAAGCATCTTCGTGCACAACCGGCTGACCCACAGCCTTGAAGTGTCGGCAGTGGGTATGTCGCTAGGCAGCGACGTGGCACACGTCCTGCTCTCCCGCCACCCCGAACTGGCAGACTCGCTGGTGAGCGAGATGGGAACCATCGTCTCAGCGGCTTGCCTGGCCCACGACATGGGCAACCCACCATTTGGCCATTCGGGCGAGCGTGCCATCCAGACCTTTTTCACCGAGGGACCGGGGCGTGAACTCCAAGGTCAGGTGAGCGAGGTGTTCTGGAGCGACATCACCCACTTCGAGGGCAATGCCAATGCCTTCCGCCTGCTCACCCACCGTTTCAAGGGCCGTCGCGAGGGAGGGTTCGTACTTACCTATTCCACACTGGCTGCCATCGTGAAGTACCCCTTCTCGTCGCTGGTGTCGGGAAAGAAAGGCAAGTTCGGATTCTTCAGCAGCGAGGAGGAAGCCTACCGGCGCATTGCCAACGACCTGGGCATCATCCGGCTCTCGGGCAAGGACGAGCCATTGCGCCATGTGCGCCACCCACTGGTCTATCTGGTGGAAGCTGCCGATGACATCTGCTACGAGATCATGGACATCGAGGATGCTCACAAACTGAAAATCCTGTCGTTCGAGGAGACGACCTCCCTGCTGTTGGGATTCTTCGACGAGGGAGTAAAATCGAGTATCCTTCAGCGGATTGTCGACGAGGCCATCACCGACGACAACGAGAAGGTGGTGTATATGCGCTCCTGCGTAATCGGGCTTCTGGAGCGGGAGTGCGTAGAGGCGTTCATCGCCAACGAGGACCAGATTCTCCTTGGCACCTTCGAAGGGTCGCTCATCGACCACGTACGGCCGGAGGTGGCGGAAGCCTACCGCACCTGTGCCCAAGTGTCGCGGCGGAAAATCTACAACAGCAAGCCTGTCATCGACGTCGAACTCTCGGGATACAAGATTATCGAGACCATTATGGAGCAGATGACCTTGGCGGCCATCGCCCCCACACGTTTCTACTCTCAGCAGTTGCTGCGCCGTGTGAGCAGCCAATACGACATCGACTCCCCCGACCTCGAGACCCGTATCATGGCCGTCATCGACTACATCAGTGGCATGACCGATGTCTACGCCCTCGACATCTACCAAAAAATCAACGGCACATCCCTCCCGATAGTGTGAGAGCCCCATAGTGTGTGGCCTTGAATATACCAAAAAAAGCCCGCCTTGATGGCGGGCTTATACGTTTGCATTCGGATGCTGATTAAATGTCATCAGGAATACCAAGTTCCTTCTTCATCTGGTTGGCCCAGACGGTGTCTTCCATCACAGCCTTTCCAATCTCGCTGGCATTACAGATAGAATCCAATTCGTCCATCAGTTTCTCCATGGGAGCGAATTCTTCTTGCAAGGACTGCAGTTTGCCCAGTGCCTCGGCAGCCTTTTGGGGATCGTCGCCGATGTTCTTCATCATCTCACTTACTTTCTGCAGCGATGGAGCCACGGCGATCATCGCTTTCTTCATGTTCTCCTTCCACTCGTCGGCGGTCCAGTTGGCGCTCTCGGCCTTGGCTTTTGCCACGATGTCGGCGAGATCAACTTTCTCTTCCACTTGCTCGGATTCAGCCTTGGCTTTGTCGTCCTTGTTTGGGTTTTCCTTACACGACACGACGCAGAAGCCCAGCATCAGGGCCAGCATCCCAATCCAAAAATTTTTCATGCTTTTTCTTATAGTTTTTTTAGTTAAACATCGTTCGGCCATCATTATGGTTTGTTGATGGAACAAGCCCAAGCGACCGAACATTAAAAATCTCGCAACAAAAATAAATCATTTCTGCGGATTTTGCAAGAAATCTAAACAAATTTGAACAAAAACCAATAAAAATGATACAAATGGCCAAGTCGCGACAAGGGGCACCCCACCCCTACCACTGCAATAGGAGGTGATGGAGCATCGTGGTGCTCTCGCCGCACGACCCCGTATGCTGAAGGCAGAATCCGCCGTAAGGGTTGGGAGGTACTGATGCGGAGAGGTTGACAGTAGTTTGCAAGTTAGGGTCTTCGGGAGTGGGAAGTGGCGTTTCGGTAGTGACACTGGCAGTGAGTCTGCCGTCGGCATAGTCCACACTAATATGACAGCCCGTGCGGTAGCACACCGCACTGACCGCATCGGTGAGCGGCACCACCTTGCCCTGATCGTAGCGCACGAGCAGGAAGTCGACAGCCTTGGCATATTTCGTGGTACGGATGATGCGTAGGCCATAGCCGGTGAGCGTGCGCGTGTCGAATTTCAGGCAGACGTCCATATACTGTCCCGTGGCACTTCCAAATCCCTGTCCGGCCGTCTTGGTGGGGTCGACATCCAACCTCACGCACATACGATCGTAGTCGCGTGCGGGAGGGGTGAACATGAGGCGTGCCCCATGCTGGGCCTGAAGCAGTCCCCATCCCACAGCGCCATTGAAACCCTTACCATACTCCCACATGGGGCGGGACGGATCGAATGTCCAAGGAAACGCTGCCGTGTCGGAGGGCTTGTAGCCGTCCACTGTCCAAAAGCCCTCACGCACCTCAGGCTGCCACCAACAAGGGAAATCATGGAAATCGGTCTCCAACAAACTGAGCACACCCTTCGCTTTGACACGCCGTCCGCCTATGGTCTGGGTTTCTCCCTTCCCGCTTCTGGCATGTGCGGGAGTAATGGTTGCGAAAAGGTATTTGCCATCATCGCTTGGTTTCAGGTGGTAGGTGGCCTCTGGCGAGCGGTGCGTGGTGGCCACGGCAACGGCCCTCGTGGCATCATTGTTATCGGAGAGCAGCCATGTGATGGCCGACTGGTCGGCATGTCCCTGCGGCGAGAGTTGGTATTGCAAGGTGGCCACCCCGTCATGCACCACGATTCTGGGCTTCTTACTCAGCGTGGGGGCAGGCAGAGGTTTCCCCATCAGGTGCACCTGTGTGGCGCCCTCGAGTCCTTCGGAGGTGCGTGCCATGATGGTGAAAGAGAGCGGAGTGTCATCATCATAGTCGGACACAATTCGGCAACCGCCATCTCCAAGGGGTTCAATATGTAAGAATCTTTCAAACCCATTTTGCACCACCCATTCCACCTGCTGTGGTGTTGATACGCCATAATCGGCATGCCGTCGAACCGACGACGAGAGCAGGATGGGAGAACCACCGCCCACAAGGTGTACCTCTTTGGGCGTGATGGCCACCGAGGTGGCCTGCGACCGCGTCTTAGCCATTGCCGTAGGATGCCAATGGTCGTCGCCCGCCAGGAGTCCGTCGATATTGTATCCGTCGGCAGTCTTAAATGCCGCCAAAGCAGGCTTCCCGTCTAGGCACACCGAGGTTTCGGGATGGTCGGCCTCGACAAGGTAAGGTTGTCCGTTGAACGTCACGTTGCTGTAATAGCACCGAAGCCAGGGGGCGGGATAGGCCGTCCACCCCACATAGGTGGGTTTTGAGGCGTGGAAGCGGCAATCGATGAGCGTCACCGGCCCCGACGCCTTGCAGAAATACGACTGTGCATTATCGCTCATCAAATGGAAATCACAATCGAGCATCACAGCACCTGTCTGCCTAGTGGTATAGAATGGCTTTTGTCCGTAAAATTCAAAGTCACAATGCAGATAGACCCCATTGCCCGTAAGGGCATCGTCGGTACACTCCATGTGACAATGGTCAAAAAGGATGCGGCGCGCACCGTTGAGCGGGTTCATATTGAGCCGGCTGACGAACCTGACGTTACGGGCCACTACCCTGTCGCCATGGCAGTAGGCCACATGCGCCTGCGTGATGGCCGAGGAGCGTTTCTTTCGGCCCTTCTCAGGAGCGAGCGGATAGTCGAGGTCCACATTACAATAATTGCCCATAGTGAGGTTGCTCACCTCGAGTCCGTCGCCATGGAAGTCGAACATGGTGAAATTGCCCACCGCCCCTTGCGTCTGTCCACGCTGCGAGGCGAGCACCACATGGCGTGGGTCGTGGGTGAGTCCGACGATGTGGAGATTCTGGCAATTCACGGTTATGCCAAAAGGCTCGCGTCCGTCGCGCCCCACGGCAATGGTTGGGTCGTCGGGGTCGTCAATCCAATAGACGTTGGGAGCCACGTATACCACCATGGGTTCGTCGGCTGTTCCATCATGCCATCTCCTTGCCGCCTCCTGGAAAGAGCGGCAGGCAAAAGGAGCCAGCGTGTCGGTGAGGGTGGCGTCGACGAGCAGATGACGCTCATCGAGCAGGTAGGTTTTTCCGTCGAAGGAGAATGAATTCGGTGTGAGCATCACCACCGGCAGGTTGGGGTCGAGCGGGTGGTTGAGTGTTTTCGCTACAGGTTTGGGACCGGGTATGGCCATCATGGTCGTGACCAGCATTGCCAGCCACGAGAGCAATAATTTTCTTGGTAACATGAAAAGGAAGTTTGGGGTTGGCAACTCACTCTGTGGGAGCGAGATGGCTGGAGATGATCTTTCCCACATCGCCCGTAGGCATGTTCATCACCTCAGGATGCTCGGCGATATAAGTGTCGATGTGGCGGATACGCTTCTCCTCCAGGATTTCGTCGATGGCAATGAGGATGCCTGTCTCCTCCACATCGCCGAAGCCATCGTTGATGGCGGTGCCAAACATTCTCATCGTGGGGCTCAGACCCATATAAGCGTTGACAAGCGGTGGGATATTGATACCCAGTTTGCGTATCTCGGTATTGAGGATGCGGTAGTCGTCGCGCAGTGAGTCCTCGCAGAGGATGGAGGCCAGTTCGTTGGGGTCGGACTCCAGTTTCAGCGGGTTCATGGGGATGATGAGGTTCTCCTTGTCGCCGAAATGCTTGTTGAGGAAATAGAGAATCATGTCGCGCCCTTTCCTCACATACGAGGGATACATCGTCATCTTGCCAAAGAAATACTTCACGTCGGGCATGATGACGGTGAGAGCTCCCAGTCCGTCCCAGAGGTTGTCGAGGGCGAAGAGGCTCTTGGCCCCGCGCTTGCTGCTCTGATAGGGGATGGTGACATAGGAGCGCGCCAGTTCGATGGTCTGTGGAAGATATTCCTTGATGAATTTCTCGGAGAAGCGGAACATATGGCTGGTAGCCAGGATAGGCTGTCCGTTCTTGTCGAAGTCCACTTCGTTGCCCAATTTGTAGCGGTAACCCGCAATGATCTCCTGTTCCTCCGGATTCCACACAAGGAGTTGCTTGTAGCAGTTGTCCATAAGGTCGAACTCATCGAGGTCGAGTTCCTTTCCCGTTCCGCCACCAGCAGCCCTGAACACCTCCTCGCGCTGGCGTCCTATCTCCCTCACCACGTTGGGCGAGTCGTGGATGTCGACGATGAAAATCTGGTTGTGGCTCTTGTTGGTCGTCCTCAGACATTTGTCGGGGGTGAGTTCGCTGAGCAACAGTTCTTTGTCTACAGGTGGTATGATAGGTTGTTCCATGGGGAATAGGATTAGATCGATAGATGGTTTTTAGAGTTTGTAGACCTCGTCTTGCACGTATTGTGCCCATTGGGCTGGGGTCCTCGACTTGTCGAACGTCTGCCACTTGATGGGTTTTCCGATACTCACCTTGAAAGTCTTGTGGACGTTCTTGTACATCTCGTCGACGAGGTAGAGCATGGCCACATTGACCTTCAGTCCGAGGCGCTTGCATATGTTGGCGATGCGGTAGAAACGGTCGGAGTTTCGGCCACTGAAATGAATGGGCACCACGTCGCGCTGCGTCTCCACGCTCTTGGTGATAAAGGTCTTCTTCCACTCGAGGTCGTGTATCACGCCATTGATCTTGCGCGAGCACAGGCCGGCTGGGAACATCAGCATATGGTTGTCGCTGGCAAATCCGGCCTTCACCATGGCCGGGAAATTGCGGCTCTGGTTGCCCGTCTTGTTGATGGGGATGCAGAGCGGAGCCAGTCCGGGGAGGTTCATCAGCAGGTCGTTGACCAGATAGCGGAAGCGCCCGTCGTAGTGGCGGCCGATGATAGCCCCCAGGGCCACCCCGTCCTGTCCGCCCAGCGGGTGGTTGCTCACAAAGGTATAGAGGCGACCGTCGTCTTTGGGTGGCAGGTTCTCCTTGCCTTCTATCACAAGGGTCATGTCGAGATACCTCACGCACTCCTCCAGCCATTCCACGCCAGTCTTGTCGCGGCTCTCCCAAAGAAACTTGTTCACCTCGTCCTGATGGACGATGTTCTTGAGCCATTTCCTAACGAACGAGGGCACCATACGTGCCTTCGCTCCCATTTTGCTATCAAGGATCAAGTCTAAATCTATGGTTTTCTCTGATATTTCGGCCATTGGGTTACCATGCTCAAATGATATGCAAAAATAACTCAACTTTTTCAAAAAACACCCTTTTTCAAAGAAAAATGTTGTGAAATTCAAAAAAATCAAATAAAACCATCGATTAGGGGAAAGAAAACCGACATTTTGCCACTCTTTTATTTCAAGAGATGACACCTGTCTATCCGTTCTCAGCAAAACGAAAAAATGATTGGAAAAACTTTTTTTAAAAATATGTGGGGAAAAGTGGGGGATTGTGGGGAAAAATATGTAATTTTGGACCCGAAAAGAAGAAAACGACCCCATGCGATTGTTAGGCAACATAGAAGCCCGTATCGACTCGAAAGGAAGAGTGTTTCTGCCTGCGGCATTCAGGAAGGTACTGCAAGTGGGCGGGGACACCTGCCTCGTGCTTCGCCGCGACGTCTACCAGCCCTGCCTCACTCTCTATCCAGAGGAGGCATGGAATGCGCTGATGGACAGCGTGAGGTCGCGCATCGACTCCTGGAATCCACGCCACATGCAGGTTTACCGCCAATTTCTCTCCGACGTGGAGATGGTATACCCCGACAGTGGCGGCCGCATTCTGATACCCCGGCGCCTGCTCGAGATAGCTGGCATAGGCCAGGGCATCCGCTTCATCGGGATGGGCGACTACATTGAGGTGTGGAGCAGTGAGCAAACCCAGGAGCCATTTGTGGCTCAGGAAGAGTTCAGACAAGCCCTCGAGGCACTGATGCGCCAGTCTGAAGGCGACAAGGCGGAGGACTGCTGATGGAAGAGACCTACCATGTGCCCGTATTGCTCGAGGAGAGCATCACCGGTCTTGACATCCGGCCCGGCGGCACCTATGTCGACGTGACATTCGGAGGCGGAGGCCACAGCCGGAGGATCCTTGAGTCGCTGGGACCAGACGGACGCCTCTACGGTTTCGACCAGGATGCCGACAGCGAGCGCAATATCCCCGCCGACGGGCGGTTTTGCTTTGTGAGGAGCAACTTCCGCTACCTGGCCAACTGGATGCGCTACTATAGCGTGGACCACATCGACGGACTGCTTGCCGACCTTGGGGTATCGAGCCATCACTTCGACGACGAGAGCCGCGGTTTCTCGTTCAGGTTCGACTCTCCACTCGACATGCGGATGAACAAGCGGGCACGCACCACTGCCGCCGACGTGGTGAACAACTACAGCGAGAAGCAACTCTCCGACATCTTCTACCTGTATGGCGAACTGAAGAACGCGCGGCGGGTGGCCTCGGCCATCGTGAAGGCGCGGAGCGAGCAGCCCATCCTCACCACACGCCAACTGGCAGACATGGCCTCACGCCTATTCCCCCGAGAACGGGAGAAGAAAGAGGTGACCAAACTCTTCCAGGCGCTGCGTATCGAGGTGAACCAAGAGATGGAGGCCCTGAAGGAGATGCTCTCAGCCGCCACCCAACTGATAGGCCATGGCGGCCGGCTGGTGGTCATCACCTACCACAGCCTGGAAGACCGCTTGGTGAAGAACATCATGAAGAGCGGCAATGTAGGCGGCACGATAGAGCAAGACTTCTTCGGCCGCGTGGCAACCCCCTTCAACCTGATAAGCAACAAAGTGATTGTAGCCAGCCCCGAAGAGCAGCGCGACAATCCGAGAAGCAGAAGTGCGAAACTGAGAATCGCAGAGAAGAAATAAGCTCAGACAACCGTGAGGCGAAAGAACTGAGAGGAAAAAAAGAATTGAGAGGAAATGAAGAATAAAGAGGAAAACATCGACCCACAAGAGGAAATGGAAACAATGATTGAGACCTATGATGAAGAAGGTCCGACCAACGACGACGAGCAAGCCCAAGACAGAGAGCCGGAACAAGTCCACCCTAGCCTGAAAGAGGTGATCAAGGAAAATGCACGCGAAGATGAGCAACCCTACTCTTCCACGTTCTCCCTGCGCACCATTCTTGGTGGCGACATTCTCAATGCCCAAGCCATCCGCAGGCAGGTGTGGCTGTTTCTGCTCATCACGCTTTTTGCCGTGTTCTATATTTCCAACCGATACAGTTGCCAGAAACAGCAGATAGAGATCGACAAGCTCACCCAGACGCTTAAGACCTCGAAATACAAGACGCTGTCGCTCTCGAGCATCCTCACCGAGAGATGCCGTGAGAGCCATGTGGTGGACATGCTGCGCGCCAACAACGACAGCACCATCCACCCCGCCGACCAACCACCATACATCATCCTGACACAGCAATAACCATCCATGAGCAAATCCAATAAAAATATCATCTCACGATATTCGTTCATCGCCATTCTGATGACGATTGTTGGCGTGCTGGTGCTTGTCAAGGCATTCTATATCATGACAGCCAAGCACGACTACTGGATGGACGTGGCCAAGAAACAGAAGCCCGACAGTCTGGTAGTGAAGCCCAACCGTGGAAACATCTTCAGCGACCAGGGCGAGCTGATGGCCAGTTCGCTGCCCGAATACAAGATGTTCATGGACTTCAAGGTGGGTGGAGAGAAGAAGGACTCGCTTTGGCGCGAGAAGGTAGACAGTATCTGCATGGGGCTCCATGAGATTTTCCCGGAGAAATCGGTAGAGGAATTCAAGGCCGACCTGGAGAAGGGACACCAGAAGATGAGCCAAAACTGGCCCATCTGGCCCAAGCGTGTAGACTACAACACCTTCGTAAAGGTGAAGCAACTCCCTATTTTCAACATGCCCAAGTTGCGCGGCGGGTTCCACTATGAGGAGAACAATGCGCGCCGCCGGCCTTTTGGCACACTGGCCATGCGAACCGTGGGCGATATGTATGGCGCCAAGGACACCGCCCGCTTCGGACTCGAACTGGCGTTCGACTCCATCCTCCGCGGACAACCTGGCATCACCCACAAGCGGAAGGTGATGAACAGATACCTGAGTTTCATTGACGTGCCACCCACCGATGGCGACGACATTCAGACCACCATCAACGTGCAGATGCAAGACATTGCCGAGAAAGCCGTGGAGGAGGAGCTGAAACTCATCAATGGCGACGTGGGCGTGGCCATTGTGATGGAAGTGGCCACGGGCGACGTGAAAGCCATCGTCAACCTGGAGAAATGCGGTGACGGACAATACCGTGAGCGCAGGAACCATGCCGTATCCGACCTGCTCGAGCCTGGGTCGGTGTTCAAGACGGCCTCGGTGATGGTGGCCCTCGACGACGGGGTGGTCGACACCTCGTACAGGGTGAACACCGGAAACGGGCAGATGATGATGCACGGAGCGCAGATGAACGACCACAACCGTGCATCGGGTGGCTATGGCACCATCACGCTAGGAAGAGCCATGCAGGTGAGTTCGAACATCGGCATCAGCAAGGTGATCGACGAATTCTACAAAGACAACCCCGAGCGCTACGTCGAGGGGCTCTACCGCATCGGCATCGCCGAAGACCTGCACGTGCCCATCACGGGATCCACCCCACCCCGCATCCGCAAGCCCCAGAAGAACTCACACGGCAAATACACCAACTGGAGCCTTACCACCCTGCCCTGGATGAGCATCGGCTATGAGACGCAAGTGCCCCCCATCTCCACGCTCACCTTCTACAACGCCATCGCCAACAACGGCAAGATGATGAAGCCACGCCTCGTGACCCGTGTGCTGCGAGAGGGCGAGGTGGTGGCCGAGTATCCGCCCGTGGTGCTGCGTCACCAGATATGCAAGCCCACCACGCTGGCCAAGGTGCAGGACATGCTGTGCAAGGTGGTGACCCGCGGCACCGGAAAGAAAGCTAAATCGGAGTCGTTTACCGTGGCGGGGAAGACCGGCACGGCACAGATTTCGAAAGGACGAGGGGGATACAAGTCGGGCACGATGCACTATCTCGTGAGTTTCGTGGGTTACTTCCCCGCCGACAACCCCCGTTACAGTTGCATCGTGTGCCTGCAGAAAGCCGGACTGCCCGCATCGGGCGGAACGATGAGCGGATGGGTGTTCCACAACATTTCGGAGGGCGTGATGGCACACAACCTGAACATGGATGTATCGAGCGCACGCGACACCCTGCGGGAGCGCAAGCCCAAGGTCATGGGCGGCGACCTGAAAGCCGCCGGCATGGTGCTCGGACACCTGGGATTCGACACCCAGCGCAAGTGGGGCGACACCAGCGGCAGCCAGTCGTTCTGGGGTTCAGTGGCGCTTGGCGGTACCCAATACGTGCTGACACAAAACGAGAGTACCCCCGACAACAAAGTGCCCAACGTGAAGGGGATGGGTGCCCGCGATGCCATCTACCTGATGGAGCGGCGCGGCATCAAGACCAAGGTTGTGGGCCGCGGCAAGGTGAAAAGCCAGAGTCTGGCACCGGGCGACAAGGTGGTGCGCGGACAAGTGTGCACCCTGATCATGCAATATCAGTAAAGCTACAACATATACGATTATGATACTAAGGGATTTAATCAAAGACATCAAGCCCATAGGCATATATGGCGATGCCGACATCGAGATTGCCGGCGTAGACATCGACTCACGCCAAGTGGCCGACGGCCACCTCTTCGTAGCCATCAAGGGCACGCAGGTAGACGGCCACCAGTTCATCGGCAAGGCCGTGGCCGCCGGAGCCGCTGCCATCCTGTGCGAGCAGTTGCCCGACGAGCAGGCCACAGGCGTCACCTATGTGGTGGTGGCCTCGACGGAGGAGACGGTGGGAAAGGTAGCCACCCTGTTCTTCGGCAACCCCTCACGCCAACTGAAACTGGTGGGTGTGACTGGCACCAACGGAAAAACCACCATCGCCACCTTATTATATAATATGTTCAGAAAGTTCGGCCACAAGTGCGGACTCCTTTCCACCGTGTGCAACTACATCGACGGCGAGGCTGTGGCCGCCGACCACACCACCCCCGACCCCATACAACTCAACAAGTTGCTCGCGCGCATGGTGGCAGCAGGATGCGAGTATGTGTTCATGGAGTGCAGCAGTCACGCCATCCATCAGCACCGCATCGGAGGCCTGCATTTCGCCGGAGGCATCTTCACCAACCTCACCCGCGACCATCTCGACTACCACAAGACCTTCGAGAACTACCGCGATGCGAAGAAAGCCTTCTTCGACAGTCTGCCGAAGAGCGCCTTCGCCATCACCAATGCCGACGACAAGAACGGGATGGTGATGGTGCAGAACACCAAGGCCCGCGTGAAGACCTACTCCACCCGGGGTATGGCCGACTTCAGGGCCCGGCTGCTAGAATGCCATTTCGAGGGCATGTATCTCGAGGTCGACGGCCGTGAGGTGGGCGTACAGTTCATCGGGAAGTTCAACGTGAGCAACCTGCTGGCCGTCTATGGTGCCGCCCTGATGCTGGGCAAGGCTCCCGACGACATCCTCGTGGTACTGAGTACGCTGAAGAGCGTGAGCGGCCGTCTGCAGCCCGTGAGCTCGCCCGAAGGATATACCGCCATCGTAGACTACGCCCACACCCCCGATGCCCTTGAGAACGTGCTCAATGCCATCCACGAGGTGCTCGACGGCAAGGGACAGGTCATCACGGTCTGTGGCGCCGGAGGCAACCGCGACAAGGGCAAGCGGCCACTGATGGCACAGGAAGCCGTGCGCCAAAGCGACCGGGTGATCATCACCAGCGACAACCCCCGGTTCGAAGACCCCCAGGCCATCATCGACGACATGCTGGCCGGCCTCACCCCGCAGCAGAAGAACAAGGTGCTGACCATCGTCGACCGCCGCGAGGCCATACGCACCGCCTGCATGCTGGCTAAGAAGGGCGACGTGATACTCGTGGCCGGCAAAGGACATGAGGACTACCAAGAGATAGAAGGCGTGAAGCATCACTTCGACGACCGCGAGGTGCTCGAGGAGATCTTCGCCAGCCAACAGGCATGACCCAACAATGAACCTCCAAAAACCAACCGACAATGCTATACTATATCTTTAGATTTCTCGAGCGCTTCGACATACCCGGATCGCACATATGGCACTACATCTCGTTCAGGTCGCTCCTGGCGCTCATCCTCTCGCTCATCATCTCCGCATGGTTTGGCGAGCGGTTCATCAAGTTCATGAAGCGCCGCAAAATCTCCGAGGTGCAGCGTGAGGCCAACATCGACCCCTTCGGCGTGCAGAAGAAAGGCGTGCCCACCATGGGCGGCATCATCATCCTGGTGTCGATACTCGTGCCCGTATTGCTCTTCGGCCGTATGCGCAACATCTACCTCATACTGATGATCGTCACCACCATCTGGCTCGGTTTCCTGGGCTTCCTCGACGACTACATCAAGATTTTCAGGAAGAACAAGGACGGACTGAAAGGCAAATACAAGATCGTGGGCCAGTTGAGCATCGGTCTCATCGTGGGCCTGGTGCTCTGGGCCAGTCCCGACGCCAAAATCCATGAGACCGTGAAAACTGCCAGCACCATGGTGGAACCCACCACGGAAATTTCGGCCACGTCGCCCACCACTGAACAGCCCGTAGCCAAATCCACCACGCTGAAATCGGAACCGGTGAAGTCGCTCAAGACCACCCTGCCCTTCATCAAGAACCACAACCTCGACTACTCCGAGGTGATGGGATTCATGGGCAAGCACAAGACGGCCGCCGGCTGGGTGCTCTTCGTACTCATGACCATCATCGTGGTGACGGCGGTGAGCAACGGTGCCAACCTGAACGACGGTATGGACGGCATGTGTGCCGGCAACTCCGCCATCATCGGCGTGGCACTGGGCATCTTCGCCTATGTGAGCAGCCACATCGAATATGCCTCCTACCTCGACATCATGTATATCCCGGGGTCGCAGGAACTGGTGGTCTTCATGTGTGCCTTCGTGGGTGCGATGATCGGTTTCCTGTGGTACAATGCCTATCCCGCACAAATCTTCATGGGCGACACCGGCTCGCTCATGATCGGCGGCATCATCGGCGTTTGCGCCGTCATCATCCACAAGGAGCTGATGCTCCCCATCCTCTGCGGCATCTTCTTCGTGGAGAGCCTGAGCGTGATGATACAGACGGGATACTTCAAATACCGCAAGCGCAAGGGAGAGCGGGTGAGGATTTTCCGCGCGGCACCCATCCACGACAACTTCCGCAAACTCGACTCACAACTCGACCCCGACAGCCGCTACATCCTCAAGGGATGGCCACAGAGGCAGTTCCATGAGTCGAAAATCACGGTGAGGTTCTGGATCACCACCATCATCCTTGCCGCCATCACCATCATCACCCTCAAGATCAGATAGCACCACGGCTTACTATAGACTAGGAAAATAATTGATTGAAGACAGAATATTAAGGAAAAGATTGGAAATGAAAAGAATTGTTGTTTTGGGCGCGGCCGAGAGTGGGGCCGGCGCCGCCGTATTGGCAAAGAAAGAAGGCTTCGACGTGTTCGTGTCCGACATGTCGGCCATCAAAGACAAATACAAGCAGTTGCTCGACAGCCACGGCATAGAATGGGAGGAAGGACACCACACCGAGGAGAGCATCCTCAATGCCGACGAGATCATCAAGAGTCCCGGCATACCCAACGACGCCCCCATCGTGAAAAAAGCCATCGACAAAGGCATTCATATCATCAGCGAGATAGAGTTTGCCGGCCGCTACACGCACTCGAAGATGATCTGCATCACGGGCAGCAACGGCAAGACCACCACCACCTCGCTCATCTACCATATCTTCAAGTCGGCAGGTTACGATGCCGGACTGGCAGGCAACATCGGCCGCAGCCTGGCACTCCAGGTGGCCGAGGATCCACATGAGTACTACATCATCGAACTGAGCTCATTCCAGCTCGACAACATGTACGACTTCCGCGCCAATATCGCCATCCTGCTCAACATCACCCCCGACCATCTCGACCGCTACGACAACTGCATGCAGAACTATGTCGACTCGAAGATGCGCATCATCCAGAACCAGACGAGCAACGACAGCTTCATCTACTGGAACGATGACCCCATCATCAAGCGCGAACTCGAGAAATACGACATCAAGGCCATCCAGTATCCCTTCTCCGAACTAAAGGAGAAAGGTTCGATAGGCTACATAGAGGAAGGACAATACTGCCTGGAGAAGCCCACCCCCTTCAACATGGAGCAAGAGGAACTGAGCCTCACCGGCAGGCACAACATCTACAACTCGCTGGCCGCCGGACTGGCCTCGAACATCGCCGGGGTGAAGAAAGAGGTGATACGCAAGAGCCTGGGTGACTTCCCCGGCGTGGAGCACCGTCTGGAGCGCGTGGCCACCGTGAGGGGCGTGAACTACGTCAACGACTCCAAGGCCACCAACGTGGACGCCTGCTGGTATGCCCTCGAGAGCATGACCACACCCACCGTGCTCATCGTCGGCGGAAAGGACAAGGGCAACGACTACAACGCCATCAAGGACCTGGTGCGCGAGAAATGCCGCGCCCTCGTGTTCCTCGGTGCCGACAATGCCAAGTTGCACGCCTTCTTCGACGACATGGGCATCACCATCCGCGACACCCACAGCATGGCCGACTGCGTGGCCGCCTGCTACGAACTGGCACAGCCTGGCGACACCGTGCTGCTCAGTCCGTGCTGCGCCAGTTTCGACCTGTTCAAGAACATGGAAGACCGTGGCGAGCAATTCAAGACCCTCGTCAGAAACCTGTAACACATGAAAATATCGATTGGCAACATATTCAAGGGCGACAAGGTCATCTGGATGATCTTCTTCTTCCTGTGCATCATCAGCATCATGGAGGTGTTCAGCTCGAGCAGTTCGCTCACCTACGACAAGAGTAGTTACTGGGGACCAGTAATCAAGCACGTGGGCATCCTGCTCGTGGGCATCTTCGTGATGATTATCGTGCAGAACATCGACTGCAAATATTTCAAGGTTGCCACACCCTTCCTGCTCATCATCTCGGCCATCACACTGATATGGGTGCTGGTGGCCGGACAGGCCACCAATGGCGCGCAACGGTGGATCAGTCTCTTTGGCATACAATTCCAGCCCTCCGAAATTGCCAAGGGCACCATCGTGCTCTCGGTAGCGCAGATTCTCAGCGCCATGCAGACCGAGGAAGGTACCGAGGAGAACACCTTCAAGTATGTGCTCACCGTCTGCATCCCACTGATGGGCCTTATCGTGTTCGAGAACCTCTCCACCGCCATGCTCATCGGTATCGTCGTGGTAGGCATGATGTTCTACGGAGGAGTGGCATTAAAAAAAATCGGACAACTCGTGGGCGGCGTGGCCCTCCTCGGAGTCGTGGCACTGGTCCTCATCATGCTTGTGGGAAAGGAAGAGGAGGCCATCCCCAATGACAAGAACAACCTGACCGAACAAGTGGTGAAGACAGAAGAGTCGGCCTCGTTCATCGAAAAGATGTTCCACCGTGCCGGCACCTGGAAAGGCCGTATTCGGAAGTTCATCAGCAACGAGGAAGTGCCGCCCGAAGAGTTCGACCTCGACAACGACTCACAGATTGGCCATGCCAACATCGCCATCGCCTCGTCCGAGATTGTGGGCAAAGGGCCCGGCAATTCCGAAGAGCGCGATCTCCTGCCCCAGGCCTTCTCCGACTTCATCTATGCCATCATCATCGAGGAACTTGGACTGGCTGGCGGCATATTCGTCATGTTTCTTTACATTTTCCTTCTCTGGAGAGCAGGGCGTATCGCCGACCGCTGCGTCAACTTCTTCCCGGCCTTCCTCGTGATGGGACTGGCGCTCCTGTTGGTGTGCCAGGCCATGTTCAACATGATGGTAGCCGTGGGACTGGCGCCCGTCACCGGCCAACCACTGCCTCTCATCAGCAAGGGAGGAACATCCACCATCATCAACTGCATCTTTATCGGGGCCATGCTCAGCGTGAGCATCTCGGCCAAGAAAAAGGCCGTGGTAAAATGACGGGATGAGCGAAAGGAGGAGAGCAGAAAAAATTGTCCCAAAATCTTTCTACTAAATTTGTGCAAAGCGAAAAAAAACCTTACCTTTGCATGGAGATGTTGAAATGAGCTAAAACAAGGCACAGCAAGCATGCTTGACTCTGTGCCATGTTTGTTTTGCTCTAACACCAAAACGAATGAAAACTAGCGAATTACGAGTCATCATCAGCGGAGGAGGCACAGGAGGACACATCTTCCCAGCCATCTCCATCGCCAATGCCATCAAGGCCTTGCGCCCCGACGCCCAGATACTTTTCGTGGGTGCCGATGGACGTATGGAGATGCAGCGCGTGCCCGCCGCAGGTTATGAAATCAAGGGGTTGCCCATCTGCGGCTTCGACCGCAAGAACCTGCTTCGCAACTTCTCGGTGCTGCTGAAGATATGGAAGAGCCAGCGACTGGCCAAAAAAATCATACGCGAGTTCCGTCCGATGGCGGCAGTGGGAGTAGGCGGCTACGCCAGTGGTCCCACGCTCAACAAATGTGCCGACATGGGCATTCCCTGCCTCATCCAGGAGCAGAACTCATACGCTGGTGTTACCAACAAGCTGTTGGCAAAGAAAGCACGCAAGATCTGCGTGGCCTATGAGGGCATGGAGCGCTTCTTCCCCGCCGACAAGCTGATGCTTACGGGAAATCCCGTCAGGCAGTCGCTGCTCGACACCAAACTCAGCCGCGACGAGGCAGCCCGCCAACTGGGCCTGGACCCCACCAAGAAGACCATCCTCATCGTTGGAGGCAGCCTGGGTGCCCGCACCATGAACGAGAGCGTGCTCCGCCATCTCGACCAACTGGAGCAGTCGGACGTGCAGGTGATATGGCAAACCGGCAAGTACTACTTCGACGACATCAAGAAGAAGTTGGCCAGCCGGCCGGCCATCAGCACCCTGAAGGCTACCGACTTCATCAGCGACATGGGTGTGGCCTACCGCGCCGCCGACCTTGTGGTGAGCCGCGCCGGAGCCAGCAGCATCTCGGAGTTCTGCCTCATCGGCAAGCCCGTGATCCTCGTGCCCTCGCCCAACGTGGCCGAAGACCACCAGACGAAGAACGCCATGGCCCTGGTGAAGAAAGACGCAGCCCTCATGGTGACCGACGCCGAAGCCCCCGAGCGGCTCATCGACCTGGCGCTGACCACCGTTGCCGACAGCGAGCGGCTGGCTACCCTTGGTGCCAACGTGAAAAAGATGGCCCTACCCGACTCGGCCAAAATTATCGCCCAGGAAGTGATAGAAATGGCCACATCGAACAATCAATAGTGTAAAGGGATGGAAGCAACAGACATCAAATCGGTATATTTCATCGGAGCAGGCGGCATCGGCATGAGTGCCATCGCCCGCTATTTCCTGCACAAAGGCATCTTCGTCGCAGGATACGACAAGACCCCTTCGGCCCTCACCTCGAAACTGGAGGAAGAGGGCATGGCCATCCATTTCACCGATGACCCAAGCCTCATCCCCGACGAATGCCGCGACGCCAAGTCGACCCTGGTGGTCTACACCCCCGCCATCCCCGCCGACCACCGCGAGATGGCATATTTCCGTCAGGGAGGCTTCGAGATACAGAAGCGTGCACAGGTGCTCGGCACCCTCACGCGCACACACAAGGGACTCTGCGTGGCCGGCACCCACGGCAAGACCACCACATCGTCGATGTGCGCGCATATCATGCACCAGAGCAGCAACGACTGCAATGCCTTCCTTGGTGGCATCACCAAGAACTATGGCACCAACTATATCCTGTCGGACAGCGACTACGTGGTGATAGAGGCCGACGAGTACGACCGCTCTTTCCACTGGCTCAGGCCATGGATCACCGTCATCACTGCCACCGACCCCGACCATCTCGACATCTACGGCACGAAAGAGGCCTACCTCGAGAGTTTCCGCCACTACACCACGCTCATACAGCCCGGAGGCGCACTCATCATCCACCGCGGACTGGAGATGCAGCCACAAGTGGGCAGCGACGTGAGAACCTTCGACTACAGCCGTGACGAGGGCGACTTCCATGCCGAGAACATCGTCATCGACAACGGCGAGATCACCTTCGACTTCGTCTCTCCCACCGGGAGGGTCGACAACGTGAGCCTCGGACAACCCGTGCCCATCAATATCGAGAATGCTGTGGCCGCCATGGCCATGGCCCAGCTCAGCGGTTGCACCGACAGTGAACTGCGCAACGGGATGGCCACCTACAGTGGGGTGGACCGCCGCTTCGACTTCAAGTTGAAAGACGACCGCCACGTGGTGCTGAGCGACTATGCCCACCACCCCATGGAGATCTACCAGAGTGCGAAGAGCATACGCGAACTCTACCGCAACCGCAAGGTGACGGCCATGTTCCAACCCCACCTCTACACCCGCACACGCGACTTCTACAAAGATTTCGCCAACAGTCTGAGCCTGCTCGACGAGGTGGTGCTCTGCGACATCTACCCAGCCCGCGAGGACCCCATTCCCGGAGTGACGTCGCAACTCATCTACGACAACCTGCGCCCGGGCATCGAGCGGGCCATGATACGCAAAGACGATGTGCTCGACTATGTGCGCAACCGCGACTTCGACGTGCTGCTCGTGCTCGGAGCCGGCGACCTCGACAACTACGTCGACCAGATAGCAGCCATCATCAAAGAGAAATAAACGACACCCATGTACATCAACTGGAAGAAGACCATCATCGTGACGCTCGACCTGGTGCTTGTAGCCTACATCGCACTGGCCGTGACCTCCTTCAACAAGCCCGACCATTCCAGTCAGGTTTGCAAGAAGGTGAGCATTCGCGTGGCCGATGCCGACTCCAGTGGATTCCTCAGCGCCGGGGAGATCAAGCGTATCCTCGTGAACAAGAACCTCTATCCCGACGGCAAAAGCATGGAGCAGACCGACCTGCGGAAGATGGAGAACACCCTCAAGGAGCACATGCTCATCAAGGATGCCGAATGCTACAAGACCCAAGACGGGCTCGTGGGCATCACAGTGAGCCAGAAACTGCCCATGCTCAGGGTGAAAGCCGACAACGGCGAGGACTACTACATCGACGACGAGGGCAACATCATGAGCAACGGCTCCTATGCCTCCGACCTGCTTGTGGCCACCGGCAACATCAGCAACTGGTATGCGCAGAACTACATACAGGTGGTGGCACGCTGGATCTCGCAGCATGAGTTGTGGCGCAACCAGATTGTGCAACTCAACGTGCTGCCCGACAAAAGTCTGGAGATCGTGCCCCGCATCGGCGGACACATCGTGTGCCTGGGACAGTTGCCCGAGCGATCCAACAAAGTGAGGCGCGAGCGCGACATCAACCAGTTCCTCGACACCAAGCTCACGCGTCTCGACAAGTTCTACCTCTATGGGCTCAACGAGATTGGATGGAACAAATACAGTTACATCGACATTGAGTTCGACAACCAGATTATCTGCAAGAAAAACAAGAATGGCAAGGACGACGACATCCGGGACGAATCTCCCGACAACGACGACAAGACCCTGGCCTCAACCCATTAACGATAATTCAAGAAATCCAAAAATATATTATATATGGCAGCAAAGGAATTCATAGTAGCGATTGAATTGGGCTCTTCGAAAATCACCGGCATCGCCGGCAGGAAGAGCATGGACGGCAGCATCCAGGTGCTCGCCGTCGTGAAAGAAGACGCCACTTCCTGCATCCGCAAGGGCGTGGTCTACAACATCGACAAGACAAGCGTCTGTCTGACTAACATCATCAAGAAACTCAAGACCCTTCTGAAATCTGAGATCTCAAGGGTATACGTAGGCATGGGTGGCCAGTCGATCCGCAGCGTCAGAAACACCATCGTGAAGACGTTGCCCGAAGACTCCGTGGTGACACAAGACATCATCAACGAACTGATGGACAACAACCGCAGCATGTCGTATCCCGACCAGGAAATACTCGACGCCGCCACTCAAGAATACAAGGTGGGCACACAATACCAGATCGACCCTGTGGGCATCACCTGCAGCAAGCTGGAGGGCAACTTCCTCAACATCCTGTGCCGCAAGGCATTCTTCCGCAATCTGAACAAGTGCTTCGAGAACGCCAACATCACCATCGCCGAACTCTACCTCGCCCCCATCGCACTGGCACACAGCGTGCTCACCGAGGTGGAGAAGCGCACGGGCAGCCTGCTCGTTGACCTGGGTGCCGACACTACCACCGTGGCACTCTACCACAAGAACATCCTCCGCCATCTGGCCGTTATCCCCCTGGGCAGCAACAACGTGACCAAGGATATCGCCAACGTGCTGCAGATCGAGGAGAAGGACGCCGAGGCCATGAAACTGGAATACGCTCAGGCCCTTACCGATCCCAACGACATCGAGGAGGACAAGAAATACCGCATCGACGACGAGCGCACTGTCTCGCAGCAAGAGTTTGTCGACCTCGTGGAGGCACGCGTCACCGAGATTATCCAGAACGTGTGGTACCAGGTGCCCAGCGACTACAAGAACAGGCTCATGGGCGGCATCATCCTCACTGGCGGTGGCTCGAACATGAAGAAGATCAAGGAGGCCTTCTCCGACATCACCAAGATTGGCAAGGTGCGCGTGGCCGGTTCGGTGAACCACAACGTGACCTCTACCGACAAGGACGTGAACGCCCGCAACGGCATGATGAACACCGTAATCGGACTGCTCGCCAAAGGCGACCTGAACTGTGCCGGCCAGACCATCACCAAGACCGACCTCTTCGGCGACCAGTCTGCCGCTACTGCTCCCACCCCTGAAGTCAACAAGCCCGCATTCCGCAAACCCGGCGAAACAGAGCCCGGTGTGGTGATGACCGCCAAGGAGAAGGAAGCCCTCGAGGAAGACCGCCGTCGCAAGCAAGCCGAGGCACAACGTGCCGCCGAGCTTAATGCAAAGGACGACGAGGAGCCACGTGGAAAAGGATTCTTAGGCAGACTCAAGGATACGGTGAAAGACTTCACCACCAAACTCATCTCTGAGGAGTCTGACGAAGACAACAAGTAGAACAGGTGGAAACAAAATCAGCAAACTAAAAGTCACACACATACAAAATAATAACGTATATGCCAGTCAAAGATAAACCAGAGGCACTCGATTTTCCCGACCTCCCAAAAGAGAATAGTATCATCAAAGTCATCGGCGTGGGCGGTGGCGGTGGCAACGCCGTGAACCATATGTACCGTGAGGGTATCCACGACGTCACCTTCGTGCTCTGCAACACCGACCGCCAGGCACTCAACGACTCCCCCGTACCCGTGCACTTGCAGTTGGGCACCGAGGGTCTGGGAGCCGGCAACAAGCCCGAGCGCGCCCGCAAGGCCGCCGAGGAGAGCGAGGACGCACTGCGCCGCATGCTCGACGACGGCACCAAGATGGCCTTCATCACCGCTGGTATGGGTGGTGGAACCGGCACCGGAGCCGCTCCTGTTATCGCTCGCATCTCCAAGGAGATGGGCATTCTCACCGTGGGTATCGTCACCATCCCCTTCCGTTTTGAGGGCAAGCGCAAGATCGACCAGGCTCTCGACGGTGTGGAAGAGATGGCCAAGCACGTCGACGCCCTTCTCGTGATCAACAACGAGCGCCTGCGCGAGATCTATCCCGAACTGGGAGTGCTCAATGCCTTTGCCAAGGCCGACGACACGCTGAGCGTTGCTGCCCGCAGCATCTCCGAGATCATCACCGTTCACGGACTCATCAACCTCGACTTCAACGACGTGAAGACCGTGCTCAAGGACGGTGGCGTAGCCATCATGAGCACAGGATTCGGCGAGGGCGAGGGCCGTGTGAAGAAAGCCATCGACGATGCACTCAACTCACCGCTGCTCAACAACAACGACGTGTTCAACTCGAAGAAGATCCTGCTCAGCATCACCTTCTCGAACGAGAAGGGCTCCAGCGGACTGATGATGGAGGAGATGACCGACGTCAACGACTTCATGGCACAGTTTGGCGACAACTTCGAGATCAAATGGGGTCTTGCCGTCGATCCAGAACTGGGCAAGAAGGTGAAAGTCACCATCCTCGCCACCGGCTTCGGCATCGAGAATGTCGACATGATGAGCGAGCACCTCATCAACACCACCACAGCCGAGCAGATGCGCAGACAGGCACAGGAAGCCGAGGAGCAGCAGCAGAAAGACGAGCGTCGCGACCGCTACTATGGCCACGACGGCAAACCGTCGAAGCGCCCGAAAAACATCTTCATCTTCAACCAGGAAGACCTCGACAACGAAGACGTGATTCTCTCTATCGAGAGTACACCGACCTGCCGCCGTACCCGTCAGAACCTCGACGACATCCGCACTCAGGCCGACGGCGAGACCAACGAGTCGGCCGGCAAGGACAACAGTGGTGAGGGCACGGGCAAAATCGTTTTCTAAACTATTGACGCCATGACACTTTTCGAACAGATCAGTGAGGACATCAAGGCTGCAATGAAAGCCCGCGACAGGGTGCGCCTCGACACGCTCCGCAATATCAAGAAGGTGTTTCTTGAGGCCAAGACGGCTCCGGGAGCCAACGACACCCTTGAAGATGCCGATGCGCTGAAAATCATCCAGAAACTGGCCAAGCAAGGAAGAGAGTCGGCAGCCACCTTCGCCCAGCAAAACCGTCAGGACCTGGCCGACAGCGAGTTGGCACAGGTAGCCGTCATCGAGAGCTACCTGCCCCAGCAACTCGGCGAGGCCGAGATCGAGGCCCAGGTGCGCGAAATCATCGCCGCCACCGGAGCCTCCAGCATGAAGGACATGGGCAAGGTGATGGGCATGGCCAGCAAGCAGATGGCCGGCAAGGCCGACGGACGTGCCATCTCGGCCGTTGTACGCCGCCTGCTCTCCTAATCAAACAACTGACGTAACACCTCCAGCGACTTCATTTCGGGAAATCCCGGCACATGAAGCCTGTAGAACTCCAGAATCACCTCTGTGCAACGGTTGCGCTCCGCGCGCGACATTGCGCAGAGGTGCATTGTTTTGTAGTTGAGCCTCATCAGAAGACCAATCTTTCCTGCCTCAGCAGGCATCAGGAAATGGGCATGGGGCGGCGGAGTGGATGAGAAGCAGCCATTGATCAGGTCGAAATAAGCCTGCGGTTCCATTTCCTCAGTATTGGGAAAGAAACCGATAAAGCGCGTAAGGCGGATCATGAAGACAAGATGAAAGTTGGAAAAACCCTGCCCCACCTCGTCGAGCCATAGGATGCTCGACTCCACAAACTGATAGAGCAACTGGTTGTCGTGCTCGTCGCGTGTGGCATGAGAGAGAAACTCGGCCAGGAACATTCCAATCGACAGTTTGTAGGGGTCGAGATGAAGCGACGAAAGGGGCACGGCCATACGGATGTCGCGCAACCGCTGGAGCGAGGCTTTCAGCCGCAAGTCAAAATCCACCTCCACCACATTGAGGGGTTGGAACAACTGCTTGCGCATCTTGCCATGCGCCGACTTGCTCACCTTCACCATGAAAGCCACCCTACCCTGTTGCTCGGTAAGCATGTCGACCACGAGCGATGAGTCGCCATACCTCACCGTACGCAATACCACAGCCTTTGTTCTTGTCATCATCATGGGGGTAAAATTACAAGAAAACCATGGAAAAACAAAGCTCCGTGCCCACAAATATCGCAAAATGAGGCAAAAAGGAAAAAATTTTTGCCGAAAATTTTGTGGGATGCCGAAAAAGCAGTACCTTTGCATCCGCAAAACAAGTCTATGGTCCATTCGTCTATCGGTTAGGACGAGAGATTTTCATTCTCTAAAGAGCAGTTCGACTCTGCTATGGACTACTCAACAGTAAAAAAACGCGAAATATACACAAAGATGGCAAATCACAAATCATCACTCAAAAGAATCCGCCAGGACAAGAAGAAGCAACTTCACAACAAGTATTACGCCAAGACCATGCGTAATGCCGTACGCAAGTTGCGTGCTATGACCAACAAGGACGAGGCTGCGAAGCTTTACCCCAGCGTGCAGAAGATGCTGGATAAGTTGGCAAAGACCAACATCATCCACAAGAACAAGGCCGCTAACCTGAAGTCGAGCCTCTCGCGCCAGATCAACAAGATGGCGTAAATCCTTGGCGACAAGAATACGAAGGGCTGCAATGAGATTGCAGCCCTTTTTTCGTTGGCCTGCACACAAGGCCGAAAGGCGTTCGGCGCCATCCAGAACACTCATGAAACGGGCCTGAAACCATCATTTTCAGCCGCGCTCCACCCCAAAAATCGGCACACCAGAAAAAGGCGCCAAAACTGGCTTCTTTTTTATGTTTTTTTGCCATTTTTCTTTCTTTTTTCTCCCCGTTTTTTTGTAATTTTGCACCTATATTCAACAACAGGCATACAGCCATCCGCCACTGTTTCATGGCGGCTTATTCAGCAAGACAAAAATGCAAGAGACACAACAGAACGAGAGCAATTATTCTGCGAAAAACATCCAGGTGCTTGAAGGTTTGGAGGCCGTAAGGAAGCGCCCTGCCATGTATATTGGCGACATCAGTGAGAAAGGACTTCATCATTTGGTCAACGAGACCGTCGACAACTCCATCGACGAGGCGATGGCAGGCTACTGCACGCACATCGAGGTGACCATCAACGAAGACAACTCCATCACCGTGCAGGATAATGGCCGTGGCATCCCCGTCGACGAGCACAAGAAACTGCACAAGTCGGCCCTCGAGGTGGTGATGACCGTGCTCCATGCCGGAGGAAAGTTCGACAAAGGATCCTACAAGGTGAGCGGTGGTCTGCATGGTGTGGGTGTGAGTTGCGTCAACGCCCTCTCCTCGCGCATGCTCTCGCAGGTGTTCCGCGACGGCAAGATCTACCAGCAGGAATACGAGAAGGGCCATGCCCTCTATCCCGTACGTGTGGTAGGCACCACCGACAAGCAAGGCACGCGCCAGCAGTTCTGGCCCGACAAGACCATTTTCACCACCACGGTCTACCAATACGACATCATCGCCCGACGCATGCGCGAGTTGGCCTACCTGAACGCCGGCATTACCATCACTCTTACCGACCTGCGTCCCGACGACAACGGCAATACCCGCCAGGAGGTGTTCCACGCCAAGGAAGGCCTGAAGGAATTTGTGCGGTTCATCGACCGTCACCGCACCCATCTTTTCGACGACGTCATCTACCTGAAGACCGAGAAACAGGGCATCCCCATCGAGGTGGCCGTGATGTACAACACCGACTATGCCGAGAACATCCACTCTTATGTGAACAACATCAACACCATAGAGGGTGGAACCCACCTGATGGGATTCCGCATGGCCCTCACCCGCACGCTGAAGAAATACGCCGACAACGACCCTGTGATTTCAAAACAGATAGAGAAAGCGAAGATCGAGATTGCCGGCGAGGACTTCCGCGAGGGACTTACCGCCGTGATTTCGATTAAGGTGGCTGAACCACAGTTTGAAGGTCAGACGAAGACGAAGTTGGGCAACAGCGAGGTGACCGGTGCCGTGCAACAGGCTGTGGGCGAGGCGCTTTCCATCTATCTTGAGGAGCATCCCAAGGAGGCCAAGCAGATTTGCGACAAGGTGGTGCTTGCCGCCACCGCACGTATCGCCGCCCGCAAGGCCCGCGAGAGCGTGCAGCGCAAGAACGTGATGTCGGGAGGCGGACTGCCAGGCAAGTTGGCCGACTGCTCCAACAAAGACCCGAAAGAGTGCGAGATTTTCCTTGTAGAGGGCGACTCGGCCGGCGGCAGCGCCAAGCAGGGCCGCGACCGCTACACCCAGGCCATCCTCCCGCTTCGTGGAAAAATCCTGAATGTGGAGAAAGTGATGTGGCACAAGGTGTTTGAGAGCGAGTCGGTGATGAACATCATCCAGAGTATCGGCGTTCGCTTCGGCGTTGACGGCGAAGGCGACAAGGAGGCCAACATCGACAAGCTGCGCTACGACAAGATCATCATCATGACCGACGCCGATGTCGATGGCTCACACATCGACACCCTCATCATGACCCTCTTCTACCGTTTCATGCCTAGGGTCATCCAGGAAGGCCACCTCTATATCGCCACTCCCCCGCTCTACCTCTGCACCTACAAGAACAAGGTGAAGGAATACTGCTACACCGACCAGCAGCGTCAGGCATTCCTCGACAAGTATGGCGATGGCGTGGAGGGCACCAGCATCCACACCACCCGCTACAAAGGTCTGGGAGAGATGAACCCCGAGCAACTTTGGGACACCACCATGAATCCTGAGACCCGCCTGCTGAAGCGGGTGAGCATAGAGAATGCCGCCGAGGCCGACGAGATTTTCTCGATGCTGATGGGCGACGATGTGGAGCCCCGCCGCGAGTTCATCGAGGCCAACGCCACTTACGCCAACATCGACGCATAACAAACAACAACCATACAAAGAGGGTGTGCCACGCACACCCTCTTTCGTTTCATCACCAAGTCCACCGCCATGCGAAGACTCCTGTGCCTTGTCCTCATGACCGGTCTCACCCTCATCTCAATGGGCGAGAGCGCCGACCAGCTGTTCAGCCAATTCCAACGTGCTCATGGGAGCGAGAAAGTCAATCTTGCCAACCAATTGTTTGCCGTCCTGAAGGGCGAGGAGACCACCGACACCCTGCTGCATTTCAGCGCGCACACCCGTCCGGCCACCATCGATTTCTACGTCTACTACCTCATGGGGGTGGCCTACAACGAGAGGTCGCAATACGACAGCGCCTATATCTATTGCCGCAAGGCGCTAAACTACAACAACAAGGATGTGGACAGCGAGTTCTACAACGACTGCCTGAGCACCATCAGCGTCACCCTGCAGCGGAAAGGAAAGTTCCACGAGGCCCTTGCCTACCAGAGGAAATGCTACGAGCTCGACCTGAAAAGTGGAAACAAGGAGAACATCAGTTCGTCGATGAACAACCTGGCCGCCATCTATATCAGCACCAAACAATACGAGCAGGCCGCCGAGTTTGCCGAAAGAGCCGTCGAGGTGGAGAAGCAACTGGGGCGTGACGACAAACTCGCCATCCGGTATGGCATCGCGTCGGAAGCCCTCCTTCACTATGGCAACCCCACGAAGGCGCTCGATTACGCCACCAAGGCCTACAATATCGACCACTCCGCGGGCCGCGAGGAGAAAGCCGCCGTACGCCTGTCGCAGATGGCCAACGCATACATCAAACTAGGACAATACCGCCAAGCGCGCGAGCGACTTGAGAAAGCCATCCCCGTGCTCGAGCGCAGCACCAATCTCAACTCTCTCTCCATCAGCCACTTCCAGATGGGACTGCTCTGCCATCGCGAAGGCAATGACAACCAGGCCGTGGAGCACTTCAACAAAGCCCTCGACATCTGCCACCAGACAGGCAACCGCTTTGTGGAGAAAAACACGCACAAAGGCATCGCCGAGGCACTGCAAGACTCCGACCCCACAAGGGCCTACAAGCACCTTGAGAGATATGCCGAACTGAGTGACTCGATGTACCAGGACGACACGGCCAACATGCTGAGTGAGTTTCGCGCCATCTATCACAACCAAGAGACCGAACAGCGCAACCAGTTGCTGAGCGAGGAGAACAAGGCCCACAAGCACCAATTCCGTCTGTCGATCATCATCTTCATCCTGGCGGTGGCCTTGCTGGTGGCCCTGCTCAGCGTGCTCTACTATGTGCTCCGCTCCAAGACCAAGGCCAACGAGATGATGAAGCGCCACCAGAAGATGCGCCTCGACTTCTTCACCAAAGTCACCCACGAGTTCCGCACTCCTCTCACTGTGATCATCGGACTGAGCGACAACATTGAGGAAGGCCGCGCCTCATCCACCGAAGAGGTGCGCAAGGCCGCCAGTGTCATCAAGCGCAATGGATACCACATGCAGCGGCTCACCAACCAGTTGCTCGACATCGCCAAGATCAGGTCCGACCACAGAGACGACATCGAGTGGCGGCATGGCGACATCGTGGCCTATACCGAAACGCTGGTCGATAGTTTCATGAGTCTGGCCAAGAGCCGTGGCGTGGGCCTCCACTACCTGCCTGAGCAGAAGTCGGCCGACATTGCCTTCGTTCCCGACTACTACAACAAGATTGTATACAACCTCATCTCCAACTCCCTGAAATTCACCAATGAGGGAGGCAATGTGATGCTGGTCACCTCGGTAGGCGACGAGCGTTTCCTCTTCACCATCACCGACACCGGTATCGGCATCAGCGAAGCGTCTCTACCCCATATCTTCGAGGAATTCTACACTGGTCACGACAACCCCACCCGCATCAGTGTGGGCGTAGGCCTGTCGCTGGTGAAGCAAGTGGTCGACCTTGTGGGCGGCACCATCGAGGTGAAGAGCACGGAAGGCAAGGGCAGCACGTTCACCGTATCCCTGCCCATCCCCGCCAACAAAAACGACTATCCGCTCTTCGAAGTGGATGAGAACACCCACCAGCCAGAGTCGGTAGACGACATCGTGGACAACACTACCGACGACCATGAAGAGAACCCCACGGGCACGAAGATCCTCATTGTAGAGGACAACAGCGACGTGATAGAATACATCGGTTCGCTGTTCGGCAGCCAATACACCGTGCTCTATGCCAAGGATGGAGAGAAAGGGCTTCAGGTGGCACAGGCCCAAGTGCCCGACCTCATCATCAGCGACTTGATGATGCCCGGCCTCGATGGGTTCCAACTTTGCGAGGCTGTTCGCTCCAACGACCTGCTCTCACACATTCCATTCATCATGGTGACGGCAAAGAGCAGCGAGGACGACCGTATCAGGAGTCTGCGGACCGGAGCCGACGCCTACCTCACCAAACCCTTCCATGCCAACGAACTGCTGGTATGGACCGAACGCCTCATCTCGCAGAGGAAGATGCTTCGCGAGCGTTTCTCCCAGGCCATGACCAGTGGTCAGATGACAGAAGCGAACAAGTTGCCCGACAACGAGCAGGCTTTCCTCGACCGCATCAATGCCGTTGTGCTCGAGCAGATGTCGACGGGCAATGTCGATGTGGAGACCATTGCCTCACGACTTTGCCTAAGCAGCAAGCAACTGCGCCGGAAGGTGTATGCCATCACAGGAGAGACCACCGTGGCCTATCTCATGCACCTTCGTCTGGAGAAAGCCCGCGAGATGCTCATTTCCCAACCCGACAAATCCGTTTCTGAAATAGCCGTGCTGTGTGGATTTGAAGAAGGCGGCTATTTCACCAAGGCTTTCAAGCAGCAATATGGGGTCACTCCCACCCAGATGCGCAAGCAATAGGCTGCTTTTATGCTCATTTCCTGACAATCATGTGATTTTTCGGAGCAAAAGTCCGAAATTTACCATTATTTGTCCGAAAACTCCCATCCCAAATGCCATACTGTTTATAATTTTGCGACATGAACAGACGGAACACCGTCTGTCATTACTTGCTGAAACTTCAATATATGTAAGTCTGTCTTAGTCTGAAAGACTGAGGAAATAAAGTATTAAGCGTAAAGTTTTGTTAACACCAGCATAGGTGCCGCGAGGCACTTATGCTGTTTTTTTTCGTTTTATTTTGCAATCCAGCACGATTTCATTATCTTTGCCAAACGTGGCGAAGAACAGTTTTATTATGAAAAAGACACTTACCTTATTATGGGCATGCTGGCTCAGCGCAACCGCTGCCATTGCCCAATCGCAAGCACCCATGCGCCTCTGGTTCAACCGGCCTGCCGACTTCTTCGAGGAGTCGCTGCTCATCGGCAACGGCAAGTTGGGCGCATCGGTCTATGGCGGCACCGACGACAACATCATCTTCCTCAACGATATCACGCTCTGGACGGGCAAGCCCGTTGACCCCAACCTCGATGCCGGGGCCAGCGTATGGATTCCGCGCATCAGGGAGGCCCTCTTCAATGAGGACTATGCCCTGGCCGACAGCCTACAACTGCGCGTGCAAGGACCCAACTCGCAATTTTTCCAGCCCCTCGGCACCCTGCATATCCTCGACGACGACAGCAGCGCCACGGTTGGCTACTACCGTGAGCTGAGCCTCGATAGTGCCCTCTGCCACGACCGCTACGAGCGTGGTGGCAAGCAGTTCAGGCGCGAATACTTCGCCTCGAATCCCGACAAACTCATCGCCATCCGCATCGAGAGCGACGGTCCGCACATCAACTGCCGCCTTGTGCTCACCGCCCAGGTGCCCCACAAATGCAAGGCCGCCGCACTCGCCAGCGGGGTAGGACAACTCACCATGACAGGCCATGCCATTGGCGATGAGAAAGAGAGCATCCGCTTCTGCAGCATGCTCAAGGCCCAGACCGACCAAGGCGAGGTGAGCAGCAGCGACAGCACGCTCACCATCCGTGGCGCAAAGACCCTGACCCTGTATTTCGTCAACGAGACCAGTTTCAACGGTGCCGACCATCATCCCGTGAGCGAGGGAGCACCCTATCTCGACGAGGTGGCCAACGACCTGTGGCATACCGCGAACTACACCTACGAGGAGATGCGCCAGCACCATATCGACGACTACCGCCAGTTCTTCACCCGCACCACCCTCAGCCTTTCGCAATCCGGTGGCTCGGGCAACGACCTCTCCGTCCCCACTGACTCGCTGCTCAAGCGCTACACCGACAACGGACACGACAGCCGCTATCTGGAGACCCTCTATTTCCAATATGGCCGTTATCTGCTCATCTCCTGCTCACGCACCCCGTCGGTGCCTGCCAATCTGCAAGGACTATGGACACCCCACCAGTTCTCGCCCTGGCGGGGCAACTACACCGTGAACATCAACCTCGAGGAGAACTACTGGCCCGCCGAAGTGGCCAACCTCAGCGAGATGACCACTCCGCTATGGGGATTCATGCAGTCGCTGGCCAGCAACGGACGGCATGTGGCCCACAACTACTACGGTATTGACCGTGGATGGTGCTCCAGCCACAACAGCGACATCTGGGCCATGGCCAATCCCGTGGGCGAGAAGCGCGAGAGTCCGGAGTGGAGCAACTGGAATCTTGGAGGGGCATGGCTGTCGCAAGCCCTTTGGGAGCACTACCAATACACGCTCGACAAGGAGTTTCTCACGCACACCGCCTACCCACTGCTGCGTGGTGCCAGCGCATTCTGTCTCGACTGGCTCATCGAGAATCCCAAAGCGCCCGGCCAACTGATCACCGCACCGAGCACTTCGCCCGAGAACGAGTACAAGACCCCAGAGGGCTATCACGGCACCACCTGCTATGGAGGCACTGCCGACCTTGCCATCATCCGCGAACTGTTCGAGAACACCCTTGCGGCCGGCCGCATCGTGGGAGGCGACAAGGCATTCCTGAAAGAAGTGAGGAAGAGTCTCGCGCGCCTGCATCCCTACACCATTGGCCATGAGGGAGACATCAACGAATGGTACTACGACTGGGACGACTGGGATCCGCAGCACCGACATCAGTCACATCTCATCGGCCTTTATCCCGGTCACCAGATTACCACCGAAGGCACTCCTCTGTTGGCGCGTGCCGCCACCCGCAGTCTGGAAATCAAGGGCGACAAGACCACGGGGTGGAGCACCGGTTGGCGCATCAACCTGTGGGCACGGTTGCACAACGCTCCCCAGGCCTACCACATCTACCAGAAGTTGCTCACCTATGTGTCGCCCGACGGCTACAAAGGTCCCGACCGTCGGCGCTCAGGAGGTACCTATCCCAACCTGCTCGACGCCCATCCCCCATTCCAGATTGACGGCAACTTCGGTGGCACGGCCGGAGTCTGCGAGATGCTCCTGCAGAGCACCAACGGCACGATAGAGGTGTTGCCCGCCTTACCCGAGCAGTGGGAATCGGGCGAGGTGCGCGGACTTCGTGCCCGCGGTGGCTACAGTGTAGACATCAAATGGAAGAAAGTTGGGGAAAAGAAAAACCGCCACACTGTAGTCGTGACGGTCAGTTCTTTGCGTGACGGAAAAGTATGTGTGAGCTGCGAAGGTGTGAGCCGCACGGTGAAGATGAAGGCGGGCAAGCCCCTCACTCTGACTTTCGACTAATCGTTGTTGTAGTCTTACGACCTGCGGTATTTGGACGGCGACATCCCCACATGTTCCTTGAAATATTTGCCAAGGAACGACTGGTTGGGGAAATGGAGCATCTGTGCAATCTCCTTGATGCTCATGGCCGAGTTTTTCAGGAGCACCCTGATCTCAAGGGTCACGTAATGGTCAATCCATTCGTTGGGTGTGCGCCGGCTCACCTGCTTCACCGTCTCGGAAAGGTATTTCGAGGTGATGCACAGATTCTGTGCATACCAGCTCACCTTGCGCTGGCTCCTGAAATTGTCTTTCACCAATAAGATGAAATCATTGAAGATGGCCTCTGCCCGCGTGCGCTTGGGCAGCGATTGCTTTTTTTGGTAAATTTCATTACCCACGTCATACATCATGGCTTTCATCAGCGTAATGGCCAATTCCTTTCTGAAGAGGTTGCTTCCATCCTCCACTTTTTGGCATAACATCCTGAAATACTCCATGAAAGTGTTCGCTTTTTCCTGATTGATGTTATAGATGGGATTGGAATAGGCGAAGAGGAAGAGCTGCGACATGTCGTGCACCTCCTTGATAATCTCGGCGAAAAAATCGTTCGACACCATGATAGCCACGCCCTTGCAGTCGCGACTCAGCATATAATTGCCCACCACCTGACCACTGTTCACCACGATCACATCATTCTTGTGCACCATATGTTCCTTGGTATCGACGGTATATTGCGCACTTCCCTCATGGCAGAAAGCCACGAAAAGGCAGTCCATCCTTTTGGGTTCGGTGGTGAGGGGCACTTCCTCGAACGAGCGGAAGATAACCAGTTCGTCCTCGATAAACAGGCAATCGTCGTGCAGGCTCTTGGCCTGGGGCACGTTCACCTCCAGATAATGAAATTTGTCCATTTTTCCTTAATTATTTCTGCAAATATAGCAAAAACAAAATAAACAACCAAGAAAAAAAGGCCAATTAGAACAATTGTCTAGTCAAAATTGTAATATTATTTTCCCATTTTGACAAAAACCATCAACAACAAGACGGCATTCATTCGGATGTGGAATCATGGAGCAGCGCCTCGGCCGTGGCTTCCAGTTCGGCATACCACTGCTCTCCGAAGCGCCGGACAAGTGGGTCTTTGAGGAACCGGTAGATAGGCAGCTGCAGCTGATTGCCCAGTGCCACGGCATCCTTGCACACGGTCCACTCGTTGTAGTTGAGTCCGATGAACCCGCCCGACAATTTTTTCTCGCGGATGGGATAGAGGGCGCAGCTGATGGGCTTGCAGAAACGCGTCTTCCCTGCACGGAACGCCCTCTCGAGGGCGCAGAGGCAAGTGCCGTCGCCATCATAGCAAGTGAAGACGCAGTCGCGCCCTGCCACGATGCTCGTCACCAGGTCGCCCTCGTTGTCGGTATAAGCCACACCCTGCTTGTCGACCATCGCCTGTGCCGAAGCATTGAGGTCGGACCACACCGTCTCGAGGCAATCCTCTATCTCGGCCACTTCGTCGAGTGTCACCGGTGCGCCGGCATCCCCCTCCACACAGCACTGTCCCTTGCAAGCCTTCAGGTCGCAGCAGAAGTTGCGTGTGAGGATATCGGGCGATAGCAGCACGTTGCCCACCTGCACGATGGGAATCATCCGTTTGTCGTTGTCCATGCGTTTACCAATTGATGGGCGTGAGTTGATGTTGCTGTAGGAATGCGTTGGCCTGTGAGAAATGGTGGTTGCCGAACCACCCTCCCCTATTGGCCGACAGTGGCGAGGGGTGCACCGACTGCAGCACGAGATGCTTGCTACGGTCGATGAGAGCCGCCTTGCTACGCGCATAACCACCCCAAAGGATGAAGACGAGGTGCTGGCGGTGCGTGCTGAGTGCGCGGATGGCCGCGTCGGTGAACGTCTCCCATCCCTGCCTTTGGTGGCTTGCCGCCTGATGTGCCCTCACGGTGAGCGTGGCGTTGAGCAAGAGCACCCCCTGCTCAGCCCACCGGGTGAGGTTGCCCGATGCCGGCATGGGTTGTCCGAGGTCGAGTTCTATCTCCTTGAAGATATTGATAAGCGACGGGGGCATAGGCACCCCTTCGGGCACCGAGAAACTCAGTCCCATCGCCTGTCCGGGCTCATGGTAGGGGTCCTGTCCGATGATCACCACCTTCACCTTGTCGAACGGACATAGGTTGAAGGCGTTGAAGATCAGTTTTCCAGGAGGATAGCAGGCATATTGTGCATACTCCCTTTTCACCATCTGCACGAGGTTGGCGAAATAAGGTTGCTCAAACTCCGTCTGGAGGTGCTGCTTCCAGGAGGCATCGATTTTTACGTCCATGTGGGGAGCATTTTTTAACAAGCGCCTCCCCTCTTCGTGAGAGGAGGGGAGGCAGAATGATGCGTTTATAGCAAAAGATTAATTGTCGTGGATCAGGTTGTTGCCAGTCATGTCGGCAGGCTGCTCCAGTCCCATGATATGCAGTATCGACGGAGCCACGTCGGCCAGTCGGCCGTTGTCCACCCAAGCGCTGTTGTTGTCGGTCACATAGATGAACGGCACGGGGTTGAGCGAGTGTGCGGTATTGGGTGTGCCGTCCTCGTTGATGGCATTGTCGGCATTGCCATGGTCGGCGATGATGATGGCCTCGTAGCCGGCGGCCTTGGCGGTCTCGATCACCTCGCGTACGCAGTTGTCAACGGCCCAGACAGCCTTGGCGATGGCGTTGTACACACCGGTGTGTCCCACCATGTCGCCATTGGCGAAGTTCACCACGATGAAGTCATATTTCTCGGTCTTGATGGCCTCCACCAGCTTGTCCTTCACCTCGTAGGCGCTCATCTCCGGTTTCTTGTCGTAGGTAGGCACCTTGGGCGAGGGCACGAGGATACGGTCCTCGTTCTCGTAGGGTGCCTCGCGCCCGCCATTGAAGAAGAAGGTGACGTGAGCATATTTCTCTGTCTCAGCCGTATGGAGCTGTTTCTTGCCCAGTTTCGAGAGATATTCGCCGAGTGTGTCCTCCACGTTCTCCTTCGGGAAGAGGATGTGCACGCCCTTGAAGTTGGCATCGTAGGGAGTCATGCAGTAGTACTGCAGTCCGGCGATGGTGTGCATGCCCTGCTCAGGCATGTCTTCCTGGGTGAGCACCTGGGTGAGTTCCTTGGCACGGTCGTTGCGGAAGTTGATGAAGATCACCACGTCGCCCTCCTGAATGGTGCCGTCGACGGTGGCATTGTTGATGGGCTTGATGAACTCGTCGGTCACCTTGTCATCATAACTCTCCTGCATGGCCTGCACCATGTCCTGAGCCTGTTTTCCCTTGCCCTCAACGAGCAGGTCGTAGGCCTCCTTCACACGCTCCCAACGCTTGTCGCGGTCCATGGCGTAGAAACGTCCCACGATAGAGGCGATGGCGGCATCATTTTTCTGGCACACCTCGGTGAGTTGGCGGATGAATCCGATGCCACTCTTCGGGTCGGTGTCGCGGCCATCCATGAAGCAGTGCACGAACGTGTTCTTCAGTCCATACTGCTTGCCTATCTCAACGAGGCTGAAGAGATGGTCGAGCGAGGAGTGCACGCCACCATCAGAGGTGAGTCCCATCAGGTGGAGGCGCTTGCCTGTCTCCTTGGCATAGGTGTAGGCATTGACTATCTCGGGATTCTTCAGTATCGACCCGTCTTTGCAGGCGCGGTTGATTTTCACCAAGTCTTGGTATACCACGCGTCCGGCGCCGATATTGAGGTGTCCCACTTCGGAGTTACCCATCTGTCCGTCGGGCAGACCGACGTCCTCGCCCGAGGCTTGCAGTTGTGAGTGAGCGCTCACGGCGTTCAGATAGTCGAGATAAGGAGTGGGTGTGCGGAAAATCACGTCGCCCTCTCCATGTTTGCCGATACCCCATCCATCGAGTATCATAAGAAGTGCTTTTTTTGCCATTTTCTATTGATTTTTATTGTTGAGTCTTTTGTGGTGCAAAGATAGTGCAAGGCGAGAGAAAAACCAAATAATATTTGAGTTTTCCGCAGCCTATCTTCTCGCTGAAAACTCAAAAATAGTGCAAGGCGAAAGGAAAACCAGCTTTCTATTCATTCTTGAGGATTCTGAGAACTCTGAATACTCTGAGAACTCTGATTACTCTGAATACTCTGAGTATTCTGATTTTCTTGATTATTCTGATGACCCTGATTCATGGTGTTATTTGACTATTGCAGATTATCAGCTGCAAATATAAAAAAATATCGGCAAACACTGGTGTGCTTGCCGATATTTTAAAGAAGATCCATACTGTCTGTTATCCAATCTCGATGGCTCTTGCCACTTTTACCTTAGTCTCTTCAATCTTGGGCAGGTCGACGGTGAGGATGCCATCGTTTACCCTTGCGGCAATCTTCTCTTTGTCCACGTCGTCGGGCAGGATGAGTGCCTGCTCATATTTGGTGTAAGAGAACTCGCGTCTGAGGTAGTGCATCTTCTCGTCATCCTCCTTCTTCTCGTTCTTCTGCTCCATCTTGATGATGAGGTTTCCCTCGTCGTTGATGTTCACAAAGAAATCCTCCTTCTTCAGCCCGGGAGCGGCCACCTCTACCACATACTTGTTGTCGCTCTCCTTTACGTTGATGGCAGGAGCGGTGGTCGATGTCTTAGGCACATTGAGACCTACGCTCATCAAATCGTTGAACAACTCTGGCAACCAATAGTTTCTACTTATAGTTCTCATAACTTAAATCTCCTATAATTAAATTGTTTATTGAATGTTCTTTTTCTGTAAGGCCTTGATTTCTTTCGGCCTTCGCCCTATATCTTGCAACCAACGTGCCAGAACAAAAATTCATGACAGAATGGCAGAAATGTATGACAAATTGTCAAAACACATCGAAAATCATCAGTTCTCGCCCGTTCCACCACCATTCTTGAGGAAAAATGATTAACTTTGTTGCGAAGTAAAACCGTCTCGGCAAGTTTTGCAACTTGCCACTCATATCATAACTGCTTATCCAAAATGAACACATCCCACACCACATTCCCCTTCGGGAAGCGAACCGTATTGCGTCAGGGCCTCCTCGTGGCCCTTGCCTCCATCTTCTCATGCTGCACGGGCAATGCCCAGGGCGGTGCAGAAAGCACCGTTCCCGCCGAACCCCAGGAGCACCAAGTGACCCTCATCTTCGGCGGCGACCTGATGCAGCACGAGCCACAGATCAAGGCTGCCCGCACCGCCAATGGCACCTACGACTACAGCGACGTGTTCGACTATATGGCCCCAGAGATACAGCGTGCCGACATCGCCATCGCCAACTTCGAGGTGACGCTCGGAGGCCCTCCATACAAAGGCTACCCGCAGTTCTGTGCCCCCGACGAGTACCTACGGGCCGCCATCGACTGTGGCTTCGACGTACTCACCACCTGCAACAACCACAGCGTGGACACCTACGCACGGGGCATCAACCGCACCATACAGATGATGGACTCGCTGGGCGTGAAACACCTGGGCACCTACCGCAATGCTGCTGAACGTGAAGCGCTCTACCCGTTCATTATCGAGCACGACAGCATCCGCATCTGCCTGCTCAACTACACTTATGGCACCAACGGCATCCGCGTGCCGGAGCCATGTGTCGTCAACCTCATCGACACCACGGTCATCGCCCGTGATATCGCCAAGGCCAAATCGATGAACCCCGACGTCATCATCTGCATGCCACACTGGGGCGACGAGTATGTGCTGCTGCCCAACAAAAGCCAGCGCGACCTGGCCGACTGGCTGTTTGCCCACGGCGTAGACCATATCATCGGCGGTCACCCTCATGTGGTGGAGCCTATAGAGGTGAGGGAGCAGAACGGCGAGAAACACCTATTGGCTTACTCACTGGGCAACTTCGTGTCGAACCAGTCGCGGCCCAACACTGATGGTGGTACGATGGTGCGGATGACGCTCACCAAGCGCGACGGACACACCACGCTCACCGACTGCGGATACAACCTCTACTGGGTATCACGTCCTGTGACCTCAGGCCGTCGCCAGTACCGCGTGCTGCCAGCCGGATTCCCCTCCGACAGCCTCAATGCCACCGAACGCGCCAAGCGCGACACTTACCTGAAGAACACCCGCGACCTCTTCTCCAAACACAACAAAGGCATCGAGGAGTACATCGTCAACGTGAACAACTGATTAATCTGACAGTTTTGAACTACGGATTGTGCTGAATAAACTGATGGTTTTGAACTACGGAATGTGCTGAGATATCTGATATTGTTTCGCTGTACGTATTTTATCATCCCTATAGTTTAGCACAGTTAACTTCATCCTCTTCCTAAGGGGGTGAAGTTAATTTTTTGTGCAAAAGATAGATTTTTGATGTGTTGTTCAAGTCTTTTGCAAGGAGATATCAAGCTCGAAAAGCAAAAAAAGTGGCTGAAATTTTGAACTTTAGAATATTTGTGCTATTTTTGTGGCGATATATGTATGCTATTTTGCCCTCCTTGCGAAAAGGCGGGCCTCTATGATTTGGAAATGTAAGACCGAAAAACATCAATATAACCATAAACAATCATGACTAAAAAACTACATTTATTCCTTACGATGCTGCTATGTGCAGTATTCGGAATGGTGCAGGCCCAAGAAGTGACTCTTGACTTCACCACCAATGACGACTGGGGATTCCCCGTGGGATCTGCCAACAAAGCCACAGATGCCGCCTCATTTACCAATGCCGACGGCTATACAGTGACCGCACAAGCTCCCGACGGCTACTATTTCAACACCCAAGGCTATCTCATGCTGGGCAAAGAAGGTGCTTCCCTCACCTTGCCCAAATTCGACTTCAAAGTTTCCAGAATTGATGTGGTTGGCAACGGCGCAGCTTCAGGTTCTACTGTTCAAAACATCTTTGTTGGTGAAACCGCCGTTAGCGAACAAACTGTTGGAGCCAAGGGCACCAACGAATATGATATCGATGAGGCCCATAGAGCCGTAGGCACTATCTATACCCTGAAGGTACTTAGTGCCCACAACACCCAGATTACCAAGATTATTATCTATAAAGAGGGAACATCGGCAAAGAGCAATCCCAATCTGGCTTTCAGCAGCAGTTCCGCAACTGCCACCCTTGGAAAGGACTTTACAGAGCCTACGCTCACGAATGAAGGAAATGGCGCTGTAACCTACACTTCCGACAATACTGATGTGGCCACCGTGAACGCCAGCACAGGTGAAGTGACCCCTGTGGCCGTAGGAACAGCCAAGATTACCGCCACATCGGCCGAGACGGCCACTTACTATGCTGGTAGTGCATCCTATACGCTTAAAGTGGTGGAACCAACCACACCCGGTGACTACACCTTCGATTTTACCGGAACTAATGACTACGGAACAGGCTTGAAACCTTCTAGTGAAAACACATACATCACCGAGGACCACACATGGACTTCGGGCGACGTGAAGTTGGTGACATCTGGAAAATACCGTTGGTGGGCAGCAAGCGGAGGCAACGACCTTCGTTTCTACACCCAGAAAGTGGACGATGTGGAAACTACCAAGATGACCATCAGCGTGCCCAATGGCTACACCATATCGAAGATTGAAATCACCGGGGGCCAGCAATTCACCAGCGATGATGGTCTCTATGCAAGTGGCAAATGGGAAGGCAGTGCCAATAGTGTGACGCTTACATACGCAAGTACCAGTGCCGTAAAGGTGAGAACCATCAACGTGACCTATTCACAAGGCGGTGTTGACCCACAGCCAGGAACCACTTACAACAGCATCGCTGAAATCAAACAGCTTGAAGCCGGTGCATCGGGCAAACTGAAGTTCAATAACGTGCAGGTGCTCTATGCCAATGGCAAAGACCTTTATGCTAAAGACAACACCGGTGCCATCAACTTCTACTTCGAAAAGACCGACGCATTCAACTACACTGCTGGACAAAAGCTCAATGGCACTGCCACGGTGACCTACGACGTCTATAACGAGATGCCTGAGATCATCAAAGTGGAAGATGCCAGCATCACCGCCACCAATGGCACGGCTACTCCGGTTCAGATTGCCCTGTCGGCCAACCTGCCCGATTATATCTGTCAACTGGTGAAATTGACCGGTAAATTCAAAGTCGAGAAAGACGGAACACGCACCAACTACTATCTCACCGACGGCACCAACTCTATCCAAATCTACAACAAGTGGCACCTCACCGACTTCGACCTCGCACAAGTCGTGGACGGCAGCCAAGGAACGGCA
Source organism: uncultured Prevotellaceae bacterium (assembly GCA_900317305.1). Classification (GTDB taxonomy): domain Bacteria; phylum Bacteroidota; class Bacteroidia; order Bacteroidales; family Bacteroidaceae; genus Prevotella. The sequence continues at coordinate 4,301 of ONGG01000002.1, read as the reverse complement.
ACGGGTATCGTCGTTACTTATAAGAGCGGCGAAAACATCTACTACGAGATTGCCCTGACAGCCCTTGAGTATCAGTCGGCCGGACTGATTGACCCACAACTGGCATTCAGTGCCGAGGAAGTCACCGCCACCCTTGGTGAGGACTTCACCGAGCCTACCCTCTCGGCTGCTCAAGACTTTGACTTCGGCAATTTGAAATACTCCAGCAGCAACAAGAATGTGGCCACCGTCGACGAGGGCACAGGCGAGGTGACACTGGTAGCGGCAGGTACCACCACCATCACCGCCAAATCGGAAGCCTACGACGAATTCCTTGCTGGTTCTGCTTCCTACAAACTCACCGTAGTCAAGCCAGAGGCCCAGCCCGGCACCGATAAGTTTGTGCTTGTTTCCGACGCTTCGACACTTGCAGCTGGCGACGTGATCATCCTCGTGGGTACCCACACCGTAGATGAGGCAGATAAGTATTGGAGCATGTCCGACCAGTCGGGCAACTGGCGTTCTGTAGAAGAGGTGACCCTTGAGAGCGATGGCAGCATCATCCCCAACAGCTATGTGCAGCAGATCACCCTCGAAGGTGCTGCCGACGCATGGTATTTGAATGTGGGCGACGGCTATCTCTACGCCACCTCGAGTGGAAGTAACTACATGGGCACTGCCGATAAGGAGACCGCTGGCGACAATGCCAAAGCCAAGATTAACACAGAGGAGGTGGTCAACGAAGAGACTCAAGCGAAGAAGCTCGAGACCACCATCGTATTCCAAGGCGGAAACACCCGTAACGACTTGCGCTTCAATTACAACAACGGCAATCCACGATTCACCTGCTATGCAAGCACTACACCTGTTGCGAAAGAGCTAAGCATCTATCGCAAGGTGACCAGCGATATCCTTGGTGACGTTAACGGCGATGGTAAGATCAATATGATGGATGTCACGGCTGTTATTAACTATATCCTGGGCAAGAGCCCCTCACCATTCATCTACGAGAATGCCTGTATGAACGACGATCCTTACATCAACATGCAGGACGTGACTGCCATCATCAATATCATCCTGGGTATAAAATAATCCATTATAGCCCCTTCTTAACTCCCGCCTCCGCAAAGGAAGCGGGAGTTTTTTCATTGTTTTGTCATTTATTAAGGTAAAAGGTCAAATTTTTGGGCTTTTTCCAACGACTTATCGTTTTTTTCATTATCTTTGCACCATATGGGCGGTTGGCCAACCGCTTCATGATACCATGCAAAGCCGCTCACCTGAGAAGGTGACTCCCTATCCTGGCTAACCATTATCTTGAAATCAATCATCAAAACACTAATATTTATGAAACAAAATCTACGATTTTTTTTGCTGACACTGCTATGTGCAGTGTGCAGTGTGGTTTGGGGTGCTGAGGCAGAAAGAACTGTCACGATGCAGTACTCTGGCGGCACCACTACGAACATGACGGGCGGGAACGATGCAGCTTTAGTAGGCCTTAATAATGAGAAATGGTCTGTCGTTGGTTACAAAGGAGGCGCTAGTATTTTTCCTGGCTTGAATAAAGATGGGACGATCCGCCTTTACTACAGCCAGAGTGGTAACAACACAATAGAGATAAGGTCCTTGGAAAACAACACCATCTCATCTATTAGCATTACCTATTCTGGCAACAATAATAATGGCTATGTAGAAGTAGGAGGAACTCGAGTAACACCCACAGATGGGGTGTACACCATTAACAGTACTTCATTTGTTGTAGGCAGTGCCAATGAGGTTAGCGCGCAAGTGCATATCAAAACAATTGTCATTAATTACATAAGTGAAAAAGAAGAGATAGCAGTTCCTACCTTCTCCCCCGCAGGTGGCACTTACAGTGAAGCACAGACTGTGACCATCAATTGCACTACTGATGGTGCCACCATCTACTACACTTTGGATGGCACAGACCCCGACAATGGCTGTGATGAATATGAATCGCCACTAACTATCTCTGAAACTACCACCATCAAGGCTATTGCCGTGAAGGGAGAGGAGTCGAGCGGAATAGCTTCAGCAACTTATACAATTGAGCAACAAGTGCCTGCCAAACCCGCCTCCCTGCCTTTCGAGTTTGACGGGGGCAAAACTGACATCGAAAGCACCGATGGCCTGACGCAGAATGATTTAGACAGCGATTACGGCTCATCGCCGAAACTGAAATTCAATTCTACTGGCGACTGGTTACTCTTGCAGTTTGACGAACGTCCTGGCAAACTGACTTTCGATGTCAAAGGCAATAGTTTCGGTAATGGCAGTATATTCACTGTCCAAACTTCTGAAGACGGAGAGACATTCACCGACCTGGAAACTTATACCGAACTTAGTTCTACTACTCAATCTGAAGAGTTCAACAACTTGGGCGAGAACGTAAGATATATCAAGTGGGTATATACAAAAAAAACCAGCGGCAACGTGGCATTGGGCAACATCATGCTTGCAAAATATACAGAGCCTGAGGCTTACGTGCTGACCTTTGCCGACGTGGAGAACGCCACCATCTCTGCTGCCGACGAGGAGGGCAAGGCCATTAATAGTGGCGACGAAGTGAAGGAGGGAACAAAGGTCATCCTCACTGTTACCGCTGATGAGGGCTATGAAGTAGAATCCGTGAGCGTGACCGACGAGGAGGATGCTGAAGTCAAAGTAACAGAAAACGAAACAGACGGCACATGGTCGTTCACCATGCCCAGCAGTGCTGCCTCTGTGACTTGCACGGTTGGAAAGGCTGAGGAGCCAAGCGATGAGAATTGGGTTTTAACCGACCTTGCCGACCTCACCGAGGATGACATATTCGTAATTGTAGGCGACAATGGTGACACCTACGCTATGAGCAATGATGGAGGAACGCAATCGGCTCCCACAGCTATAGCAGTGACCATCAGTAACGATAAAATAACAAGCAAAGTAGCTGACAACATTAAATGGACCATCAGTGGTAATGCAGAAGATGGCTATACGTTCTATCCCAACGAAGATAAGGAGAAATGGCTCTATACCACCAATACGAATAATGGAGTGAGAGTGGGAACAAACGACAACAAGATCTTTGCAATCGAAGATGAATATCTATATAACACTGCCACATCCAGGTATGTTGGTATTTACAATTCACAAGACTGGAGATGCTACACATTGACAAAAGAAGGTGTTTTCCCCCCAAATATTGTAAACCAGACTTTTGCCTTTTACAAATTTGTTGAGCCAGAACCCATCGAGGTGACCATCTCTTCCGTTGGCTATGCCACCCTCTATTACAGCGACAAAAATCTTGTAGTGCCAGAGGGTGTGGTGGCCACGACTTACACGTTGAACGCAGCTGGCGATAACGTAGAAGTCCTGAACACCTTCAACACAGGCAACGTAATCCCGAAGGATTGCGGTGTGGTGCTTGAAGGCCAAGAGGGAACATACGAGTTTGCTGAAAGCAAAGCCAATGTTGAGGCCGTGGAGGGCAACCTGCTCTATGGTCTTGACAAGGGTGGAACGACAGTGGGTCCTGATGGCACCACAGACTATATATTCTACATGTTGAGTCTCGACAAGAACGGAGAGAATGTTGGCTTCTACTGGAAAAACGGTGGTGCACCGTTCTTTGCCAAAGCCCACAAGGCCTACTTGGCCATCCCGAAGTCAAGCGACATCAACATCTCAGCGTTCTCCTTCGATGATCTCAATGGCATCAAAGGCATAGAGAGCGACAGCATCGTGGAGAATGGTAATATTTACACCCTCTCGGGTATCCGCGTGAACGGAAAGCAGCTGCCTAAAGGCATCTACATCGTGAATGGAAAGAAAGTAGTAATCAAATAATCTAAGGAGGAACATAACATGAAAAAATACATCATTCCTGAAATCATGGTGGTAGAGCCCAAAGGAGAAATCATGATAGACATCCATAATGCATCTGGTGATGACAATATGTTGGGCAACGACACTTTCTTCGACGATTTGGACGATGGTATGGACAACACCTTCAAGACAAAGCGTCTTTGGGACGACGATGAGGCCCGATAGGCAATTTGCCGCATCACATAAAAATCCGCTCCCCGAGCCTGGGGAGCGGATTTAATTTTTGGGGGGATTGTTGGAGCCCTCCCCCAACCCCTCCCAGAGGGAGGGGGGTAGAATGGCGGGATTTTCGGAGGATTCAGATAAATCCGAAAAATCGGAGAACTCAGTCTGAGTTTTTCAGTAATTTGTACCTAAAATTCCTGCGTCACCGTTTTGGGCTTGGCCGGGCGGCCACGTTTGGGGGTGACGGACTTTTTCTTTGACAC